>NZ_JAZFNF010000002.1:0-636664 GCF_050586165.1 Rhodococcus sp. 24CO | reverse complement strand
CTACCGGAAGGAGGCAAACCGCGGCGGACTCGACTGGAGAACAAAGCTGCCCGCATCCGAAGTGAACGCAAACACCGGCGCGTCAAGATTCAGCACCGGGCGGCACAGAGCACCGAACGGAAACGCCGGAAAACCCTCCGGCTACCCCTACCCCGCGCACACATCGACTACGGCAACGACGCTCCACCGTTCTGACGGGCCCCGGCGTGCTTAAGGCTCAATCCGAGGTGGGCGTGTCTTCATCTTGCTCGGCTAGCGGATCGATGGTGTCGACGCCCTCCAACACGGTCAGCTCTTCTTCGGCCTCGGCTAGCAGACCTTTGGCCTCGGCCTCGATCTTCTTCACCCAATCGGACATCCCGAGCCTCTTCTCTTCCGAACCGAGTCCGCGCTATTCCTGCAACGAGAATACGTCTAAATCGACTAAGTCGGACAGTTTGCGAGTGGATACAACACTGCCCCGGAGTCCGCACACGACGTGCGGACTCCGGGGCCGGTAGACCTGCAAAAAGACCCAGCAGTCGGTCTGCTCAGTAATCTGCCTCCGAGTACTCGATAAGACCTCGAATATTCTTGTTGTCGAACATATCCGCATAGCCCTGGTTAACGTCTTCGAGCTTGTACGTGTTCGTGACGAGTTCACCGAGTTTGAGAGCGCCGCTTCGGTAGTGATCCAGGAGTTGTGGGATCTGAGTGCGGGGTCCGACTCCGCCGAAAATGGCACCCTGCAGCCGTTTTTGCAGCAGCGTCAGCTCGAACAGGCTCAACGTCACGGTGGTGTCCTGGAAGTCGCCCATGGCCGTGACTACTACCTGCCCACCCTTGGCCGTCGCCGTCATAGCAGGCTGGATGATATCGCCCTTGATTTCTCCGACGGTGATGATGGTGACGTTTGCCATTGCTCCCCAGGTGATCTCGGAGATGGTGTCTATGGCACTCTCGATATCAGAGAATGTGTGAGTGGCACCAAACGACAGCGCCGAATTGCGTTTGAACTCAGAGGGATCCACCGCTACGACAAAGCGGGCTCCGGCAGCGGCCGCCCCCTGGACCGAGTTCATTCCCACACCACCACAACCGATGACAACAACTGTGTCACCAACCTTGGTCTCACCGATCGCGGTCGCGGAACCCCAACCGGTGGCTACTCCGCATCCCAACAGCGCCGCTTCTCTGAGCGGAATATCCTTCTCGATCTTCACCAACGACGCCTTGTTGACTGTGATGTACGGACTGAACGTGCCGAGCAGACACATCTGTCCAACCGGGTTTCCGTTTACGCTTGCTCGGTGCGTCTTGTCCGAAATCGCCAGTCCTGTCAACAGTCCGGCGCCTTCGTCGCAGATATTCTGCAAACCACTCGCACAGGACCGGCACACGCCACAGGCTGGGAGAAAAGCAGTCACCACGTGATCCCCGACTTCGAATTCACGCACTCCGGGGCCAACTTTTACCACTACACCGGCACCTTCATGGCCCCCGATGATCGGTAGCGGAGCAGGACTCTGGCCTGTCCGAAGGTGATGGTCGGAGTGGCACATTCCCGAACTGACCAAGCGCACCTGCACCTCGCCAACGACCGGGTCTCCGAGTTCGATTTCCGTTATTTCCCAGGGCTTTCCAACCTCGAACAGAACTGCTGCTTTTGTCTTCATCGTGAAACCTCTTTCGAAATGTCGAGTGAATGGCAGACCGGGAAAGTCCTATTCCGGCAAGAAGATCGATTTGAGGCTGTAGTACGACGCGAGCCCTTCCGGCCCCAATTCACGGCCTACTCCACTCGCCTTGACACCACCGAAGGGCGAACCCCAGTCCAGGCCATAGGTATTCACTCCGAAGGAACCTGTTTCCACCTTCCGGGCCACGTCGATTCCTCGATCGCGGTCGGCAGTCCACACCGTGCCGCCGAGGCCGTACTCGGAATCATTCGCCAACGCGATGGCGTCGGCTTCGTCGCTGTAGGGGATCACGGTCAGTACCGGCCCGAACACTTCTTCCTTCGCGATGTTCGCGTCGTTGCCGAGATTGCCGAATACTGTCGGCTCCACGAACCATCCACGATCGAGGTGCGCAGGACGCTTGCCACCTGTCGTGACCGTTGCGCCCTCGGCGCTTCCCGCGTCGATCAGCGACAGAACTCGCTTGTACTGCCGCTCACTGACCAAGGGGCCCACAAAGGTATCGGGGTCAGAGGGGTCACCGATCGGCAGCGACGCCGCCATCGCAGTCACCGCATCGAGGAATTCTGAATACCGATTGGCCGGTGCAAGAATTCGCGTCGACATGTAGCACGTTTGACCACTGTTCAGCAGAGACGCCGTGGCCAGGCCTGCCACGGTGGTTTCGATATCAGCATCATCGAGAATCAATGCGGCTGACTTTCCGCCCAGTTCCAGGGTGACGGGACGCAGAAGTTCACCACAGACTCGACCGATGTGCCTACCAGCGGGCGTCGAACCGGTAAACGCAACCTTGGAGACGCCAGGGTGGGCAACCAGGTACTGACCGACGTCGGGACCGCCGGTGACGATATTGAGAACGCCGGCAGGCAGTCCGGCTTCGACGGCTGCTTCCGCCAGGACGTAGGAGTCGAGTGTCGTTTCGGGAGAAGGCTTGAGCACTACCGTGCAACCGGCGGCCAGTGCGGGAGCGATCTTGAACATCGACAGGATGGCGGGGTAATTCCACGGCGCGATCGCGGCCACGACGCCGACCGGTTCCTTGCGAACGATCGTCGTACCAGCGCTGGAGCGGCTCTGACGCACTTCTTCGACCGACGAGGAACGAATCAGATCGGAGTAGTAGCGCAGCAGCTGCACCGGGGCGTCCCCCTCAGCGAACCGGGCAAGAGTGATCGGCATACCGTTCTGCCGGCTGACCAGCGAAGCACGCTCCTCCGATCGGCGTTCGACGGCGTCCGCGAACCTGTCGAGAATCGCGGCACGCTCGGATCCGTCCAGCTTTGCCCACTCCGCGGAGCGCAGTGCTCGGCCTGCAGCAGCAACTGCCGAGTCGACATCTGCCGCCGAAGATTCCGGAAAGCTGCCAAACAACTGTTCGGTAGCTGGCGAAGCTACCTGAATCACACCGCCAGTCGCAGGCTTTGCCCAGTCGCCGTCGATGAACAGAGTCGAATGCTCAATTTCCATGTCTGCCTCGGTACTTTCAGCTCGGAAGAATAGCCTGAGCGATCGATCGCGGGCGCCAATACACACGCCGTGAAACCTCAACCCGCAATCGACAGGTTAGCGATCGTTCGTTTGACTACTATCGGTGAGCGACGAGGCGCTGTCAAGGACATGGTTTGTGTCGGGTACTCGAGGCCGGCGCAGGGCATGGCCTACAAACGCACAGTGGCTCGACGCTGAATCAGCGTCGAGCCACTTGTGTGTATGCGCGGTGAAGTCAGTCCACGGTAGGTGCCCACTGCACACCGTTGATGTGCCCACCACCGTCGACGAAGAGGGTGTTGCCGGTGACATAACGACTGTCGTCACTTGCCAGGAAGGCCGCTACGGGTCCGATGTCGTCGAGGGGATCGCCGATCCGCCCCATCGGATTCTGAGCGGCCATGACGGCCACATTCTCCGGATTGGCTTCAGCGACACGCTTGTATGCCGCACTCTGCGCACCGGGGCAGATGACGTTGCAGTTCACGTGCTTGGGAGCCCACTCACGCGCGGCAGTGCGAGTCAGTGTCCGCAATGCTTCCTTGGCCGCGTTGTACTGCACCGAGTACATGTGAGCATTCACGCCGTTGAGGCTGCACATATTGATCACGCGGCCGGTGCCGTGACGCTCGAGTTCCGGCAACGCAGCTTGCATGGCCCAGAAAGCGGCCATCACTGCCATGTCGAAACCGCCGCGCAACTGCTCGTCTGTCATCTTCTCGAGGCGAGCGAACCCGAAAGTCCGCCAAGCATTGTTGACCAGAATGTCGAGGCGTCCGAACCGCTCGACGGCCTTGTCGACCATGGCAACAACCTGAGCTTTGTCGGTGACGTCTGTACGGATGAATTCCGCTTCCGCGCCCCACTCGTCGCGCAACCACTGGGCGGTTTCGAGACCAGCCGCCTCGTCGATCTCGGCGACCAGCACCGACGCGCCTTCACGCGCGAAGGCGCCTGCCACACCACGTCCGATGCCCATGCCGGCGCCGGTGACAACAGCTACACGTCCGTCGAGCTTCCCCACTGGGGTTCCTCCTTCGTCAGAACCCCTACCTGGGGCGCGGAATTGTCTTGTCGATGAACAGGCCCTCGACAGAGACGCACACTTCACCGTCGGGAGTCCTGATCTCACCCACCGTGTGAACCTTGCGGCCTTCTTTGGAGATGAACTTGCCGCTGATGGTGAGGGGCACGAACAACGGTGTCGGACGGTGATAGCGCGTGCTCAATTGTGCTGTCATACCGGCAGTTCCGCCCCAAGCGTTGGCGACACCGAGAACGTGATCGAGCAGCATCGCCGACACGCCGCCATGCACGTGGCCGGGAGGGCCCTGGTACGGCAAGGTCAACGTGACGACGCCCTGGACCGAACCGTCTTCGAGTCCTTCGAGAACCACTGGCGGTGCGATGGCATTTTCCCGACCGGTCACCGGGTCGTGCCGAGTGACGCCTTCGCCGTTCCACATATCGATCAATCGCTCTTCGACCTCGGGCGCATGCTGCTCGAGATGAGCGACGATGCTGTTGAGTTCCTCGGCAACTCGATCGAGGTTTGCGTTGCCGCGATCAGTGCGCTGTAGCGCGTCGATGAGCCTGCGCGCCGCCTCGGTCGCACGATCGATGGGAGCATCCTGCGGCGGCGACGTCAGAACAGTTCCGCCCGGATGTGTTGCGGCAGTGGGGTGGGTTCCGACGTTCATCAGTTGATCTCCATTGTGGCGTGCGTGAGAACCGGGGAGTTCTCCCGCTCGGGGCAGGTTGCTGCCAGTGTCAAGGTGTTGCCGTCCTGCCACACCGACGTGGTGATGGATTCGCCCGGGAACAACGAACCGGCAAAGCGCACCGAGTAGTTCTTCACCCGCGACGGGTCGCCGCCCAGAACACCGTCCACGACGGCCTTGCAGACGATGCCGTACGACGCGAGACCGTGCAGGATCGGTGCGTCGAAGCCGGCCATCTTCGCAAATGCCGGATCGGCGTGCAGCGGGTTCATGTCGGCACTGAGCCGGTAGAGCAACGCCTGCGACGAGCTGGTTGCGGAGGTCAGCACGGCGTCGGGCGCACGATCGGGAACTCCGGCAACAACTTCGGGGCCGGCGCCCCCACCGAATCCACCTTCACCCCGGGCCCAGATCTGCATTCCGGTGGTCCACAACGGATTACCGTCGGAGTCCGCAGCTGCGGTTTCGAGCACGATGACGGCAGCCTTGCCCTTGTCCCACACATCGGCAATGCGAGTGGAGATTCGCGCAGTACCCGTCGACGGGATCGGCGCGTGCAGGGTCAGCGACTGTCCACCGTGCAGGATTTTGCGCAGGTCGATATCGATGCCGGGCATGTTCATCGCTGCCGGCGGCAGCACTCCTGCCGAAATACCCTGACCCGCAACCATGGCAAAGGTCGGAAGAACCTTCAAACCCTTTTCGTACACCCAAGTGAGCTCGGCGGGGTCCAGAGCATTCACTCCCGCTCCGAGTCCCAGCTGGTAGAGCATGACGTCGCGGTCGGTCCACGACGCTTCGCGCACAGTCGGTTCGGCGGACAATGCCACCTCGAGATCGATAGCCATCAGTTCTCCAAAGTTCCGGCTCGGTAGACCGTCACGACGCACGCGCCGCCCAGTCCGAGGTTGTGCTGCAATCCGATTCGAGCGCCATCGACCTGACGGGCGTCTGCGGTACCGCGGAGCTGCCACGTCAGTTCGGCGCACTGCGCCAACCCGGTGGCACCTAGCGGGTGGCCCTTCGAGATCAGGCCGCCAGACGGATTGACGACCCACTGGCCGCCGTACGTCGTGGCACCGGATTCGACGAGCTTGCCGCCTTCACCGGCGCCGCACATTCCGAGACCTTCGTAGGTGATGATCTCGTTGATCGCAAAGCAGTCGTGCAGTTCGATGACATCGACGTCGTCGATGCTGATGCCGGCTTCGGCAAAGACCTGCTCGGCGGCCGCGGCCGTCATCGGCGCGCCGACCACGTCGATCATCGACTTCTCGGCAAACGCTGCCGAGGTGTCGGTGGTCATGGCCTGAGCGACGATCTCGATCGCACGGTCCTCGAGTCCGTGTTCACGGACGAACTTCTCACTCACGACGACGGCAGCGCCGGCGCCGTCCGAGGTCGGCGAACACTGCGAACGTGTCAGCGGCGCGTGAATCATCTTGTCCTCGAGTACTTGTTCGAGGGTGTACTCGTCACGGAACTGCGCATACGGGTTGTTGACCGAGTGCTTGTGGTTCTTGACCGCAACGGCGGCAATCTGTTCGACCGTGGTGCCGTACTTCTGCATGTGCTCGACGGCAGCGTTGCCGAACAGCTGAGCGGTCATCGGTGAACGGGCGAACCCGTAGTCCTCGACCATGATCTTCAGCTGTGATTCCAACGTGGTGACCTTGGGCATCTCACCGTTACCGGTCAGTGCCGTCTTGGTCATCTTCTCGAACCCGACGGCCAGTGCGCAGTCGGCTTGTCCGGCCTGGACCCACTCGCGAGCCATCATCAGCGCCGTCGAACCGGTGGCGCAGTTGTTGTTGACATTGAAGATCGGAATACCGGACAGACCCGTTTCGTACAGGGCACGCTGGCCCGCTGTCGACGCGTTGAACACGTAACCGACTGCGGCGCGCTGGATCTGGTCGTAGCTGATCCTTGCATCGGTCAGGGCATTCGAGACGGCTTCGGTCACCATGTCCGGGTATTCCCAGTCGCGGGTCTCGATCTTCTCGAACTTGGTCATGCCCACGCCGATGACGAAGGTGCGATTGCTCATGTGGAGGTCACTTTCCCGGTTCGGGGTCGCGAGGCAGACCCAGGATTCGCTCACCGATGATGTTGAGCTGAACATTGGTTGTACCACCCGCGATGGACATGCACTGCGAGTTCAGGAACATCTGGGTAGCGGACATCCGATGCTGATCGCCCAGAAGCGAACTCGGTCCGGCCCACTCCATTGCCACGTCCCACACCTGCTGGATGTGTTCGACACCGATGAGCTTCGCAACGGAGGACTCAGCGCCCGGCTGTGCACCGGACAGCGAGCGCAGCGTGGTCCGCAGGCCCAGCAAACCGCCGGACTGCGCGTCGCACAGCACCTTTCCGAGAACCGTGAGCTGCTCGTCGTCGATACCGCCTGGCAGTCCGTCGACCAGGCTCAGCAGTGCCTCGCCGCCCGATCCCAAAGAGGAGTCGTTGGACAGCGAGACACGCTCGTTGGCCAGTGTCGTGCGAGCGAGCTTCCAGCCGTCGCCCGGCTCGCCGACGAGGCACTCGTCGGGAACGAAGACGTCGTCGAAGAACACCTCGTTGAACAGTGCTTCACCGGTGATCTCACGCAGCGGGCGAATGTCGAGGCCACTGTTCTTGATGTCGATGAGGAAGTAGGACAGGCCCTTGTGCTTGGGTGCGTCGGCGTCGGTGCGTGCGAGGCAGATGCCCCAGTGCGCGTCGCGTGCCATCGACGTCCATACCTTCTGGCCCTGCAACTTCCAGCCACCGTCGACCTTGGTGGCCTTCGTGCTCAGAGCCGCGAGGTCGGAACCTGCGCCAGGCTCGGAGAAGAGCTGGCACCAGACGATGTCTCCGCGCAGTGACGGCGGGACGAACTTGGCGAGCTGCTCTTCGTTGCCGTGCGCGATGAGCGTCGGGATAACCCAGTTGCCGATGATCATGTCGTGCGGCTTGATCTTCGCCGCGCGCAGTTCCTCGGCAATCACGAGCTGGCTGACGGCGTCGGCGGACTTGCCCCACGGAGCCGTGAAGTGCGGTGCGGTGTAGCCCTTTTCCGCGAGATAGGTCTTCTGCGCGGCGCCTTCGAGTTCGAGAGCGGGAGCGAGTTCAGCGCGAACGTCGGCGCGGATCGCCTCTGCCTCCGGCGGCAATTCGATGCTGAGCACGCGGCGGGTGCCGGCAACGGTCAGTTCGGCAACGCGGCGACGCCAGGAAGCTGTGGAGCCCAGCAGAATCCGCAAGGACTGCGCGCGCCGCAGGTACAGATGGGCGTCGTGCTCCCACGTGTAGCCGATACCGCCGAGCACCTGGATGCAGTCGCGCGTGACGGAGAAACCGGCCTCGAGGGCCGTGGCTCCGGCGACTGCTGCTGCGAGAGAAGCCTCTTCGGCGCCGACACCGTTGGCGGGTGTCAGCGCACGCGCTGCATCCCAAGCACAGACACGGGCCTGCTCGGCAAGAGCGAGCATCCGGGCGGCCTTGTGCTTGACGCCCTGGAACTGACCGATCGGGCGACCGAACTGCTGACGCACCTTTGCGTAGTCGGCAGAAGTGGTCACCGCCCAGTCGGCCAGTCCCGAAGCCTCGGCCGCGAACAGTGTTGCGGCGATGTCGAGTACACGCTGGCTGTCGATGTCGATGATCTCGGCGTCGGTGAGCACCAGTCCGTCGACCGCGACCTCGGAGTTACGACGCACGACGTCGTAGCTGACCAAATCGGTGACCTCGAGGCGGTCACGTCCGAGCAGCACGAATCCGCTGTCCGTAGCGAGCAGGAACAGATCGCCGACATGTCCGCCGAGAATGTGACTGGACGTTCCGCTGAGGGTAACGGTGTCACCGTCGCGCGCGATCTTCAGCGAACCTGGCTGCACGGCAACAGCTCCGAGTGCACTGCCGTCTACCAGGCCGGCCAGCGGAGCGGTGACTCCGGCGTCGCTGAGCACTGCGCTGACAAGCACGGTCGGCAGGAACGGGCCGGGAACCATGGAGCGTCCCAGTTCCTCGACGACGATCGCGAGTTCGACCAGTCCGTATCCGGCGCCACCGAATTCTTCGGCTATGTGCAGTCCCAGAAGGCCCTGCTCGGCAAGTCCGTCCCAGAGCTGCGGGCGGGTTTCGACCTTCGCCTCGACAGCTTCGCGGATGACGGTCGGCGTTGCGTGGCGCGCGGCCCAGCCCCGTACGGAATCGCGGAGGTCGCGATCTTCTTCACTCAATCCAATAGTCATGTCTACCTCGTTAATTCGAAAGTGTGAGTACGGGTCAGATGCGTTCGATGATGGTGGCGGTCGAAAGAGCTCCACCGGCGCACATCGTGATCAGAGCCGTGGACTTGTCGGAACGCTCGAGTTCGTGCAGCGCGGTGGTGATCAGGCGAGCGCCGGTGGAACCGACGGGGTGTCCGAGTGCGATTGCTCCGCCGTTGACGTTGACCTTGGACATGTCTGCTCCGTGGACCTGGGCCCAGGAGAGGACGACGGAGGCAAAGGCCTCATTGATTTCGACGAGATCGATGTCGTTCAGGGTCATTCCGGCTTTGTCGAGCACCATCTGGGTGGACTCGATCGGTCCGTCCAAGTGGTAGAAGGGATCGGATCCGACCATGCCGGATGCGATGATCCGCGCGCGGGGCTTGAGACCCAGTTCCTGTGCGCGCTCTTCACTCATCAGCAGCACTGCTGCGGCGCCGTCGCTGATCTGCGACGAGTTGCCGGCGGTGTGGATGTGGCCTTCGATGACAGGCTTGAGACCGGCGAGCGCTTCTGCCGTCGTCTCGCGCAGGCCGCCGTCACGGGTGACAGTGGCGATCTCACCGGTCGGCGTGCCTTCCTTGGTGACGACCGGAGCCTTGACTGGCACGATCTCGCGATCGAAGCGACCTTCCGCCCACGCCTGGGCTGCGCGGCGCTGCGACTCGAGACCGAATGCGTCGACGTCGGCGCGCGTGATGCCACGCTTCTCGGCAATACGCTGCGCAGAGGTGAACTGGTCACCCATGTCGACGGTCCAGTCGTCCGGGTACGGGTTTCCCGTTCCGGGCGCATTTGCCTGGCCCAGGAACACACGACTCATTGCTTCGACACCACAGCCGATACCGGCCGAGATCTGACCGGAGGAAATCAGGCCGGACACCAAATGCACTGCCTGCTGAGCAGATCCGCACGCACAGTCGATGGTCGTTACTGCCGTGCCGTATGGCAGGCCGGCGTGCAGCCATGCCTGACGTGTGACGTTGTTGGACTGCTCACCCGCTTGCGTGACGCAACCGCCGATGATCTGTCCGATGTCTTCCGGCGCCACGCCTGCCCGCTCGAGGACCCCGAGTTGCGCTGCTCCCAGAATCTCGGCGGGGTGCAGTCCCGCCAGCGCGCCGCGACGACGGCCGATCGGTGTGCGGGCGGCTTCGACGATGACTGCATGGCCCATGATGAGCGCTCCTTCGTAGAGATATCGGTTGGTGAGCTGGCTCACCTATCACTTTTCTGCAATGTATTCTATTTATTTAAGTAGAGCAACGCGGCGGTCCACGTTCAGTGCGCTTCCTTAACTAGAATTCATTTCAATTTTGAGAGTAAGACAAGCTCAACGCCCGGAGGCGAATCGCTGTCAGTGCCGCGAAAGATTGACCAGGAGCAAATCGCAGCCCTTACGGATGTCGTATTCCGCGTCGGGGATCGAGATCCTGCCGTTGAGGCAGGACTGAATCACGCCGAACCACAGCTGCATCAGCAGCCGCAATGCGGTGTTGTCGTCCTCGGTGGGATTGTCGATTCCCGCCGCATCCAACACGATCTGACGAAAACCACGATCGATCTTGCCTGCATCGGGGACTGTTGCGACGTTGGCGGTGCTCGTTGATTGCAGCATCGCTGTCGAGAGGGCCGGCCGACGCAGTAATCCGCGAGTGGCGCGCACCAACACTTCGTACACCGCATCTTGTGGATTTACCGACTGCACCTGATGCTTGCTGAAGGTGTCGCCGATTTGATCGATCTGCTCGACCATCACGGCAACAAACAAGTGAGTTTTCGACGGGAAGTAGCGGTACAGCGTCCCGATAGCGACTCCGGCACGCTTCGCGACCTCGTGCATCTGGACGCGAGCAAGCTCCTTCTCCGTCGCCAGCTCTTCTGCTGCTCGCAACATCCGGACATGGCGTGCCCGCTGCTCGTCCGAACTGGGCTCGGCCGCGTCTCTGACCTCGGCAATTCTCGGCACGGTCGCCCCTAATCATTCTGTGAGTGTGTAGCGGCCGCAGCCGACCGAGTCAATTCTCGCACCCAATCCCCGCATGTCGGCGTATTGCCCGCTGAGTGAGACCTGACATAGCCAACGCGGGCCACTGGGTATTGCGTATAGGCCCCACCCTCTTCGAGTTAGGACGCAATGATGCAGGACTGGACCACGGAGTGCGACGTATTGGTCGTCGGTTCCGGCGGCGGCGCGCTGACCGGTGCTTATACCGCCGCAGCTGCCGGATTGAGCACCATCGTGATCGAAAAGACCAACCGCTTCGGCGGAACGTCGTCGTATTCCGGAGCTTCCATCTGGCTACCGGGAACTCAGGTCCAGGAACGCGCCGGCCTGCCCGATTCCACCGAGAACGCGCGCACCTACCTGCGCTCGCTGCTCGGTGACTCCGAGTCCGGTCGCCAGGATGCGTACGTCGACACGGCGCCCGCTGTCGTCGCTCTGTTGGAGAAGAACCCGAACATCGAATTCGAGTTCCGGGCTTTCCCCGACTACTACAAGGCCGAAGGCCGGATGGACACGGGACGCTCCATCAACCCGCTGGATCTGGACCCGGCCGACATCGGCGGCCTAGCAGAACTGGTTCGTCCCGAGCTCGATCAGGACCGCACCGGCCAGGGCCATGCGCCCGGCAAGATGATTGGCGGACGCGCACTGATCGGCCGTCTCCTCGCAGCCGTCCAGAGCACCGGCAAGGCCGATCTGCGCACCGAAACCACTCTCACGTCACTGATCGTCGAAGATGGCCGCGTAGTCGGCGCCGAGGTCGAATCCGGCGGCGAAACCCAGCGCATCAAGGCAAACCGGGGCGTGCTCATGGCCGCCGGCGGAATCGAAGGCAATGACACGTTGCGCGAGCAGTCCGGCACCCCGGGCAAGGCCATCTGGAGCATGGGCCCGTTGGGCGCGAATACCGGCGACGCGATCAGTGCCGGCGTTGCTGTCGGCGGCGCAACAGCGCTGCTGGATCAGGCCTGGTTCTGCCCCGGAGTCGAGCAGCCCGACGGCAGCGCCGCATTCATGGTCGGTGTCCGCGGCGGCCTGATCGTCGACAATGCCGGCGAACGCTACCTCAACGAGTCGCTGCCGTACGACCAGTTCGGTCGCGCGATGGATGCACACAACGACAACGGTTCTGCCGTACCGTCGTTCATGATCTTCGATTCCCGTGAACGCGGCGGATTGCCCGCGATCAGCATCCCCAACACCCCTCCTGCCAAGCACCTCGAGGCTGGAACCTGGGTAGCTGCAGACACTCTCGAAGAGCTCGCCGCAAAGACCGGCATTCCGGCCGACGCGCTGCGCAGTACCGTCGAAAAGTTCAACGACGCAGCTAAATTGGGTGTCGACGAGCAGTTCCATCGCGGCGAAGATCCCTACGATGCGTTCTTCTGCCCGCCCAACGGCGGCGCCAATGCAGCACTCACCGCAATCGAGACGGGCCCGTTCTACGCGGCACGCATCGTGCTCAGCGACCTCGGCACCAAGGGCGGTTTGGTCACCGACATCGACGGCCACGTTCTGCGTGCCGACGGTACCGTGATCGACGGCCTCTATGCAGCGGGCAACACGAGTGCGTCGCTCAGCGGTCGCTTCTACCCCGGCCCCGGCGTTCCGCTCGGTACGGCCATGGTCTTCTCCTACCGAGCAGCCCAGGATATGGCGAAGTAGCACAACACAGGCAATTGGGGCAGGCGATGTCGTACCGCCTGCCCCACTTGCTTTGTTTCACGGCGTGGCGATATCGAAATTCGGATCGAAGGTATCCATCACCTCGGCCAGCGTCTTCAAAACCGACAGATCACCTGTTGCACTTACTTTCCCACCGTCGAGAATCGCTGATGCGTCACCCGGTTTCAGCAGGATTCCCGCAAGCAGAGGCTTGGGGCCGCTGAGCGTCAACTGCGCATCCGGGACGTGCCCGGCCCGAGCGTTCAGCACCGCCCGTCGCACCCACATGTTCCAATCCTGTTTTGTGTCGGCAAAATTGAAGTTGATGGAAATGTCGACGTCGTCCGCCTGTTCCGCGATGAGATGTACACCCGCATAGTCGAAGAGCAGGTCGATCGGCATCGCGAGGATGGTGTCGGTGCTGTCGGTGTTGACTTGACCTGCGCCGGTCACGCCATCACGCAATTCCATTGCAGTGGCAAGGAATATCGAACGGTACTGCGGCACTTCCTGCTGGTAGCCGAGCTGCTCGTACGCGTCGGCCTGCAGGTTTTTCGCCACGATGTCGTCAGGGTCGGCAAAAACGAGGTGGTGCAGCAGTTGCACTGCCCACCGGTAGTCACCGGCCTCGAAAGCGTTGCGCCCCTCGGTAAGTAACTTCTCACGTCCGATCAGATCGACGTGTCGCTTGGCATGGTCTACCGGCAACAACGGCAAAATCGTCGCAGGGTCACCGTCCCAGAAACCCAGTTCCTTGTGGAAGACTGCGCGAACATTGTGATGCAAGCCGCCGTGGTAGTAGCGGTTGTACCACTTCTGACCGATTGACTCCGGTAGTCGCACGACCTCCGCGGCTTCGAGCGGTGTGTAACCCTGATTCGCGAATCGCAATGCCTGGTCGTGAATGAACTTGTACATGTCCCGTTGTGATTCAAGAAATTCCACCACTGTCGAGTTTCCCCACACGGGCCAGGTGTGCGGGCCGTGATGCACTTCGACGTCGGCACCCCATCGCACCAAGGTCTCGTCCAGGTACCTGGCGAAGTTGCGCGCATCTCGGGTGCGTGCGCCACGGATGGTCTGGATATTGTGCATCGAGTGGTTCGCGTTCTCGGCACACGTGAGTGCTTTGATGGCAGGGATCCAGATGTGCATCTCTTCAGGCGCTTCGGTGTCCGGTGCATAGAGGAATTCGAAGTCCCACCCGCCGAGATTGCGCACCTCACCGGTCTTGGTGATGCCGTCGGTAGGCGGAATGTAGGTCATGTGGATGTTCATTCCGTCCGCACCCGATCCCAGGCCAACGGTCACCAGCCCGCAATCACATTGCGGGAGAATCAGGCCGAAGGTGTATCCCATCCGACGCGACATCGCGTTGCCCGTGATGACGTTCTCACCGATGGCGTGCTTGTTGAAGGACTCGATGGTACCCGGGGCGACGATGGGGATCTTGCCCGCCACCACATCGGCCTCGTCCACAAGCCCTTTGACGCCCGCGTAGTGGTCGAAATGGGTGTGGGTATAGATAATTGCAACGATCGGCTTGTGGTTGTTCAGCTCACGCCGAAACAGTTCGAGTCCCGCTTTAGCCAGGTCGGCACTGGTGGTGGTGTCGATAATGACCAGCCCGTCCGGGGCGTCGACAATCGTCAAGTTCACCGCGAATCGAACTTGGTAGAGCCCGTCGACAACCTTGTAAAGCCCACAGCGCCTCACCAGTTGCGACTGCCGCCACAGACTCGGATTCACAGACTCCGGCGCCTGCTTGTCGTCGGCGATGTACTCGAGCGGCTGACCGTCATGGATCAGTTCGCCCTTGTCGTTGAAGACCTGATCGTCTTTCCAGCCGGCGATGAATCCACGATCTACGTCGCCGAAATCCTCCCGATCCGACATCGGATAGTCAGCCACCGCTGCGCGGTTGACCTCGGCGGTGAATGCAGTTGCTGGCTTTGTCTGACCGGACATGAACGTCTCCTCCGATTTCGTCTCAGAACCCTCTGGAGTCAATCTGGTCTGCGGGCATCATCAGCGCATCACCCGCAAGAGATGAGATCAATCCGCAGCAGCTCTACTCCGAGGCTCGAAACTCGGCGCACATCCTTCGGAACTCCCCGTCGTCGGCCGGGTCCGTCGGGATCGCCAAGGCAACGCCGTCACAGAGGTTTCCGTACTTCGCAGCCAGCACTTCAGGCAACTCTGAGTACGTGCATTGTGTGATCAACCCGTCAAGGACGTCGTCGGTAAGCACGCCGGCCAGATCGGCCCAGTCGCCGGAGCGCGCCATCGACGTCAACTTCTCACCGACCTCAGGGAATCCCAGTACATCCAACGCAATTCGGTAGGCCGGTGTGGAGTACAGGAACGCAAGCTCTTTGCGTACCGGCTCACGGGCAGCAGCTACTGCGGCGCCATCACGCCCGGTGATCACCTTCGGAACTGCAACAATCCGAGGTTTTCGGCCGCCAGACTCGAGCGCCGGAATAATTTTCTCCGCGAGCACTTTCGGATGTGAGCTCGTCGGATGTGCAACAAAACCGTCGGCGATGTCGCCGGCAAGGGCGCACATTCGCGCGTTTACGCCGCCGGTCCAGATCTCCGGTGCCGGAACGCCAATCGGCCCCGGATTGAAATACGGCTGCAGCCGGTTGAATGGGTAGTGCGTTCCCTCGTAGTCGAGAGCACTGCCGGATCGGAAAGCCTCGAATATCGCCCGGACAGCACCGACGTAATCGCGCAGTTGCGCAACAGGATCCGTCCACGGCATCGAATACCGTCCGACGATGTTTCCGCGCACCTGAGTTGCCACACCCAACTGGAACCGGCCGCCGGAGAAGTCCGCCAGATCCCAGGCCGCCAATGCCGTCAGCATCGGACTACGCGCAAACGCCACCACCATGGACGTCCGCACGGTGAGCCTGGAACTGTGCTCAACGGCCAGAGCCGCAACAGCAAACGGATCTCGTACGGTCTCCGAGATGTGCACAGTGTCGAAACCGAGTTCCTCTATGCGGTGCACCCGTTCCGCAACGTGCCGGAGCGGGGTATCGGCAGGCAGCGACGTCACTAATTCCATGTGAATCCAACTACTCCAGACGTATCGACAACAACTTCCCCTCCGTTGCCACCTTACGTGCGTGCTCGTTGAAATCCGGTGCCGCACAGACAAACAGTGTTCGTCCGTCGGCTCCACCCAAACCGCAGGCAAACACCCCGGTTTCGAACGGAATCTCGTCGATCACGCCAGATCCCTGTGCCACATGAAGTATCCGGCTACCGATTGCGTCGGCCACCCACATCGAATCGTCGGCATCGATGCAGCACCCGTCGGGCGCGATCACCATCTGGGAGATGGTGGACTCCATCGTCGAACCATCAGGCACGACCCCGAACGTCGCCCAATCACGTCGCTCACCCAAGGAACCGTCGTCTGCGACCGAGAAGACGCTGATGCGATTGCCCAGGGTCTCGTCCACCAGCAGTTCCCCGCCTGAAGTCAGAGCCATGCCATTGGGAAAATGCAGATCCCGCGCGACGACGTGCACGCTGCCGTCCGGATCGACCCGCAGCAGATCTGCAGTCTCCACCGCAGCCAGATTCATCAGATCGAACCCGAAATTGCCGACGTACGCACGGCCCTGAGCGTTGACAATCATGTCGTTGACGTTGCCGCTCACATACTTCGACAAATCTGCATGAACGACCAGTTGCCCGTCCGGTTCGCGACGAAGGACCTTGCGATCGCGCATCGACACCACCAGCAATCTGCCGTCCGGCAACCAGCCGAGACCCGACGGCTGACCGGGAACTTCGGCCTCGACGCGAACATCCGTTCCGTCTTCGCGAGCCGAAACCACCTGATGGCTGTAGAAATCCGATACCCAGATGCGGTCGTCGTGCCAACGTGGGCATTCGAAATAGGTGTAGCCGTCGAGTACGACAGTCGTCTCACGCGCCATGGCCTTGGACTCCCCTTGCATCGGTGAAGAGCGAGCTTTCCGCCATTCAATCACCGGCACCCGGACACAGGGCCCGATTGCGACTATTCAGTCATCGACTCCTCGAAGATGTCGAAGGCCTCGTTCCAACCGTCGTACACGTTCCCATCGCCCTTGAATCCGGGGATACCAACCAGGTGGAAGGTCATTTCCGTCTTGTCCCCACGCTCGGACAACGTGACGGTGATGCGGGGCGCACTCTCAACCGACTCGCCCGGGCTACCCCAGGTGAAGACCAGCCGCTCCGGCTCTTCGACTTCGAGATACGTTCCGCAAGTAGGGTATTCGGCGCCATCGTCGTCGTTGATCATCAAATAGCTGTATGTCCCACCGACGCGCGGGTCGATGGCGACGTGCTCGCGGGGGCTACTCACACCACGCGGATGCCACCAGCGAGCCGCCTCGTCCGGGTCGGTCCAGGCGCGCCACATCAGCTCACGCGGTGCGTCGAAGATTCGGATGATGGTGAATTCTGCGGTCTGATCGACATTGTGCTCACTCATTGCCCTTCTCCTTCTTCAGTTTCACGTTTTTTCAGTTCACGGAGCCGCTCGTCGAGAAGATCGAAACGCTCGTTCCAACCGCGCCGGTGTTCCTCGACCCAGACGGCTGCATGGTCCAGACCTTCGGCACGCAGCGTGCAGGTGCGCCATTGCGCGGTGGCCGTCCGTTCGATCAATCCAGCCTTCTCGAGCACCTTCAGATGCTGCGATATCGCCGGCCGACTCATCTCGAACGGCTCGGCCAACTCCCCCACGGTCATGGAACCGCTGGTCAAACGTGACAGCATCGCGCGCCGCGTGGGATCTGCCAGTGCTCCGAACACCGCATCGAGCTCGTTACTCATTTAAGCAACTCCTTAATTAAGGAACAACTTAAATTTAGATCGCGCAGCGGGCCCCGTCAAGCACTCCAGGCGTATCGCAATCGCTCGACGAGCACGGGCTCGTCCAACTCCGAGCACCGTGACCTTTCGAGTGCTTTCACGGCGACCATTGAACCGATGATCGCGTCTCCGAGGACGCTCTTCGCAACGTCCGACAGACGCAGTCGTTGCAGCATCTCGCCCATCTCGGTCGGCATACGCGTGATCGAAAGTTCCGCCCGCTTCGCATCAGTCAGACTGGACGGATTGACGCTCACTTCCGGCGGCAGCGACAGTGCGCCGGCAATACCCGCGTGCATGGCACCAAGAATGACGGCGGTAGCAAGATACGGATTTGCGGTGGAATCCACCACTTTCACTTCGACATTGGCGCCGTGCGGATTTCCGATGGATTCGCCGCAGAATCGGACTGCGGCCTCGCGGTTTTCGTGACCCCAACAGATGAAGGCACCAGACCAAGTGTCTGGCTGCAACCGCAGTCCCGAAAGCGGCGACGACGCCAACACCGCGCCCAGGTCTGCGAGGTGAGCAAGTAGGCCACCCACAGCACCGGCACCGTCTGCGGTCATCCCGTATACCTGTTTCCCGCCGGAGAAGATCGGCTCGCCGGATCGAGTCAACGAAATATGCTGATGTGCGCCGTTTCCAGAACCACCGACACTGGGCATCGGGGAGAAGGAGGCAGCCATTCCGTGCGATCGGGCGGTGCGGCAGATCAGAATTCGGGCCGCGATCGCACTGTCTGCCGCTTCGAGCGGTGACGCCGGGGCCAGCGAAATCTCGAACTGTCCGGGACCGTACTCCGCGTGAAACTGTTCGATATTCAGTTGGGCGCGTTCGGCATTCACAAGGAGATCCTTGACAAAGCTCTCCTGAGCAAGTGCAGCTCCGAGTCCGTAAGCAGACCAGCGTTCGGCCACATCGCCGCCGAAGAGTGTGAACTCGATTTCGTGACCCACCCGAGCGTCGAGATTGTCGTGCGCAAGCGTGTGGACTGTGCGTCGTAGTGCTGTTCGACTGCACACAGCCGATATCGACCCATCCAACTCGTACAGCGTCGCAGGCGCCCAGGACACGTCGTCACCCACGGCACGTAGGTCTGATTCCGCGATCCTCAGCCGAAGATCACCCACCGCGGAAAGCTCTTCGGTGAAGGCGAGGGCGTCGTCGGCGCAGAACACACTCCAACTGGGCGACGCACCCATCCCACTGGTGACAAAAACGTCAACCCTGTTCGCGGGCACCACTTTCGCCCGCGAAACACCGGCCAGATCGACAATCGACCCGATGATCAGTTCGGAGGTGTACCTCACAGGGCGGAGGTTACCCCGCAACCTCACATTGTGAACCCGGGATAGTCAGATCAGATTGTCTTCGACCGGCAAACCGAAAGCTGCTCGTCCGTACAGCGCCAGCGCCCGCTCCGGTTCGTTTGCCACGTGCACGCTGCCCGCGTGAACGTCGCGCCACGCCCGCTCGATCGGATTGCCGCGCGACAGCGAGTTTCCGCCGGCCGTCTTGAACAGCATGTCGATCGCTTCCACTGAACGCTCGGTAGCGCGAACCTGATCACGCCGAGCACGTAGCCGCATCGAGAGCGGTAACTCCTTACCGGCCGCGGCGAGTTCGTACATCTCGCGGACGTTTCGATCCATCTGCAGAATCGCCGCATCAATCTCCGAGGAGGCCCGCGCCACGGCCACCTGTGCGAACTGGTCCTCGCTGAACCGTCCGCCGCCCAGGCTGAGCCGAACACGCTCACGCATGACTTCGAGGTAACCCTCGTAGCAACCTGCGACAATTCCCACGCAGGGTGCTGCCACCGTCGACGTGAAGATAGTTCCGAACGGCAGTTTGTACAGCGGACCGGTATTGACCGCCTGGCCAGGTCCCTGCAAGTGGGCCGTCTCGTAATTGCGCTTCAACCGGTGCTCGGGGACAAAGGCCTTCTTCACAACTATTTCGTTGCTCGCCGTCCCGCGCATACCCACCACGTCCCAGACGTCGCGGATCTCGTAATCCGTGCGCGGTACCAACACAGTCATGAAGTCGACCGGACGCCCGTCCATCCCCACGACCATCGCTCCCAGCAAAGCCCAGGTGGCGTGCTCACATCCTGAGGAGAATCCCCAGTTGCCGGACAGTTCGTAACCGCCTTCCACCGCCGTCAGACGACCGACCGGCGCATAGGCAGACGAGATGAGCGTCGACTGATCCTCACCCCAGACATCTGCCTGGGCACGATCGTCGAACAGGGCCAGATGCCACGGATGTACGCCGACGACCGACGCGACCCACCCGGTCGACCCGCAGGCGGCGGAAATCGCACGAACCACTTCGTAGAACTGGACGGGATCACTCTCGGCGCCGCCGTAGCGCTTGGGCTGCAACATCGCGAAGACACCCGCATCGCCAAGCTCACGAATGGTTCGATCCGGTATCTTCCTGGAGTCGTCCACCTTCTGAGCCCGCTCGGCAATCTTGGGAAGCAGATCGCGAACAGTGCTCAGAACCTTGTTGACCATGGGAAGACACTCCTTGCACCGATCAACGGAAACTGGATCGGCAAATAGACATAGCGGATGCCCCGTCACGATATCCTCATCCGTGGTTCCGCTGACCGGAAGTCCCGGAGGCCGGGACTGATGCCGTCTTCGACTCAGTCACACACCGGTCCCGCCTAGTGAGACGGCGGCCAGAGCACCCATCACGGCTCACCTAGCGTCAGTCTGACATTGACCCTGGAAAGGACGGGACTCATCGTGACGATCAATCAGTCCGACAACGACGAGGTTCGCGAGATCCAAGCTGGAACCGCACCTACTCGCTTTGCACGTGGATGGCACTGCATTGGACTCACGGAGTCCTTCAAGGACGGCGAGCCGCACTCCATCGAGGCGTTCGGCACCAAGCTCGTAGTCTTCGCCGACAGCGAAGGCAACGTCAAGATTCTCGACGCGTACTGCCGTCACATGGGTGGCGACCTGAGCCAGGGCACCGTCAAGGGCGACGCCATTGCCTGTCCGTTCCACGATTGGCGCTGGGGCGGCAACGGCAAGTGCCAGAAGATTCCGTATGCACGCCGCGTTCCCCCGCTCGCCAAGACGCGCGCATGGCAGACCCTGGACCAGGACGGCATGCTCTTCGTCTGGCATGACCCCGAGGGCAACCCGCCGACGGACGACGTAGCCATCCCCCGCATCGAAGGCGCGCTCAGCGACGAGTGGAGCGACTGGGTCTGGTACACCACGACCGTCGACACCAACTGCCGTGAAATCGTCGACAACATCGTCGACATGGCGCACTTCTTCTACGTGCACTACTCCTTCCCGACGTACTTCAAGAACGTCTTCGAAGGCCACGCCGCAACGCAGTACATGCGCGGCGTCGCTCGCTCGGACATGCGTCCCCACGCAGCAGGCACCCCGAAGATGGTCGGCAGCAACTCCGTCGCCACGTACTTCGGCCCCTCCTTCATGGTCGACGACCTGACCTACGAGTACGAGGACTACAACGTCGACTCCGTGCTCATCAACTGCCACTACCCGGTCAGCGCAGACAAGTTCGTGCTCCAGTACGGCATCATCGTCAAGAAGTCGGATCGTTTCCAGGGTGAAGCTGCCGACGCGATGGCCGCGAACTTCGGCACGTTCATCGCCAAGGGCTTCGAGCAGGACGTCGAGATCTGGAAGAACAAGACTCGCATCGAGAACCCGCTCCTGTGCGAAGAGGACGGCCCGGTGTACCAGCTCCGTCGCTGGTACGAACAGTTCTACGTCGACGTCGCGGACATCGCTCCCGAGATGACGGAGCGCTTCGAATTCGAACTCGACACCGCGCGCCCCGTCGCCGCCTGGCAGAAGGAAGTCGAAGACAACCTCGCTGCGAAGAAGGCAGAAGAAGATGCAGCCTCTTCAGTGCGCTGAGTGCAAGGCGCAGGTCCTGGTCCAGAAGAACAGTTGGGAGCACACCACTGTTCAGTGGAGTGACCAGGCCCGCGCCAAGTGCCTCGAAATCGCCGACGAACGTGAATTCGGGCAACGCGAGGGACGCCCAGGCGCTCCCCGCAAGGAATGCGGCGCCTTGACCGCGTCCATCGTGAACGCCGCAACGGCCGGCAAGCTCGAGATTCTCAACGACGAGCCGGTGCCCAAGCCGATCGTCGACGACAGCGAACCCGTACCAGCTCCGTTTCACTAGTCAAGCCAACATCTTTCGAAGAAGGTAGTAATGATCGATCCTCAGTACTACGGACCGTGGGCAGTCATCGCCGGCGGTTCCGAAGGTGTCGGCGCAGGGTTCGCCGACGAGCTCAGCAAGATCGGCATCAACCTCGTGCTGATCGCCCGCAAGCCGGGCCCGCTCGAGGAGACCGCGGCCAAGGCACGCGCCAACGGCGTCGAAGTACGCACTCTTGCATTGGATCTGCTCGTTCCCGACGCGCTGGATCAGATCAAGGCTGTCACCGACGACGTCGAGGTGGGCCTGCTCATCTTCAACGCCGGCGCCAACAGCTACGGCCATGAGTTCGTCACCGGTGATCTGAAAGGATTTGCCGGAGTCATCGAGCTGAACATCAACAAGCAGCTCGAACTCTCGCACCACTTCGGCGGTTTGATGAAGGATCGCGGGCGCGGCGGCATCATGCTGCTCGGTTCGTTGGCCGGATTCATGGGCTCCGAGCACCAGAGCATCTACGCAGCGTCCAAGGCATTCGGACGCATATTCGCCGAGAGCCTGTGGCTCGAACTCCAGCCGTACGGCGTTCACGTCGTCGAGTTCATTCTCGGTGTCACACGCACACCGGCAATGATTCGCGCCGGCCTCAACTTCGACATCCCCGGGATGAACGTCGCGGAGCCCGAAGATGTTGCACGCGAAGGCCTCGAACACCTTGCCGACGGCCCGATCTGGGTTGCGGCAGGCAATTACGAGGGCGCTCAAAAGCGCAGCGGCTTCCCCCGCGACAAAATGGTCAAGGGCGCTGCCGAGGCGATGCGCAAGCTGCTCAACCGCTGACATCTGCTGTGCGCCTTTTTCAACTCCCCGACGCCCGAGAAAGGCGCACAGCATGAGCGTCGACATCACCACTCTTCTCGCCGAACGCGAGATCACCCGCTCCGTCTTCGAGTTCGCCCGAGCCATGGACGCTCGCGATTGGGATGAACTCCACCGCATCATGACGCCGGACGCCACGGCAGAACTAGGCACCGGAACGCTACGCGGACCGGCCGAGGTAGTGGCTTCCATCCGCTCGTTCCTCGACGACTGCGGCCCCACCCAACATCTGGTCGGCAACGTGCTGGTCGAGGTCGTCGGCGATATTGCCACCAGCCGCGCCTACGTCAGTGACATGCATCTGGGTACGGGCAGCAAGGCGCACCTCAGTTTTTCGACGCTAGGCGATTACCACGATTCGTGGGCACTAATCGACGGAACCTGGCGAATGACACACCGCACCAAACATTCCCACGGAGTCCGCGGGTCCATCGAGGTTCTCGGCGCGGGCCCCAGCGGCTGGCGTAGGTGACTCAACCCAACATCGACGAACGACCGGTCGCGAGGGGGCTCTTGCTGGTGAGTCCGCCGTCGACCACCAAGGTCTGCCCGCTCATGTAGCGAGATTCGTCCGAAGCCAGGTAGACCATGGCGTGTGCGATGTCTTCGGGTTCGCCGAGGTAGGGCAGAGCGTTTGCCTGCTTCATGCCCTCGATGACGTCAGCAGGAATGTTGTCAATGAGAGCAGGTGTCATGATCGCACCCGGTGCAACGGCGTTGCACCGAATGTTCTCCGGCCCGTACTGCACGGCGATGTACTGCGTCAGCCGGATCACCGCAGCCTTGGCCGCTCCGTAGGCCGACTGCAAAGAGTCACCGATCAATCCGCCAACCGACGCGGTGTTCACGATCGACCCACCGCCGGCCTCGATCATGTGTGGAATCGCGAGCCGCGACGCGACAACGGTGCTGCGAGCATTGAGCGCCATCACACGATCCCACTCGTCCAAGTCCATCCGGAGCAGGTCAAGATCCTTGCGCGGATTGCTTCCACCGACGTGATTACACAGCACATTGATGCCACCGAATTCGGCTACGGCTCGTTCGATCATCGCGGCGACGGCATCTTCGTCCATCACATTGACACCGAAACCTACTGCGATACCACCTGATTCACGAATCGAAGCAGCAGCATCCTCCGCATGTGATGCATCAAGATCGGCAACCAGAACCTTCGCGCCTTCTGCAGCCATCATGTGTGCCGCAGCCCGGCCGATTCCGCTGGCAGCACCCGTGATCACAACGTTCTTGCCTTCGAGCCTGTTCATATCTGTTCCCTTTCGGGGCATTCACCCTAGGTCCGTATCTCCCGTAAAACGGGAAATACCCAATTGATCCCAGTGAACGCCTGACGAACGGCTCAGTCCAACTTTCTTGAATCAAGTCACAAGTAGGTGACGAGCGGCCTTGCCCCCTGCTACACCCGAAATTCGGCAGGCAGCTACGCGATCCCAACCGGCCGGTCTCCCACGATGGAGATCCGATCCATTACACGCCGCGCGGGAAAGTAATCACTCGACGCATAGTGCTGACACGTCCGATTATCCCAGAAGGCAACGGTATTCGGCTCCCACTTCAACCGGACCTGAAACTCCGGACGGTTGACGTGCCGGTACAGCAGGGTGAGAAGCTCGTTCGACTCCTCTTGCGACACCCCGACGATCCGTTGTGTGAAGGTCATGTTCACGAACAGGACCCGTCGGCCGCTCTCGGGAATGACTCGCACAACCGGATGCTGCACTGGCGGAAATTTGGGGCGCAGCATGTCCACCGCTTCGGCCGGCATCGACTTTCCGAACGCATTGATCCAATCATGCTCTGCTTCAAGGTGTTCGATGCGGTCCTTAATGCCCTGCGGCAGGAGGTCGTACGCCGCAGCAGTGTCAGCCCACAACGTGTCACCCCCGACTTCCGGCACTTCGACAGCCCGAAGAACTGCCGCAAAGGACGGATGCTCGTGCCACGTCACATCGTTGTGCCAGTTGTTCTCGACGCCCCCAACCATTGCATCCTTGGCCAGCGTCGTGACGTCGATGTCCGTCTGACCCGGCTGGGTGTATTTGAAGAACGGATGCTGTTCCAGCGAACCCCAGCGTTCCGCGAAGGCGCGATGCTCCACGCGGTTGATGTCCTGGTCCCGAAAGAACAGCACCTTCCACTCGAGCAAGGCGCGCCGCAGTTCGGCCATGACGTCGTCGGAAAGGTCGCCACCCAGCCGCAGCCCCGAGATTTCCGCACCAATGGTGGGCGTGTGCGGCTTGACCGCAAAATGGATATACGGCTCGGGGGCAACCGTTTCCGGATTCCGCTTTGCCACCAACGGGCCATACGCAGCCAGTGGGTCCGTCGGGATCGGAAAGATCATGGTGGGAAACAGGACGGCCATCTTCAGACTCCCTCGAGCGCAGCGGCAGTGAACCAGATCACTACAACTTTAAGGAGCTAACCTTAACCTGTCAACGAATCATTCCAGGAGCACCCCCTTGATCTCGTTCTTGAGCACCTTCCCCACTTTCGACCGCGGCAGATCCTCCCAGACGACAACCTCTTTCGGTGTCTTCACGCTTCCGATTCGAGCCTTTACAAAGGCCATGACTTCCGCTTCGTCGATGACCGCTCCCGGATGCGGTTGCACTACAGCCACAACACGCTCGCCCCACTTGTCGTCCGGCAGACCGATCACCCCACAGTCCTGAATTCCCGGATAGGCCATGAGAGCCTGCTCGACTTCCACCGAATAGACGTTGAATCCCCCGGTGATGATCATGTCCTTCGCCCGGTCGACGATGAAGAGGAAGTTCTCCTCGTCCAGATATCCGATATCACCAGTGTGATGCCACCCGTGCGCCGACGCTTCCGCACTGGCTTCCGGGTTTTTGAAGTACCCCGCCATCACGAGCGAACTGCGAATCACGACCTCCCCGCGCTCTCCGCGCCCGAGCAGTTGGCCCTTGTCGTTCATTACCCCGACCGTAACCAAGGGCGACGGGCGTCCCGCGGAGGACAGTCGCTCGGTTGCAATGGCACCGTCCGGGCCGAAATGATCCTTCGGTGCCATCGTCGAAATCATCATCGGCGCTTCGCTCTGACCGAACAGTTGCGCCATGACCGGTCCGATCTTGGCGATCGCCTCCCCCAACCTGGTCGGCGAGATGGGCGCTGCGCCGTACCAGAAGCATTGCAGCGAGCCAAGATCTGTGTCTGCCAGATCCGGATGCTCGAGCAGCATGTAGATCAGCGTCGGCGGCAGGAACGTGTGCGTGACCTTATGCCTCTGTACGTTCTCCAAGAAGGCACCGAGATCGGGTTTCGGCATGATCACCACTTCGCCGCCCAACGCCATGACGGGAAAGCAGAGAACCCCGGCCGCGTGGGTCAACGGCGCCAACGCCAGATACACCGGGCGACCCTCGAACGGGTAACTCATCAACGTGATCGCTGTCATCGTCTCGATATTGTGGCCGGTCAGCATCACACCCTTGGGACGCCCGGTGGTGCCGCCGGTTCCGACGAGCATGGTCACGTCATCTGGCGGCTGAACCTCTGAATCTTCTGTCCCGAGCCATTTTTCGAGGGACGGTGCCCAGTCGGTCTCACCGTCGATGCAGACCAGCGTCACCAATTTCGGAAGCGCCTCCCTGATCGAGTCGACAAGAGGCGCATACGACTTCTGGAAGAACAGCGCCCGAGTATCGAACAGATCCAGCAGGTCTCGGTTTTCCGCAGCCTCGTTGCGCGGATTGATCGGACACCACACCGCTCCCGCCCGGCTGATACCGAAAACGCACGAAAACGAGATCGGATCATTGCCGGACAGAATTGCCACTTTGTCTCCCGGCGCAATCCCGGAGGCTGCCAGGGATGAGGCAAACCGGCGACTGAACTGTTGAACGTCACCGTAGGTGAGCGTGCGCTCCCCCATCGTCAAACATGGCGCGGTGGAACCGAGAGAGGCTCCCTTGTCGAGATAGTCGGTCAAACGCATAGCGGGAGCCTCTCAGGCCGAATCGAATGGTGGTCTAGGTGTTGACGGTGATTTCCGGGTCCAGCACCAATCCGAAACTCCTCAGCGCACCGAGCAATTCACGGTGGCCGAAGGCTTGGCACGCCGATGCCAACCCGGCACGCTTGGGCGGCTGCTGCAGCAGCGAGTGAGCCGCGTATGCCTGCAGTAGGCCCGTCTGCTTGTAGTTGCAGTTGCCGTGGATGACGACGTGAGCACGTCCGAGCGGACCGGACGCATACACCGAGTCCATCGACGTGTTGATGCGCGGGTTTTCGCGGGGCGGCATGCCTGCCTGCACCGAACCGGCGATTTCTGCCAGCGCTGCCTCCTGCTGATCCGCGGGCAACGTCTTGATCTGCTCTTCCACCATCTTCTGGGTGGCAACAACACCTTCCATCACCGACCGGTCGAACACGCCACCCGCAGCCTTGACGTTGGACACACGCGGGTCGTTCTTGAACCACACAGGATGGCAGGTTCCGCCCCACGGCAGAGCGAGAGCGGTTTCGTGCTGACCCGGAACAACAACGTCGAAGGTCGAACCGGGCGCCCACTGCACGTACTTGTTCTGCTCGAGGTAGTACCAATTGGCTTTGAGGATAGTGAAGATGGTCTGAGTGGACGCGTACGTGGGAAATCCCTTCCACAACACCAGAATATCGAGGGTATCGAGGCCCGGATTCTCCAGCGCGATGTTGGCAGCGATCTCACCCGTCGTGTACATCTGCGCAATACCGGGTGAGAGCAGCAGGCCCTTCTCCTGGTACTTGTCCCCGAACTTCTCTTGGACGTCGAGAACCCAGTCCTGCTCACCGGTGGTGTCCATGTAGTGACAGCCGGCATTGAGCGCTGCCTCGACCACGGTGCCACCCAACTTGATGAACGGGCCGACCATGTTGCTGACTACCTGTGCGCCGGTGAACAACTCGGTCAATGCTTCTACCGTGTGCTCCACCTCGACCACTTCGTGATCAACAGTGTCGAGGCCGGGGATCTTGTCGAGCACCTCCTGGATGCGTGCGGCGTCTCGGCCGGCGGCGACGAACGGAATGTTGAACTCTCGCAGGTATTCACACACGAGGCGTCCCGTGTACCCGGAAACGCCGTAGACGACAACTGGCTTCTTGTCAGACATGTTGGTTGAACCTTTCGAAGTTGGGGTTGAGCCGAAAAAGACTGTGTGGGTTACATACCCATTCCGCCGTCAACGGGCAGGCCGATACCGGTGATGAAGCGGGCAGCATCCGAGGACAGGAAGACGACGGCGTCCGCCATGTCGTTCACTTCACCGAGACGCCCCAGCGGGGTGAGCCCGATGACGTCGCCCACGGCCGCCTCCGCACTGGGCCACAAACCGAGTTTCTCCATGTCCGACGCGAGACCCAGACCCATCTCCGTCGCGACAAGTCCCGGATAGACGCAGTTCACGCGTACGCCGTAACCGAGCTTTCCGGACTCCGTCGCAGCAACGCGGGTAAAACGGTCGACGGCGGACTTGGTGGCCGAGTACCCACTGATACCGGGAAACGGAATGGTGGCCGCAACCGAGGAGATGTTGATGATGGAACCTCCGCCACCAGCTATCCCACCAGGCCGCATGCTGCGCAAACCGTGTTTGGTGCCGAGCGCCGTGCCGAGGATGTTCACCTCACACATCCGACGGATGTCATCCGCGTCCAGGTCCACCACCAGAGAAGAAATTTCAATGCCCGCGTTGTTGACGAGGATGTCGAAACCACCCAGGGTCTCCGTCGTGGCTGCGACCGCGTCAGCCCAGTTGGCGTCGTCTGTGACGTCCAGCTTCACGAAACCGGTCTTGGCTCCGCCCGAACCGACGGCCTCCGCGGTTGCCCGGCCCTCGTCCTCGAGAACGTCGCCGATCATCACCGACGCTCCCGCCTTTGCCAACGCCTCTGCCATTCCGGCACCGAGACCCTTGGCGCCGCCCGTGACCAGTGCTTTTCGTCCCTCGAGATCAAACACGCTCATTTTTCACTGCCTCCATGACTGAAATGAATGTCGCGATGCCACCGTTCACAGCGACGCTGCCAAGTGGCGTGTGTCACAGAGTATTCAACTTTGGACGAGTGTCAAGAGAAATCTTGACGACTGTCAAGATTTTGTTACACGATCGTCAAAGAGCAGGGACTACACTGTTTCCAGCAGCCGGTCATACTGATGGCACACATCGCACGAACAGGACGTAACGCCGTGACAACCACCGTCGAGAATGCAAGTGGGACAACTAAAAAGTCCTCGCCGAGCAATGCCGACAAGGTCTCACGTCGGCAGGTCGACAAGTTCTCGGATCGCCGTGACGAGTTGGCCGAAGCAGCGTTGCAAACACTCGCCGAACTCGGCTATGCGCGTACCAGCCTGCGCGAAATCGCTCAGAACTCCGAGTTTTCCCACGGCGTCCTGCACTACTACTTCAGCGACAAAGTCGACCTCATCACGCACTGCGTTCGCCACTACAAGGCGCGATGCGTCACCCGCTACGACGGCATAGTCTCTACCGCGCAGACCCCCGACGAGCTGCGAGTGGGATTCGGGGCCATCTTGGCCGAGACCCTGATCAATGAGGCGACGATGCACCGGCTCTGGTACGACCTGCGGGCACAGTCCCTGTTCGAGGATTCTTTCCGCGCGGATGTGGCCGCAATCGATGAAAGCCTCGAAAACATGATCTGGCGCATCGTCAGCCGCTACGCAGAACTCCTCGACACCGAACCCACCATCACGCCCTCCGCTATGTACGGAGTTTTCGACGGACTCTTCCAACAGAGTCTGCTTCGCCATTTCTCCGGCGACGCTTGCGCTGCCACGTATCTGTCCGACACCGTACAGTCGATTCTCTCACAGGTGGTGCCCACTCCTCACGCCTAGCGGGCAGCGATACTCTCCGCGACAAACCTTGCGCCGCGGTCGAATTCGGCCACCACGTCGTAGTCGGCATCCTGACGCCAGAACCTGACCAGCGTGCTGTAGACGCCACCGATCATCTGCGCCAAGAACAACGGTGGATAGTCGGCTCGAACTTCGCCGGCCTCGAGACCGGCCGTGACAACGCGCAGCAGTTCCACGTGAAACCGCTTGTCATGGGCAGCTCCCGCACCGGATGCGGCAAAGTCGCGTTCCAATTCCGTTGTCACCATGCGCAAATAGCGCGGATGCTTCACCGACTGCAGTGCAAAATCCTCGAAGAGCTTGACGATTCGATCCGTCGTGGACATCGGCGTCCCCATCAGCCTGTCCACCATTGACGCAAGCTGATCCAGGTGGTCGCTGTGCAGCGCTTCGAGAACCGCATCCTTGCCCTGGAAATAATTGAAGAAAGTAGCCCGCGAAACCTCGGCCCGTTCAGCGATATCGTCGACGGTAGTGCTGGCAAATCCTTGTGCCGAGAAGAGAACACGGGATGCGGACAGCAACCGATCGTTGGTGTCGCGCTTGTTCTGCTCACGTTTGGAAACCATATCTTTGGCAACCACGCGCACTCGCCTCCTCAGCACTTGGCCTTGCAATCAGCGTACGGAAGAATATAGATGGACTACAGTCCAATTATGTCGACTGTAAGCACTGAACGCCAGGGCAAGGTACTTATCGTTCGGATCGAACGCGAAGAACGACGCAACGCGATCAACCGCGAAACTGCCGAAGGCATCGAATCCGCACTCGATCTCCTCGACGACGATCCCGAGCTGTGGGTCGGCATCATCACCGGCACAACCACCGTCTTCTGCGCCGGCACCGACATCCGTGAGCGCGCCGACCTTCGCATGCCGCGCGGTGGCGAATACGGCATCATCCGGCGGCAGCGCAACACACCGTTGATCGCCGCAGTCGAGGGATATGCACTGGGCGGCGGATTCGAAATCGCCTTGGCCTGCGACTTGATTGTTGCCTCTCGCACAGCACAATTCGGCCTTCCCGAGACCCGTCGCGGGTTAGTCGCCACGTCGGGTGCCCTGTTCCGGGCGCCACGCGCCCTTCCCCTCAACGTTGCTCGCGAACTCTTGATAACCGGCCGCACACTCGATCCCGAACGCGCGCTGAATCTGGGCGTCGTCAATGCGGTGACCGAACCGGGCAAGGCACTCGAAGAAGCCTTGGCTATGGCGTCGGAAATCTGCGAATCCTCCCCCACCTCGGTGAGCCTGACCTTGAAGTCGGTGAATGCCCTGTACACCGAAGATGATTCGCAGGGCTGGGATGTCACCGACACGGCGCGCGATCACATCCTGCAATCGCCGGACATCGCCGAGGGACTCGACGCATTTGCCAACCGCCGGGTGCCACGTTGGAACAACGTCCAGCGCGCGTGAGCAACCAGCATTCGGGACGGATTCCCTATAGGGCTGGTGGGAAAGGTTGCCAGGCGGTTACAGTCACTGGCGTGACGGGATTCGGCGCATACACGACACGCACGCTGCTGACGCGGCGTCGCCATGTCGATTTTGCGCACGTCTGTACCTCTGGGTGTCCGATCTTCTGATCGGACCTACTTCCGCGGTCACCGCCTGCGGAAGATATTCGTATGCTCACCCAGATCAGGGGATCTTTCTGTCATGACCACCGCTTCCGTTTCACACTTGAGTTCCGTTGTCGCCGCAAACGCTGACGCCATCGGCAAGGACCCCAGCAAGGCTCACGTCGTCTTCAAGGCGTCGGCGCAAGCCCACGATGCCGTTGCCAGCACAGTCACGCTCGGCAAATACAGCGTCGAGGTCGACGAACCGCCGGCCCTCGGTGGCGAGAACACTGCCGCCAATCCGGTCGAGTACTACCTCGCGTCACTTCTGTCCTGCCAGGTGGTGACCTACCGAGTGTGGGCAGACAAGCTCGGCATCCGACTCGACGACATCTCGGCACGCGCTGAAGGCGACCTCGACGTGCGCGGTTTCTTCGGATTCGACGACGCTGTCCGCCCCGGCTTTTCCGAGGTTCGTGTTGTTGTCACACTGACCGGCCCGGAATCGCGAGAGCGCTACCTGGAATTGCAGGAGACGGTCGACGCCCATTGCCCCGTGCTCGATCTCACCCGCAATCCCGTCCCAGTGCATACAGTCGTCGAAACCGCCTGACCCGCATCAACCCACCTTCACCACGGAGTATGAATTCATGAGCGAGAACACCCCCGTCGACACCGATCCGACCGCTAACTGGTCGTTCGAAACCAAGCAGGTCCACGCCGGACAGGGACCGGACAGCGCCACAAATGCTCGGGCACTGCCGATCTACCAGACAACGAGCTACGTCTTCGACAGCACCGACCACGCCGCCGCGCTGTTCGGCCTCGCCGAACCCGGCAACATCTATACCCGCATCATGAACCCGACGCAGGACGCCGTCGAGCAGCGCATCGCCGCCCTCGAAGGCGGAGTCGCAGCGCTGCTGGTTGCATCCGGCCAGGCCGCGGAGACTTTCGCGATCCTCAACCTCGCCGAAGCCGGTGACCACATCGTCTCCAGCCCGCGCTTGTACGGCGGCACGTACAACCTCTTCCACTACACACTGCCCAAGCTCGGTATCACCGTCGACTTCGTCGAAGACCCGGACAACCTCGATCACTGGCGTGAGGCAATCCGTCCGAACACCAAGGCGTTCTACGGCGAAACCATCTCCAACCCCAAGAACGACGTGTTCGACATCCCCGGCATCAGCGCGATTGCCCATGAGAACGGCATCCCGCTGATCGTCGACAACACGGTCGCAACTCCGTACCTCATTCAGCCGCTGAAGCACGGCGCGGACATCGTCGTCCACTCCGCCACCAAATACCTTGGCGGACACGGCACCGCAATTGCCGGCGTCATCATCGACGGCGGAACCTTCGACTGGACCCAGGGCCGCCACACCAACTTCACCACCCCGGATCCCAGCTACCACGGCGTCACCTTCGCCGACCTCGGCGCGCCCGCCTACGCTCTCAAGGCCCGCGTTCAGCTTCTGCGCGACCTCGGTTCGGCAATCGCACCGTTCAACGCGTTCCTGATCTCGCAAGGCATCGAAACGCTGAGCCTGCGTATCGAACGCCACGTGTCCAATGCGCAGAAGGTCGCCGAGTTCCTCGACGGCCACGCCGAGGTTACGTCGGTCGCCTACGCCGGACTGCCGTCGTCTCCCTGGCACGAGCGCGGAAAGCAGCTGGCGCCCAAGGGCACCGGCGCGATTGTCGCGTTCGAGCTGGCCGGCGGGGTCGATGCCGGCAAGAAGTTCGTCAACGCCCTGACTCTGCACAGCCACGTCGCCAACATCGGTGACGTCCGCTCACTCGTCATCCACCCCGCATCGACGACGCACTCGCAGCTCACTCCAGAAGAGCAGCTCGCCTCCGGAGTCACTCCCGGACTCGTCCGACTGGCAGTCGGAATCGAAGGTATCGACGACATCCTCGCCGACCTCGAAATCGGTTTGGCTGCAGCAGCTTCCTGATCAACCACAACAAAAAACTCGGCCCCGACACGAAGTCGGGGCCGAGCTTTTTGTGCAAAAACTAGCTCTTGGGCGTGAAGGCCGCAAGCGGTTCGCTTGCGGACCAGTCATGGCCCCAGTAACTGTCCGCTGTAATTTCCTCAGCGGTGTAGAACGCTTCGTCGACCAGCATTCCCTCGCAACCGAATTCGAGGTCCCAACCGCCGGGAGCGCGCACGTAGAACGAGACCATCTTGTCGTTCGTGTGGCGTCCGAGGGTCGAGGAGATCGTGAAGCCGAGCTTGGCAACACGATCGAGTGCCTGACCGACAGAGTCGAGGGTCTCGGCCTCCATCATCAGGTGCACCAGACCGGGCTCGTCGACCGGCGGGGCCGGGCACAGTGCCAGGCTGTGGTGACGCTGGTTGACACCCATGAAGCGGACACGGCGAGCCGGCGGCGGCGCGTCGATGCCGCCGAGGCGAATGGAGCCGCGCGGCAGGAAGCCCAGAACCTCGGTGTAGAAGGTGTGCGCTTCGTCGAAACGCGTGACGGGGAGCACGACGTGGCCGAGTCCCTGATCGCCGGTGACAAAGCGTCCACCGTGCGGGGTGACCAACGGGCTGTGGTCGAGAACCGGTCCGAAGAAGACCTCGACACGGTTGCCGTTTGGATCGTTGAACGCGATGACCTGCTCGGCGTCGCGGTAGCTGGCATCGGTCTCGGAGAGAACCTCGACCTCGACCCCGGCCTTCTCGACGGCTTCGCGAACACGCTGAAGCGCGAACTGATCTCGCACTTCCCAGCCCACTGCCAGTGCCTTGTCCGACTCACCCGGAAGGACGATCAGTCGCGAGCGACGCTCGTCCAGACGGAGGTAGAGGCCGTCGGGTTCCGGGCCGCTGCCGACCGCGAGACCGAGTCCGTCAACAACGAGCTCGCGCCAGCGAGCCACGTCCTGCGTTTGGATCCTGAGATACCCCAGGCCCCGAATTTCAGTCATGCCTAACCGTCCTTGCTTCGAAAGTATTTGTGGGACTAGATCATCGAGCGGTGGATGCCCTGCGGCTCGCCACCGAGCTGCGTCAGGGTCGACGCGTGGAAGATCGATCCGGGCACGTGGATGGCATGCGAGAGACCCGCGTGCGCGTCACGCCAGAATCGCTGCATCGGAGTGCTGAGCTGGAGGGCGCCGCCGCCGGAGCGAGCGAAGATCTCGTCCACTGCGCGCACTGCACGCCACGCGGCAGCCGTCTGCGTGCGTCGGCCGATGGAACGAAGCTCGAACGATACTTCCTGACCCTTCTCGGTCATGTCCCAGAAACGGTCGACCGTCTCGAGGATCGCCGCGCGAGAAGCCGCGATCTCCGCGGCAGCCTCGCCGATGGCGAAGAGAACGTACGGATCTTCCTTGATCGGGACACCGCTGACTGTGACGCGCTCACGCTGGGCGGCGATGTTGCAGGCCAATGCACCTTCGGCGATACCGATCAACGAGGAGGTGATGCCGAGCGGGAAGATGCAGGAGAACGGGAACTTGTACAGGGTCTCCGTGCGGCCGGCTTCCTTCCACGCGCTGCCGTCGTACACCTTGGACGCGTCGATGGTGCGGTAGGCGGGGAGGAAAGCATCCTTGATGATGAGGTCCTTGGAACCGGTGCCTCGCAGGCCTACGACGTTCCAGCTGTCCTGGTCGATTTCGTAATCGCTACGCGGCAGCAGGACGTGCAGGTGCTTCGGCGGCATGAGGGGCTTGCCCTCGGCGTCGCCGACCATCGCGCCGATCATGACCCAGTCACAGTGGTCCGTTCCCGAGGAGAATGACCAGCGACCGTTGAGGATGTAGCCACCGTCGACGGGACGAGCAACACCCATCGGTGCGTACGGGGAAGCCATCCAGGTGTCCGGGTTCTCGCCCCAGACCTCTTCCTGTGCCTTCTTGTCGAAGAATGCAAGCTCCCACGGGTGGACGCCGACGATGCCGCTGACCCAGCCGGTTGCGCCGTCCATCGCGCCGATAGCCATTGCCGTCTCGGCGAACTCACGCGGGTGCGATTCGAGCCCACCGAATTCCTTGGGCTGGAACATGCGGATGACGCCGGAATCGCGAAGACGCTTCGCGTTGCCGTCCGACAGCTGCATGATCTTGTCGCCCTCGACGCCGCCTGCGCGGATCTCGTCGGCGAACTGAGAGATGTTGTCTAGAACCTGTCCCATGGTTTTCTCGGCTTTCTGGTTTCGGTACCCGGCGAATGCCTAGGCAGACTTCTTCGCGGCGAGTCCAAGCGCGATGTCGATCAACTGGTCTTCCTGCCCACCAACTACCTTGCGGCGGAAAACTCGCTGCGTATCACTGAGCATCGCGTCCTCCTGAAAGATCTGGCGAGGTGAAAATCTGTTGGTGAAACCGTGGCAGGTGCGGCTCGGTAGTGCAGAAATGCTTCCCGGTGAGTGGGAGCAGCCCCTGTGCGCCTTTTTGGTAGCGGGAACTGCCGGAAAGGCGCACGGGGCCGAAGGCCCCTTTACGGGCGGGTCAGGAATGCCAGAACGGCCGAGACCCAGGCGTCGCGGGCCTCGATCATCGTCCAGTGACCGCACCTGGGGAAGATGTGCACTTCACCGTTCGGGATATCGCGCATCGGCAGAATCGCCATGTCGACGGGACTGACGCGGTCATCGCGACCCCACGTGAGCAGTGTCGGAGCCTTGATCTTGTTCAACTGCGCCCAGTACGGAACATCCGTCGACGCAGCAGCGGCGGCGCCCATGGCGGCCATGGCCTTGCTGCTGTACATCCGACGCGCAATCTCGAGCGTCGTCGGCTCGGTGGCGAGCGCCCAACGCTCTTCGATGAGCTGCTCGGTAACCACGGCCGGATCGAAGACCATCGACTGCAGCCACCGGATCAGGCCCTCGCGGGTGGGGTTGTCGGTGAATTCCATGAGGAGCTTGATGCCTTCACCGGGGCCGGGCGAGAAGGTATTCTTGCCCATGCCGCCGATGGTGACGAGCTTGTTGACGCGGTGCGGTTGGTCGATTGCGACCTTGGTGGCGACGATGCCGCCCATGGAGTTGCCGATCAGGTGGACGGGGCCCAGGCCGAGTCCGTCGAGGAACGCGCTGACCGAGGCCTGAGCCATCATCATCGGGTGGCCGTCGCCGGGGTCGCTGACGCCGAAGCCGGGGAACTCGAGAACGTAGCAGTGGAAGTGCTCGGCGAAGTCCGCGAGAACGCCGCGGTAGTTGCGCCAGCCGGTGACTCCGGGGCCCGATCCGTGCAGCAGCACCAGCGGCGGACCGTCGCCGGCCTCGTGGTACCGGAGCACACCGAGATCGGTCTGCAGCTCTTTCAGAGTGTCCTCGTAGCTCAGTTCAGTCGTCATACCCCGAACGGTGCCATCACCGCTGCTGAGCTGCTACGAACCGTCCCGATCAGCGAGACAGAAAGGGCGAGAAAACTCAGATCCACTGCTCGGTGGATGCCGCCAGAAGTCGGTCCATCGTGTCTGCCGAGAAGGTGTTGGTCGGGATCGGAGGAGCCTTGCGGCCACGGCGCGGCGCACCCAGCTCGGGGTACAGCGAGCGCGAGACCTCACGGGCAGCGTCGACCACCAACGGAGCGACTCGCTCGAGCTGAGCCGTCCGCATGTCGCCGCACAATGCAATGCTGCCGACGGGGCCCTCATGCCCACGAATCGCGGCTGCGACGCACGCCAGGCCGCGAGCGGATTCACCGCGCTCGAAGGCCAAGCCCCGACGCTGACGGATGCGGTTGAGTTCCTGATGCAGAATGCCGATCTCCGCGATGGTGTTCTCGGTACAGCGCGGAAGCGTCGCGCCGAACAAAGCGTCGACGCGTTCGGGGTCGATCCACGCGAGCATCGCCTTGCCACCCGCGGTGGAGTGGGCAAGAACCCGGCCACCGACACGCGACGGGAGTGCCGCAGCAAATCGGCCGCCGACCTTGTCGAGGTAGACGGTTTCGCGGCCGTCGAGCACCGAGAGATGCACAACCATTCCGGTCTGCAGGTGCAGTTCGTGCAGGAGGGGCGCAGCGGCTTCACGAATCTGGCTGTGGCCACCGTCGCCGCCACCGAGGCCGAGTGCCCGCCGCCCCAGGCAGTAGCCGAACGAGGCGTGATCGACCCAGTCGAGCTTGACGAGCTGATCGAGAATGCGGTGGACGGTGGAGCGCGGCAGCTGCGTGCGGCACGCCACCTCTTCCAGGGTGAGCCGTGCTGCGCGTCCGTCGAAGGCGTCGAGAATCAGCGTCATTCGCTCGACCATCGACGGCGGCAAGTCCTTTTTGGCCTGAGCGTTGGTCGGCTGAGCAGTGGTCATGGTGTCGTTGATTTCAACGATGGTCATTGACGCCTCCCGGAAACTGGAATTGATTCTAGTGACTATAACCTAGGTCACAGCATCCGGAAAGCCGATTCGGCAATTTCATCCCGATCACCGGAAATTTCGGTGTCACGACAAGTGTCCCGCAGCTATAAACACTTGATGCACCTCGGACTCGTCACACCGGTACTGATCCAGCACCCCAGCACCCGATCAGACTGGGAAGCCACGGCCGAGATCGACGACGTTGCACAGATCGCCGAAACTGCCGATCGCCTCGGTTTTCACCACCTGACCTGCAGTGAACATATCGCAGTCCCCACGGAAACAGCCGAAGAACGCGGCGGAACCTACTGGGATCCGCTCGCAACTCTCGGATATCTCGCAGCCCGAACACGCACCATTCGGCTCGCAACCCAAGTGCTCGTGCTCGGATACCACCACCCACTGGAGATCGCGAAGCGCTACGGAACGCTGGATCGAATCAGCAACGGCCGACTTGTTCTCGGCCTCGGAGTCGGAACACTAAAAGAAGAATTCGATCTCATAAACGCTCCGTTCACCGATCGTGGAGCTCGCGCCGACGACGCCCTCGCAGCGCTGCGCACCTCGCTCTCCACTCGGCTCCCGGAGTACCACGGCGAGTTCTACGACTACTCGGGATTTGTTGTCGAGCCGCACGCCGTCCAACCGCGCGTGCCACTGTGGATCGGTGGCCGCACCAAGCGCTCATTGCGCCGAGCGCTCGCCCACGGCGACGGTTGGGTGCCCTTCGGACTGCGCCTCTCTGAACTCGGCGACATGCTCGCGGCGGCGCCGCTCCCCGAGAACTTCGACGTCGTCTTGTCCACCGGCGCGGCCTTCGATCCGCTGGGCGACCGCGAACGAGTCGTCCGTTCACTCACCCGGGTCCGCGACGCCGGTGCCACCATCGCCAGCACGTCGATCAGCGCGTCGAGCGCTGATCACTTCGGTGAACAGCTCGAAGAGCTTCACCGCATCGCCCTCGCCGAGGGCGTCGATTTCACCTGATCGATCCACTTCGTCTACGTAAGGAATTCCGATGACCGACGCCACCGCACTGAGCAACTCTCTTGCCCTGGTCGAATCACTGATTGCCCGAGTCGAACTGCTCGAAGACAAGTTGGCGATCACGGAACTGCTCACCGCATACAGCCCGGCCGTCGACAGCGGATCTGCCGACGAGGTCGCAAACCTGTGGCTCGAGGACGGCGTCTACGACGTCGACACAGGAGCAATGCACGGCCGCGGCGAACTCCGCGCCATGGTGCGCAGTGCCTCTCATCAGAACTGGATCATGAACGGCGCAGCGCACATGATGACGCCGGCGCACATCCGCATCGACGGCAACAAGGCCGTCGCAACCTGCCACTCGCAGCTCGTGATCAAGGACCCCGAGAACCCGTCCGGCTTCAAGGTCCTGCGCATCACCGCGAACCGGTGGGAACTGGTCAAGAACGACGGTGTCTGGAAGGTCGAATTGCGGACCAACGCGCTCCTCGACGGCCGCCCCGAAGCCCGCGCCCTTTTGGCCGCAGGAGTGGCGAACTAGCTTTTTGCTCAGCCTTGACGTCATCCAGCGCGCCCCTCACAAAACGCGCTGGATGACGTCGAAACTAGTTAGCTTCCGTCAAAGTTGCCTTGGCCCAGCGGTAATCGGCCTTGCCACTGGGAGAACGCCGGATCTCCGACACGCTCACGACAGTGCGAGGCACCTTGTACCGAGCGACCTGCGACGCGCAATGCTCACCGATCTCGGCGAGGTCCGGGACGTCGAAACCGTCACGAGTCGTGATGACTGCAGCCACGCGCTCGCCGAACTTGTCGTCCGGCACTCCAGCGACCAGGGCGTCGAGAACAGCAGGATGGCTCTTGATCGCCTGCTCGACCTCTTCGGGGTACACCTTCTCACCACCGGTGTTGATGCACTGGGATCCACGACCCAAGAGCACGATGGTCCCGTCGGCTTCGACCCGTCCGATGTCGCCGAGTACCGACATGCGAACGCCGTCGATGACAGGGAACGTAGCTGCCGTCTTCACGGGATCGTTGAAGTATCCGACCGGGACGTGACCGGAACGGGCGATGTACCCGGTTTCGGGTGAACCGGGCTCGAGCGGACGCATCCGCTCGTCCACAACACGCGTCTCGTCGCGAGCGGCGATCCGCATCAAGCCGTCCGCGCCGATCTCGAGGTTGCCGTCGACGCCGGACTCGGACGAACCGAAACCGTCGCGGATGATCAGGTTCGGAATGATCGACTTCAACTGCTCACGCAAGGAGAGCGAGAACAACGCTCCGCCGGAAGAGACCATGCCCACCGTACCGAGGTCGTACTCCGCGCCGTTCGCAGCCAATTCGTCGGCGAGGGGGCGTGCCATCGCGTCACCGACAACGGTAATGGAGACAGCCTTTTCGCTCCCGGCAAGCTGGAGCGTCTTCTTCGCGTCGAAACGCGCCATCAGAATTGCGTTGGCGCCCATGAAGAATCCGGTGAACAGCGAGTAGGACGCTGCGCCGTGCATCAGCGGTGCGGTGCTGAGCATGTTCATCGCTGGGACGTGCGGCACAGCGGCGTACAGATCTTCGGCCTTGACATGCGGAGGGCCGAAAGGGTTTCCACCCGTGAGCGCCGCGAAGTAGAAATCCTCGTGACGCCACATGACACCCTTGGGCATACCCGTGGTGCCGCCGGTGTAGATGACAAAGAGGTCGTCTTCGCTGCGCGGTCCGAAGTCCCGCTTGGCGGACTGTGCCTGCGTTGCAACGTCGTAACTGATGCTGTCGACTCCGGCAAGCTCGGCTTGGCCGACGACGACGACATGCTTCATGCCGGGCGTGGTGGGAAGGATCGACGCGACGGTGTCGGCGAACTCCTCGTCGACGATGAGTGCGACCGCCATGGAGTCGTTGTAGAGGTACGTCAGCTCGGCATCGACATAGCGATAGTTGACATTGATCGGCACTGCGCGAATCTTGAGGCAGCCCAACAGGCTCTCGACGTATTCGATGCTGTTGCGCATGTGCAGAGCAACGTGATCACCCGGGCCGACGCCCACACTCGCGAGGTGATGGGCGATGCGGTTGGAGCCTTCGTCGAGTTCCGCGTAAGTCCGTCGACGCCCGTCGCACACGATTGCCGTGCGATCCGAGATCAAGTCCGTGACGCCCTCGTACAGATCTGCCAAATTCAGTGACACTGTTGGTGCCTTCCGTTATTTCAGGTGCGGCAGGCCCGGCCCGGCCGCACCTAGCGGTACTTCGAGTGCGTCATCCGCCGATCCGACGCCCCAACAACGATGCCAGGAGCTGCGCAGATCCTCCGGTCGCTCCACCCGATGCAGCCAGAGCGGATCCTGCGGTGAGGATCTCGGACGATTGGCTGAGGCGTAGATGCTTCCGAGCAGGCGAGTCGTTGAACATGGGTTGCTCCGGGCAGTATCGGCGGTGACGCAAGTGCGTGCGCGCCTGGTCGGCGCGTAGCCACAAGGTGGCATGTCCAGCTCGTGACCTACATCACCGCTCCCACTGACCGGGACTGCAGTGTTCTGGCTCGCATTTCTGATCAAAACTAGAACTAATTCTGATTTTGTCTCTGTTAGTTTTGCCGAAGTTACGCCAAAATAGATTCAACAAATTAGAATGAATACTAATTTCTGACCCGGATCGAAGGAGCACGACATGACGCAATCACTGAGCTTGGAAGGCAAAGTAGCCGCAGTCACCGGCGCCGGCGCCGGACTCGGTCGCGCTGAGGCACTCGGCCTCGCAGCAGCCGGCGCAGCCGTCATCGTCAACGACATGGGCCCCGCAGCCAATGACGTGGTCGACGAGATCAAGGCCGCAGGCGGACAAGCCATCGCCATCACGGGCGACGTCTCCGACTGGTCCCTCGGCGCGCGCTTCGTCGAGGAAGGCGTCAAGAACTTCGGCTCCTTCGACATCCTCGTCAACAACGCGGGCATCCTGCGCGACAAGATGATCTTCAACCTGACCGAATCCGACTGGGACGACGTCATTCGCGTGCACCTCAAGGGCCACGCCGCAACCTCCCATGCAGCTGCAGTGCACTGGCGCGCCGCAAGCAAGGCAGCTGACGCTCCCGTCTACGGTCGCATCATCAACACTTCCTCCGAAGCCTTCCTCTTCGGCAGCGCCGGACAGCCCAACTACTCGGCAGCCAAGGCCGGCATCACGGCTCTGACGCTCTCGAGCGCTGCCGGTCTCTCCCGTTACGGCGTCCGCAGCAACGCAATCTGCCCGCGCGCCCGGACCGCAATGACGGCAGATGCGTTCGGCGAGAACAACACCGGTGTCACCGGCCTCGATCCGCTTGCACCCGAGCGTGTTGCAACGCTGGTCAGCTACCTGGCCTCACCCGCTTCGGACGAGATCAACGGACAGGTCTTTGTCGTCTACGGCAAGATGGTGGCACTGATGGAAGCACCGAAGGTCGAGAACCGTTTCGACGCAGCCGGATCCGCGTTCACCGTCGAGGAGCTCGGCGGTCAGCTCTCGTCGTACTTCTCAGGCCGTGGCCCCTACGAGACCTACGCCGCTTACAGCATCGCCGGCCTCGAAAAGATCGCACTCGCAGTCGACGAGACTGCAACCGTCTAAGCAGTATCAACACAGAAGGAGCGTTTTCATGAGGCTGAACGGCAAGGTAGCGATTGTCACCGGAGGCGCCGGTGGAATCGGTCGCGCAATCACCCGAGTTTTTGCCCGTGAAGGCGCGAAGGTCCTGTTCGTCGACATCAACGACGAGCAGGGCCAGGCCCTCGAGCAGGAACTGGCCGGCTCCGGCAAGTTCCTCAACGTCGACCTTGCTGCAGCAGGTTCGGCCGAGCAAATCCGCGACGCCGCGCTCGAAGCATTCGGCAAGCTCGACATCCTGGTCAACAACGCTCACGCGTCGCGCCAGGCTCCGTTGTTGGAAACGACGCAGGACATGTTCGATCTGTCCTTCAACACCGGCTTCTACCCCGTTGTCCACCTGATGCAGGCGTGCCACGACGAACTGGCGAAGACCAAGGGTTCGGTCATCAACTTCGCCTCCGGTTCCGGCTTGGACGGTATGCCCACCCAGACGTCGTACGCAGCAGCCAAGGAAGCTGTACGCGGCCTGACTCGCGTCGTTGCCAACGAGTGGGCACCGGAAGGCATTCGCGTCAACGTGATCTGCCCGTTCGCCGCAACCGAAGGCGTCGTCAAGTGGGCCGAGGCGTTCCCGGAACGCGCAGAAGCATCGCGCGCCAAGGTGCCCCTCGGGCGTATCGGTGATCCCGAGACCGACATCGCTCCGGTCGCTGTGTTCCTCGCGAGCGACGACTCGCAGTACATGACCGGTCAGACGTTGATGGCCGACGGCGGCAGCATCAAACTGCGCTGAGCCGACGCTCTTCACTGCGCTGAGTCGAAGTTCTTCTCGGTGGGCTCAGCTCACCGAGAAGAGCTTGGCCGCGTTGTCGTGTACGACGGCGCGCAACCACTCGTCCCCGAGATCGAACCGCGTAAGTGCTTGCAACGATTTGAGATACGGGTACGGAATGTTCGGGAAATCGCTCCCGAAGAGTATCCGGTCCTGCATGTCGATCAGGCGAGAGATATCCGACTTCGGAAAGGCACACTGCTCTTCCGTGAAATCTGTGAACGCCATCGTTGTATCCAGGCGCACATTCCCGTACGCCTCTGCAAGATCAAGGAATTCGCTGTACTCCGGCATGCCCATGTGGGCAATGATCAGCGGCAACCTCGGGTAGCGCGCCAGCAGCGACGCGATCCGATCCGGACCGGTGAACGTACCCGGCGCCGGCCCTGAGCCGCAATGAATGACGATCGGTATCTCGGCATCCTCGAGCTGACCCCACACGTCGTCGAGCAGCGGATCGTTCGGATCGTAATTGCCGACCTGGATGTGGGACTTGAAGATTCGAGCTCCCGACTCCACAGCCTGTCCGACGTAGGACGCCGCCGACTCCTCGGGATAGAACGTAGCCGTATGCAGGCAATCAGGTGTCTGCGCGGCAAACTCGACGGCCCACTGATTGAGCCACTCGGCCATCGCGTTCTTGTGCGGGTAGATCATCGAGGTAAAGGCGCGGACTCCGAATTCACGCAGCCGATGTACGCGCTCCTCTTCCACCATGCGATACGTGATCGGCCATGGCCGACCGATCATCGGCCCAGCCGAGTCGAAGTACCCCCACACCTTGTCCATGACACTCTTGGGCATGAAGTGGGTGTGAACGTCGATCAAGCCCGGAACACCCAACTCATCCCAGAAGTCCCGAACCGCGGCGATCTCCTCGGCCCCGGGGACCGAATCCGTATCTACGCACATAGCGAGCGCTCCTTCCGTTTGCTCGACCATACCGAGTGCTGTCGCGCTCACTGAGACAGGTGATTGACGGCAAGGCCGTGCGCACTCGAATCTGAAGGCATCGTGCCGATTACTGCTGGAGGTTGCATGTCTTTGACCGAGTCCGAAGTCGCGTCGCTCAGTCCTGTCGAGGAACTACTCGCAATCGAGGAAATCAAGAAGGTCTTCTCGGCTCGCCTGCGTTGCATGGACACCAAGCAGTGGCATATCTACCCGACACTGCACACCGAGGACGTCGTCAGCGAAACCTGGGGTGGCCTCCCCACGGACAAGCAACCCAAGACCGGTGACACCTCCAATCAGGTGGTCGGTATCGAGAAACTCACCAACGCCATTCGGAACATGCTCGACGGCGAAATTCCTCTCACCACGGCGCACCACGCACACACCCCTGAAATCGTGCTGACGTCCCCCACCACCGCCACGGGAATCTGGGCCATGGAGGACATGCTGTGGTGGAACGACGGTGAGAAGGAACTGCACCTGCACGGCTACGGCCACTACCACGAGGAATACCGCAAAGAGAACGGTAAGTGGCTGATCAGCTACCGCACTCTCACGAGGTTGCGCGTCGATCAGGACCCCGGATTCTTCCGATTCATGAAAGCACTGTGATTGACATGACCAGTCCCCTTTTCCAGCCTCTGCGCATTCGTTCGCTCGAATTGCCCAACCGCATCGTGATGTCCCCGATGACGCGCACCTACTCCATCGAGGGCGTCCCCGGACAGGATGTCGCCGACTACTACCGTCGACGCGCTGAGGGCGGCACCGGGCTGATCGTCACCGAAGGCGTTGCGATCGACCACGTCACTGCGGTGGACCACGCAAACGTCCCCAACCTTCACACTCCCGCCGCTCAGGCCGGTTGGCGCAAGGTCATCGACGACGTTCACGGGGCCGGCGGAAAGATCGTGCCGCAACTCTGGCACGTCGGCCCGCTGTGGGGCGCGATGACGCAGATGGATCCTTCGCTCAAGCCGATGCGCCCGTCCGGTGAGTGGGGCCCGCTCGGCGTCACTTCGTACTCCGCCGCCTACGTCGAGCGCGCTCAGGCCACAACCGCCGCGATGACCGAGCAGGACATCGAAGACGTGATCGCCGCCTACGTCCGCAGTGCGAAGCACGCTGTCGAGCTCGGCTTCGACGGCATCGCCATCCACGGCGGCCACGGCTACCTGCTGGATTCGTTCTTCTGGGAAGGCACCAACCGGCGCGACGACGCGTGGGGCGGCGACTTGGAGCGTCGTACCAAGTTCCCCGCAGCCGTCGTGGCTGCCATCCGCGAAGCGATCGGCCCGGATCTGCCGATCATCTACCGCTTCTCCCAGCACAAGCAGCAGGATTTCACCGCGAAGATCGCGGAGACCCCGGAAGAGTTGGGCGTGATCCTGGGCGCTTTGGTCGATGCCGGGGTCGACGTGCTGGACGCCAGCATCCGTCGCTTCGACGTCCCCGCCTTCGAAGGCAGCGACCTCTCGCTCGCCGGCTGGGCCAAGAAGCTGACCGGCGCCGTCACGATGGCCGTCGGCAGCGTCGGGATCGGAAAGTCGCTGCGCGACAGTCGCATCGAAGGCGTTGCGCCCGTCGTGGACAACATCCCGCAACTCGAGGAGCGCGTCGGCAGCGGTGAGTTCGATCTGATCGCGATCGGTCGCTTGCACTTGGCTGATCCGGCACTCGCAACCACCCTGCGTGCCGGCGGCCCGTTGCCCGCATTCGATCGAGCAGTGCACGAAGGCAGCTTGATCTAGGCGGCTGCGCCCCCTGTGCGCCTTTTCAGAACAGTGTGAACAGATCTTCCGGTTCGACAGCCGTCGTGGACTTCTCCTTGTATGAGGAGTTCACGACGGTTACTTCTTTCTTCACCGTCGCCGGAGTCTGCGCCGCAAGCGGTACCGACGGTATGTCCCCGGAGACGATGGCGCGGGCAGCTTCGCCTGCCAGCTTGTCGGCCATCTCGTTGTAGTGGTTGCCCACGTGCCCGCGCACCCAACGGAAACGCACCGGCCCGACACGATCGGTGATGGCACGGTCGATGCCCTGCACCAGTTCCAAGTTCTTGACGGCGCCGCCGCTCGCGGTTTTCCAGCCCTTACGCTTCCAACTCGGCAGCCACTCGGACGCACATTTGATGGCGTATTGGGAGTCCGATTCGATGAGCAAAGGCTCGTCTCCGGGGTGAGCGACAACGGCCTCGAAGAGCGCCCTCAACTCGGCGATCTGATTGGTTCCGGATGATTCGCCGCCCGACATCGACGGACCCTCGTGATTTACCCAAGCCCAGCCGATAGCTCCGCCGGGGTTGCGCAGACAGGATCCGTCGGTGCTCACGATGATCATGGCTGGGACCTTACGTTGCCCCACCGACATGTGTCTGAACGCGGGGCGACCGTTGCAGATACGCTGGCCGACAATGACGCCGAAACTCGAGGCTGCCGAAGTCACGGTGACTTCTCAGCGACCACTCGATGCCGCGCTGACGCTCAGCCCGCATCAGCGCGGACCTGGCGACCCCGCTCACAGGAATGCCCCGGACGGCGCGATCTGGCGAGTTTCCCGCCAACTCTCGGGTCCTGTGACCTACCGCATCACGCAGTCGAATCGCCACACCATCCGCGTGCAGGCCTGGGGAGTCGGCGCTACGGAATTCCTGGGTGGAGCCGAAGCACTGCTCGGTCTCGACGACGAAGCCGACGATTTTGCTCCCGAACATCCCAAGCTGGCCGAAGCTCATCGACGCTTCCCGCATCTGCGGATCGGACGCACCGGACGCGTCATGGAGGCCCTCGTCCCCGCCATCCTCGAGCAACGGGTCCATGGCGTCGACGCCTTTGCAGCGTGGCGACGTCTGCTGACCAAGTTCGGAGAACGCGCTCCCGGACCGGCGCCCGACGGAATGCGAGTTCCACTCACCGCGGATCAGTGGCGACGGATGCCGTCGTGGGAGTTTCATCGCGCGAACGTCGACCCGGCAAGATCCAGGACGATCGTGCAGTGCGCTCGGGTCGCCGATCGACTGGAGCAAGCGTCGGCGTTCTCGAGGACGGAAGCGACGAGGCGCCTGCGAGCCGTGCCCGGCGTCGGTATCTGGACCGCAGCCGAAGTTGCTCAGCGTGCGTTCGGGGATTCGGACGCTCTGTCGGTGGGCGATTACCATCTCGCCGCAGTAGTCGGCTGGTCACTCCTCGGCGAACCGATCGACGACGCTCGTATGGTCGAGTACCTCGCTCCCCTGCAACCGCATCGGTATCGGGCGGTCCGACTCCTGCAGGTCAGCGGCCAGGCCGTCAAACCGAAGTTCGGGCCACGCACCGCTATCGCCGATCATCGTTGGCACTGAGCGCAAGATCATCGTTGGCACTGAGCGCAAGGAGAGTAAACATGTCGAGTCGATACGCGCACATCGCGTTCTCACCCGCTGCGGTCGAGCGTCAGCGTGAGTCGGGCAGTTTCACGATCTACGGATCGAAACTCGATCAGCCCGATACCGGACCCATGGAATTCGACTCTCGCGCTCAGGGTTTCGTTACGTCTGTCGATTCGTTCTTCCTGTCCACGGTCACTTCCGACGGTTGGCCGTACATCCAGCATCGTGGTGGTCCTCGCGGATTTCTCCACGTGTTGGGCCCGAACCGAATCGGCTTTGCCGACCTGCCCGGAAATCAACAGTTCGTGACGCTCGGCAATCTCGAGACCAACAACCGCGTCTCGCTTTTTGTCGTCGACTATCCGACACGAACCCGCCTGAAAATCTACGGTCGGGCTCACGTAGTCGACGCCGATGCCGACCCCGCGCTGCTGCAACAACTTCTGGAGGTTCCCGGCGGCACTATGTCGGCCAAGGCGCAGCGCTCGATAGTCGTCGACGTGGAAGCGTTCGATTGGAACTGCGCACGAAACATCACTCCGCGCTACGACAAGGAACGAATGGACGAATCTCTGGCGCTGGCCCGCAAGCCACTGCAGGAACACATCGACTCACTCCAAGCGGACCTTGCCAGGCTCACCACTGAGAACGAAGCGCTCCGCGCTCGTCTGTCGAATAACGAATGAGACTGGGCGGTTTCAGGGGTATCGGAGCTGGGTAGCCACTTGTCACGACCCGTCGCGAGGAAGTCGACGGGTCCGCTTGTGCCCGAAAGTTCCACACAGACAGATTGGCTTTCCCCATGAAACTGTCCCGAACTCTGACCATGACCGCGATTGTCGTTGCTGCCGTCGGCGCAGGCGCCGGCACGGCTGTGGCGGCTCCGAACACCGGCTTCGACCCGTTCAATCAACCGGTAAGTACGAACAGTCCGACTGCAGCGACGCTCTTCCCCGGTAACGATGCCAAACAAGCTGCGTTCGACACCATGACAAACGAAATCAATATCGGGTGGAACAACGGTGGTTTACAGTCGACGCTCGGCGGTGCGGCCACGGGTATCGGAATTGGGTGTTTGTCGATCTTCCCCAATTTCATCGCCGGATGCATCGTCGGCGGAGCCATCGGAACGGGCATCGGCCTGGGCAACGGCATCATGAACGGAAACCCGAATGCCGCACCGGCCGTGGAGAAATTCTTCGCCACTCCGTAATTCAGTCGTGCGTGTGACCATGTGTGGGATCGTCGCCGAAGTGCGTGGCGCCGATCGAGTGCAGTAGCTGGTGAACTGTGTCGTCAGCCAATTGGTATCGCATCGAACGGCCGTCTCGCGTCGCCGTCACCCACCCCTGGCTCCGAAGCAACCGAAGTGCATGCGAGACAGCCGTCCCGCTCATTCCCAATGCCACGGACAGGTCCGTGACGCAGATACCCGGCGCGTGATGCAGGCACAGGAGAAGACGAAGGCGATTGGCGTCGGACAGCAGTTCAAACCTGTTGGCCCACACAGTCACGTCCAGGCCCTCGAGCGCCGCCTGTCCGCGCCGGACATCGGCGATGTTCAAAGCGCCGCTTGACTCCATGCCCGACCGCCTCCGTAGTGCTGTTGTCCCTCATACGGAGTGTACTCAGGGTGTGCTCAGGCGGACTCCACCACAGCAGCCAGGCCCTGCCCGCCGCCGATGCACATGGTCAGCAGCGCTTTTCCGCTACCGCGCCGGCTGAGTTCATGCAGGGCTGTAGTCGTCATTCGGGCACCCGTCGCCCCGACGGGATGTCCGAGTGAAATCCCGGAGCCGTTGACGTTGAGCCGATCGAGGTCCTCGAAACCCCATTCCTTCACGACGCCGAGAACCTGGCACGCAAATGCCTCGTTCAACTCCACCAACTCGAAATCGGAGAAGCTGCCCCCGGTCCGGGCAAAGAGCTTCGACACTGCTGCGACGGGACCGAGTCCCATCAGCGCGGGTTCACAGCCAGCGGCAGCCCAACTGTCCAGGAAGCCGATCGGTTCGAGACCCAACTCGTCCAATCGATCTTCGGCAACCACCAACATCGCTGCGGCAGCATCATTCTGCTGACTGGCGTTTCCGGCCGTGACGACGCCGCCCTTCGTGACGGTGCGCAACCGACCGAGCGTGTCCATCGACGTGTCGTCGCGAATTCCCTCGTCGCTGCGGAACTCCGTGACGTTGCCCTTGCGATCGGTCAGTTCCACGGAGACGATCTCGGTGTCGAAACGGCCGGAATCTCGCGCTGCCGTCGCCTTGCGATGACTGTCCACCGCAAACTGATCAGACTGCTCGCGACTGATGTCGCAGCGTTGCGCAACATTCTCGGCAGTTTCGATCATGCCGCTGATCTTGCCGAATCGCCACTCCGGCTGTGACCGCTCACGGCCACGGTCAAGCCTGTCGAACAGTTGCAGCCCACCGGCTTTGGTGCCCCACCGCGCTCCGGTGGTGTAGTGTTCGATGCCGCTCATCGATTCGACGCCGCCTGCGAGAACCACGTCGGCAGCGCCTGTTTGGACCATCATCGCCGCGGTGATGACGGCCTGCAGGCCCGTTCCGCATCGGCGATCCGTCTGAAAACCTGCAACCGAGATGGGAAGCCCCGCCTCGAGCGCTGCCCACCGGCCGATGCACGGTGCCTCCGAATTGGCGTACGACTGCCCCATCGCAACATCGTCGATGAGCGCGGGATCGATGCCGCTGCGACGAACCGTCTCCTTGATCACTGTGGCTGCCAAAGTCTCGGCAGGCACATCACGTAGTGCACCGCCGAAGCGACCCACCCCGGTCCGAACCGGCGCAACCAGCGCTGCTCGTTTCATCAACTTCCTCGAATCTTGTTCTGTAAGTATGGGAATGAATCAGACGACGAGCAGGCGAACGGTATCCGCTACCAAAGCGGGCTTTCCTGCCCCCTCGATCTCGATCGTGTAGCGCACGACAATCGTCGCGCCCTTCGCAGTGCGCTCGAAGGAGAGAATCTCCGCTCCCGCTCGCACCGACGAACCGACCTTCACCGGCTCAGGGAATCGAACCTTGTTGCTGCCGTAATTGACCGTCATGGCTATGCCGTCGACGCGCATCACCTGGGCACCGAGCACGGGCAGTAGCGACAGGGTCAGGTAACCGTGTGCAATGGTGCCGCCGTACGGACCCTGCGCGGCGCGTTCGGGATCCACGTGAATCCACTGGTGGTCTTCGGTAGCTTCGGCAAACTTGTCGACTCGCTCCTGGGTGACCGGAAACCACTCGCTGTATCCGAGGTGCTCGCCTACTGCCGACTCGACGTCGTCGATTCCGTTGAAAACTCGCATAGTCTCTCCTGAGAGATTTTGGGTGACAACGAGATACGAATGCGGGAACCGCTAGTGCGCACCTCGTCGTAGCGTCACTCGATAGGTGTACTGCTCGGGCAGGAAGTAACTCACCGACAGTTCATTGGCCAGCCCGGCAGCATTGGTATACAGGCGATCGACGCGCAACATCGCATGCCCAGGTTCACAGTTGACGCCTCTGGCCACGTCAGCAGTGGCTGGTGCAACTGTAATCGACTGCGCTGCTTCAATTATCGGACTGTCCAGCAATGGCTCCAATAATCCGATCACGGTATAGGAGCTGACGGCACCTGCCAGCATTTCGGGTGCATCGACGATGTGACGGGCAACCGCTTCGGGCAGGTGCGCGGTGGTCTGCACAAAGGGAATGCCTTCGTGAAATCGGCGAAATGCCACCGTGTACACCACATCCGTATCCAACCGGAGCCTGCTTGCCGCCTCGATATCCACGCGCCGAACCAGCGGCGAGATCACTTCCATTGTCGTGTCCTTCGACAAATTCATCAGGTCTTCGATCGACCCCAGATGCCGCAGATACTGGCCACTGTTCTCCGTCACGAACGTGCCACGACCCGGAACCCGGTACACGATGCCCTCGGAAACCAGGTCGTGGAATGCTCGTCGAACCGTCTGCCGGCTCACGCCGTGCCGGCTCGCCAGTTCGGATTCGGTGGGCAACTGAAGACCGTCGCGGTAAGTTCCGGCGGTTATCTGCTGACGAAGCTCACGGGAGAGGCGTTGGTACGCCGGCTCCGTCTCTCTTTCCTTACCGCTCATAGCATTCAGATTCTACTGGCTCACCGAGTGGTCACAGACCACCGCGCGCAACCAGCTGCGCGACAATGACGTTGCGCTGAATCTCGTTGGTACCCTCGCCCACGATCATCAGTGGAGCGTCCCGGAAATAGCGCTCTACGTCGTATTCCGTCGAATAACCGTAGCCACCGTGAATGCGGACCGCGGACAACGCAATTTCCATGGCAACCTCGGACGCATACAGCTTGGCCATTCCGGCTTCCATGTCGCACCGCTCGCCGCTGTCGTACTTCTCTGCCGCGTGCCAGGTCAATTGCCGAGCCGCGGTCAGCTTGGTGGCCATGTCCGCGAGGTAGTTACCGATCGACTGATGCTTCCAGATCGGCTTGCCGAAGCTTTCACGCTGCTGGGCATAGGCAAGCGAATCCTCGAGTGCGGCGGTCGCGACGCCGAGCGCCCGGCAGGCCACCTGGATACGGCCGGTTTCGAGGCCCTTCATCATCTGTCCGAAGCCCTTGCCAGGCACGCCACCGAGGATCGCGTCTTCGGAGATGCGGTAGTTGTCGAAGGACAACTCGCAACTCTCGACGCCCTTGTAGCCGAGCTTGGGGAGATCACGGGAAACGTTGAGCCCCTCGCCCTGTTCGACCAGGACGATCGAGATACCGGCATGCCGCGGACTTGCCGAAGGATCCGTCTTGCACAACAGTGCGATCACACCGGATCGCCGCGCATTGGTGATCCAGGTCTTGGCTCCGTTGATGACCAGATCGGTACCGTCACTCTTGGCGTTGGTGGTCATCGCCTGCAGATCCGAGCCACCACCAGGTTCGGTAAGAGCCATGGTGGCTCGAATTTCACCGGTTGCCATCAGCGGCAGATACTTCAGTTTCTGTTCCTCGGTGCCGAACAGGGTGATGAGCTTGGCTACCACCGTATGGCCACCCATTGCACCCGCCAGTGTCATCCAACCTCTGGACAGCTCCTGGGTTACCTGCGCATAGCAAGGCATCGATACTGGGCATCCACCGTATTCCTCGGGAATGGCGAGGCCGTAGATCCCGATCTGCTTCATCTGGTCGATCCACTTTTCGGGATATTCGTTCGCGTGCTCCACCTCCTGCACGGAGGGCTTGACCTCGCGATCTATGAACGATCGCACCGTGTCGACCAGGAAGGTCTCTTCGTCGTTGAGCTTGAGCATGAATCCGCCTCGACATTGTTCAAAGTTTGTACGGCCATATTTAGCCATTGTTAGCCCTTTGTCAACACTTCGCCTTGACAGCCACCCGCAAATGCTGCCAGCATCGTGGCAAGACCAGTGCAATTCTGGATATAGGCCTGCAATCTCGACTGATTCACGGCAACTCACCACATTTTCAACTGGCCGTACATTTGGGCCCTGATCGAGGTAATCGACACACGTGACTAGCAACGAGTACCGACCTGTCCGACGCCGCACCTCCCTGGTCGCTCCTGGATCAGACGAGCGCAAAGCACGCAAAGCACTGAACTCGACCGCGGACGAGGTGGTCCTCGATCTCGAAGACGCCGTCACCACGGCCAACAAACACACCGCCCGCGAGCTTGTCGCCGAACTTGTTCGCGAGTTCGGCGCAACCCGAACCGTGTCCGTGCGCGTCAACGGACCGACCACCCCGTGGTTCGAGGGCGACATGACCGCGTGCGGCACACTCGGCGAATCATTGACCAGTGCGATAGTCCCGAAGGTGGAATCCGCCGAGGAACTCCTCGAAGCGCAGCGGCTTCTCGTGGCAGCAGGCGGAAACTCCGTAACCCTGCAAGCGCTCATCGAGACACCGTTGGGCGTCTCGAACGTCGACGCCGTCACCGGATCGACGACGCGACTGCAGGCAATCGTCATCGGATACGCCGATCTCGGTGCAACACTGGGACGCTCACGGACCGCTCTCCCGGAGCACTGGCTGGCCGTGCAGGACAGAATTCTGATCGCCTGCCGCACCGCCGGTATCGCTGCCATCGACGGACCCTTCCTCGGAATCACCGACGACGACGCCTTCCGGCACTCCGCAGCCTGGACCAGCGCGCTCGGATTCGACGGAAAGTGGGTCATCCACCCGGCGCAGATCGATTCCGCTACTGCGGCATTCACACCGTCGGACTCCGATGTCACCGACGCCCGACGTGTTCTGGGCGCACTCGATGAAGCCGAAGCCTCGGGCGCCGGCGCCGCACAACTCGACGGCCAGATGCTCGACGAAGCCGTCGCCGTCGCAGCACGTCGCACACTCGCCCGAGCATAAGGAGTCAGAATATGAGCGAGCATTATGTTGGTGGACCGTATTTCGACGAACTCACCCACGGGCAGGTTTTCGACGAAGCCCCCGCCGTAACGCTGACGAGTGGCCTCGCCGCCACCCATCAGGCCATCCTCGGCGACCGGATGCGGCTTTCCCTCGACGCCCATCTCTCGACGGCGGTCACGGGTAGCCCTGCACCCGTTGCCAATCCCGGTTTGGTCACCGACATCGCGATCGGCCAGTCCACGGTGGTCACCCACCACGTGAAGGCCAACCTCTTCTACCGCGGACTGCGATTCCACAGGTTCCCACTACTCGGCGACACCCTGTACACGCGTACCGAGGTGGTGGGACTGCGCGAAAACTCGTCCAAGCCCGGCCGCGCCCCCACCGGCCTTGCAGCACTGCGGATGACGTCCACGGACCAGAACGGCAACACCGTTCTCGACTTCTACCGCTGTGCGATGCTGCCTCTGAGCGGCAATCCCGACGACGGGCGCACCCGGCACGACGACGATCTGTCGTCCATCGGCCCTGACGCGCTCGCCCCGTACGTGACGCCGCAAGACTGGAACCTCGATGCTTACCGAAACAAGGTTCCCGGCAAGCACTTCGAGCAGGCACTGGTCGGTTCGATCCACCGCAGCAGCGGCGACGTCGTCTCCAGCGCACCTGAACTCGCCCGGTTGAGCCTCAATATCGCGGCGACACATCACGACGAACGCGTCGCCGCCCATGGCCGTCTCGTCTACGGTGGCCACACCATAGGAATCGCCCTCGCTCAGGCCACTCGGGCACTCCCGAACCTGGTCACCGTTCTCGGATGGCATTCGTGTGATCACACCGGACCTGTCCACGAAGGCGATACGCTCACGAGCGAACTCCGCGTCGAGAGCGCAACTCCACTCGAACACGGCACTGCAGTCGAGCTTCGATCACTTGTTTTCTCCCACAACAGCTCTGCCACCGACACTCCCGTGCTGGACTGGCGATTCACAGCTCTGATGGCATGACCGACACGCTAAGGACCATCATGACCACCCAGAACACCTCCGCCGGCCCGTTGGCAGGACTCCGCATCATCGAGATCTCCAGCTTCGTCGCGGCTCCCCTGTGCGGACTGACCCTCTCCCAACTCGGCGCCGAGGTCATCAGAATCGATCCCATCGGCGGCGCTTCGGATTACAACCGTTGGCCGGTGACCGACCAGGGCGAGAGCATCTACTGGACGGGCCTGAACAAGGGCAAGAAGTCACTCGCCGTGAACATGCGCTCCGACGAGGGGCAGGCATTGGTGCAACGACTCGTCACCGCACCCGGCCGCGGTAACGGCATCCTGGTCACCAACGCGGGCGGGCGCGCGTGGATGAGTCACGCCACCCTCGCTGCTCTGAGAGAAGACGTCATCACCCTCGAAATCCTGGGCCGCCGCGACGGCTCCCCCGGAGTCGACTACACCGTCAACGCCGGGTTGGGATTTCCGATGATGACCGGCCCTGCCGACCATGCCGGCGTGGTTAATCACGTACTTCCCGCCTGGGACATGGCCTGCGGACTACATGCGGCACTGGCGATTACCGCAGCAGCACGCAAACGTGACACCACCGGCGAGGGGTCACAGATCACCCTGCCCCTCGAAGACGTCGCGCTCGCAACGGCGGGCACACTCGGATACTTCACCGAGGTCCAGATCAACGGACACAGCCGCACGTCCGGCGGCAACGCGGTGTACGGAACGTACGGAATCGATTTCCTCACCAGCGACAACGAACGTTTCATGATCGTCGCGCTGACCACCCGCCATTTCCGTGACCTCACGGCCATGACCGGCACAACCGTCGCCGTCGAAGCCGTCGAAGCTGCCCTGGGCGCAGATTTCACCACCGAGGCCGACAGGTACACCCACCGCGAGGTGCTCACCGCACTGTTCTCGCGTTGGTTCCGCGAACACAGCGGTAGCGAAGTTGCTGCAGCACTGGACAAGACATCGATCCTGTCCGAGCGCTACCGTAGTTTCGAAACGGTTGTCGAATCCGGCGAACTCGAGAAGAACCCGATGTTCACGACGCTCGAACAACCTCGCATCGGTTCCTACCTGGCCGCCGGCCATCCCGCATCATTCGACGGAACTCACTTCACGACCGGACCAGCCCCGGTGGTCGGCGAAGATTCCGTGACCGTCCTGGCCGACATACTCGGCACGACGGCAGATCATGCAGCTGAGCTGGCAAAGAACGGCACCGTCGGCGTTCCGCCGCTCTGATCACCCGTATACAACGTCGGCCTCGGGAAATTCTCCCGAGGCCGAAGTTGTAGGTACGCACGAACTGTCAGAGGCCAAGATCTTTTGCGATGATGGTCTTCATGACTTCACTTGTGCCACCGTAGATTCGCGTGACGCGCGTGTCAGCGTAAAGGCGTGCGATGGGATACTCGGTGATGTAGCCGTACCCACCGTGCAGCTGGAGGCACTTGTCGATTACTCGACCTGCTGCCTCGGTACAGAACAGCTTCGCCTTTGCCGCGTCGGCGATGGTCAGCGTGCCACGGTCGTGGCACTCGAGCGCGTTGTCGGACACCAACTGGATGGCGTCAACCTCGGTAGCGCACTCCGCCAGAACGAATTTGGTGTTCTGGAACGCCGCAACGGGCTTGCCGAACACCTTGCGGTCCTTGACGTAGTCGATGGCAAAGCGAAGCGCTGCAGTGGCAGTCGCGGCCGCACCGAAAGCGATGGTCAATCGTTCCTGGGCCAGGTTATGGGTCAAATAGCTGAAGCCGCCACCTTCCTCGCCGAGCCGATCCTCGACAGGTACCTGGACGTCGACAAACGAAAGCTCCGCGGTATCCGAGGTCTTGAGTCCGATCTTGTTGATCTTGCGCCCCACCGAGAAACCAGGTGACGACGTGTCCACCACCAGAATCGACAATCCACTACGACGGTTCTCTGCCGTACTGGGCGAAGTGCGGCACACCACCAGGACCCGATCGGCGAGTACGCCGCCGGTGATGAACGTCTTGGCTCCGTTGACCACGTAGTGCGTACCGTCTTCGGACAGCTTGGCCGACGTCGCGATGTTCGCCAGATCCGAACCCGTTCCCGGTTCGGTCATGGCAATCGCAAACATCAGATCGCCGGACGCAAACCCGGGCAGCCACCGATTCTTCTGTTCGTCGTTCGCGTACTCGAGCAGGTACGGCAGGATCAGGTTCGTATGCACCGACTGCGAGCCGAACGACGCCCCGGCCGCGGCAACTTCCTCGGCGACGACGACGTTGAACTTGAGCGATTTCTCGCCGCCTCCGCCGTATTCTTCCGGCACCTGAATTCCGAGTACGCCCAGCTCTCCGAGCCGTCGGTAGAAATCACGGGGCGGGTGACCGTCCTCTTCCCACTTCTCGTGGACTGGCGTCACTTCCTTCGCGATGAAATCGCGGACGGTTGCCCGGAATGCCTCGTGATCCTCGTTGAACACGGTGCGCTGCATGTATGAACTCCAGTCGGTCGAGGGAAACCAAGGTGATCTTTTTTTCACACCTTGCCTCAATCTGCCGCGTTCGATCCAACACCCATCACCTATGCGTCCGATAGGGCATTCCAATGCACCCTGACCTGCGACACATAGGCAACCGCTATCGTTCCGATCACCGACGCGACATTGCCGAAAGTGATCCAGAACACGTTGAATGGAACAGCCGGCAACGCACACAATCGATCGCTTCGAGGCCGCGCTTCGATCACGATCGCAACCGCCAACCAACCTCGAAGGGACGCCCGTGACCAACATCGCGCAGCATCGCAACGACGTCCAGCCAGAAGCGTCTTCGGTCCCTGTCTTCGGCACCCGCAAGCGGGCATGGACGATGACCGGACTGGTCGTCTTCCTCTACATCGTCAACTACGCAGACAAAGCAGTCCTCGGAATCATCGCGCAACCGCTGGCTCGTGAGCTCGGGCTGAAGTCGTCGCAAATCGGCATGGTCGGCTCACTGTTCTTCCTGATGTTCTGCATCGGCGGCTTCCTGGCCGGACCGCTGAACAAGTACCTGACCCTGCGTTGGGCGCTGCTGATCTTGGCGGCGATCTGGTCCGTGGTCATGCTCCCCCTCGTTCTCGGCGCAAGTCTCGCGATGCTGATCGTCTCGAGGATGCTGCTCGGACTTGCCGAGGGACCCAGTTCGGCTCTGATGCACACCGCCGCATATTCGTGGCACCCACCGGCCAAGCGCGGCCTTCCCGGCGCGATGCTCGCCGGATCCGCTTCCGTCGCAAAGATCGCCCTCGCACCCGTGCTGACGTTCATCGCCGTTCATTACGGTTGGCGCGCAGCAGTTCTCTCGCTCTCCGTTCTCGGTCTGGTGTGGATGGGTTGCTGGCTGGCCGGTTGGTCCGAGGGCCCGTACACGAGCAAGGCAGTCAAGGCGACCAAGCACGCCGATACCGACGAAGCAGTCGCGACGACTGCACAAGCCGTCACCGAACCGAACGTTCCGTGGCGCAAGATCCTGCTTTCCCGCACGTTCGTCAGTTGCTGCTTTCTCATCGCCGCCATTTACGCACTGACCACCGTCGTCCTCACCTGGCTGCCGTCGTACTTCGAGGTCGGCCTCGGTTACAGTGCGATGCAAGCCGGTTCGATGTTTGCGCTGCCGTCGATCGTGGGCCTGGTCCTCATGATCACCTCCGGTTCCGTCACCGACAAGTTGATCGGCCGCGGTTTCACATCTCGCACGGTTCGCGTCATCGTTCCCTGTGTCGGGGTTCTGATCTGCGGGTCCATTCTCCTGTTCCTGCCGCAGATCTCCGCTCCCGCCGTCGCGGTTGCCATGGTGTCGATCGGTTACGGGTTCTCGGCAATTACGTTCCCGCTTATCAACGCTGCGATCTCCGAACTGTGCCCGCCGCAGCAGACTGCCGGGACCATGGGATTCTTCCTGGCCATCATGTCGATCGGCGGCCTGATTGCGCCTTACGCAACGGGAGTCATCGTGGACAACGCCGCAACGCCTGCCGACGGTTACGCCCAGTCCTTCCAGGCGATCGGCATCATCGGCGTCATCGCCGCGATTCTGGTCCTCGTCTTCGCCAATCCGGATCGCGATCGAAAGCTCATCCGCGGCTGAGTACTCCTCTCATAGCCATTCACTAACAAAGCCATTCACCGAAAGACATTGCCGGATCGATATCGCTCGTGATCGACTCGAAGCAAGCACGAAATACCGGGCCCGAACAGCAGGAGAGACACATGCGAGATGCCGTCATCGTCGACGCAGTACGTACACCGATCGGCCGTCGCGGCCGCTCCCTCTCGGAGATCCATCCGGCCGATCTGTCCGCACATGTACTGCGCGCACTCGCCGAACGGACGGGACTCGATACGGCGACGGTCGACGACGTGATCTGGGGATGCGTCAGTCAGGTCGGCGAACAAGCCGGAAGCATCGCCCGCACAGCGGCACTCGCCGCCGGTTGGCCCGACAGCGTTCCCGGGGTCACGCTCACCCGAGCCTGTGGATCGAGCCAACAGGCAGTCTCCTTCGCCGCGGCCACCGTCATCTCCGGTCAGAACGACGTGGTCGTCGCCGGCGGCGTCGAGTCGATGTCTCGAGTTCCGATGGGAACCGCCAGCAAGAACGGTGAGCATTTCCCCGCTTCGGTACTCGAACGCTTCGGTGTCGACGGATTCAGTCAGGGAACCGGTGCCGAAATGATGGCTCGGAAATGGGCCCTCACACGGACGGCTCTCGACGAATACTCACTCCGCTCACACGAACTCGCGGCCAGCGCCACCGATGCAGGCGCATTCACCGGACAGATCGCTCCGATCGCCGATTTGTCTCAGGACGAAGGGATTCGGCGAGGGGGAAGCCTGGAGTCGCTCGCGAAACTGCCGGCGGCCTTCGACGCAGACGGAGTGATCCACGCCGGCAACTCTTCTCAGATTTCCGACGGAGCCGGCGCCACACTCGTCACGACCAGTGAGTACGCCCGAGCACGCGGTTGGAAACCACTCGTCCGCATTCACACCGCAGTTGTCGCGGCCGATGATCCTGTCATCATGCTCACCGGTCCGATTGCTGCCACTGCAAAGGCATTGCAGCGATCCGGGTTGTCCATCGACGACATCGGCGCCTTCGAGATCAACGAGGCGTTCGCGCCCGTTCCGCTTGCCTGGCAGGCTGAAACCGGCGCGGCCATCGATCGTGTGAATCCGCTCGGCGGCGCGATCGCGGTCGGCCACCCACTCGGAGGATCAGGCGCAATTCTGATGACGCGACTCGCGCATCACATGCGCGATAACGGAATCCGTTACGGACTGCAGTCGATGTGCGAAGCCGGCGGCATGGCCAACGCGACAATTCTCGAATTGATCTGACCCGACGTCATTGTCGGACCGACACGTCATCCAGCAGGAAAGAAGAATTGATTCATGAAACTCGAGGGACTTTCCACCGCGATCACGGGCGGCGCTTCAGGTTTGGGCCTGGCCACCGCTCGACGGCTGCTCGACGCCGGAGCGCATGTCACGTTGATCGACTTGCCTTCCTCCGAAGGTAAGCAGATAGCAGCGGACCTCGGAGCGGCGGCGCAGTTCGTCGAGGCCGACATCACCGACAGCGAACAATTCGCGGACGCACTCGATGCGGCGCACGAACGCGGTGGCTTACGCGCTGTTGTCCACTGCGCGGGTGCCGGACGTCGCATGCGCATTCTCGACAAGGACGGTAAAGCCGGATCGGTCGAGGATTTCGAGTTTGTCGTCAAGCTCAATCTTGTCGGTTCGTTCAACGCACTTCGTCTCGGCGCCGAGCGGATGGCAGAACTCGATGCCGCGGACGGTGAGCGCGGCGCCATCGTGATGACGGCGTCGGTCGCAGCCTTCGAAGGTCAGATCGGCCAGATCAACTACACGGCATCCAAAGCCGGGATCGTCGGAATGACCGTCACCGCTGCCCGCGATCTCGCCAGCCGAGGTATCCGCGTCAACACCATCGCGCCAGGCATCATGGACACACCGTTGCTGGCACGTCTGCGCGAAGACGTGCGGGCAGGCCTCGAAGCCTCGGTTCCCAATCCGTCGCGGTTGGGTCGTCCAGACGAGTTCGGCCAGCTAGCGGTATCCATCCTCGAAAACGGCTATCTCAACGGCGAAACCATCAGACTCGACGGCGCTATCCGAATGGCGCCCAGGTGACGGGCGCGAGCATGACCGCCAATCCACAATTGCGCCACAACATGCAGTATCCGGATACCACCATGGCGTACTGGGCGCCCAGCATGGCGGCTCTCTACGGTGACCGCCTCGCTGTCGTGGACGGTGAGCGCACGTGCACGTTCCGCGAACTCGGTGAGCGCAGTGCACAATTCGCCGGCGCACTGCGGCAGTCCGGAGTCGGTGTCGGTGATGTCGTCTTGATGCACCTCGGGAACTGCGTCGAGTTCCTCCAGGCCTACTACGGATGCCTGCAGGCCGGGGCGACAGTCACATTGGTCAATCCGCTGCAGCCAGAACTTGGACTGCGCAAACAGATCGAAGAGACGTCCGCTGTTGCTGCGGTCACTCAGAGTTCGCAGCTGCAGATACTGTTCGCGGCCTCTTCAGGAACCTCCGTACGTACGATCGTGATGGTTCAGGACATCGAGAGCGACGTCGACGCACCGGAGACGGTCGTGGCGTTCGACTCCTTCATCGCCGATCTACCCACCGAATTCGCCCCTGCCTCCGTTCGTAGCGACGACATCGCACACATTGCGTTCACCGGCGGCACCACCGGAGTCTCCAAAGGCGTTCGTGTTCTTCACCGCAACGTCGTCGGCAACATCACTCAGATGTGTGGGTGGCGAACCGGGCACGAGTTGGAGGCAGGTCCTGACGGTCTCGTCACGCCTCGACGCATCGACGGCCTCGACGTACTCGGTCCGACGCCGGGAACCGGGGCGACCATCGTGGTCTCGCCCCTATTCCATGCACATTCGTTGCTCAACACGTCGTTCCTGTTGATTTCCGGGCTCACTCAAGTATTTGCCGGCCGTTTCGAACCTGGCCGAATGCTCGAGTTGATCGAAAAGCACGGGGCCACCTATCTCACCGGTTCTCCAGCCATGTGGCACGCACTGTCGGTCCACCCCGACGCGATCGTGCGCAACACCGACAGCGTCTGCGTCGTGTCCTCGGGCGCCGCCCCGATCGACAGCGTCACGCTCGCAACTCTCCGCCGCGCATTTCCCAAAGCTCTTGTCGTCGAGGGTTACGGGCTGACCGAGGCGACCTGTGTGGTCACGGCGGCTCCGCTGATCAACGGCTCGGAATACCGTCAGGGCAGCGTCGGCTTCCCGATCTTCGACACCGAGATCCAGATTCGCGATCAGATCGACAGACACACAGTGCTCGGCGACAACGAACGCGGCGAACTGTGGGTACGCGGGCCTCAGGTCACCGACGGCTATCTCGGCCACCCGGAAACCACCGCAGAGCAATTTGTCGACGGGTGGCTGGACACCGGGGACATCGCGTACGAGGATTCGGACGGATACCTCTTCATCTGTGACCGGGCCAAGGACATGCTCATCTACAAGGGATACAACGTCTATCCCCGTGAACTCGAGGAAATTCTGATCTCGCACCCCGCAATCTCGACGGCCGCGGTCGTCGGCCGTGAGGTGGGAAGCAACGGCCAAGAGCCGGTAGCTTTTGTCGTGATGATTCCCGGAGCCGAATTCGACGCCGAGCAGATCAAGTCGTTTGTCGCCGCGCAGGTGCTGCCATACAAGAAGATTCGCGAAGTTGTCGAGGTCGAACTACTCCCCACGTCGGCTGCGGGCAAGGTCCTCAAGACCGATCTCCGCTCGAGACTTCTCGAATCCGTCGAAAGACAGGTGCTTCCTAGATGACAACCTTCGCCGATCTGACTTCTCGGTTGCGTGTACCGGCTCTCGCCTCACCGATGTTCATCATCTCGACTCCTGACCTCGTCATCGCACAGTGCACCGCTGGGATCATCGGGTCGTTCCCGGCACTGAATGCCCGTCCGCAATCAGCACTTCGGGATTGGCTCAAGCTGATCACGGTGGCGCGTGAGGAACATGACCGTCAGCACCCGGAAAATCCGTCCGCACCTTTTGCCGTCAACCTCATCGTCCACCGGTCAAACAACCGGCTGGAAGAGGATCTGGCGACCATCGCCGAGTTCGAGGTTCCCATCGTCATCACCTCGCTCGGCGCGCGCACCGACATCAACGATGCCGTTCATGCGTACGGCGGAATCGTCCTGCACGACGTCATCGACAACCGCTTTGCACGCAAGGCCGTCGAGAAGGGTGCAGACGGCCTGATCGCGGTAGCTGCCGGAGCAGGTGGTCATGCCGGTACACAGTCACCTTTCGCTCTGATTCGGGAGATCCGCGAGTGGTTCGCCGGACCACTACTGCTCTCGGGCGCCATCGCGCACGGAGATTCGATTCTCGCTGCACTCGCCGCGGGAGCCGACCTGGCTTACGTCGGCTCGGCATTCATCGCAACCGAAGAAGCTAACGCCGATCCCGCGTACAAGGAGATGATCGTGGGTTCAGGGGCCTCCGACATCGTCTACTCCAACCTGTTCACCGGAGTACACGGAAACTACCTGCGCGGCAGCATCGTTGCCGCCGGTTTGGACCCGGACAACCTTGCCGAATCCGATCCTTCCGCAATGAGTTTCGCGACCGCGGACACCGACACCAAGGCGTGGCGCGACATCTGGGGCGCCGGTCAGGGCATCGGGCCGATCGACGCTGTCCTTCCGACGCACTCCGTGGTCGAGCGTCTCGCCGCAGAGTACGAGGCTGCGCGCGAACGTATCTGCCGTCGCTAGCTCGGAAGGCATTCGTGGACCAAGTCCACGAATGCCTTCCCCACCGGAGAGAGGATGGACGGGTCGAAAACAAGCCCGTACGTCCGCAGGAATCTCGGCTCACAGGCCCGCTCGACAACCTGCTGCGGCATCGACTTCGCCACGGCACGCTCGACCAACGACCCGCCGAGTCCGGCAATGACCATGGGCAGCCTCGATTCCCGCTGCTCGGTGACGACGGCAAGTTCGGTTCTCGTTCCAGCCTTGCGAATCGAGTCTTCGATAGCGTCGCCCATCGCTGCTCCGCGAGGAACAAAAACCATGGGGATGTCGGGCATCTCGGCAAGACGCACCGGCCCCTCCGGAAGTACGGTTCCGAGAGGATAGACCAGTCGATAGTCCTGTTCCCCCAGCTCGATGATCTCGAATCCCTTCGCTGCTTCGAGGGGCAAATGGGCAACCGCGAATTCGCAATGGCCGTCGCGAATCAGAGAATCGAGATTGTCTTCGCGCTCCAACTCCGAGAACCTCACTCGCGCCCGGGGATAGCGAATGCAGAACTCGGCGATCAGATCGACGATGGTTCCGGACGTGAGAGCGGGAAACGCCATGATGTCGAGTCGACCGACGACGGCGCCGTCAGTAGCAGTCAACTGCCCCTCGGCGGCAGCAACATCGCGGAGCACCTGCCGGCTGGGCCCGACCAGACTGCGCCCGGCTGCACTGAGCACCATCCCCCGCCCGATCCGATGGAAGAGCCTCACTCCCAGTTCGCGTTCCAGCCCGCGCAGTGCCTGAGACACTGTCGGCTGAGCTACGCCCAGTGCAGCCGCCGCGCCGCTGATTCCCTTGTTCTCGACAACCGCGAGAAAGTACTCCATCTGTCGAAATTCCACAATTCAATCCTTCGCCGTGGATCCTGCAGCAGCGGTAGCCATTTCGGCAGCCGTTGCGATGAAAGCGGCGGCAGCGGGCGACTGCTCGCCGGCGCGATGGACAAGACCGACGTCGCGGGTCAGCGGCGGATCGAACGAGAACGCGAGTACATCCTTCATCTGTTGCTGCGCAACCTTTCTCGGCACAACTGTGGCTCCGATACCCCGACGCACGAGCTCCCAGGTGGTCACGGGGTGCACACAATCCACCACGACGTTCTCTGCCCCGGCGGTGAGCAGAGAACGGAATTGGTTCGATTGATCTCCGAGATCTACCACCAGTGGCAGAGCATGGAGGACGTCACGTCGAACCGGATCGACCAACGGTTTCACAAGCCGGTCGGACAACGACGCATGCGTGGCAAGCACCATCTCCTGCGTCGCTATCGGTGCGGTGACCAGACCTTCGTATCCGATACTCAGATCGGTGACTCCGACCTCGGCGGATCCACGCCTCAAGGCAGTATCCACCCCGGCTGGTCCGAAGGTATCGAGAACCCGCACGACGATCTTCGGGAAGTTGGCCCGGAATCGCCGAACCAACTCGACCATCGGATCGATCGAGAATGCCGAGTACGACACGACGTCGACACGACCGAACTCGAGTTCACGGACGGCGGTCACCTTGGCCTTCGCTCGCTCGACGTCGGCAAGGATTCGCCTGGCGGCTAGATCGAATGTGCGGCCGGCATCGGTGAGGACCAGACGTCTACCCGTCCGGTCGAACAACGTAGCGCCCAACCGGCGCTCGAGCGTACGAATCGCCTGAGAAAGCGAAGGTTGCGAAATGTAGAGAGCCTGAGCCGCCTTCGTTATCCCACCGTGGTCGACAACAGCGACGAAGTAGGTGACAAAGTGCAGATCCACTCACCCATCATACGACCCGCTATGCATCCCTCATTCCACTCGAGTTGCCCCTGGCAGCGCCCACTCTCCGGTGAAGACCGGCTCGCGCTTTTCCACGAAGGCTCGAACTGCGTCGGTAGCGTCCGTCGCGAAATTGACGGCCTGCGCCCTCGCCTCGTTGTCCAACGCCTCTCGCAAGGTCAGCGAGGCGTGCTGTTCGAGCATGGCGGCCGACTGACTCAACGCAGCAGGCGGACCATCAGCCAACCGCTGCGCAAGTTCGGACGTGCGTTCGTCGAGCTCGGCCGGTTCGACCAGATAGGTCACCAATCCGAGTTCGTAGGCTTCCTGTGCGTCGATCGTCTCGGCGAGCATCACCAATCGTTTCGCTTGCTGGACGCCGACCAGCCTCGGCAGGATCCACGACCCACCGAAGTCGACGGACAATCCCCGTTTGGCAAAGATCTGACTGAACTTCGCACCCTTTGCTGCCACGACGAAGTCGCAGAGCAATGCCATGTTCCATCCGGCTCCGACCGCAAACCCGTCGACCTTCGCCACCAGGGGCTTGGGGAACTCACCCAATGCGACGGCGGTCGCGTTGATGACTCGCATGCGATCGAGTGGGTGCGACGAACCTCGCTTGTCGAGATCGGAACCCGCACAGAAGGTGCCGCCCGCGCCGGTCAGGATCACGGAGCGGATCTGCGAGTCCTCCTGAAGTTCTTGCAGTGCCTCGCGCAGAGCGATCCAGGCATCGAGATCGAGGGCGTTGCGACGGTGTGGCCGGTCGAGAACGATCGTGGCAACAGTGCCGATGCGCTCGATGCTGACGGCCGCACGCTCGATGGTTTCGGCACTCATGAGCCACTCCAGACGGGCGAGCGCTTCTCGGCGAATGCCGTCGCACCTTCCTTGGCATCCCGAGAAGCAAAGACCGGATCGATGAATTCGCGCTGCGCGACAAAAGCATCCGGGTCGGTGTATTTGGCAGACATTGCCAGTACCTGCTTGGTCGCTCGAACAGCCAGTGGACCGTTTGCCGCTACCCTGGCCGCAAGTTCACGTGCGACGGTCAGCGCCTGTCCAGGTTCGGTGAGCCGGTTGACCAGACCGTGATGATGCGCCAACGTCGCGCTGAGCGGGTCACCGGTGATCGCGATCTCCATGGCCAGCTGATACGGGAGAATCTTGGGCAGACGCAGAAGGCCGCCGGCGGCAGCGGCGAGCCCCCGCTTCACCTCGGGCAAGCCGAATTTCGCATCTGTCGACGCCACGATCAGATCGGCCGCCAAGGCCAGTTCGCAACCGCCTGCGAGTGCCCAACCTTCGACAGCTGCGATCAGCGGCTTCGACGGCGGGGCCTCAGTCAAACCGGCAAACCCACGACCGGGTAACGACGGCCGTTCCCCACGCGCGAATCCCTTGAGATCCATACCAGCGCAGAAGGTTCCACCAGCACCGGTCAGAATGGCGATAGTGAGATCGGTTCTCTCCTCGAACTCGTCGATCGCAGCAGCCAAGGCTTCTGCAAGTTCGAGATCGACCGCATTCCTGGCCTCGGGCCGGTTGAGTGTGATGACGGCAATGCCGTCGGCGAAGTCGGTGAGCACAACGCTCATGTTCGGTTCCTACTTCCGTGATGAGGATTTTTCAATGGTCACAGTGCGCGAAGAGTCCATCGCACGGGCGAACGACCGGACGCGGTCACCATCTCGCGCTTGGCCAACACCACCAGATGAGCGTGGGTTTCGCGGACTGCCAAGCGAAGTAGTCGCGGCGACATCTGATCGAACGGGCGCGACCAGGAAATCGTGCGCGACAGTTCCCAGGCCGTCGATTCGGGTTCGGCCGCAACGGCCGCCACGATTTCCGACAGCCTCTCCTCGTGATGTCCCATCAACTGACGTGCGCGATCGGCGATCCCGCGGAATCGGTACTCGTGTGCAGGCAGCACCTCGCATTCGCCCAGGGTTGTTGTTGCCTCGAGCGAGAGCAGGTAGCGATGCAGCGGATTCTCGAGTTCACCGGGAACCGTGGAGATGTTCGGACTGATCCGCGGCAGCATGTGATCACCGCTGAACAACAAGCCCCTGTCCTCTTCCACGAAGCAGAGATGTCCCGGTGTGTGCCCCGGCGTCCATTGCGCGCGGAGATTCCATCCCGGTAGATCGAGTGAATCCCCATCGCCCAGAACAATGTCGAGGGATTCATGCTCGCCGAACCGCACCAGATCGACCCGAGACGCGTCGAGTACTTCAGTCGGTGCTCCGAGTTCGGACAGTTGCACATTCCAGCCGGTGATGTCCTCGCGGGCCTGCTCGGGACCGCGGTATCCGAGTAGCGTCGCATCAGCCACATGCATTGCCAGTGTTGCGCCGCTGACGTGCCGAAGGCGCGGTGCCAGACCGAAGTGATCAGGATGCAGGTGCGTGATTGCCGCATACCGCACCTCGGAAACGTGGTAACCGATCGACGCGATGCCGTCGACGAGAGCCTGCCACGACTGTTCGTGATCCCAACCGACATCGATAAGCGCAAGCCCGTCGTCGAGCGCGAGTGCGTAGACGAGCACGTACCGCAAAGGGTTGTCCGGCATGGGAACCGGGATGGACCACAACCCGTCGCGTACCTGCTCTACCGGCGGAAGAACATTGTTCGCCCACGCCTCGCGTTGTGCAACACCGACGTCTTCGGTCACGATCACGATGCTTCTCCGCTCGCACTCAGCATGGTTCGCAGGCTCGACTTGAGCAGTTTCCCACTCGCATTGCGCGGCAGGGAGTCCACGAAGTGGATCTGTCGGGGTTTCTTGTACGACGCCAATCTTGCTGTGCTGAAGTCGATCAGCTCACCGACGCTGGGCACATCGGCACCGTCGACCAGTTTCACCACCGCCGTGACGGATTCACCCCAGCGTTTGTCGGGAACCCCGACCACTGCTACTTCCGCAACCGAAGGATGCTCGGCCAGAATCGATTCCACCTCGATCGGATACACGTTCTCGCCGCCGGTGATGATCATGTCCTTGAGACGGTCGGTGACAAACAGGTAGCCCTCGTCGTCCAGGTGCCCGGCGTCGCCTGTTCGAAGAAAGCCGTCGTGGGTGAACAATTCGGCGCTCTCACGTTCACGTCGCCAATATCCGCGCGTGTTGTTTCGGCTGCGCGCGACGATCTCACCGGAGGTGTTGGGCGGCAGTTCCTCACCCGTCATGACGTCACGAATGGAGATCTCCACGCCGATCATCGGCTTTCCGGCAGACCGCAGTAACCCGGAGCGCGGTCCACTGACGTGATGGTCGTATGCGCGAAGTACCGACACCGACCCTGTTGTCTCGGTCATCCCGTAGCGCTGAACGAACTTGCAGTTCAGAACCTGAATCGCATGAGCCAGGAGTGCCGGCGTGATCGGCGATGCCCCGTACGCAACCACCTCCAAGCTGGACAGATCGAAACCCTCGAGAGTGGGCAGATCCACCAGTGTCTGAATTACCGCCGGTACCAGAAATGCATGGGTGACATGTTGTGTTGCAATGGCTTCAGCCACCCGCGCCGGCGCCATATCTCCGAGTAGCACCATCGGCACCCCGGCCGACAGACACGTACTCATCCAGCCTGCGCCGGCGATGTGAAAGAGCGGAAGTGCGTCGAGAGCCACTGCATTCGAAACGAATTCGTACACTTCGAAACCCTCGGGTTCGTTGTACAGATTCCGGTGCGTGGCGACGACGCCTTTGGGTCGTCCGGTGGTCCCGGACGTGTACAGCTGCAGAACCGCGGTGTCCGGATCGTGCCCCAGTCCGGGGTCGATGCCCGTCCCTGACGCCACAAACTCCGCCCAGGTTCGCGAATCTGTCACGCCCCCTTGATGTCCCACGGCAACAACCGTCACCTCCGATAACACTGCGGCAATCGCGGCTGCCCCTACCGCGAACTCGTCGTCGACAATCAACACGTCGAGTTCTGCGTCCTCGGCGATGTCCACGAGTTCCCGCGGACTGAGCCGCCAGTTCAACGGAATGAAGACCGCGCCTGCCTTTGCACACGCGATGAAGACCTCTGCTCCTTCGAGTCCCATCCTCAACAAGGCGCCAACACGAGCACCGTCCGTGGCGACTCCCACCAGTGCACTCGCGAGCGCATTGGTCTCGGCGTCGAGGTCGGCGCATGTCAACGTCCGGTCGCCGCACGTGATCGCCGGATCAAACGGCCGTGTCGACGCCGACTGGCGTATCCGGTTGGGTAGGTGAAGCTCGCTCACATCACGCTCCTGAGTTTCAGGTACTCACCGAGCACAGAACGCAGCGGCGGTACTGGAACAGTCGACCATCGCTATGGCCCGCGCCACAAAGACGAGTAGACGCATAGAGCCATAGCTCAGACCTATATCGGCAGGTCGAAGGATGTCACTGCAGCCGGGACAGTGTCGGTTCAGCTATACGAGCGCAGCAGCCCCTTGCTGATGATCTGCTTCTGGATATCACTGGTGCCCTCGCCGATCAGCAGGAAGGGCGCCTCACGCATCAAGCGCTCGATCTCGTACTCCTTGGAGTACCCGTAACCGCCGTGAATTCGGAAACTGTCCTGGGTGACTTCGGCACAGAACTCACTGGCCAGGTACTTTGCCATACCGGCAGCAACATCGTTTCGTTCACCCGAATCCTTGAGCCGAGCCGCATTCACCATCATCAGATGGGCCGCTTCGACTTTGGTACCCATCTCCGCGATACGGAACGCGATGGCCTGATGCTCGGCAATCGGCTTACCGAATGTCTCACGCTGCTTTGCATACGTCACCGCAAGTTCGAAAGCACGCTGCGCGATACCGCACGCACGCGCCGCCACATTCACCCGGCCGACCTCGACGCCGTCCATCATGTGCCGGAACCCGACGCCGGGCTTGCCGCCGAGAACCGCGTCGGCGCCGATCTCGAAACCGTCGAAGACCATCTCCGTCGTGTCGATGCCCTTGTAGCCCATCTTCTCGATCTTGCCGGGGATGGTCAGGCCGGGAAGAACTTCACCGAACCCGGCAGGCTTCTCGATCAGCAACGTCGTCAGATTGTTGTGCGCCTTCTCCGCTCCTTCGTCCGTCTTCACGAGCACAGCCACCAGCGTCGACGAACCGCCGTTCGTCAGCCACATCTTCTGCCCGTTCACCACGTAGTCGCCGGATTCGGTGCGCTTCGCCTTGGTCGAGATGGCAGCAACGTCGGAACCCAGAGCCGGCTCCGACATCGAGAAAGCACCGGTGAGCTCCCCGGTAGCCAGACGCGGCAGGTAGTTCGCCTTCTGCTCCGGCGTCCCGTGTGCCGAAATCATGTGCGCCACTATGAAATGGGTGTTGATGACACCGGACACGCTCATCCAGCCGCGCGCCAATTCCTCGACGCACAGTGCGTACGTCAGGAGTGATTCGCCGATGCCACCGAACTCCTCGTCGATCGTCAGACCGAACAGACCCATGTCTTTCATCTGCTTGACGATGTCCGTGGGATACGTGTCGGTGTGCTCGAGTTCTTGCGCTGCGGGAATCACCACACGATCGACGAATTCACGCACGGCACCGATGATGTCGTTCTGCGTCTCGGTCAATCCTGCAGTCTGCGCCAAACGCGTCACTGTTCCACCTGTTCATCGAGGGAGATCCTCCGACCATTCAATCCCCGAAACACAGGGGTGTCAAAGTTCGACAACCATACGAACGGTTAGGGAAAAACTATGTCCGAGCAGCACTTCTACTGCTGTTGACAATCACGACGCCTGTGCTGAATATTCGAGGGCACGCGTTCGTATTTCTCTAACGCCACTTCCTCGTCCACACTCTCCCGACAGGCGCATTCCATGTATGACGCAGTCATCTGTGAACCCGTTCGTACACCAGTAGGCGGCTTCGGCGGTGTCTTCAAAGACGTTCCGGTAACCACGCTTGCAGCCACCGTGATGCGGGGACTGATCGAGCGGACCGGACTCCAGTCCGCCGACATCGACGACGTCGTCTTCGGTCAGGGCTACGCAAACGGCGAGGCCGCCGCCATCGGGCGCATCGCAGCACTCGACGCCGGACTGAACGTCTCGGTTCCCGGAATTCAACTCGACCGCCGTTGCGGATCCGGTTTGCAGGCAATCATCTACGCGGCCATGCAGGTTCAGACCGGCATGAGTGATCTGGTGATCGCCGGCGGCGCCGAGAGCATGAGTGGCGTCGAATTCTATTCCAATGACATTCGTTGGGGTACGAAGAAACCGTCGGTGGAGTTCCACGACCGTTTGGCCAAGCCCCGCACCAACTCGGGAGGCGTTAATTTCCCGGTCGAAGGCGGCATGATCGAAACAGCCGAAAATCTACGACGCGAATATGCGATCTCGCGCGACGAGCAGGACCGTTACGCGCTTCGCTCGCACGAGCGTGCCGTGAACGCACAGGACAAGGGATACTTCGACGAGGAGATCATTCCCGTCACCGTCCCATCCCGCCGCGGCGGGGCGAAAGTTGTTACCCAGGACGAGCACCCGCGGCGAGATGTGCAACTGTCCGACCTCGCCGCACTACGTCCGCTGCGTAGCCGCGTCGACCCGGACGCGACCGTCACCGCCGGAAATGCCTGCGGGCAGAACGACGGCGGCGCAGCGGCCATCGTCACCACGCCCGCCAATGCCGAACGGCTGGGATTGCGCCCCTTCGCGAAACTCGTCAGCTGGGGCGTCACCGGAGTCGAGCCGAACCGCATGGGCATCGGTCCCATTTCTGCCGTGGCGAAAGCACTCTCGCGGGTCGATCTGCAGCTCTCCGACATCGACTTGATCGAAGTCAACGAAGCATTCGCCGCTCAGGTCCTCGCCTGCGCCCGCGCCTGGGGTCTGACCGAAACAGATCTCCTCGAACGGTTCAACGTCAACGGTTCCGGCATCTCACTGGGCCACCCCGTCGGAGCTACCGGCGGACGAATCCTCGCGAACCTGCTGCGTGAACTCGACCGTCGCCAGGGCCGCTACGGAATCGAATCCATGTGCATCGGCGGCGGCCAGGGCATCGCCGCGGTCTTCGAGAACCTACGACGATAAAGCGTTGGGGCGCTATCCGATCGATCCGTCTCGGTGAAGATCCGCGATCTGATCGGCAGTGCGCCCCAACTCCGTCAGAATCGACTCGGTGTGCTGACCCAGGGAGGGCACGTCGCCCATCTTCATTTCCACGTCTGAGAAGGTCATCGGTGGTAGCACTGCGTCGATGGGCCCAACTTCGGTCCCCACGGATCGCCACCGCGAACGCTCTTCCAGCTGAGGGTGTTTCAGCAATCCGCCCATGTCGTTCAATGCAGCTGCGGGCACACCCGCTGCCGCCAGACGCTTATCCAGTTCTGCTGTCGAATACAGCCGCGAGAGTGATCCGACCATGTCATCCACCTCGGTACGATTCTCGACCCGGACGATATTGGTGGCATACCGCGGATGATCCACCAGATCTTCCCGCCCGAACACGTCGACCATGAGTGCGCGCCATCCGCGCTCGTTCTGGACTCCGATGAGGATCTCACCGTCCGACGTCGGGAACGAATCGTAAGGAACGATGGCCGCATGCCCGAGCCCGACTCGCGGAATCTGCTTGTCTGCATACATTTTCATGTACATCGGGTGGCCGAGCCACTCGACGGTCGCGTCGAACATCGACACGTCGACCGTTGCGCCCATGCCCGTTCTCTCCCGACGGAACAAGGCACCCAATATCGATGTCAGTGCGTACATCCCGGCTGCGATGTCGGAAACCGGAACACCCGTTTTCGTAGCCGTCTCGGGTGTTCCGGTCACCGAGATCATGCCGGTCTCGGCCTGCACCAACATGTCGTACGCCTTGCGCTCACGACGTGGTCCGGCGCTGCCATATCCCGACATGTTGATCACGATGAGCCGAGGGAACTCTGCGCGGAGCGTGTCCGCACCGAAGCCCAGTCGATCTGCAGCATCCGGAGCGAGGTTCTGCAAAAACACGTCGGCTTCCGCGATGAGATCGAGCACGACTCGACGGCCCGCCTCCGACTTGACGTCGACGGCTATCGATTCCTTGGAACGATTGAGCCACACAAAGTGTGAGCCCTGACCGCGCACCGCGCCGTCGTAGTGACGAGCGAAATCGCCTTCACCGACCCGCTCGATCTTGATCACGCGAGCACCCATGTCCGCGAGATGCCGACTGGCGAGCGGTGCCGCAACGGCTTGTTCCAACGCCACCACGGTAATCCCGTCGAGTGGGAGATCCGAATGCGACTGTCCCATGTCAGAGTTCATTTCCGAATTGAAGCACGCGCGTCAGATGTGACGCCCACCCGTAATTTCCAGGACGGTGCCGGTCAGGTAACTGGACATGTCACTCGCGAGGAACACCACTACGGACGCGACCTCGGACGGCTCCGCTGCCCGACCCATCGGAATTTCGGCCAGCTTGCTGTTCCAGACGCGCTCTGGCATCGCCTCGGTCATCGCTGTGCGGATCAATCCAGGCTGGACGGCATTGACCCGAACATTCTTGAACGCAACCTCTTTGGCAGCGGCTTTCGTCAGACCGACGATTCCGGCTTTGGCGGCCGAGTAGTTGGTCTGCCCCAACATGCCGACCTTGCCGGAGATCGACGAGATGTTCACGATCGACCCCGTCTCACGCTCGCGCATGCGGGCCGCGGCTGCGCGAGTTCCGTTCCACGCACCCTTGAGATGTACGGCAATCACATCGTCGAAGTCCTGTTCGGTCATGTTCCGCATCGTCGCGTCGCGGGTCATGCCGGCGTTGTTGACCATGACATCGACCGGGCCGAAAGCACTTTCAGCCAGATCGAGCATTGCCTCGACCTGGCCGGCGTCACGAACGTCGCACGAAACGAACCGCGCCACGGAGTCACCACCGAGTTCAGCTGCCGCAGCGACGCCGACGGTCTCGTTGATATCGCCGATCACTACGGTGGCACCTTCTTTGATGAAGGTTCGGGCAATTTCGAAACCGATACCCTGTGCGCCGCCGGTAACTACCGTCACCTTGCCGTCCAACAGTCCCATGTCTACCCCATTCGTCAGTTGAAGAAAATCCGTGCTGGTGTTACTTCGCTTGCTTCTTTGCCTGCGACACAAGACCGCCGCCGAGTATCAACCGCTGAATTTCGCTGGTTCCCTCGTACAGGCGCAGCAACCGCACTTCCCGATAGATCCGCTCGACAGGAACGCCGCGCATGTATCCGCTGCCCCCGTGGATCTGGACGGCAAGGTCGGCTACGTTTCCGACCATCTCCGTGCAGTAGAGCTTTGCCGCTGACGGCCCGAGTCGACGATCCTCGCCGCTGACGTAGCGCGCCGCAACTTCACGGACCATTGCCCGGCCGGCCATCACACCGACTTGTTGATCGGCGAGCATCGCCTGGACCAATTGAAAGTCACCGATCACGGTCCCACCCTGTTCCGTGACGGTGGCAAAGGCGACAGATTCATCGAGGGCTCGCTGGGCCGCTCCCACCGACAAGGCGGCGATATGAACGCGTCCGCGAGCCAATGAAGTCATTGCAGCGCGATACCCGGTGTCTTCGTCGCCACCGACCAGGGCCGATGCGGGGACGCGTACGTTGTCGAAGCTGACTTCGGAGGTCCAGGCACCTTCCTGGCCCATCTTCTTGTCCTTCGGCCCCACCGTGACACCTTCGGTATCGGCCGGGACCAGGAAGACCGCGATTCCGGGACCGTCCGAGTCAGCCGGACGCGTGCGTGCGAACACGACAAACAGTTGCGCTGTCGGAGCGTTGGTGATGAACCGCTTGTTGCCGGTGATCACCCAGTCGCTCCCGCCGCGGACCGCCTTGGTGCGCAGACCCGCGGGGTTGGATCCCGCGCCGGGCTCGGTCAAGGCGAAGGACGCGACTACCTCACCCGATGCGATGCGTTCGAGCCATTCCGCCTTCTGCTCATCGGTGCCGAAGCCGACGAGTACCTGTCCGGCGATTCCGTTGTTGGTACCGAACATCGAGCGCAGAGCCAGCGACGTGTACCCGAACTCCATCGCGAGTTCCACGTCTTGTGTGAGGTCGAGGCCCAGACCACCCCATTCCTGGGGAATGGCGTAACCGAACAGTCCGATATCGGCAGCCTTCTTCCGGATGTCCTCCGGAATGGCATCGGTATCGGCTATCTCCTGCTCACGGGGGACAACTTCCTTCCGGATGAATTCCCTTGCCGTCGCCAAGATATCGGCGAAGTCGTCCGCGTCGACCTGCATACCCACCACTCACCTTGCTCGTTCCACATTGATGCGTCTGTCGAAAGTCAATACGGTCGAGCATTACGAGTCAAAGACTTGCAAACGAACCGAAGGTAAGGCGATGCCTATATCGGCGCTATCGAATCGATCAGGCCCCAGTCGAGCGCACGCTCCGCATTGATCGCCGCACCGGAGAGAAACAGGTGGTAGGAGCGCCAGCGCCCGATCCGGCGCGGAATCGACACAGTGCCACCCGCTCCGGGAATCAAACCCATCGAGATCTCGGGTAGGCGGAACACCGTATCCGGGTGCGCACACACGTCGGCAGCAAAGGCCGGAACCTCGATGCCCGCTCCCACACAACTTCCGTGAACCTGTACCTCGAGTCGATCGGACAGGCGCGCCATCAGCCGCGCAGCTCCCGATCGCGTTCGAATCAGATGCGCGATAGCCAAATCCGGAGTGGTACCGAACTCGTCGAGATCGCCGCCCGCGGAGAACGACGGCCCAGCGCCATCGAGCAGAACCTTCTCGATACCGGAGTCCATCACGGCGACCTGTAATGCTGCGACCAGTCCGTCACGCACCTGCGCCCCGTAGGCGTTCCGACGTTCCGGCCGGTTGAGCGTGATGTGCAACAACCCATCTCGGCGCTCGATCAGTACAGGTTCCTGCGGCGCTGGGGGCGGCAGCGGCCGCGGCCCGCGTCCGGCGATCCACCGGTTGAAGTCCGGAGTCCCCAACAGCGTCGAGTAGGCCAGAGATTCAACGTCAAGAGCAGCCGGGATGGACAGATTTTCACCCAAGCGCAGAACCTGCGAGGCAACAACCGACGCATAAGGATTTTCCTGGAAGCGGTCGAGGACATACGCCAGTTCAGCGTCGGGGTCTTCGACGCCTACAAACTCTCGGACATTGTCAGCCAATACTGTCGACACCGTCGAGTCGAGCGACCGCGCCAGTGTTCTTGTTGCGGCATCCGGTGTACGGCCCGTGTACCGCCCGAGAACAACACGGTCGGATTCGAAGACTTTTGCCGACACCGCACGGGCTACGTCCTCAGAGAACTCCTCGTCCAAGTCGACCAGGACCACTGGATTATCAAGTGCGCCACCGTCTGCAAGAAGTGGAAGATCGATCCTGCCGTCGAGAATGTCCTGCGGCGACAGCGCGTGCATCTGGTTGACCATCTTCATCCTTCTCGAGCGCCGAATCATCGCTCGGCTTCCTGCACCCGACGACAGTTCTGCACGCGGGATACCTTTTCCGGTAATACTTTTCGGAGTGTAACATCGGAGAATGTTTGCCTGGCCCGATGACGCGGACGAGGACCGTCGGGTCCTCGACTGGCTCGGCAGCGGGATAGTGCCACTTACCGGTTCCCCCAACGAATCTCCCAGAATTCCCCCCGGAAACGCCGCCACCCTGGCGCGGCACCTCGGTGAATTCATCAACGGCAACGAAGATGGAGCCCGCTTCCTTTCCGAACGCGCGGCATTCACCGGATTTACCCGCAGTGGCTCCGTCTCCCTCGGAGGCAGTTGCCGCCTCCTCCCCACACGGGATGGCTGGGCGGCCGTGTCCTGTGCTCGACCGGACGACCCGATTCTTCTCGGAGCGTTGATCTCCGCGGAGATCGACGATGATCCCTGGCCTGCGGTAAGTGCCTGGCTGGCCACACATCCCGGAACCGATCTGGCCGAGCGCGCATCCCTGCTCGGGTTGGCGGCCGCTCCGGTAACACATTCGACTACGTCGGTTCCTATGCCTACCACCCGGCGATCGGTCGAGGATTTGCTCGTAGTCGACTTCAGCGCGCTGTGGGCAGGTCCGTTGTGCTCACACCTACTCGGAGCGGCGGGCGCGCGGGTCGTGAAGGTGGAGACCCCGACAAGACCGGACGGAGCACGTCGCGGTAACAGCGAGTTCTACACATTGCTGCATGCCGGGCACGAATCCGTCGTCCTCGATCCGAGTGCCGCTCCCGACAGGTCGGCGCTGGCGCAGCTCGTTGAACGCGCAGACATCGTTATCGAGGCGTCGCGGCCACGCGCACTCGCGGGCTTCGGGCTCGACGCAGAAGCTGCGGCCGCATCCGGTACCACCTGGATCTCCATCACTGCGGCAGGAAGAAACTCCGCTCGCATCGGATTCGGTGACGACGTCGCAGCATCAAGTGGTCTTGTTGCACAAGATAATTCAGGTGCGCCCGTATTTGTCGGCGACGCGATAGCCGATCCCCTGAGCGGACTCATGGCAGCCGCCCTCGCCATGTCGGAGACGCCCACCGGCGCAGGATACCTCTGGGACCTCTCGATGGCCGACCTCGTCGCGTCGACGCTCACCCACGGAACCGATGCTCCGTTGCCCCCATCGTGCACTGTGGCTATTCCGGAGAAACGCCAGTACGTCGGCAGTGCGTCCACCTCCGGCTCTGACACACACGCCGTTCTCCGCGGCCTCGGAATCGTCGCCCCGTGAACCATCTGCTGATCACCAATTGTTCTGTCGGTGGCCATCACAGCCTCGACCTTCGCATCACGGGCGGCGTGATCACCGAGATCGGCCGCGGACTGACTCGCCACGGCGAGGACGTCCTCGATGCCGACGGCAATCAGATCATTCCCGGCCTGTGTGATCACCACATCCACCTACATGCGCTGGCTGCCCGACGAAATTCAGTGGAATGTGGCCCGCCCGCCGTCCGAAATTCCGGAGAACTAGCTGCCGCACTGCAGGTTTCACCGGGTTCCGATGGCTGGGTGCGAGGTGTCGGATACTTCGAATCGGTAGCGGGCGATCTCGATCGCGAAGCCCTCGATCATCTTCACGCATCACGACCTGTTCGTATCCAACATCGCAGTGGCGCAATGTGGGTGCTCAACACAGCGGGCGTCGTTGCGTCCGGATTGGAACGGGCAGACCATCCCGGTATCGAACGCGATGCAGCCGGACAACCGACCGGCCGAGTGTGGCGCGCAGATTCCTGGCTCCGAGCGCAGATTCCGGGAAATGCCCCACCGCCGTTGCGCGATGTGGGGACCGAACTGTCACGGCTCGGCGTCACTGCAGTAACTGATGCAACACCGGACCTCGCTCGAGAGAGCATCGAATCCATCTGCACAGCAATGTCTTCAGGAGATCTACCACAACGAGTCCATCTCCTCGGCGTACCACTCGGTGCCTCACTGCCGTCGACGGAACCATCCGTCGGTCCCTACAAGATCGTGCTCGCCGATTCCGGACTTCCCGATCTCGAACAGTTGGCCACCGTCGTCTCGTCCGCTCACTCGCTCGGGCGAGCGATTGCAGCACACAGCGTCAGCCGCGAAGCTCTGCTGATCTTGCTGTCCGTACTCGGTGAAATCGGCACAATCCCCGGTGATCGGATCGAACACGGCGCACTGATACCACTCGAATCCATCTCCGAGATCAATCGCCTCGGTTTGGCCGTCGTAACCCAGCCCGGGTTCATTGCCGACCGAGGCGACGACTACCTCGAACATGTGGCTGCCATCGACCACCAGGATCTGTACCGTTGCCAATCCTTGCTGAATGCATCTGTGCCGGTAGCTTTTTCGAGCGATGCGCCGTACGGACCCCTCAACCCGTGGACGGTTATCGCAGCGTCGCAGACGCGCGTGACGCCCGCGGGCACTGTTCTGGGCGATGCGGAGACAATCGACTACAACACCGCATTGGACGCCTATCTCGGCCGTCCCGGGGATCCAGGCGGCCCGCCGCGCCGAGCAGGAGTCGGCGCGGCGGGCGATCTGGTTCTGATCTCCGACTCGCAGCCTCCGTCGGTACTAGCCACGATCATCGGCGGCAGGCAGGTCTACTAGACGGTGCGCAGTTCCCGCTTCAACAGCTTCCCACTTTGATTGCGGGGAAGCTCCTGCACGAAGCGAATGTGCTTGGGCACCTTGAAGGGAGCGATCTTCTCCTTCACATAGGCGATCAAGACCTCCGGCGTCAGGGCGTCCTGACCGTCCTTGAGGACGACGATTGCGGTGATCGCTTCGATCCACTTCTCGTCGGGTGTGCCGATGACGGCAACTTCGGCAACCGCCGGATGCGTGTAGATGGCGTCTTCGACTTCACGGGATGCGACGAGAATGCCGCCCGTGTTGATCACGTCCTTGATGCGGTCGACGACGGTGATGAATCCTTCACTGTCTCGCACGACCAAGTCGCCGGAATGGAACCAGCCGTCGCGGAAGGCTTCTGCGGTTGCTTCCGGATTTTCCCAGTAGCCATTGCAGAGTTGCGGCGAGCGGTAGAGAACCTCACCGGAGACGCCGTCCGCAACATCGTTGCCCTCGGCGTCGACAACGCGGGTTTCCACGAAGAACACTGCCCGACCGCACGACGACGGCCGATCCGCGTGCTCGTCCGGCAGCAGAACGGTTGCCAGCGGGCCGATCTCGGACTGTCCGAAGCAGTTGTAGAAGCCGATGTCGGGGTAACGCTCGCGCAGACGGTTCAGCACGGTGACCGGCATGATCGACGCACCGTACTGCGCTTTCTTCAGCGACGACAGATCCCGCGTGTCGAGATCGGGATGATTGGCCAGCGGCACCCAGACAGTGGGAGCGAGGAACAGCGAGCCGATCTTGTCGGCCTCGATGCGGCGCAGAATCTCCGGGATGTCCGGGGCTGCCATCACGTTGACCGTCGCCCCGACGGACAGGTACGGAAGCATGAACACGTGCATTCCCGCAGAGTGGTACATGGGCATGCAGATCAAAGGGTTATCTGCCTTGTCGAGCCCGAGCGCGATCACCGACGACACGTACTCGTGCACCAGCGCGGCGTGAGTCATCATCGCGCCCTTGGGCTTCGACGTTGTACCCGATGTGTAGAGCAACTGCGCGAGATCGGTTGACGACGCCCGCGGTTCGAATGCCGGAACCTCGCCGGCGGCGCTGATGGTGACCACCGAATTCGTGTCGTCACGCAGCGGCACAACGTGGTCGATATCGAGATCGCCACGCACCGAGTCCAGCGTCGGCAACAATGCCGGATCCACCAGAACCGCCCGAGCGCCGGACTGGGCAACCAGGTAGCGCAGTTCATCACCCTTGAGCGCGTAATTCACCGGAACGTGGACCAATCCTGCCCGGCAGCACGCGAGGAACCCGATGACATACGCGTCGGAGTTGGTTCCGTACGCGGCCACACGATCGCCGTGCTGCAAACCCAGGTTGACGAGATGCGCCGCGACCCGCGTTACCGCCTCGTCGAGTTCTCGATACGTGCGCGAGCGGTCTTCGAAAACAACGGCCACCCGATCCGGGTATTTGGCTGCCGAGCGCCGAAGCACTCCGTCGATGGTGTTGGTACGCGGGTCCAGGCTCATGAACGATAGATTATCGGACGTCCAACTAATCCGAAAGGGTGTAGTTCACTTGTTTTGCCACTGCGGCGCCCGCTTATCCACAAACGCCTGCATACCTTCCTGAGCGTCGCAGGTCACGGCATTGGTGGCCATCGTTTCGGCCATCGCTTCATACGCCTGCGCCTGGGGCAGATCGATCTGCCGATAGAACGCCTGCTTACCGATCCGAACCGTCAGCGGGCTGGCGGTCGTGATCTTCGCAGCCAAGTCGCGCACTTCCCGGTCGAGGTCAGCCGGCTCGACCACGAAGTTCACCAGACCCCAATCTGCCGCCGTCTCAGCATCGATGGTTTGGCCCGTCAGCAGCATCTGCATCGACCGTTTTCTGCCCACTGCCCTGCTCAGGGCCACCATCGGCGTGGAGCAGAACAACCCGATCTTCACTCCGGGAGTACCGAAAACAGCATTCGACGCCGCCACCACAAGATCGCACGACGCCGCCAACTGGCATCCCGCTGCGATTGCCGGACCCTGAACCGCAGCGATCACCGGCTGGGCAATCTGCTGGACCGTCTCCATCATCTCGGTGCAGCCATCGAAAATCGCGCGCTCGTCATCGAGGGTGCGGCCGATCATCTCCGTCAGATCGTGACCAGCTGAGAACACCGGCCCCTCGGCTCGCACGACAACGATGCGGACTCGCGGGTCTGCGGAGAGTTCCCGAAGGCCCGTGGTCACCTCACGCATGGTCTGCGCCGAAAGCGGATTGCGCCGCTGCGGCTGATCGAGCGTCAGAAATCCGATGCCCGTCGACTCGTCGACCGATGTAGCTACCGCGCTCTCGTTTATCTGCGTCTTCGACATGCGTCCTCTCTACCAATCGAATCCGTCCCGGTCAACGAGACGAAACGGGCAACTCCTACCGAAGCGTCGATACCTTTTCAGTTAATACTTCGCCACTACGAGGAGTGCCCATGAGCACCGACGCCATCATCACCACCGACCTTGCGCAGATCCTGCAGGCGCAACAGGACGCCACCCGCGCCGTGGGAGCGCCGACTGCAGAGGAACGTCGCCGGCGCATCCAACAGGTGATCGACCTTCTCGTGGCGAACCACAAAGATCTGACCGAAGCCATGAACGAAGACTTCGGTGGACGCCTCCCGGCCTACTCGGTCATGAATGACGTTCTCGGATCGATGGTTTCACTCAAGCACGTTCGAGATTCCCTCGAAGACTGGATGGTTCGCTCTCCCCGCTCCACCGGGGCCGTCCAGGATCAGCTGGGCGCCAAGGCTTACGTCGCGTACCAGCCCAAGGGTTCCATCGGCATCATCGGCACCTGGAACGCACCCCTCTTCACGCTCTTGAGCCCCCTCGCCTGCGCACTCGGTGCCGGCAACCGTGCCGTTCTGAAGCCCTCCGAAATCGTGCCGCACACCGCTGCCGTCCTGGCCGACGCCGCGGCGCGCACCCTTGATCCACTCGAAATCGCCGTCGTCACAGGCGGACCCGATGTTGCCGACAATCTCACGTCACTACCCTTCGATCACTTGGTCTTTACCGGAAGCACGTCCGTCGGCAAGCTGGTGATGGCCAACGCCGCGAAGAACCTCGTCCCGGTCACGCTCGAACTGGGTGGAAAATCGCCGAGCGTCCTGGGCAAGAGCGCAGACTTCGGCGAAGCTGCACACCGATTGGCTATTGCGAAGTCCACCAACGGCGGTCAGCTCTGCGTCTCTCCCGACCTGATCTACGTTCCGCGTGAAGGCATCGAACGCTTCATCACCGCGTTCGCCAATTCGTTCACCGGCCTCTTCCCCACCGTCGCCGACAACACCGACATGGTCTCCATCGTCAACGATCGTCATCTCGCCCGCATCGAGGGATACATCGCCGATGCTGCCGATCGCGGCGCCCGCATCATCACCGTTCCCGACGAAGAACTCTCGGCCGACACGCGTCGTCGCCCACTGCGGATGGTCGTCGATCCCCCGGCGGACGCCGAGATCATGAAGGAAGAAATCTTCGGACCGGCCGTCGTGATCTTGCCTTACGACGAGATGGACGCCGTTGTCGCTGACATCAACTCGCGCCCGAAGCCGTTGGCGCTGTACTACTTCGGTACCGATCTCGACGAGAAGGAATCGGTCCTCGAGCGCACCAATTCCGGCGGTGTCACGATCAACGACGCGATGGCACACCCCGGCCTCTCCGACGCACCGTTCGGCGGTGTCGGAGCCTCCGGAATCGGCCACTACCACGGCCGCGAAGGATTCCTCGAGTTCAGCCACGCACGCACGGTTCTCGAAGCGGCAGAACATGATCCGCGCGGCGAGTGGGGCATGTTGCCGCCGTACGGTGACAGCTTCGAGCAGATGATGCTGGCTCAGGTCACACCTTAGGGGCAAAGCCCCTGTGCGCCTTTCCGGTAGTCGCCGCTACCGGAAAGGCGCACGGGCGCAGCTTAAGCGAACCGAGCACTCAGGAACTCAACTAACTGCCATGGCTCCGTGTCCGGTGAATCGAGCAAGGCAATCAGTCCGTCTTTGTCGGCAGCTGTGATCGGTTCGATTCCGCCGAAGGTGCGCATCGCGCTGCCTGCGGACAACACCCGCGCACAGACCAACGAACCAGCTTCGAGGTTCAGACTTCCCCATTCGTCCGCGACGTCGTACGCCACGTCGGTTCGGACATCGCGCAGCGTCAGTGACGTACCGGGCACCGTCGACGCAACCTCGTACACCGACTGCGGTACCTGCAACCACTGCTGCGCCAGTTCCAGTTCGTCGGCCGGCAGCAGTTCACCTCGCCGCTCGACAAACACTCTGAAGATGTTGCTGTCGAAAAGTGCTGTGTCAACGGCTAATCCGCCCTCGAGTGCTCGAGTCAACGCGTCGTCGTCATCCCAATGCTGGGCGCGAATCTCGGCGAGGTCGAAGACAACGTCGAAGTACTCGGGGCTGCGGGAGAAGAGTTGCGCCTTGATGTACAACCAATTTGCCCGATCGTCGAAGGTGATCTCCGACTTACCCAGATGGCAGACCTTGTACTTGCGCCCGGATCCACACCAGCACTTGTCATTACGTCCCAGTTCAGGATGTTCCGCAGGCGCATACCGCGCGAGCACGTCGTGCAGAATCTCCGACTCTCCGCCTTCGATCCGACCCAACAATGCAAGCGCCCGCGTTGCGTCGCTCCGATCCGCCGCGAGCAACGCAAGCTCGAAAATCGCCGGTACCCAATCGGGATCGCGATCGAGCGCGCTCTCGTAGTAGGCCTCGGCCACAATGATCTTGCCGAGACGATCCGCCGCCTTACCTGCGAGCCAGTACGCGGCAGGCTTTACCCGGCGCGGTCCCTTGTCAGCCAGCGCCGTAGCCACCGCGTGCAAGATCTCGTCGTGGTCGTCGAGTTCGGACAACAATTCAAGTGCCGCAGCAGCTGCCGGCGGTTCGGCAACTGCCACATAGATCTGCGGATTCTCCGCGATCTGTGCACGCGCCCAGTCGCCGATTTCCGACGTGTCTTCCGGGAATTCGAGATGCGCAGCCGACACCAGATCGACCAGCGCGATAACCGCAGCTGCCTCGTCGGGGTGCAGGTTGTCGCGAATCTCGAGCATCCGCGCGCGGTTCGCCAAGTGGAACGCCTCGAAATCGAACCCTTCGATCGCGACGTAATCGCCGTCGCGAACATAGCCGGCCGATTCGAGCAGTTCCCCCAGTGGAGCTGCGGGCTGCCGGAACAGTGTCGGTTCCTCGAGCATCAACTGCCACACAATCGCGTCGAGTGTTTCGGCGCCGGTGTCGGTGAGGATGTTCGAGAGCGCGTCCGCAAAACCGGGTGTCGGATCCACTACGTCGGCGACGGTGCAGAGCGTCAGCTCACGATCTGCGACGAACAGCCCGATCAGATCGCCCGCCGAGCATTCCGACAATGCGTCGGGGGCAAGCAGAAAGCCTTCGTCTGCGGGGAACGTCGGGTCGTCGATTCCGCGTTCGGCCAGGGCCGCGTCGTCGAGCCCCCGATGTACCACGCGAATCTCCCGATCCTCGGTGTCATCGAAGCTGTCGAGAAAAACACGCAAGACCATGAGATCAGGGTTTGCGTCGAGAACGCCAGAGCTGATCTCGGCTTCGGTGAGGCGATGTGTGAGTATCCGGTGCTCGAACAATGTGTCGAGCGCGGCATAGCGGGCCCCGGTCAAATAGCCGAGCAGCGGATCCTCGACGTATTCCACGAACTCCGTCATGTCGTCTGGGGTTCCATGGCCGGCGTCAGCCAGCAAGTTTCCCCAGTCAGCAGCGGTCTGGGGGCCATGTTCGCGCAACAACTCCATCGCAGCTTCGGCGATCAAGTCATTGGGGTCCATAGGTTCGCTCACCTATCCAACTTTATCGGGTAGGCCCCGGGACGAGTATTCCGCATCGACCAGCGCCGACGCCCTCAGCTCAGCACTCTGATCAGCTCGGCGACATCGTGACTGTCCTGCCCTAGCACCTGGAGCACATTGGCGGCCTGCAACTCGGAAGGCACGATGACGCTGCCGACAACCTGGGCGCTCGAACCTGCAGGCAGAAGGCGGGCGCACAGCAGATCACCGGGCTCGAGATCGGCGGCACCGCTCACAGTCACCGTGTCGCCGGTCCGGCGATCGAGCAGCGTGTTCATCTCAACGACCTCGAACACGGAACGCTCGACGTCGAGCCATTGATGTGCCGTCGCCACCTCATGTTCGGTGAGTAAATTTTCGCGGCGGGTGATGAACTGCGCGAAGATTCCGCCCTCGAACAGCGCGATGTCCAAGGCCGGCCCGTCGAAAATGCTTCGATCATCGCCATCGCTGTCGGGAGCGACAAGATCGTCGAACTCAACCACCATGTCGGCAAATTCGGAGGAAAACGCGAACATACACGCCTTCTTGTAGAGCCAGCGGCCGTCTTCTCGAACCGACTCGTCAACCTTCCCCAGGTGACAGACCTTGTATTTTCGGCCGGATCCACACCAGCACTTGTCGTTTCGTCCCAGCTCGGGATGCTCTACCGGAATGAACTCCTGCAACACTTCGTACAGGGTTTCCTCGGATCCACCGTCAATCCTGCCCAGCAAAGACAGTGCTCGGGTTGCGTCGCTCCGGTCGGCCGCAAACTGGGCCAACTCGAAAAGTGCCGGACCCCAATCAGCTTCCCATTCCAGCGCCTTCTCGTAGTGCGCTTCCGCGTCGAGTACGCGTCCGAGACGATCTGCTGCCTTACCTGCCAACCAGTGTGCCGCGGGCCTGACCGCCTTGGGACCGCGTTCGGCCAGTTCTCCGCCAAGAGCTTCGAGGATCATGTCCGCGGTGGGGTCCTGATTCCGGAACCCCAGATCGAAAGCCGCCACAGCCGCGCCTGCATCCGCAAGCGCGGCAAACGAATCAGGAACGACCCCGATATGTCGACGAGCCCAGTCACGAAGGTCGAGATTCTCGATCTCGGCGTCGACATAGCCCCGCTGAGCCAGGTCGACAAAAGCTACAACAGCTACAGCTTCGTCGTGCGTGAGATCGTAGGTCGACGCAATCTCCGCGGTATGAAGCTGGACTGAATAGGCAGCAAAGTCGAATCCGTTGCGTGCAAGGAGTTCTCGCTGATGCTCGTATCCTGCCGCCGCAAACATCTCGCCCACCGGAGTGCTGGGAACAGTGAACAACGACGAGTTCTCGACAGCAAGTTGCCAGCCCACCGCCTCGAGCGCTTCCACTCCGTTTTCGGCGAATATCTTCTCGAGTGCCGGCGCCAGATCCGGCTCGTCCTCGACATCCGCCTGCCACACCGTCAGCTCACCGTCTTCGACGGCAATCGCGATCAGATCACCAGCGGCGAAGTTGGCCAAAGTCCCGCGGGGCAAGGCAACAACACGGCGACTGAGAGTGGCGTCGATTCCGCGCTCTCGCAACAAGTCTTGTTCGAACTCTGCCTCGACAACCCGAACTTCGCCGTCGATGCTCGACGCGAAACGCAGCACCGGTTCGAGATCAGGCGTCGCCTCGATCACCTCGGACGCGATCTCGATTTCGCTGAGCCTGTGCGTGAACACCAACCCTTCGAGTAGCTCGTCGAGAGCGACATACCTACCGCCGGGGAGGTATCCGATCATCGGATCATCGAGGTACTCGAGCACGTCGGCAATGTCGGACGGCGAGCCGAACTCACTGACGCACTGCGCCCATTCTTCGAGACTGAGCGGACCGCGCTCACGCAGAGCCGTCATCGCAGCAGTAGCGAGGGCATTGTCGTCGACTTCGTTCACCACCCAATAGTAGGCGAGCGCGGGGGCTGGCCTACCTGCCTCGACTAGCCGAGCCCACTGACCCCTTCACCCAGCACCATCGCGCCGAGCAGAGTCAAGATCGCCGTCATCATGACGGCGTTGTTGGCGGCCATCCACGACTTTGCCGAGTCGAGCATCGACGCGGCACCCTCGCCGAAAACGAGGTTGACCACAACCGGTGCAGCTACGGCGATGCTCGCGACGATCGTGAACACAACGGCGGCGATGGCTTGCTCTGGCACGACGTTGGTTCCAGCGGCGATGGCAGCGCCTCCCGCGACCGCAAGGGCAGCATTCTTGGGATTCGCCGCTGAGAGCAACGCGATCCCCAGGGATTTCAGCGGGCTGAGCGAACTGACGCTCGACATCCACTTCGGCTGCACAGCTTCAGCGTCGCCTCGCGGCCGGGATCGCCACTGTTTGAACGCAAGTCCGAACAGAACGAATCCGAGCACAATCCGAGCGATACTTGCCCACTGCGTGGTCTCGGTTTCGGGCACAGCGGTGTCGACAAAAGCGATAGTCAGTGCCACAACTGTTCCGATGCCCACGACCCAGCCGAGAAGGAATGCCGCAACCGAGCGTCGTGCGCCCGCGGTGACCAGCATGAGAACCACAACCGCCATCGGCACGGACACAACCGCCAAGCCGACTGCAATGGGCAATGATTGACCTAGCGCATCCAGCACGTGGGTCCTCTCGGTTAGTTAGCGCTCATAGCCCTTGCGCATATCATCTACTATCCGAGGCTGGTCAAGCGTCGACGGTTCCATGTCGCGGCGTGGACGGTCCCGCGGGAAGACCGCGGCCGACGCCAATGTGGGTTCGTCGAGAAAGCGCAATTCCGGAGTGCCGTCAGGCAGACGCAATTCCGGTGGCGCTCCGCCTACTTGGGCGAGTACGTATCCCCAGTCACCAAAACTGGGAACGAACACGTGGTACGGGGAGACCCCGAGACCGACGGCGGACACCGTCGACACTGTTCGCCAGTAGGCATCGGGCGTCGAATACGGACTGCCGGACTGGACGACCATCAATCCGCCCGGATTGAGCACTGCCGCGGCCAGGCCGTAGAACTCCATCGAATAGAGCCTGCCCAGTGCCGGGGTATCAGGATCAGGAAGATCGACGATCACGGAGTCGAAGCCGGGTTGAGGCGTCTCACGCAACCACCGAAATGCGTCGTCGAGGACAACGTGCACTCGCGAGTCTTCGAGTGCGCCTCCGTTCAACGATCGCAGTCGAGTGTTCGCCAGCTCGATGACGGCAGGATCGAGCTCCACCTGCACAATTTCCGCAATACTGGGCATCCGCAACACTTCCCGTGCTGCAAGTCCGTCTCCCCCGCCCAAGATCAATACCCGTTGTGGATTGTTGGTGAGCGCCGGATACACCAGAGACTCCGTGTAGCGATGTTCGTCGACGCTCGAGAATTGGAGATCACCGTCGAGGAAGAGCCGGACGTCGTTCTTACGTTCTGTGACAACAATTTCTTGATACTGCGATCGCGATGCCGCGACAACGGGGTCCGTATACAGGCGCTGGCGGGCCGTGGTTTCGATGTCCGAGGCGGCGATCAACAACCATCCGATCAGGCTCGCGGCCAACAGCATTGCCACAACAGCAATCAGTCGAGCACGCAGGCTGAGCTGCCACCGCAGCAGAATCAAGGCAACCACAGCCGCGGCGACGAGGTTGATCATGCCGGTAATTGCTGCGCCTCGGATCATCCCGACCCACGGCAACAAGACAAACGGCCAGAGCAACCCGCCGATCAGCGCACCCAAGTAGTCCGCTGCATTGAGATTGGCGAGCACTTTGCCGGCACTTTGTGCGTCGTTGTCGGTGCGTCCGGATTGCAGCAACGTCATCAGCAGCGGGACTTCCGCACCCACGAGAATGCCGATCAGTGCCGTGGCAGCAACAAGAACTGCGGCACTGGAACCGAAGAACGTGAAGGTGACGTAGAGCGTGACGGCGCTGAATCCACCGATGATGCCGAGCAGAATCTCTACTGTCACAAAGGAAATAGCAGCGTGCCCCAATAACGGTTTGGCGGCGAGGGCACCGATGCCGAGCGCAGCAACAAATCCGGCCACGATCAGTGACGTCTGCGTGATTCCGCCGCCGGTGAGACTGACCGACAGAGTGAGCAGCGCCAACTCGTAGATCAGTCCGCAGGCAGCGCAGGCAGCGACGGCGACAAGGAGCAGCACCCGCGCCCGGGCAGTGAGCACAGCCTGCGAATCGGTGACGGTCATCAGGTGAGAGCAGCGGCGTTCACCAAGCCGATGGACAGCAGGGTCACGCCCACCGCCCAGGCCGCACCGCACATCTTCGGATCCTGCACCAGCGCAACCAACTTACCCGGCAGAAACGCGTTCATCAGTCGCAGTGCAATGGCCTGAAGAACAATTGCGAACAGACCGTACACGGCTGAATCCGCAAGTCCCTGGGCAAATCCGTCGGAGCTGGTGAGAATGGCGGTCACGACGATGATGGCAAGCGCAAGATGGTTGGCGCCCAGAAGAATTGCCGCATTGGGATTCTTGTCGACGTACACCTGGTGGCGGAGATTGCCCGGTGTCATGAGATCGAGAACCAGAAATCCGGTAGCCAGAACTGCAACTCCGACGACGAAGTACGCCAGGGTCCCCAGTATCCCACCGACCAGCAGAGCTAGGTCAACGGTGCCGATTTCCACAAGTTCAGAAGCAAGGTTGACGTTCACGAAGTTCTCCTGAGTTTGGTCCGATTGTCACTCGATATGGTCATTTGGCACTTCCCGATCCACCGCTGCCGCTGCCTCCACCGGCCGGTGACCCAGGATTGAATCCTGGCCCCAGATAGGCATATCCGCCGCTGCGGTACGTGCCGTTGATGTCTTCGACCTTGATCGTGCTTCCTCCGGCAGCCGCGCTGACGGTGACGATGTCGTCGTCGTAGCGCAGGTACTCGTTGCCGCCGTCGGCACTGCGGGCCGCAGGTTCTTCCGCGTCGACGATCCGCGACACCGTCGTACCGACAGGATCTTTCGACGAATACATGGCGACGTCGCCGACTTGAGAACTCTTGGAATAGTTGTCCGCAATGAAGTCCTTGACCGCGTTGCCGCACGACGACAGCACACACGCCATGGCAATCATGACGGGAACAACCCATTTCCTGCCGATCACGGATGCCACCTACTTCTAGTCTTCACAATCACTCCAGTCCCCTCCCCTGGGTACAAATGCCAACTCTGCCAAGCCCATCCGTTCCCCCTACTGCTGCCGAACAACACCGTGACAGCGGTGTCGTCCCCGGGAAAAGATCCGCAGATCCAACCATCCGCCGCTGCCTGCACTTTCAATCGGGCAGCCTCGGCGACGAACTCGGCTCGATCGAGAGTCTGCGTGGAAGATTCGAAACGATACGGTCCGAGAACTTCGGCACCAGGCAGCGGATCGCCACCAGCTGCGAGCGCATCGCAGGACACCTGCTCGGTCAATGTTTCACCACCCGCGCGGGCTGTCACCACATGCGATGCCCCCAGCACTCCCAAAATCAGAGCCCCGTCATCTGTTTCGATGACAAGCTGGGCCAAAGCCGGTGGCGCAGGTGCGTCCACCACAAGGCCCAGCGCAGACGCATCCACGTCGGTGGGCTCCACGTCGAGGAGATGCACGCTCACTGCGGCGGGCCGGAATGTATGACAGTCAACTCTGCACGGGTGACTGCGCGGCCGGTGGAAACCTCCCACGACTGGCCCCGAGCCCACTTCTCGAAAGCAATGAGCCCGGTCTTGTCGGCAGTTGCATAGTCGGCGTAGTCCATCACGCCCGACGGTGCGGTGCCTGTGGTGCCCTCGGCAGTGAACCGTGCCGTTCCGCTTTCGATCTTGCGGTGTACCTTGTCGTCGAGAATGACGTCGCCACTCGGTTCGAGGTTGGTGCCCTCGCGCCGCATCCACAGTGTCATCTCGAGTTCACCCTCGTCGTCTTCGACGGTCAGCCAGCGGCGGCCGGTCGAACCGTCGAGAAGGTGCTCGCGCCAGAGGTACCCCTCCTCGTCGAGGGTGATGGTCCCGCGAACAACGTGATCGATCCCCGCGTAGGTGACGATGTCGCCGACACCGATCTTATGGGGGTCGTATACCTCCGGATAGTCCGCAAGCGGGTCTACACGCCCCACCGGCGCGCTCTTACGACCACGCAGAACCACGAAGGCCACTGCCGCGATCACAACAAGTATCAGTACAACTATCAGCACGTTCGTCAACGGTCACTCCGAAATCGTCGGGCTCGGCAAGGGCGCCGGGGCAATACCCTACCGATCGCTACTCGCTCGAGCGCCCGTACGTCGCTGCGACCGATCCTGCTTGATGCCAGTTTCGGACAAACGGCCGAGTGTACCCGGTCGAGATTTCCCTGAAACCCGTTGAACGGATTAACTTTCGATGTGAAGATCTCGGAATCCTCGAGGAGTCTCGGACGTTGAACAACTATGGCCAATTACAAAACAGTCAATCCCGCGACAGGTGAAACCGTCAGGGAATTCGATACTTTGGATGACGCCGGAGTGGAAGCCGCACTGGAAAAGGCTCATAACGGCTATCTGAACTGGCGAAAGAGCACGCCGACACAACGCGCGCAGATACTGACCAGAACCGCCGAACTGTACAACGAACGCGCCGATGAACTGGCACGCATGATCGCGCTGGAAATGGGCAAACCCGTTCGCGAAGCCAAGGGCGAGGTACAACTGTCCGCTGCGATCTACCAGTGGTACGCCGATCACGGACCGGCGTTGCTCGCAGAAGAACGACTCGATGTTCCCGGTGCCGAAGAATCCGTGGTGTACCGACGCCCGATCGGGGCACTCGTCGGCGTCATGCCGTGGAACTATCCTTACTACCAGGTCGCCCGATTTGCGGCGCCAAATCTCATGCTCGGGAACACCGTCATCCTCAAACACGCGTCCAACTGTCCCCAGTCGGCGCTGCTGATGGAGGAGATTCTGCAGCAGGCGGGGCTGCCCGAGGATGCGTACGTCAACGTTTTTGCGAGCAACGAGCAGATCGCCGACATGATCGCGGACCCCCGTGTGCAAGGTGTCTCGTTGACCGGCAGCGAACGCGCCGGGACCAGCGTTGCGGAAACGGCGGGGCGCAACCTCAAGAAGGTGGTACTGGAACTCGGTGGTTCGGACGTGTTCATCGTCCTCGACTCCGACGACATGGACGCCACCGTCAAGGCGGCAGCCAAGGCTCGCCTGTCCAACGCCGGTCAGGCGTGCAACGCGGCCAAACGATTCATCGTCGTCGAGGACTTCTACGACGATTTCACTCGGAAATTGACCGCGTCGTTCCAGTCCGTCACGGCCGGTGATCCACTGGAAGCGGATACGGTCCTCGGACCGCTGTCGTCCCAGAGCGCAGCAGATACATTGCTCGAGCAGGTCCAAGACGCCGTCGACAAGGGCGCAACACTCCTGACCGGCGGTGCGAAGATCGACCGACCCGGCGCCTACGTCCAACCGACTTTGCTCACGGATGTCACCCCGGAGATGCGTGCCTACAGCGAAGAACTCTTCGGGCCGGCCGGCGTGGTGTACAAGGTGAAGTCAGCGAAAGATGCCGTCGATCTTGCCAATTCGTCGGTGTACGGGTTGAGCGGATCCGTCTGGAGTACAGACCTGGACGCTGCGCGTGCGGTCGCCGCCGATCTCGACGTCGGAATGGCCTTTGTCAACGAACACGGCACCACACTGCCCGGCCTTCCCTTCGGCGGAGTCAAGCGTTCCGGAGTGGGACGCGAGCTCGGCCCTTGGGGTATGGACGAATTTGCCAACAAGAAATTGATCCGCGTGTCCAAGAAATAGAAGAACCGATCGCTTTACGCTCGACCTGACAACTTTTCGACGGCGGCCGGATAGTCGGCCAGGATCTGATCGCGCGCGTCGTACAGATACCGCTGCAACAATTCGACCGCCGTCGCATTGTCACCGGCTTTCAACGCGCTGTGTATCTCGTGATTCCGAGCGAGGTACGGCGAGTGGAATCGGTGCGCGTCGTCCATGACGTGAAAGACCAGACGCAGTTCGTTCCACACGCCGCCCATCAGTTCGTCGATTCTGCTGCTGTTGCTCAAACCAGCGATAGCGCGATGGAAATGAATGTCGGCTGTTCCCACCCCGGTCCAGTCATCGGCGGCCAGACGCTCTTCCGCGAGCTCGAGTGCGGCGGCGACGTCACCGAGATTGCCTGTTTCCGGATCGAAGTCTCGCACTCCCGCCGACTCGACCACCCGACGGCAGATGTACAACTCGGCGATGTCGTCAGCCGACGGGACGCGAACGAATACGCCACGGTTGAGTTCGTGTGAAACCAACCGGTCTTCGATGAGGATCTGGAACGCCTCGCGCACGGTATTTCGGGAGACATCCAACGCGGCGCAGATGTCGGGCTCGGACAGCCGTGCGCCCGGACGAAAGCTTCCGTCGATGATCAGCTCGCGCAGAATCCCCGCGACTCGCGCTGTTCGGCTGGTGCGCTCGAGAAGCCCTCGATGGGCGGCCAACGCGGCGTGAGCATCCTCTTTCGGAGGATTCAGGCTGGTCAAGTGCACTCCTAGTGGTTTGTCGCTGCCCTCATCATAGTGAGAGCGGAGCGCCCGGCCGGCTCGCGGCCGCCCCCAAAAAGTTTCCGGCACATTAATTATCGCATCATGGGATTGCAGGATCGTTGAACGATTTTGTACGTTGGGGGTCCTGACATTCCATCTTCACGCGAGGTACCGATGACCGTTCCGATTCAAACCGAAGGTGCCCCTCCGCGCCCGTTCGACTGGTTCCGCACGCTTGGACCGAAGGGCAAGAAGGCATTCGTCGGCGCTTTCGGCGGCTACGGCCTCGACTCCTACGACTTCCAGGTACTCCCCCTCGGATTGGCCGCGATTGCCGCGTACTTCTCGATCACGACGGGACAGGCCGGTCTGCTGACCACTGTCACGTTGGTGGTCTCCGCACTCGGCGGCGTCCTCGCCGGCATCCTGGTGGACCGCATCGGACGTGTCCGCACCCTGCAGGTGACGGTCGCGACCTACACGATCTTCACGGTCCTGTGCGGCTTTGCACCCAACTTCGAGACGCTGCTCATCTTCCGCGCGTTCCAGGGTCTCGGCTTCGGCGGCGAATGGGCAGCCGGCGCAATTCTGGTGGCCGAATACGCAAAGCCCGAGTACCGCGGCCGAGCAGTCGCATTCGTCCAGAGCGCCTGGGCAGTGGGCTGGGGCTTGTCGGTCATCATCTACACGATCGTCTTCCAACTCTTCGATCCCGATATCGCGTGGCGCGTTCTGTTCTGGACCGGTGTCATCCCCGCATTCCTCATCATCTGGGTGCGTCGCAACCTGAAGGACCCGGAAGAAATCACAGAGAAGCGTGAGAAGAAAGCCGACAGGGGTTCTTTCGTCGCCATCTTCCGCGGGCCGATGCTCAAGACCACGCTGTTCGCTTCGCTTCTCGCCACCGGAGTCCAGGGCGGTTACTACACCCTCGCGTCGTGGCTTCCGACCTACCTGAAGAACTCACGCGGCCTCGACGTCGTGGGCACCGGCGGCTATCTCGCGATCCTCATCAGTGGCGCGTTCCTCGGCTATGTCAGCGGCGGCATCCTCACCGACAAGCTCGGCCGCAAGCGGACTATGCAGTTGTTCGCCACCTTGTCGGCCGTGTTCATGGTGCTTTACACGCAGGTCCCCGACGGCGCCAACACCCTCATCATGATTCTCGGATTCCCGCTTGGCTTCTGCACGTCGGCGATCTTCAGCGGATTCGGTTCGTTCCTCTCGGAGCTCTACCCGACCGCGCACCGCGGTACCGGCCAGGGCTTCACCTACAACTTCGGTCGCGCAGTCGGTGCGGTGTTCCCCGCCATCGTCGGTTTCCTCGCAGCCAGCAGCCTGGGCATCGGCGGCGCCATGATCTTCGGTGCCATCGGCTACGGCATCGCTGTTCTGGCACTATTCGGACTACCCGAAACCCTGGGACGCCAACTCAACTGATCTGTGTTTTCGAACTGATCGGCGTCATTCGAGGAAGAGGATTGGATTTCACCATGATCGAGAATCGCACCAACCCGGATCCACGCTCGGCTCGGGCGGGATTCAGAGCCGGAGACGTATTCCCCACGTCGGGAATCGCACCGGGCTTCGCCCAGACCAATCTCATTGCGGTCCCCAAGGACTGGGCATACGACGTTCTGCTCTTCACGCAGCGGAACCCCAAGCCCTGCCCGGTACTCGACGTCACCGACGCCGGGGAGTTCACGACGATTCTCGCTCCCGGAGCAGACATCAGGACGGATTTCCCGCTCTATCGCGTGTGGGTCGACGGCGAGCTGACCACTGAGAGTCCGGATGCGACGCAGTACTGGCGCGACGATCTGGTGGCATTTCACATCGGCTGCAGCTTCACCTTCGAGCACCCTCTGATGGCGGCCGGGATTCCCCTTCGCCATGTCGAGCAGAACCGAAACGTCCCGATGTACATCACAAATCGCGAGTGCCGACCTGCCGGACGGGTCAGCGGGCCGACTGTGGTGTCCATGCGTCCCGTCCCCGCAGCCCAGGTCGAACAGGCCCGCTCCATCACCGCGCGCATGCCCGCGGTGCACGGTGCACCCATCCACATCGGGGATCCAGCCGAACTCGGCATCGCCGACCTGAGCCGTCCGGACTTCGGCGACGCTGTGGAACTCCAACCGGGCGACGTACCGATGTTCTGGGCCTGCGGCGTCACTCCGCAAGCTGCGGTCATGGCGTCGAAACTCCCGTTCGCCATCACCCACGCTCCGGGGCATATGCTGGTCACAGACGCCCCGGACAGCGATTACACCCTGGATCTGGCATGAACATCGACCTCAATTGTGATCTCGGAGAAAGCTTCGGAGACTGGCGTATGGGCGACGACGCGGCGCTCCTCGACATCGTGACGAGCGCCAATATCGCGTGCGGATTCCATGCCGGCGATGCGGCCACCATGCGACGGACCTGCGAGATGGCGGTCGAACATTCGGTGTCCATCGGAGCGCACATCGGTTTTCGGGATCTGGTCGGATTCGGCCGACGGCACATCGACATCACACCAGGTGATCTGTTGGACGAAACTCTCTATCAGGTCGGCGCACTGGCAGGATTCGCTCACTCCGCGGGGTCTTCCGTCACTTACGTCAAGCCCCACGGCGCGCTCTATCACTCCGCATCGAAGAGTCCCGAACTCGCCGACGCTATCGTGACCGCCATGACCGAATTCTCGAATCGCCTTGCGCTGCTGGGACCACCACAGTCTCATCTGCAGAAAGCTGCGGAAGCACACGGCGTCGACTTTGTCGCCGAGGGATTCGCCGATCGCACGTACACCCGGTTCGGGACGCTGACCCCGCGTAGTGAACCTGGTGCGGTCATCTCCGATCCGGACGCAGCGACCGCACAGGCGATCGACTTGGCCGGCAGCGGAACTGTACTCACCTCCGACGGGATCGCCATCCCGATGTCGGTGAAAAGCATTTGTGTTCACGGTGATTCGCCGGGCGCCGTTGCCATGGCCAACTCCATCAGGGCCGGCCTGATCAACTCCCGCATTCGGGTGGAGTCGTTCGCATGAGTCGCCCGACTATCCTCCCGGCCGGTGAGCACGCGCTTCTGGTGGACCTCGACACCGAGGCCGATGTTCTGGCATTCACCCATGCCCTCACGCGCAACACTCCCGCAGGAGTGGAGGATTTCCTGCCCGCAGCACGCACGGTTCTCGTGATCTGCAGGCCCACGGCACATGTGACTGCGGTGCTCCATGAACTGAACGAATTGGCGCGCACCATGTCCGAGGCAATTCCGGACGAGCGCGGCGACGATACTCCCTTCACCGTCAATGTCCGCTACGACGGACCAGACCTCGACGACGTAGCAAGGATCTTGAAAATGAGCCGCGCCGAGGTCATTTCAGCTCACACCTCTGCAGTATGGCGCTGCGCCTTCATCGGATTTGCGCCGGGATTTGCCTATCTGACGTCCGGCGACGCTCGACTCGACGTCCCGCGCCGTGCCCAGTCACGCACCGCGGTGCCAGCCGGCGCCGTTGCCCTGGCCGGCGGATACAGCGCGGTGTACCCACGAGCCTCCCCGGGCGGCTGGCAGATCATCGGCAGTACAGACGCCGTGATGTGGGACTTGGACTTAACACCGCCCGCCGCCGTACAGCCCGGGCGTCGGGTGCGATTCGTGAACGAGGACAAGCGATGACCGGGGTGGAGATACTCGAAACCGGTCCGCTGAGCTTGATCCAGGACCTCGGTCGAACTGGTCATCTGCGCTCCGGCGTCGGCGTGTCCGGTGCTGCCGACAGACGATCATTGCGCCTCGGCAATCGACTTGTCGGCAACTCCGAAAACGCTGCCGGAGTGGAAATTCTGATGGGTGGCCTGAGTCTTCGCACGCACCAGCAGATCACCCTGGCCTTCACCGGAGCCCCAGCGCAGGCATACCTCGACGGCGTCCCTGTCGGGCATTCGAGCGTCGTCGTCGCGGGCCCTGGTCAGGTAGTCCGCTTGGACTTTGCACCCAGCGGGCTGCGGACGTACCTGACCGTCCGGGGCGGAATCGCAGTGCCCAAGATCCTCGGATCACGCAGTACCGACACACTTTCCGGGATCGGACCGGCGCCCCTCAAGCCCAACGACGTGCTTTCGATCGGGCCCACTCCAGTCGCATTTCCGCTCGTGGACGTGGCACCTGTTCAACCGGTTTCGAACGGAACACTCGACATTCGGGTGATCTTCGGGCCGCGCGCGGATCGTTTTGCCAATCCGGAAACCCTGACGCAGGGGCGCTGGTCAATCTCCACGGACTCCGATCGCATCGGTGCCCGCCTCGATCGTGTCAGCAATGACGAACTCCTGCAGCGGGCAGACGGACATGAACTGCCTACAGAAGGCGTTGCACTCGGTTCGATTCAAGTTCCGCCCAGCGGCCAACCCGTCATCTTCCTGGCAGATCATCCCATCACCGGCGGATATCCCGTTGTAGGTGTTGTGGCCGACGCCGATATCGACCGACTCGGCCAAGCTCGCCCTGGTCAGCAGATTCGGTTCGTCAACGGTTGATTTTGATTCACTCGGGTTGATTGCATCGTCGATGTCGGACCCAACCGTCACACTGGAGCAGTGAGAGTTGTCCTGGTTCCCGGTAGTACGACGTCCACGGGAGCAGTCACCGCGACGGTTGTTCGCACCGACCCCGATGGGACTGCCGTCGGCGACCGCGTCGAATATCCCGATCTGATAGCCGCGGTCCAGGCTATCGAGAGTGCCGAGCATCCACGGTGGGTCTGGCCGAGCACAGCGTCGGTCTACCCGATGTTGCTGCGCGCCGGGGTCCACGTCCAGCGCTGCCACGATATTTCACTGACCCGCGCGATCCTGAGCATGCGCGCGGGTCAGCCGTCACCACCGGCCGAGGAGTCCGACGACGACCGTCTCGGCTTGTTCGACACCGCTCCCGTCCTCGATCCTGACGGTGTTGTTGCCGAGTTCGCGGAGCAACGCGCCGTCATCGGTGCCGACGCACGCCTGGATCTTCTGATTGCCGCAGAATCAGCGGGCGCGCTCAGCGCAGCTGAAATGACGCACACCGGTTTGCCGTTCTCCACGCAGAAGCACCGCGAACTTCTCGAGGAGAGACTTGGCCCCCGGCCAACGGGGTACGACCTCCCCGTTCGCATGCAGGAACTTGCCACCCAGATCAGCGACGCGTTCGGGCGCACGGTGAACCCTGCATCGTCCGTCGAGATCACCGAGGCATTCGGGCGCCAGGGCATCGAACTTCGGTCGACGCGCAAGTGGTTTCTGCAGGAAGTTGATCACCCGGCGGTACCGTTGCTCTTGCGTCACCGCGAACTCGCCAAGTTGTACAGCACCAATGGTTGGCAGTGGATGGACAGTTGGGTGCGCGGCGATCGCTTCCGCCCCATCTACGTTCCCGGCGGTGTTGTCTCGGGCCGGTGGGCAAGCCGAGGCGGCGGCGCCCTGCAGATTCCGAAAACCATGCGCTCGAGCGTTGTTGCCGATCCCGGGCATGTATTTGTGGTGGCGGACGCCGGTCAGCTCGAGCCCCGGATTCTGGCCGCCATGTCACGCGACCGTCGCATGATGGCAGCAGCCGGTGATGACGATCTGTACGCCCTCGTGGGCGCCGAAGCATTTGGCGGCGACCGCGCCAAAGCCAAAGTTGCCATCCTCGGCGTGCTCTACGGCGCCACCGCCGGTGAAGCCAAAGCGCTACTCACGTTGCTGCGCAAGCGTTTCCCCGTAGCGGTCGAGTACGTCGAGCAGGCAGCCAAAGCCGGCGAGCGCGGCGAGGTAGTGCACTCTCTGCTCGGCCGAGCGTGTCCCCCGCCGTCTCCCGATTTCTATTCACACGGCGACGCTCACGCTCGCGGACGCTTCACCCGCAACTTCGTGGTGCAGGCGACGGCGTCGGAATGGGCTCTGTGCCTCCTAGCGGACCTGCGTCGACGCCTCGCCGCGGATCCGGATGGCGAGTTGGTGTTCTTCCAGCACGACGAGGTTGTGGTGCACACGCGAAACCCCGAGTCCGGCACAGCTCACGTCTTGGCTGCGGCGGCATCGGCAACTCGACTGCTGTTCGGCGACACGGTTGTTCGATTCCCCATGGAGGTCGGGGTCCGCGAAAGCTACGGAAAGAGCAGCGCCTAGCCCGCTCGGATGTCGTCGAGTTCGTGTACGCGTGTGCAGCACGCATCGAGCAGGTCGCGATCATGGCTGATGAGCAGCACCCCGATGCCGTGATCGGTCGATCGACGCTCGATCAACCGAACGAGGGTGGCGGTGGTAGCGGCATCGAGCATCGCGGTGGCTTCGTCGCAGATAAGGTAACGAGGTTGCTGCGCCAATGATCTCGCCAGCGCGGCGCGTTGAAGCTGGCCGTCACTGACCTGATGCGGTCGACGCGTCAGCAAGTCGGGTGTGAGTCCCACTTCTGCTGCCAGTGCTTCGATGTCGACGGCGCGGCCTGCGATGTCGGCGGGCTGACCGATGATCCGTGCCAGAGTGTGCCGGGGATCAGTTGCGGCGCGGGGTGATTGGAAGAGCATGGACACCGCTCCTCTGAGCGCAGCGGGAACACCGAACTTGGTTCCGGTGACGGGAGAACCGTCGATCTGTACTTCGCCGGACCACGGCACATCCAGCGACGCGAGAATCCTTGCCAGCGTCGATTTTCCGGTTCCGGACGGCCCGGTCAACCCGATCAGATGGCCGGCCGGGATCTCGAGGGAGACATTCTCGAGGACGGGACGCCCACGCTCGTAGCCACCGCTGACTTCCAGGGCGCGCAAACTCATCGTGCACTCACCTCCCGACGGGTTCGGTACGTGCGTTCTCCGAACGTGACCAGTTCGGTCGGTCCACCGGATTGTATGGACTCGGGTCGGCGCAGGTAGTAGACGCACTCGTCCGGAAGATTCGTCAATTGAGGCGGTGATCCGGGGATCGGATTGAGCCCGCGAGACGGCAAGGCTCCGAGCAGGTCTCGGGTGTAGTCGTGAAGCGGGTCCTGCAGAACCTGCGCAGCCGGACCAGTCTCCATGATGCGCGAGGCGTACATGACGGCCAACCTGTCTGCGATCGCAACGCGGGTCAACGACGCAAGATCGTGGGTGATCAGCAGAACCGCGGCACCCGCGTCGGCGCAGTCTCGTAGCAGGCCGAGGACATGATCGGTGAGCGCGCGATCCAGGTTGGCGGTCGGCTCGTCGGCCACGATCACCGACGGGTCTCCGGCCAACGCACCGGCAATGGCGACCCGCTGCGCCATGCCACCCGACAATTCGTGCGGGTAGCAGTCGAGGGCGGAAGGTTCGAGACCCACTCGAGTGGCCAAGCCGTCGCAGGTGTGGGTGGTGCCGAGTGCGTCGATTGTTTCCTGCAGCTGTGATCGTGCCGTCCGAACAGGAGTGAGATATGTTGCGGCAGATTGTGGTACGAGCGCTGCGTGGCTGCCACGGAAAGGCGTACCGGAAAACACGTCGATACCGTCGACGGTGATCGTGCCGGTGCGGCGAGTGCCAGGCGGCAGCATGTTCATCACCGATGTTGCGATGATGGACTTGCCGCAGCCGGATTCACCGACGAGCGCTGTGACAGTCCCGGGCGGCACTGCGAGGTCGATGTCGCTGGCAGCGTGCACAACCGAGCCGTCGGGTAGCGGAATCCGGACGGTGAGACCGTCGATCCGAAGGCCGGTATTCACAGTCGTAGCTCCGATGGTCGAGGCGGCGCGAGTGCGGAACGCAATGCCGAACCGGCCACCGCCACCGCGACGGTTGTGATCACCAGGACAGCTGCGGGAAACACCAGCGTCCACCAACCACCGAGCAGCAGAGAACTGCGAGCCTCTTCCAGAAGTGTTCCCAGACTGGGCTTGTGGGGCGGCAAGCCGAATCCGAGGAACGAGAGTGTGGACTCGTGCCACACGGCGTGCGGCAGCAACAGGACTACCGCAATCAAGGCCTGCGGCGCAGCAGCCGGAACGAGGTGGCGCGTGATCACGTGTCGACGGCTGGCTCCGGCGAGGACGGCGGCGTCGATGTACGGGCGGTCACGCAGATTCAGGATCTCGCCGCGGATGATGCGGGCCACCTGGGTCCAGTGTGTGAGTGCGATCGAGAGCACGATGGCGATGATGCTTCCGCGGAACATGGCCACGATGACGATGCCGAGCAACAAGTGAGGCAGAGCGTTCACCGCGTCGGTGCCGCGCATGACAATTCGATCCACCCAGCCGCCGAGGAGCCCGGCAGTGGTGCCTACCACCACCCCGATCACCGTGGACAGCAGTGCGCAGGCGATAGCGATCAGCAACGACGTCCGGATACCGGCAGCGACCCGAACAAACAACTCTCGCCCGGCCGAGTCGGTACCGAAGGGATGCGCGAGCGACGGAGCCGTCCGGGCCTGCGCGAAGTCGGTGACACGATCGTCGACGTCGGCGATCCACGGAACCAAGCCCGCGTAGAGCGCGACGAGGATCAGTACACCGACGGCGATTGAGAAGCGGTGCTTAGCCATCTGTGCTCACCCTCGGGTCGAGGAGGGCAACAACAACATCGGCGAGAAGCGATCCGAGCATGACCGTCAGAGTTGTTCCGACCGTGAGGAACGCGAGCAACGCCATGTCGAGGTCCCGGGCGGAGGAGACGATGGCACCCGCAATTCCCGGCCAACTGAACACTTCTTCCACCAGTACCGCACCGACGACCAGTTCGGGCAATCGGACTCCGATGATGTTGACAAACGGCGCAAGTGACGTCGGCACGATATGACGTTTCGTAATGGTGGACGCCGGTATTCCGCGCGCCACCGCGCCGGCGACAAATCCTTCACCAGTGGATCCGACGACGGATTCGCGCACTGCGAGAAGTAGCCACGGCATTTGCGAGATCGCGAGGACAGCGACCGGGAGAATCAGGTGCCGAATGACCTGCCCCGGTGTGGGATCGGCACCGCCGTCGGTCAACCCGGCCACGGGTAGCCAACCGAGAGTCAGCGCGAAGAGCGCGATGGCGCCGAGCGAGAGAACAAACGGTGGAAGTCCTTGCACGACGACGCACAGCCCGGACATGGTTCTGTCCAGGAACCCACCCTTGCGGATTCCCGCGAGCACCCCCAGAACCAGCGACGCGAGAATCGCGATCACCAGGCTGGTTCCCACCAGGAGTAGCGTCCACGGCAGACGTTCGGAGATGACCTGGGTAACCGGCTGATTGAAGGAACGGGATATCCCCAGATCGCCGGTCACCACTCCCCGTAACCACGTCCAGTACGTGCTGTACCAGGGGTTGTCGAAACCCATCTGCGCGGCGATCAGGGCCTTGTCCGCTTCGCTGGTCGTCATGTACCGCGTGCCCAGATAGCCGACGAGCGGATCGAACGGCGAAATTGCCGCGGCGGCAAACAAACCGGCGGACACGACGATGATCACCGGGACGATGAACAGCATCCGGCGCCCGACCATGAAGAGGATGGACCGTCGGCGAGCGTCGTGCGATCGCGGCGGGTCCGACGTTATGGCGCCGGCTCGTACGTCGAGCGCTGTCATTGTTCTTGCGTCCACGTCTGCAATGACCACCACGGACCCCAGGTCACTCCGTGCGCGTGCGGTTCGAGCACCGGACCGGACATCGCCCAATCGGAATCTTTCGACACGTACGTGTGATCGAGGAACACCAGGTAGACGTAACCGGGATCATCGACGTAAGCCTGCTGGACGTCTCGGTACGCGGCATCGCGGGTCGCTTGGTCGAGGCTTCGGCGACCGACATCGAGGCCGGCGTCGACAACTTGATTCGAGTAATCGCTGGGATTGTCGTAGATGCTGCCGACACCGGGAGCGATGGACGCGGAATTCAGTGCGTCGTAGGCCTGGGTATCGGGATCGAACGGTTCGTCGCCGCCGCCGAGCAGCGTGGAGTCCCGATTGATTCGCGGGTCGATGCGATCCCAGGACAGCGCTTCGAGATCAACTTCGACGCCGATCCCGAGTGCGTCGGATGCAAAGGCCTGGGCCAGGTCTCGACGAACCGTGTCCACGGAGTTGTACATGATCGTGAACTGCGCACGTCGACCGTCTTTCGAACGAATCCCGTCACTGCCTTCGATCCAACCGGCATCGGTGAGGATCTGCTCGGCCTTGGCCGGATCGTACGCAAATGTGGCATCCGGGTTGTAGGAAGCGCCATAGACTTCGGGAATCGGCGTGGCGGCAACACGGCCGTGCCCACCGAGAACGTTGTCGATCATGGACTGCCGGTTGGCGGCAAGATTGAGCGCCATGCGCATCGCCGGGTCACCGGTAACCGGATTGTCGGTGGGCAGCGAAACACCACGCCAGTCCGCGGACTGATGTGCCGTCACCGACATCCCGTCCCGAGATTCGAACGTATTGGCAAGCAGCGGCGGGAGATTGGTGCCGTCTATCTCGCCCGAGGCCATCCGCTGCGCCCGGGTGTTGTCGTCCGGAACGTAGAGCAGCGTGAGCTTCTTGATTTCCGGTGCGCCGTCCCAGTAGTTCTCGTTGGCCGCAAACACCGCGCGGTCGGGTGACAGATCGACAAGGGCGTACGGCCCGGTTCCGATGGGTTCGGTGTTGAGCGTCGACTCGGCCGCCAGAGCGGGTGTCGCCACGGACTCCGACGGCACGATGCCGATCAGCATTTTGCTGAGTAGCGGGGCGTAGGAGTAGGCGAGGTGGAACTCGACGGTGTTCTGGTCCAGCGCTACGACATCGCTGATCATGTCGAACGACGACTTCGCCTCGGACGCCGATGCCGGATCGAGGATCGCCTTGTAAGTGGCAACCACATCGGCGGCGTCAAAAGTGGAACCGTCGGAGAAGGTCACACCGGCGCGGAGAGTGACGGTCCAGAGGGTGGCGTCGGCGTTGGCAGTGGGGATCGACGTGGCCAGCGCCGGTTCGAAACCAGGCATTCCGTCACCGCCGGTGAGGCGCACCAAACCGTCGTACATCTTGGCTTCGCCGGCCGCACCGAAGCCCGCGACGGGGTTGTATCCGCCAAGTTCGTAGCCGTCGGCGAGGACCAGACCGTCGCCCGCGGTCGCCGTGCCTGACGGGGTGCTGCACGACGTGACGAGCAAGGTGCCGACGACGGCAGCGCTCACGAGCGTCGGAACTCCGGAACGGATGAGACCCATTATTTGCCCCTTTTTCTCTGAATAAAAATAACATCTGTACAGATATTCAGATAAAAAAGGGGCAATGCGGACTTTTTGGCAGGCGGCCTACTGCTAGGGCAACGCGTGAACGAGCTGCGGCAGCGGCATCCCGGTGTAATTCTCGGCAATCAAGGTCAGTCCCGCTTCGGAGCTGGTCACAACATCGAGTTCGGCTTCCTGGCGCTTGATGTCGAACGGCGACGCATCAGGCGCTGTATGCAGCATCGTCGACATCCACCACGAAAAATGCTGAGCACGCCACACCCTTGGCAACACAGCCGAAGAGTAGCCGTCGAGGGCTTGTCGATCCCCGGAGGTAAAGAAGCCGACCATGGCGTCGGCCAGTACCCACACGTCTGCCAGCGCCAGGTTCATACCCTTTGCGCCGGTCGGCGGGACAGTGTGCGCGGCGTCCCCGGCCAAGAACAAGCGGCCGGATTGCATGGGTTCACACACAAAGCTACGGAACGGCAGGATGCTCTTCGAGAAGATGGCCCCCTCCTTGACCTCGACGCCAGGTCCGTCCACGCGTCGGTGCAACTCGTCCCAGATTCGATCGTCCGACCAGTCGTCGACAGTGTCGTCCACCGAAACCTGTAGATAGTGCCGTTGGACGGTTTCGGATCGCGTGCTGCAGAGTGAAAATCCCCGCGGGCTGTGGGCGTAGATGAGTTCGTCCGAGGTTCGGGGAGCTTCGGCAAGAATGCCGAACCAGACGAACGGGTACTGGCGGAAGTAGTCGGTACGTACCTCGGGCTCCGGAATGAGGTGGCGCGTCCCGGTTCGCGAACCATCGCATCCCGCAACAAGTTCGGAGTCCAGCCGCTGCGCCTGACCGTCGGCGTCGACAAACGTGATGAACGGGTGATCGCCAGTGTGCTCGTGTACCTCGACGTCACTGACGCCGAAGCGAATGTCCCCACCGTCTGCCAGTCGGCGTGCGATCAGGTCGATGAGCACCTCATGCTGCGGGTACACCGTCACTGCCCGACCGGTGAGTCCCTCGAAATCGACGCGACGACCCTCACCGGCGAACCTGATCTGGGTACCGGTGTGGCGATGGCCTTCCGCGAGTAACCGATCACCCACGCCGGTTGCGATCATCAAATCCACAGTGTTCTGCTCGAGAATTCCCGCCCGGATCGTTCCTTCGACGTCTTCGCGGGTACGGCATTCCAGGACAACGGAATCGATCCCCTGAAGATGAAGAAGATGAGAGAGCATCAGACCGGCCGGTCCGGCCCCGACGATACCGACCTGGGTGCGAATGGGCGGCAGACTCATAGAACTCTCCTCGGTAGGAAAAACTTTCACTGATTGGATGGTCGCGGGACACGGGGGCTGCCAACAAGGTAGTTTTCGTTGAGTGAAAGAAGTCGCTACTCCGCCGGGGATGCTGGAACGAGCTATGGTCCTGCTCGATCTGTTCACTCCGCAGCACCCCCGCCAGACAATCACCGAACTTGCACTGGGTTCCGAATTGCCGGTGCCGACGGTCTTTCGCATCTGCCGAGAACTCACCAGGCTCGGAGCGCTCGAACGTGGAGACGACGGCCGGTTTCAGATCGGACTTCGGGTCTGGGAGATCGGGTCCCGTGCGCCCCGAGCACACGGTTTACGTTCCGTCGCAATGCCGTTCATGGAGGACTTGCACGAAATCACCGGGCAGAACGTGCAATTGGTTGTCCGCGACAACCTCGAGGCGGTCTACCTCGAGCGGTTGTCGAGCCACGACGCCGTCGGACTCGTCGGCCGGGCAGGTGGACGATTGCCGCTGCACGCTTCCAGCGGCGGACTGGTGCTTCTGGCTCATGCTTCCCAGGACGTCTTCGACGACGTTGTCGCGGCCGGGTTGCGGGCGTTGACGCCCTTCACGATCACCGAGGAACCGACGCTGCGCACTCTGCTGGCCGAGATCCGCCGCACCGACGTCGTCGTAGCTCGCCAGTACCTCAATCTCGGCACGCTGGCGATAGCGTCGCCCATTCGCCGCTCTCGCGACGTCGTAGCGGCGCTATCCGTTGTCGTTCCACTCGACACCGGCAGTGCTCCCCTCGTCCCGGCACTGCAGGCAGCCAGTCGCGCGATCTCTCGAGGAATTTTCTGACCCGAATCAGGATTCACCACGACGAAAAATCTTGTTGCCCAGCCAGACCAACGGGTCGTAGCGCCGATCCACCACTCGTTCCTTCATCGGGATGATCGCGTTGTCGGTGATCTTGATGTCCTCCGGGCACACCTCGGTACAGCATTTGGTGATGTTGCACAGACCGAGTCCGGACTGGTCTTGCGCGGCGTCCCGACGGTCTGCTGTATCGAGAGGGTGCATTTCGAGTTCGGCGATCCGAATGAAGAAGCGGGGGCCGGAAAACGCCTCCTTGTTGTCCTCGTGATCACGCACGACGTGACAAGTGTTCTGACACAGGAAGCATTCGATGCACTTGCGGAACTCCTGCGAGCGGGCGACGTCGATCTGCTGCATTCGGTACTCGCCGGGAGCCAAGCCGGGTGGCGGTGTGAACGACGGAATCTCGCGTGCCTTCCGGTAATTGAACGAGACATCGGTGACCAGGTCACGGATGATCGGGAAGGCGCGCATCGGAGTCACGGTCACCACCTCGTCCTCCGCGAAAGTCGACATCCGTGTCATACACATCAGCCGTGGACGTCCGTTGATCTCCGCCGAGCACGATCCGCACTTGCCCGCCTTGCAGTTCCATCGCACCGCGAGGTCCGGAGTCTGCGTGGCCTGCAACCGGTGAATGATGTCGAGCACCACCTCACCCTCGTTCACCGGAACCGAATAGTCCCGCAACTCACCACCATCTGCGTCACCACGCCACACCCGGAAACTCGCGTCGTAGCCCATGTCAGGTAGTCCTTCCCGGATGGCCGGCAAGTTCGGAGTCGGTGTAGTACTTAGCCAACTCGTCGATATCGAAGAGCGCCAAAAGGTCCGGTCGCATCGGAGATTGCGGCTCGGAGGTGACCTGCACGTCGGGAACAACGACATTCGGGCGCCCAGCCACCGCTGCGTCCACGGCGCACACCAGCAAGGTGTTGCGCCACTGCGCAGCCATCGCCGGGTGATCGTCTCGAGTATGTCCGCCCCGGCTCTCGGTGCGCAGGAGCGCAGCCTTCGCTACACATTCGCTGACCAGCACCATGTTTCGCAGGTCCACAGCCAGATGCCATCCCGGATTGAACTGCCGGTGCCCCTCCACCACAACCGAATCGATCCGTCGTTTGATGTCGTCGAGCGTGCGTAGCGCTCGGTCGACTTCCTCAGCGGTGCGGATGATGCCGACCAAGTCGTTCATCGTCTGCTGCAGTTCGGTGTGCAGGGTGTACGGGTTCTCGAGCACACCAGCCTCACCCTGAGTTTCGAACGGCGAGAGCAACATCCGCGATGCAGCATCCACGTCGTCGTCTGCCACGATCGGTCGGGCAGGCAGCGACTTCACATAGGTCGCGGCGCCAAGACCCGCTCGCCTACCGAACACGAGCAAATCCGACAGTGAATTTCCGCCCAGCCGGTTGGACCCGTGCATTCCGCCGGAACACTCCCCCGCCGCAAAAAGCCCTGGCACGTTCGATGAACCGGAGTCGGGGTCCACCTCGATCCCGCCCATCACGTAGTGGCAGGTCGGACCAACTTCCATTTGTTCTTTCGTGATGTCGACGTCCGCGAGCTCCTTGAACTGGTGATACATCGACGGCAACCGGCGCTTGATTTCCTCGGCCGGCATCCGGGACGCGATGTCGAGGTACACACCGCCATGCGGGGTTTCGCGTCCCTCCTTCACCTCGGTGTTGATGGCGCGGGCCACCTCGTCGCGGGGTAGCAGATCAGGGGTGCGCCTGTTGTTCTCCTGGTCCTCGTACCAACGATCGGCTTCTTCTGCCGTCTCCGCGTACTGTCCCTTGAACACCGGTGGAATGTAGGAAAACATGAAGCGGTCGCCCTCGGAGTTCTTGAGCACCCCACCGTCGCCACGTACTCCCTCCGTCACGAGGATGCCCTTGACGCTCGGCGGCCACACCATGCCCGTCGGGTGGAACTGAACGAACTCCATGTTGATCAAGTTGGCGCCCGCGCGGAGTGCCAGCGCGTGTCCGTCTCCGGTGTACTCCCAGGAATTGGATGTGACCTTGAACGACTTGCCAATTCCGCCGGTGGCCATCACCACCGCCGGCGCTTCGAACAGTACGCACCGTCCGCTCTCACGCCAGTATCCGAAGGCACCGGAAATACGGTCGCCGTCCTTGGTCAGTTCCGAGATGGTGCATTCCGCGAAAACCTTGATCCGGGCCTCGTAGTCTCCCGTGGCCGCGAAGTCTTCCTGCTGAAGCGAGACAATCTTCTGCTGCATCGTCCGAATGATCTCGAGACCGGTGCGGTCACCGACGTGAGCGAGCCGGGGATAGGTGTGACCACCGAAGTTACGTTGACTGATTCGCCCATCCGGCGTCCGATCGAACAGTGCGCCATAGCTTTCGAGTTCCCACACCCGATCCGGCGCCTCACGCGCGTGCAGCTCCGCCATCCGCCAGTTGTTGAGGAATTTGCCACCGCGCATCGTGTCCTGGAAGTGCGTCTGCCAGGTGTCCTTCTCGTTGGCATTGCCCATCGCGGCAGCGCACCCACCCTCCGCCATCACGGTGTGAGCCTTGCCGAACAGCGACTTACAAACCACGGCAACGGAAAGTCCCTGTTCTCTGGCCTCGATCACCGCGCGTAGCCCGGCTCCGCCGGCTCCGATCACCACGACGTCGTAAGTGTGCCGTTCGACTTCGGTCATTCACTCTCCCTGAAGAATTGGGTGGTCAATTGATCAGACGCAGGTCGTCGATCGTCCCACTGGCCACGAGCATGATGTAGAAATCGGTGATCATCAGCGTGCCGAGCGTGGTCCACGCAAGCTGCATGTGCCGCGTGTTGAGTTTGCTCACCTGTGTCCACAACCAGTAGCGGATCGGATGTTTCGAAAAATGGGTGAGCCGTCCTCCCGTGACGTGGCGGCACGAATGGCACGACACCGTATAGGCCCACAGCAAGCACACGTTGCCCACAAGGATCAGCGTGCCGAGACCTATCCCGAAGCCACCGTCTGCTCCGTGGAAAGCCCGAATCGCGTCGTAGGTATTGATGATCGACACAACAAGCGCCACGTAGAAAAAGTACCGATGCGAGTTCTGGATGATCAGCGGAAGCCGTGTTTCGCCCGAGTACGCGCGATGTGGTTCCGCGACCGCACACGCAGGCGGCGACAGCCACACCGACCGGTAATAGGCCTTGCGGTAGTAGTAACAGGTCAGCCGGAAGCCCAGCAGAAATGGCAGCACCAGGAACCCGAGCGGAATCCACATCGGCAACTCACCGATCGGTGTGCCGAAATCGCTGGAACCCGGAGCACACGAGTCGCTCAGGCACGGAGAATAGAACGGCGTCAGGTAATGGTATTCCGCGACCCAGTACGCGCTGCGGACAAACGCCCGGATCGTCGCGTAGACCAGGAAGACGGACAATCCCAGTACGGTCAGCAGCGGCGCTCGCCACCACCGGTCCGTTCTCAGCGTGCGCGGCGCAATGCGAGCACGCGAAGGCGCACCGACCCCACTCGAATCGACCGGTGGTGCACTCATCCGTCGTGCTCGGTCGGGTGGCCGCCGATACCCTCGTCATCGGCGCCCTGCCACATCGACGCGTCGTACGGCGTGTCGGGCACGGGAATTCGTTCGGCCTGTTCGTGATGGGTCAGGTGCGGCGGTGACGCGGCCAGATCGCCGGAGTCGATCTCCAGGCGCTCCAGATCATTGGCCAACCGGCGGACCTGCGGTACGTCGCCGTACAAGGACCGCAGCGAACCGACACAGTGACGGAGATGGTCGATGGTGCGCTCGAGTTCGAGCATTTCGGTGGTTGACATAGATCTCTCCAACCGATCGGTAGAAGTGGTGACTCATATCGGCTTCGACAACCGGGTCGCTGTACCTCCTGCGCGTGAAAGTTGTGTTCCTCGCATGAACGGGTACCCCAATTGCGGTAGTTCCACCGCGCCTGCTCGCGTGTTCTACTGAAAATGTTGTTTTATCGGTGCCGGCCTCATGTGCCCCCAGGAGAACGATGACCAAACTGGATTCCACTGACGCGGAAAAGAACGACGGCAGAGCGACCAGAGCCTTCCGCCTGCCGATATTCACGGTGATCGCATTGGCGATCTTCGCCTTTGTCGCGGGCGGATTCGGCGGTTCTTTCCAAAGCAAACTCGCGGAGGTTCAGAAGAACGACAACTCGTCGTATCTTCCGAGTTCGGCGGAGTCCACCGTCGTTGCGAATGAATCCGCGAAATTCCTTCCGGTGGAGACCATTCCTGGTTTTGTCGTATTCCATCGGGATTCTGCGCTGTCCGATGCGGACAAAAGCCGCTGTCGAATCTGCACGCCAAGCCATTTCCGGAGTACCCGGCGTCGACGCAGACGGAATGCAGCCAACACAATTCTCCGCCGACGGCACCATTGCATCCATTTTTGTGCCGCTGATCGCCAAGGACGACGGCACCGCGGTGTCCGGCGAGGAGCTGGCGGCAACCGAACAGAACGTCCTCGACGCTGCTGAGAAGGCTGCCGGCGACCTCGAAGTACTACCCGCCGGGCCTGGCGGGCTCCTGGTGGCATTCATCGACGCGTTTGCCGGGTTGGACAGTGCACTCCTCGGCGCGGCGTTACTGGTTGTCATACTGATCCTGCTGGTGGTCTACCGATCGCCGGTGCTGTGGTTCTTTCCGCTGTTCTCGGCGCTCCTGGCCATCGGCTTGTCGTCGATGGTGATCTACTTCCTCGCGAAGGCCGAGATCCTGACTTTGACCGGTCAATCTCAGGGAATCCTGTTCGTACTCGTGATCGGTGCGGGCACCGACTATGCGCTGCTGCTCATTTCGCGATACCGCGAAGAACTTCACAGCTATCCCAATCGATTCGACGCGATGATCCGAGCGTGGCGCGAATCGGCGCCCGCGATCACGGCTTCGGCTGTCACCGTCGTTCTCGGATTGCTCTGTCTGACCTTCTCGCAGTTGAACTCCAACAAGAGCCTCGGCCCGGTGGCCGCGATCGGGATTGCCTGCACGTATCTGGTGATGATGACGTTCATGCCCGTTGCACTGGCGGTGGTCGGCCGCTGGGTGTTCTGGCCCCGGACACCACGCGTCGATCACGCCGCAGATCTTGCGACGCACGGCATGTGGGGCAAGATCGCGACAACCGTCGGCAACAGGGATCGCTCGTTGTGGATCGGCGCGTCGATTCTGCTCATCGTGTTGTTCGCGGCCGGAATCGGAAGCCTGAAAACCGATGGGCTGACCGCGGCCCAGAACTTCACCAACACTCCGGATGCCGTTGTCGGGCAAGAACTCTACGATTCCGCGTTCGACCCGGGAGCCGGCGCACCGGCCGTCATCACTGCCAACGCGGATCAGTCCGACGCGGTCATCAAGGCGGCAAGCGCTGTCGAGGGCATATCCCAGGACGCCGGGTCCGTATGCACGCAAGTTGACGTCGCGAAGGTCAGCGAATTGATCAAGACCAATCCAGCCGCCGTCGCCCAGGCAGCGGCCGCTGGCTGTGCCCCACCGGGCTTCACCGCCCCGCCGATCAACGGGCGAACCATGATCAACGCGATGCTTGTCGATTCATACGATTCCCCGCAGGCACTCGAGACGATCAAGCGCCTCCGCACCGCTGTCCACGAAGTCCCGGGCGCCGACGCTCTTGTTGGCGGCAGCACCGCAACCACTCTCGACGTTCAAGCGGCGTCCGTGCGCGACCGCAATCTCATCATCCCCATCGTGCTGGCGGTAATCTTCGTTGTTCTTGCCATACTTCTTCGCGCGCTGGTCATCCCCGTGATTCTGATTGCAACGGTGGTCCTTTCGTTTGCTGCCACCTTGGGCGTCAGCGGTTTCTTCTTCACTCACGTCTTCGGTTTTGCGGGTGCTGACCAGTCATTCCCGCTCTACTCGTTTGTCTTCCTCGTAGCGCTGGGCATCGACTACAACATCTTCCTGATGACCCGCGTTCGCGAGGAAACCGGTGAATTCGGCACTCGCGCAGGTGTATTGCGAGGACTTGCCGTCACCGGCGGCGTCATCACTTCGGCCGGGATCGTGTTGGCGGCAACGTTTGCCGTCCTAGGAATTCTTCCACTGGTCTTCTTGGCCGAGATCGGTTTTGCCGTTGCGTTCGGCGTGCTGCTGGACACGATCATAGTGCGCAGCGTCCTGGTTCCCGCTCTGTCCCACGACATCGGCAAGAAAATCTGGTGGCCATCTAGCCTGGCGACCTCGAAAGACTGACTAGAGAAAAGCTTCTTTCGTCCACAGATGAAACAACGCGTAAGCGCGCCACGGTCGCCATTGCTCCGACAATGCCGCAGCTTCCTTGCCGGACGACACACCCAACGCGCGTTTGAGAACCAGATCATCCGGCACAAACGCGTCCCGATCTCCGAGGATCCTCACGGTCAGATAGTCGGCAGTCCACGGCCCGATTCCTGGCAGAGCTAGAAGATCAGCCCGAAATCGCAGCGGGTCGGCATCCCAGCCGAGATCAAGATACTCGGCAGCGGCAATCGCCAAGGTGTGCACCGTTCGTGCACGCGCACTGGTCAATCCGACAGCTTTCTGTATCGCCTCCGGAGAACTGGCCGCTACAGACTCCGCCGATGGGAAGGCCGAGAACTCGTGATTCACGGGTAGTCCGAACGCTCCGACAAACCGTCCACCAAATGTTCGCGCCGCCCCCAGCGAAACCTGCTGCCCCAGAACAGTCAGCACCGCAGTCTCGAAACCGTCGACGCTACCGAGCACACGTAAACCTGGCCGGGCCGAGATCAGCGGAGCCAGCGTCCCGTCCGACGCCAGCGCCGCCTCCCACACACGATGATCACCGTCGAGATCGAGCCACCGCCGTACAACCGACTCGAGCTGAGCAGTGTCCGTATCCCTGTCGACGCTCACCGACACACAATCCTCGTGCCATGACACCGACACGATCGCGGGGCCGGTCGCCAGCGGGACGACGCGCACATGGACTCCGTCGTCGTGACGTTCCAGTCCGGCGACTGCATGAGCCTCGAGCGCACCGATCAACGGCTCCGTCGCATACGGCGGAGTGAACGGAAGAGTCAGCGTCACAGCCTTGTTCATTGCCGCGATTCCAGGTCCAGCAGTACGGCCTTGCGCTCCGGACCACCCGCGTACTGGCCCAGGCTTCCGTCACTTCGGACAACCCTGTGACATGGCACCACCAACGGCAGTGGGTTCTTGGCACACGCCGTGCCTACCGCACGCACTGCACGCGGACTACCCGACGCCGCGGCAACCGTCGAATAGCTTGCGGTGTGGCCATATTCGATCTCCGGGAGGTGGCGCAGCACTTCCCGCCGAAATCCCTTTGCCAGCTGGAAATCCAAATCCAGATCGAATTCCCTTCGGGCGCCGGCAAAGTACTCGTCCAGCTCGCGGGCAACGGTGTCGAGCCTGCGCGGATGATGCAGGACACGAGGACTGACAGTATCGGCCAGCCGTCCCAGCACGACGTCGTGTCCCTCGACGGCAAACGCCACCCGCACCAATCCGACATCCGTTGCAGCGAGGAGTAATTTCCCGATCGGCGAGTCGACGATCCGATAGGCAACATCGATCAATTGCGCCGCCGCAGCCGCATCAGCCAACCGTGAATGCAGTCGCGCAAGTGCTTCCGGGTCGGACGCGGGAAGTGCGCCGAACACGTCGGCATCTGTGGTCATGACCGGCTCCCTTCCGGAACGGTGTTGGGCAAGTAGGTTTTTCGCAGGGACGCAATACCGTCGGAGCCCGCCTTCCTCGCGGCGGCCGGAGTACTGCCCAGAATTTCGGCGACCTCCGCGTACGGCAGCCCACCCAGGAAGTGGTATGCCACCGACGCTCGCTGCTTGAACGGCAGTTGCTCGAGCGCATCCCAGAGTTCGTGGTTCCACGCTCCGGGAAGGCCGATACGCGTCGGCAATTCCGGAAGGTCGTCGGTGGGAACCGCGACGCGCCCTCGCACTCGCACGATGTCGATGGCTTTGCGGTGCGCAATGGTCACCAGCCATGCCTCGACATTCGCGTCGGGATCCAGGTCCGGATAGGCACGCATTGCCGCCAGGAAGGTCTCGGACCACGCGTCTTCGGCATCAATCGGACCGACCACTGCGCGACACACACGAAGCACCACCGCCCCGTGCTCTGCCACGACGTTCTCGAACGGTTTCAGTGCCACGATCGGTAAACGCTCGCGCCCCGAGTTATGTGAGTTCGTTCCATCAGAACAGCACGTCCGAGATTCCGCCGGACTCTTGTTCGAGCAGAAAGCGCTTGCGGTCGAGACCGCCGGCAAAACCCGTCAGACTCCCGTCACTACCGACCACGCGATGGCAGGGCACGATGATGCTGATCGGATTCTTACCGTTTGCCGCCGCGACAGCACGAATCGCCAGAGGGTTGCCAAGAGTTTGCGCAAGCTCCAGATAAGACCACGTCTGGCCGTAGGGAATTGTCCGCAGCGCATCCCACACTCGTTGCTGAAACTGCGTGCCCGACGGGTCCAACGGCAACGAGAACTCGGTTCGCTCCCCGGAAAAATACTCGTCTAGCTGTTCCCGGACAGCACCGAAATTCGAGGGTGCACTCTCCCCGAAAGTCGACTCGTTCGGCTTGTGACGATGCTCCGCCATGTAGAGACCACACAGGCCGTTTGCCGTCGCGACCAGTGTCAACGGCCCGATCGGCGACTCGATCACTGTATGGGTACGGTTAAGCGCCATGTCTCGATCCTTCCAGGTATCGAGTAGCGATGGCCAAGATGTGGGAACGCCCGGCCCTGAGCTACTCATATCTCGAAGACGACCCGACTCACAGGAATGTGAGAAATGCCTGCACTTCCGACCTTCATCAGGCAGGATCGAGTGATGGCTCTAGTTTTGCCGGGACGTTCCAGCCTGGTCCACACCGTCAGCGATGTGGTGCATTGGTCGCTGTCGACGGTCGTTTTCGCAGTCACACTCCCAGCCCGCCTCGAGGCGCTGTTGGTAAGCGTCGAGAGGTTGGTTGCGCGAATCAGCCAGATAGCCGAGAACGCAGACCGCGTCGTAGTCGGCGCAGCTTCCGTCACTGTTCGCGCTGAGACGTTGATCGAAGCCGTCGAGCAAACATCGGACATCGCGCAGCAACTTCTCGAACTGTACGAACCCATCGCAGTTCAACTGGCTCCGTTAGCTGCCAGGTTTGCGGATGATCTCAGCGAATCCGAAGTCACAGCCGCCATAACGCTGATCGACAAGCTCCCGGAACTCACCGAACGAGTCACTGCTGTCCTGCCGATTCTCGCCACCTTGGACTCGGTCTCCCCCGAAGTCCACGAACTCCTGGGGGTCGTCAAAGACCTGAAACAGGCGATCGTCGGCGTGCCCGGGTTCCATTTCTTCCGCAAACGTGGCGAGAATCGGCCGGGTTGATCAGGCCCCGTAGCCGTCGGTGCCGGCTCGGGTCATCACGATCTTGGGAACTACCGCTCGAGACGAGAGCTTGAGCAGTCCGTCCACCAACTCGACGATATCGTCGACCTTTATCATGGTTTCCGGCGTAATCCGATCGTGCGTCCAGGCCGACATGTCGGTGTCGACATATCCCGGAGCAATTGCCGTGCCGCTGATGCCGTTTCCGGATTCTTCGGCGTTGAGCGCTTCGATCATCGATATCAACGCCGCTTTGGTTGCGCCGTAAACACCCAGACCACTTTCGGCGTACACCCCGGCAATTGATGCCAGCGCAACGACCTTTGCTCCGCCACTCGGGTGTGCATCCGCTGCCACTCGCAGGAACGGCAACGACGCCTGAAGCAGCGCCAACGGCGTCCGCAGATTCACTGCGAGCGTCTTGTCGAAGCGCTTCATGGGGTAGTCCGCGATCCGCCCGCTTGTCCCCACACCAGCGTTGAGGATGAGTGCACGCATCGAACCGAATCGATCTCCGTGGGCGGAAACCAATTCCGTCGCAAAGCTCTCGTCCGCCATATCGCCGGCTAGGACCAGAACGTCGGGTGAACCGGCGCGGCGAAGTTCCCCGGCAACTGCGTCGAGTTTCTCACTGTCTCGCGCCGTGATGGTCAATCCGTATCCGAGCGTCGCGAGACGCGTCGCAATGCCCAGTCCGATGCCTTTGGATGCGCCTGTGACGAGCGCCGACGCACTCACGCGAACTTCCCGTTCAATGCATTCAGCCCCGCCGAGATCAGTTCGGGTACAGCCGTTCCCGCACTCTCGAAACCACCACCGACTGTCGCCCCGGCCCGGAAACGATGATCGATCCCCTGGGCGACAACGGCAAGCTTGAAGAATCCGAGTGCCATGTAGAAGTTCCAGTTGCCGAGGTCGCGACCCGAAACGAGCGAATAGCGCTGGGCCAGATCGGCAACAGACGGCAATGACGAACTGGTCCAGGCTGCCGGCTCCCCGAGAACAAGGTCCAACGCGGAATGGCGATACACGCACATCATGGCGATATCGGCCAAAGGGTCACCGAGAGTGGACAGTTCCCAGTCCACCACTGCCGCGACCTTCGTGACATCGTCGGCAGCGAGGATCGTGTTGTCGATCCGGTAGTCACCGTGAACGATCGACGACTCGGAATTCTCCGGAATCAGTTCCGAGAGCGCAGAAGCCAAGCGGTCGACGTCCGCAGAATCCTCGACCTTCACCCGCGACCATTGACCGGCCCACAATTTCACCTGCCGCGCGACGTACCCGTCAGGACGCCCTAGCTCTCCGAGACCGACCGCGTTGTAGTCGACGGCATGCAGTTCAGCAAGAACGCGCACCAGTTCATCGACACAGGCCGTGACCTGTTCTGCGGGAAGAGCATCAAGTTCCGACTTCGTCCGGATCACTTGACCGTCGATGAACTCGACGACGGTAAACGTCGCACCCATCACCGACGCGTCCTCGCACAGGGCGACGGTGGGAGCCACCGGCACCGCAGTGTTCTGCAGTGCCGACGTGATGCGGAATTCCCGCGCCACATCATGCGCCGACGGCGTCAAACCCGCAGTCGGAGGGCGGCGCACAATCCAACTCGACGCGTCGTCGTAGATCCCGTAGGTGAGGTTGGACTTGCCGCCGGAGATCAGTTTCGCACGCAGATCGCCGGTTACCGCGACGTCCGAGTCGAGCAGGTACTTCCGCAGGGCAACGAGGTCGAGACCGGGAAACTCAGTCATCACGCACCGTCTCGCGCAGCTCGACGTGCCGCTCCCACAACGCGCTTCGCGATTGCCCACCGATGAACCTCGGACGGTCCGTCGTACACGCGGAACGGGCGGACCTCGCGGGACAGTCGCGCGAGAGGCAAGTCGTCGGACACACCGATACCGCCGCACATCTGAATGGACCGATCGACGATACGGAAGATCGCCTCCGCTGCATACGTTTTTGCGATCGACGTGGAGTTGCTTGCATGTCCTCCCTGATCCAGCTCCCAGCACGCCTGAACCAACAGCGCGCGAGTGGCCGCGATGTCGATTTCGTTGTCGGCGATCATCTTCTGGATCATCCCGAGATCACCGAGCTTGGAACCGAACCCTTCGCGCTCCGCCACCCGGGCCACGGCGATGTCGTGCCCGCGACGCGCCGCGCCCAGCCAGCGCATCACGTGCGTCATGCGAGCGGGACCGAGACGGACCTGTGCGTACGCGAAGCCCTGGTCGACCTCGCCAAGAACAGCCTCGCCGGGGACGAAGAGATCCTCGAAAGTGACCTCGCAGTGGCCACCGATCATGGACTTGTCGAGTGTGCCGATATGACGACCGACGATCAATCCCGGCGATTCTGCCGGCGCGAGAAACATTGTGGCACCGCCACGTTGGCCGGGTTCACCCGACGTGCGCGCCATGATGATGAAGAAGCCTGCGCCGTCAGCGCCGGTGATGAACCACTTCTTACCGTTGATCTTCCAGCCACCCGGGGCCTTCTCGGCGCGGGTGTTGAGAGCCGACGGATCGGATCCGGCACCGGGCGCCGGCTCTGTCATGGCAAAAGCCGAACGCTTGTCACCGCGGGCGAGCGGCGCGAGGAACTGTTCCTTCTGCGCGGCATTTGCCACGTGGGCCAGCATGTGGACGTTGCCCTCGTCCGGGGCAGCGATGTTCAGTGCGGTGGGACCGAACAGTGAGTAGCCGGCTTCCTCGAATACCGGCGCACGATCACTCATGTTGAGGCCGTGCCCGCCGTATTCGATCGGCGCATGGGGAGCGAAGACGCCTGCAGCCTTTGCCGCGGTCTGCATCTCGATGCGAGTTGCGTCGCCGCCGGCAACGGCAATGTCGCCGCCGTGCTTGTCCTCGATCGGGAGAACTACATCCCGGGTGAAGGCGCGCGTCTTCTCGATCAGCGCGGTCACCTCCGGCGCATACGTCAGATCGATTGCCACCATCCACCTCCAAGTGAGACCGACCGAGCGATCGCTCGGTACCAGCACTCTCGCACATGCCGACTCGCCGGGTCAACAATCCTCGAGCAAAGCCTCGGAATGATCGAGCCGGCCGGCAACCACCATGTCCCGGTACAGGTCGTCCTTGTTCATGAGCTCGTCGTGGTTGCCGATGTTGCGAACCCGGCCGCCTTCCATGACCACGATCCAGTCTGCGTCGCGCACGGTCGAGAGTCGATGAGCGATCGTCACGACGGCTCCGGTGCGCGCACGTTCGTTGATCGCATCGACAATCGCGGCTTCGGTGAGCGTGTCGACCTGGGCAGTGGCTTCGTCGAGCAGGAGCAACGCACTCGGCCGCAGAACCGCGCGCGCCATCGCTATCCGCTGACGTTGTCCACCCGACAGCGATGTGGCTGTCAGTGCGGTGTCGAGCCCGTTGGGCAAAGCCTCGATCGCGTCGTCGAGTCGAAGTAGACGCAGAACAGCCTGCACTTCTTCATCGGTCGCGTCGGGATGACTGAAGACGACGTTCTCTCGAATCGTTCCCGGCACCACCGGCGTCTCCTGCTCGACATATGCCAGGCTTTCACGCACGGCTCGATGATCGAGCGCGTTGTATCCGACTCCGTGCAGAAGAACCTCACCGGTTCCTGGTTCGACAAATCGCAGCACAGTCGAGAGCAACGTGGTTTTTCCTGCACCCGACGGTCCGACGATTGCCATATGCCCCCGCTGCGGGATGACCAGCGAGACGTCGCTCAGCGCCGGCTCGGTCGAGCCGTGGTAACTGACCGTGACGTTGCGCAATTCGATCAGCGGGGCGGCCAGGTCGGTCTTCTCGACAACGTCGACCGCCACGTCCTGTGTCTCCGTGGGCATCGACTGCATCTCGCGAATCCTGATGGCTGCCGCGATTCCCGACTGAACAGAGGTCACGTTTTGTGCGAGCTCCGAGACCGGACCCATCAGAGTGAAGGCGTAGAGCAAAAATGCAATGAGCGTCGAGACTGCCATTTCGCCGTCGGCGACGCGCCAGGCACCGAACCCCAGTATGGCGATGATCGACCCTTGGATGGCGGTCCACGCAACAGTCCATGCGGTCGCGGATACTCGAACCGCTGTGATTGCATGCTTTTTCGCGTCGGCCGCATTGTTCGTCACAAGAGTGCCGACTCGATCCTCGGCGAGTGACACCTTGACCGTCCGGATTGCGCGCAAGCCACCTTCGAGAACTCCACCGAGCTTGCCGAGCGATTCCTGGGTTCGAGCCTCGGCTGCGGAAATCCGAGGCATCAGAACGGCAAAGAGAATGGAGGCGAACACGATTGCCACCATGGTCACGCCCAGCAACGGCAGATCGAGAACACCCATCAGGACAATCGTTCCGATGGTCAGGGCGGCGGCATTGAGAATGTTCACCGCGGCCGACGACGCGGCCTCACGCAACAGCAAGGTGTCCGACGTGACTCGGGTGACCAATTCGCCGACTGACCGCGATTGCACCGACGGCACGGTCGCGGCCAGGAACCGCCTGATCAGCGAGGACCTGGCGTCGAACACGACCTTCTCCGCAGCCGTGCCCAGGACGATCCATTGAGCACAGCCGAGCACCGCACCCACGACGAGAAGGACGACCAGCGTCAGGATCGGCCCTTGCAGCGAAGCGCCGGTATCAAGTGTGTCGAGAACCCACTTGGTGACCATCGGCGTTGCCAGTGTCGCCGCGGAGCCACACAGAGCCAAGACCAACCCGAGCAGGAGCGACGGCAGGTGCGGGCGAGCGAACTCCGAGAGAACGCGAAGGTTGCTCCATTTCGGCGCGGTAGGAGTATCGGATTCAAGCATGAATTTATGGAACACGAATGTTCCAAAAAGGGCAAGGAAATTCCGATACGGAAAGACTGGATACCGAAACCGGACACGGCTACGCTTCGAATTCGTGACAACGATCCACAGCGCACCAGAACAAAGCGCAACCCGCGAGCGCACACGGAAGGCCATCCTCGAGGCCGCCATTTCGGTGTTCGCGTCCAAACCCGCCGCGACGCTCAGCGAAATCGCATCGGCCGCAAAAGTCGGCCGAACCACCTTGCACCGCTACTTTCCCGAACGGTCAGACCTGGTCGAAGCTGTCGCGTCAGAGGCCACCCGCGCCGTAGACAAAGCTGGCGCAGCTGCGCGACTCGGTGACGGCACCGGCGCCGAAGCACTGGTTCGCCTGTGCCACGAGTATTTCGAACTGGCCGACCTTCTGACGGTCCTGTTCTTCACACCTGGTGTGTATCAAGAAGATTCGTTTGCCGAGTCCGCGTCGAACGACAGCGGAGTCAGCGACGCCATCGAGCGCGGGCACTCCGACGGTTCCATCGATCCCGACATGAGTTCGGACTGGGTGCAGAACCTGTTGTGGTCGCTGCTGTACACGTCGACGGACTACGTCAATCGCGGCGCAGGCACCCGATTGCAAGCGTTGGATCTGACGGTTCGCAGTCTCCGTCGCGGGATCACACCCGATCCCGCGGTCTAGGCCGTCACCGCTGGCGAGAGCAGGAATCCGTTCCCGCATCGGCTTCGTCCCGCTTCTTCGGGCGACTGCCCACGTGAGCGACCACTACGACTGCGAAGATGCCCACCGCCAAGCCGAGCGCGGTGTACGGAGTGAAGGATTCTCCGAACATCAGCGCACCCCAGACCGCGGTGACGGGGGCGATCAGGAACATCAACGTGTTGACGGACGTAACTCCGACGCGACGGAGTAACAACCAGTACAGCCCGTAACCGCCGAAGGTGGACAGCACGATCAACCAGAGCAATGCGATCCAGAATGTGTTGCCACTCGGCGGCACGGCATTACCGGAAGCGACCGCTAGAGCCGTGAAAACTATTGCGCTGGTTGAGCAGTGGATGGCCAGAGCCTGCAGTGGTGGCGTGGACGCGGGAGCGCGTTGCTGGACGAAGGTCGATGCAACCAGGCTGAGCATCCCCAGGAACGGAATCGCGTACGCCCACCACGGTGCCGATGTACCGGCTCCGGCGTCGGCTGCCGTGACCATTGCGACGCCGCCCAGTCCGATCACCAATCCGACCCACTGCATCCGCGGGACTGCGACGCCGAGGACCGGACCGAGCAGCGCCGCTGCCACCAGCGGCTGGATACCGTCGATCAGCGCGGTGGTTCCGGTGTTCACGCCGAGATCGACTGCCCAGTACACAGACAACAGGTAGCCGCTCTGAGAGAGCATCCCGATCACCGCCTGCCTGCCGAGAGTCCGCGGTGTCGGCATCATGTTCCGGCGCCGGGCGGACAGCCAGACAATCGGCACGAGTACCGCCGCGAGCGGAAGGAACCGCCACATCAGCAACGTGGGGATCTCGGCACTGCCGGCGCCGAGTTTTGCTCCGATGAATCCCGAACTCCAGCACGCGACGAACAGGGCCGACAAGGTAGCCGTCACGGCAGATCTCGAGGTCACGATCCGAGGTATACCGATCTGTTTACTCATGGATTCGACTATACAGATCGGTATACTTTTGTCCATGGCAGAGGAATCCACACCCGAATTGACTCCGAAAGCGCTTCGTATCCTGGAATCGGCGTCGAAGTTGTTCTACGAAAAGGGAATTCACGCCGTGGGCGTGGATACCGTCGCACTGGACGCCGGGGTCACGAAGAAGACTTTGTACGAGCGGTTCGGCTCGAAGGACGGTCTGGTCGTGGAATACCTGAAGGACCGAGATCGGCGGTGGCGAGCCTTTCGCGACAAGAAGCTGGCATCAGCCGGAGACAGTCGCGCCGAACAGTTGAGTGCGGTGTTCGATGCTTCGGCCTCCTGGTCCAGGGCGAGCGGAGGCAAGGGGTGCAGCATGATCAACGCGCACGCCGAGTTCAGTGATCGCTCACATCGGGTGTTCGCTGTTATCGCCGACCAGAAGCAGGAAATGTTGGGGCTCTTTCGGCGCATTCTGGCGACGGAAGGGCACTCCGACGAACGCCTCGTCGAGTCCCTCATGCTGCTTCACGAAGGTGCCCTCGTCGCAGACGGGATCGGTATAGGCACCGACCCCTTCGGCGCCGGCCGGGACGCGGCCCTCGAATTGCTGAAGAACTCCAGGTGATCGCCGAAGTCCAGCCGCATCAACCAAACGTCACATCCCCACCCGCTTCGCCCCCACCGTCACCTCCCCACCCGCTTCGCCCCCACCGTGCACCTCGCAATCCCCAAATACCGCTCCACCAACTCGTCCGGCGACAATTCACCATCCGGCCGATACCACTGCGCCACCGCCACGCACATCGTCACCACGGCCCGACTCGCGTCCACCGGATACTCGGCGTCGAACTCACCCGCTCGAACTCCGTCGAGAATGATCCGGTCGACCTGCTTCTGCTGTTCGTCACGCTGAGCGATGTAGCTTGCCCGCCCCTCCGGTTCCATACTCCGAAGCTCCGAAGACGCGATGAACGACTGCTCCCGTCGAAACATGTGGAACCGCAACAGTGATTCGATCACCGCGTCGAAGCGATCCGACGGATCGGGGCCGGCTTCGATCTCGGCGGCATGACTTCGTTCGAGCAACTCGCCCATCACCACCGTGGTCAAGCCGACGAGCAAGGCCTGCTTCGACGGATAGTGGTGGTACAGACCTGGCACCGAGAGCCCCGCTCGCGCTGCGATGTCCCGAATCGAGGCCCCGTGGTACCCCTGCTCGACAAACGCTTCCAGTGCCGCCGCGAGAGGCTTGGACAGACCCCGGTCTTCGTAGTGTCGCCAGGATTCGGGCATAGCAGGCTCGTTTGTCATAACCGTTACCGTAGATCCACTTGCGCCGACACCGAACATGTCACCGTCATTGGTTACAGTCGATGTCCACCGATAAACAAGGGACCAGTCATGATCCACGTTCGCCATTCCGCGGTTGCCGCCGTACCCGTTGACGTCGCGTTTGCCTATATTGACGACTACCGGAATGTCGTGAACTGGATGTACGGCGTATCCGAGTTCCACCCCGACGGGGGCTTCGATCAAGGTCTGGGGGCAACGTTCGACGCCGCCATCCAAATTGGTCCGAGCACCATCCGCTCGAAGCTCGAAATCACCGAGTGGGAGAAAGACCGCATCATCACACTCTCGTCGCTGGGAGATGTCGCCAATTCCTCTACCTGGGAATTCACGCGGATAGACGACACCAAAACCGAGTTGGCGGTCGATTTTGCCTACAAGCTGCCCGACGGCCTGACAGGCAAAGCTCTCGGTCTCGTCGTGGGTCCGTTCATCGAGAACGCGGTCCGCAACAGTGAGGAAACTCTGCGCCAGAATCTCGAAGCGGAGTTCGCCCGCGGAACCCGCTGAGGCGGCGGTTACCGAGGCAATTGGAGCGCGTTTGCCCAAATCTGGGTAGCGGTCTGGACTACGTCCTCGAAGCGCACGGGCTTGCCGTCTGAGCCCGGTTCCTCGGAGACGAACACGCTGTACGCGAAGCGACTCACCATCGACGAGAGTGCCCGCGACGCCAACAACGGATCCAGCGACGTGTCGGCCTTTCCTTCCGCCTGCAACCGTTCGATGGCTTTTGCATTGCGCGTGATGAAGGTTGCGCCGCGGTCGCGTCGTAGTTTCGCGAATGCCGGATCGATCTGCGACACCTGCTCGAGCAGACCCATCAATTTGGCGTTGCGTTGAAACGCCGTCAGGTACGCGCGGTTGCTCGACTCGAGCACAGCGTAAGGATTGTCTGCGTCGCGGACACGACCCATGCCGGGGTGCAGCATGTCTTCCTGCGCGACTTCGAGGACAGCGGCAAAGATCTGCTCTTTGTTGTCGAAGTACGTGTAGAACGTGCCCGTGGAGCAGTTCGCTTCTTTCGTGATGTCCGTCAGACGGGCATCGAGATACCCTGCGCGCTCGAACACCGTTCGAGCCGCTGCGACCAAGGAAGCCCTGGTCCGGACGCCGCGGGCAGTCACCGGCAGGTCACGCAGAAGCTCCGTCGCAGCCATGGATGGTGGCGGACGGTCTTCCCAGTTCTCCTGAGGTTCGGCGCGAGAGGTCACCAGCTACTTATACGGCAAAGCCGGCGACATCTCGGCATCGGCGTCAGGTGATGGTGATTCCTCCGTCGACGGCGATGGTCTGACCGGTGACGTATCCGCCTGCCTCGGACGCGAGCCACACCATGGTGGCCGCGAGCTCTTCCGGATCGCCCATGCGGCCGAGGATCAGGCGCGGAGCCATCGCGTCCAAGTAGCCGTCGTTGTATTGGTCGGTCATTTCCGACTTGAAGAATCCCGGTGCGATGGCATTGACGCGGATGCCCTTGCGGGTTCCCCACTGCTGAGCCAGGTCGCGGGTCAATCCGACGATGCCTGCCTTGCTGGCTGCGTACGCGGCCTGCGGCAGCCCGGCGGTGGTCAACCCGAGGATGCTCGAGATATTGACGATGGAGCTGCCCGGCAGCATCACACGACCGCAGGCCTGCGCAGCCCAGTACGAACCGTTGAGATTGATGTCGATGACGGAACGAAACTCGTCGGGAGTTTCACGGGTTGCCGGAACCGCGGTTCCGACGCCGGCGTTGTTGACGAGTACGTCCACGCGACCGAACTTCTCCATAGCCGCGTCGACCATGTGCTGAGCCTGTGCCGGATCGACAATGTCGGTGGCCACGCACAATGCTTCACGCCCTGCATCACGCACGAGCTTGGCGGTGTCTTCGAGCTTGTCGACGCGCCGGGCCGCGAGCACCACGTCGGCTCCCGCCTCGGCTGCGGCTTTTGCAAATGCCACCCCGAGACCCGACGACGCACCGGTCACGATGACAACTCGATCTGTCAGAGAGAACTTGTCGAGAACAGACATACGCGGTGATGCTCCTGTGGTCGTAGGGCTCGGGGAAAACAGCGCTTGCGGTCGAAACTACAGGCCGAGGTCGCGGCCGATGAGTTCCTTCATGATTTCGTTGGATCCGGCCCAGATCTTGGTGACGCGAGCGTCCATCCAGGCGCGGGCAGCGCGGTACTCGGTCATGTATCCGTAGCCACCGTGCAATTGAACACAGTGATCGAGCACCTCGTTCTGGACCTGTGCGGTCCACCACTTCGCCTTGGCTGCGTCGATGGCGGTCAGCTCACCGGCAGCATGGGCGGCGACGCAGTTGTCGACGTAGGCCTGGGTGACCTCGACTCGGGTCACCAAATCTGCGAGCAGGAATTTGTTCCACTGCAGCGAGCCGATGGGCTGACCGAAAGCCTTGCGGTCCTTGGCATATTGCAGCGTCTCTTCGAGGATCGGAGCAGCGTGCGCGATGTTGGACACCGCAGCGCCGACGCGTTCCTGCGGCAGCATTTCCATCATGTGGATGAAGCCGCGGTCGATCTCACCGATGATGTTGGCGGACGGCACGCGAACGTTCTCGAAGAACAGTTCGGCGGTATCGGACTCGTGCTGGCCGACCTTGTCGAGCTTGCGTCCGCGCTCGAAACCGTCCATGCCGGTTTCCACGGCAAAGAGGGTGATGCCCTTGGACTTCTTCTCGGGGCTGGTGCGGGCCGCGACGATCACGAGGTCGGCGTTGTAGCCGTTGGTTATGAAGGTCTTGGAGCCGTTGATGATCCAGTCGTCGCCGTCCTTGACCGCAGTAGTCTTGAGCGAAGCGAGGTCGGATCCGCCGGAAGGCTCGGTCATGCCGATTGCGGTCAGCATCTCGCCGGTGCAGAACTTGGGCAGCCAACGCTGCTTCTGCTCTTCGGTGGTGAGCTGAACGAGGTAAGGAGCAACAACGTCGGCGTGAATGCCGAAGCTCGAGGCAACAGCTGCACTGGCGCGCGAGAGTTCTTCTGCCAGTACCGCATTGAAGCGGTAGTCGCCGGCTTCGCTTCCGCCGTATGCCTCTGGAACCTCGAGCCCGAGGAAGCCGTTGCGTCCCGCTTCGAGCCAGATTTCACGATCGATGAAGCGCTGGTCGATCAGCTTCTCTGCGACCGGAAGGATGTTCCGGTTGACGAATTCGCGGGCAGATTCGCGAAATGCCTCGTGATCGGGTCCGTACAGAGTGCGACGCATGACGAGTTGCTTCCTTTCGGTGCGGCGTTCCCGCACGTGACGACCAATCTAAGCGAGCGCTTAGAATCTAAGCACTTGCTTATAGTGGTTCGAGAGCGCGATATTGTCAACATCGAAACCCGTCACACCTGGAGGAAACCGTGAGCGATTCACCTGACGTGGTGATCAGCCCCTCCAAAGCTGCGGCCCGTATCCGCGCGGCAGCCGTGGACGCTTTTGCCTCCGCGGGCTACGGCGGCACCACCACGCGTGACATCGCCGCACGACTCGACATGAGTCCCGCCGCCATGTACCCGCACTACCGCTCGAAAGAAGAGCTGCTTTTCGCAATCAGCTTCGAAGGTCACACCGAAGCATTGAAGGTGGTCGAAGGCGCCGACCGACCTGGTGAAGAACCGTCCGTTCGTTTGCAGGAACTGATCAGCACCTTCGCCAGTTGGCAGGCCGGGCACCACTCACTCGCTCGCGTCGTCCAATACGAACTCACTGCACTCACACCAGAGCACTACCGAACCGTCGTCGCGCTTCGCCGCAGCACGACGCGAGTGGTCAGGGAAGTCGTCAATGCCGGAGTCCAGTCAGGTGATTTCGCGATCCCCGACGCAGAAGGTGTCACACTCGCACTGATGTCCCTGTGCGTCGATGTGTGCCGCTGGTTCCCGGCCGGCAATTACACGGATCCGGAAGACATCGGAAAGCTGTACGGAGACCTGGCCTTACGGATGGTCGGCGCGACCTGAGCGATGACTGATCCCCTCGAGCCCACCGAGCGGCACGGCAATTCCGAACAGTCCGACTGGGACATGCAATTCCTGTCAGCCTTGACGATGATGCTGTCGGAACGCCCGTGGGATACCGGTGTGTACGAAATCGAACGCCTGGAATGGGCAGATTCGATCATGACGTTGGTTGTGCGAGTGTGGCAACGAGACGATTCTCGACTTGTGGGGTGGCGGGAGCACCTGCCCACAATCCGGTCCGGATTCGGAACTGCTGAGCCCGCGTCTATTGCGGGCGCCTGGCACGTGGGCGAGTTCTACCCTTGTTATCTCCCGGATCCATATGTGCCCGATGCAGACGGCATTCACTGGGTCGGGCAAGGAAGGCCGTCGTACCGGCAACCACCGAAGTAGCTACTCCGCTATCTCACCGAGCCGACGCTCCAAGTAGGCCCGCTCCGGTTCTGTACCAACCAAATTCAGCGCACGTCGGTATGCAGACATTGCCGCGTCGGTGCGCCCCAACCGCGCGAGCAGTTCGGCACGTGCAAGGTGATACGGGTGGTAGTCGGCAAGTTTGGGCTCCGCTGCCAGTTCCTCCAACGCTGCCAGCCCGACCTCCTCGCCGTCGCGCATCGCCAAGGCAACTGCCCGATTGACGGCCACGACAGGCGAAGGAGTCAACGTGAGGAGCACTCCGTAGAGCGCGCAGATCTGCGGCCAGTCGGTGCTCTGCACATCCGCAGCCTCGTCATGCAATGCGGCGATGGCAGCCTGCACCCCGTACGGCCCCGGCGCTCCCCCCGTCAACGCGACCACGACGAGGTCGCTGCCTTCCTCGATCATCGGCTGGTCCCAGCACCCGCGATCCTGATCTTCGAGGAGCACGATCCCGCCACCAGCGTCGGTACGGGCATCTCGGCGCGCATGCACGAGAAGCATCAACGCGAGCAACCCGGCGATCTCGCGCTCATCGGGAAGCAAAGCGCGCAAGATCCTCGCCAGCCTGATTGCCTCTACCGCCAAGTCGACGCGTTGCAGATCCGGACCCGAGCTGGCGGCGTACCCCTCGGTGAACACCGAATAAATCACCTGTAGAACACCGGGCAGACGCTCGGGGAGTTCTTCGGCGCTGGGAGTCCGGAAGGGAATCCGAGCCTGACGGATCTTCTTCTTCGCCCGCACAATCCGCTGCGCCATCGTCGCCGAAGGCACGAGGAAGGCCCGAGCAACTTCGGGCGTCGTCAACCCCCCGAGACAACGCAAGGTGAGTGCGATTCGGTCGTCCTCGGCCAGCGCTGGGTGTGAGCAGGTGAAGAACAGCTGCAACCGCTCGTCGGGAAGTTCCCCCTCGACGGCGGGCGGCGCCGGGTCGGCACGATCGGCGTCCACCTGCATCACCGCCAGTCGCGCCGCATAGGCCTGATCACGACGAAGCCTGTCGACGGCTTTGCGACGCGCCGTGGTCAGCAGCCAGGCGCCGGGTTTGGCCGGCACTCCATCGACCGGCCAATGCACCAACGCGGCCTCGATTGCATCGGAGGTGACTTCCTCGGCCAGATCCAGATCACCGAAGCGGCGGACGAGCGAGGCCAAGAGTCGTCCACGTTCCTCCCGGAACACTGACTCGATGGAGTTCTCGGCCTGCTCGTCCACGGCGAATCAGTCCCCGAACCCGGCCAGCGGACGCACCTCGACGCTGCCACCGTCGCGCGCGCCGGGGCACCGCGCGGCCCAGGCCAGCGCCGCATCCAGATCGGGAACGTCGATGACGTCGTAGCCGCCGAGGATTTCGCGGGTTTCAGCGAAGGGTCCGTCGGTGACGGTCTTTTCTCCGGACTGCGAGACTCGAACCGTTGTCGTGGTGGTCAGGTCGGCGAGAGCATCACCGGACACCCAGATTCCAGCTTCCTTCATTTCCTTGTCGTAGATCTCCCAGTCCTCCATCGTGCACTGAGGTTCGGTGTCCCCGCCGGGTGCGGTGTAGATGAGCAACATGTACTTCATGGCTGAACTCCCTGGTCTGTTGTTTCTCTTCCGGCTTTCGTGCCTTACAACATGACGACGAACGGTTCTTCCTCAAATCGACAGACAACGCGAAAAAGCTTTTGGCAGGCACTGCGACGAGCTGCCGCTAGGCTGAAGTTTATGTCCGAACGCGACCGCGATGTCGGCGGAAAGCCACTCAACGCACGCCCGCGCGACGGTCTCGGGCGCCCACTGCCCCACGATTCCACGGAAGGTGTTCCTCGAATTCCGGACGACGTACGTCTACCGCCGGACGAGGCGATCACCGAGGCACAACGTCTCCTCGATCACGGGATGCCGTTTCACGCACACGAGATTCTCGAAGGAACGTGGAAAAACGCACCCGCCGAGGAACGCGATCTGTGGCAGGGAATGGCCCAACTTGCCGTCGGGCTCACACACTTGCTCCGCGGCAACACCACCGGCGCGGTGTCACTGCTGACCCAGGGGCACGATCGGATCAGGCACTACGAGATCGAAAGTCCCCACGACCTCGACATTGCAGGTTTACTGACATGGTCCGAGCATTTGATCGCAGAGATCGATCGTCCCGGAGATTTCCCCGCCCCTCCGATTCCGAGGTTGAGAATTCCCTGATGCCTATCTTCCCGATGTTCCCGCTCGGCTCCGCGTTGCTTCCGGGTGAATTGCTGCCGCTCAACATCTTCGAGCCCCGATACCGGGCGCTGGTCGAGAACGTTCTCGCGGCCGCCGACGGTCCACTGTTCGGAGTTGTCCTCATCGCTCGAGGTCACGAGGTGGGCGGAGGGGAATCACGCCACGATGTCGGCACCCTGGCACGCATAGAATCCCATGTCGAGATGGGTGCCGGGCGGTATCAGTTGTACTGCCGGACGGAAGACCGTATTCGCGTCGAACAGTGGCTACCGGATGATCCTTATCCGCGTGCAGAAGTAGAACTGTGGCCCGACGAGAACAACGGAACACCCGTTACAGCCTACGAATACGACTCTTTGCTCGAGCGCATCGAGTTCATGTACGGAATGTTGGGAAAGCTTGCACTGCGGGCCGGCGAACAGACTCCACGAATGCCTGCCCCACCGTCTCCCTTGGATCCGTTGGGTTCGCGGCTGTACGCCCTGGCCCGCAGCATTCCGATGGGCGACGCCGACCGCCTGGCGATATTGACCGCGCCAGGCGCCGACGAACGTATCCGCACACTGTCCGAAGCAGTCGAAAACACCATCGAGGTGGCGCAGTTCAATCTGCTCTGAGTGCGATTACGCCATGGTCTGACCCATATCGATGACGATCTTCGTTCCGGTGACTGCGCGGGAGAGATCTGTCGCGAGGTAGACCACCGCATTGGAGATGTCCTCGACCGTCGTGCGCGGAACGGAGGTGAGGGGCCACTTGTAGGAATTCATGTACTCCGGATGGGTCGTGAGAACCTTGCCGACGTTGGGATCGTTGCCCATCTCGGTCTCCACTGCGCCCGGGTGAATGCTGTTGACTCGAATGTCGAAGCTGCCCAATTCCGTTGCCGCAGTGCGGGCCAAGCCCACGAGGCCGTGCTTGGCCGCCGAGTAGTGCGCGCAACCGGGCGCTTCGGCAACGCCGGCAGCGCTGCTGACAAGCACGATGGAGCCACCGTTGCCGGCCTCGATCATCGCGGGAACCGCAGCCGCCATCGTGCGCCAGACACCGTTGAGATTGATGTCCACCAGCGTCGACCACTGCTCTTCCGGCATCTCCCAGAACCGGTTCCACGTTGCGATACCGGCGTTGGCGATCACGACGTCGAGGCGACCGAACTTCTCGACGCCCGACGCCACTGCCCCGCGCAGAGCCTCGAGGTTGCGCACGTCCGCGACCGCGGTAACGATCTCGCGGCCCTCGGCTCGAACGAGGCGCGCTGTTTCTTCCAGGTCAGCTTCGGTTGCAGCTGCGTAGCCCACGTCCTCAGAGACGGACGCGCACACGTCGACGGCGATGACGTCGGCGCCTTCCTGAGCGAGTCGAATCGCATGATTGCGGCCCTGGCCCCGCGCTGCACCGGTGATGAAAACGACCTTGCCTGCCAACAGTTGTGTCATTCCACGGACGGTAATGCGACTGTGACAGACAGGGTCATCCATTCCCGGACAACGGGAGCGGAAACGGAAGTCGAGACGACGTCCTCTGCGCCGCACCTTGCGCACGACTTCCGAACACCGGGACTGACATTTGAATGTGTCCTGCATCACCGTCACTGTTGTCAACGAGTGGCGGGATACTCCCTGCCTCCGACGCAGTTGAGGACACCAAAGTCGTGAATGGAACGGTCACAACCTCCAAGGTCAGGCGAGCTACCCGAGAATCCATGTTGGCTCGCGTGACGTCGATTGTCGATGCATACACCTCACCGCACGAGCGGCTCAACCTCGAAGAACTGGCACTGCGGACCGGTTTGCCGCGATCGACTACCCACCGGATTCTCCTGGAGATGGTCGAACTGGATTGGCTCATGCGACACGATCGTGCGTACCGCCTCGGCCCTCGGGCGCTGGGCACGGTCGGCCCGGAAGTGGCGCAAGCGCATGTGCGTATTGCGGCCAACGACATCATTCGCGAGCTCTATCTGCGCACCGGCATGGTGATTCATCTCGGTGTTCTCCACGGTGGACACGAGTACTTTCTGGACAAGATGGGTGGACCGCTCGCCGCCGCGTTGCGCTCACGCGTCGGTGCACGATTTCCCGCGCACCGCGGCGCGGGTGGGCGTTCCATGCTGGCTCTGCTTTCCCCGGAAGAAGTCGATCCGATGATCGAGAGAAACCTTGCTGCTGTACCTTCCGACGACCCTCGAGAATTGGATGCCCTGCACGCCGAACTTGCACGTATTCGTACGTCGCACGGCATCGCCTATCAATCGACCGGGAGGGTCACGGGGTTCGGTTCCGGAAGAATCTCCAGCTTGGGTTGCGCGATAAGAACTCCCGACGGTGCGGTGGTGTCGCTGTGTGTCGCGGGCGAGGCTGAGAAGGTTCATCTCGACCGAGTCACGCCACTGGTCAGAAAGGCCGCTGACGACCTAGCAGCAGCCGTGTGACCTGCTCCATCTCAATGGCCGAGATGCACCGACTCTCCATCCACAGCCTTTGGCTTACTGATTCGAGTACGGCGCTCACTGACAAAGATGACGAAAGGAATCACGTGGACGATTCGCGTCAAGATGGGACGTCATCGGGCTGAGCGGTAACGCGGCCCACGTCACTGGCTGATCACGCATTCACCCAACCAGCATTCGACCAAAGGAGCCTCACCAATGACAACATCAGTACCCGACTCAGACGACGCTATCCGCGAGATTCAGGCCGGCGACGCCCCCACCCGATTCGCTCGCGGCTGGCACTGCCTTGGCCTATCTCGCGAATTCAACGACGGAAAACCGCACTCCATCAACGCTTTCGGAACCAAGCTGGTCGTCTTTGCCGGCGAGAGTGGTGATCTGAAGGTGCTGGACGCCTACTGCCGCCACATGGGTGGCGATCTGTCGCAAGGTGAGGTCAAGGGTGACTCTGTAGCGTGCCCGTTCCACGACTGGCGTTGGGGCGGCAACGGCAAATGCACCGGCATCCCCTACGCCCGCCGCGTACCTCCGCTGGCCCGAACGCGCTCCTGGCCGACGCTCGATCAGGACGGAATGCTGTTCGTCTACAACGACCCCGAGGGTAACCCGCCGCCGCCCGAGGTAGCACCGCCGCGCATTCTCGGCGCCCTGTCCGACGAGTGGACGGATTGGAAGGGCTTCAAGCAGATCGTCGTCAACACGAACTGCCGTGAACTCATCGACAACAACGTCGACATGGCTCATTTCTTCTACATCCACAAGTCATTTCCCACGTACTTCAAGAATGTCTTCGAAGGCCACGTCGCTGCTCAGTACATGAACGGCGTTGGTCGGGACGATTTTCGTCGGCCCGCCGCGGCCGGTGAACCGAAACTGTCCGGAAATAGTTCTTCGGCAGCGTATTACGGCCCGTCGTTCATGATCGACGAGTTGACATACCACTACGAGAACTTCGATATCGAGTCGGTTCTCCTCAACTGCCACTACCCGATCGACGAAAACAGTTTCGTGTTGACATACGGCGTGATCGTCAAGAACTCCGAACATCTCGACGGTGAAGCGGCGACCAGCATGGCCGAGAGCATGAGCGGGTTCATCAGCACCGGTTTCGAGCAGGACGTCGAGATCTGGAAGAACAAGGCACGCATCGACAATCCACTCCTCTGCGAACAGGACGGTCCGGTGTACCAGCTTCGCCGTTGGTACGAGCAGTTCTACGTCGACGTCGCCGACATCACCCCGGACATGGTGGCCCGCTTCGAATACGAACTCGACACCACACGTCCCGTCGAGTCGTGGCGACAAGAGGTCGCCGACAACATGGCAGCACGTCAGTGAGCGAGGCTGTTCAGATCACCTGCGGGACATGCTCGGCTGAGGTTGTGGTGGAGAAGTTCAGTTGGCACCACACAACGGTGCAGTGGGACGCGGCGACGCTGTCCAAGTGCACCGAACTCGGCGTCCCCGCTACGGAGACGCACGACATCGCCGCGATCCGCAGCTGCCCACGGCTACGCGACGCGATCGATGCCGCGGCTGTCGAGGGAAGGTTCGGCAACCTCGACTGACACCTTCATCAGTCGACGATCACGACATGCAGATTTCGTGGGCCGTGAACACCTTCGACACGTTCGAGTTCGATATCCGAGGTCGCCGACGGCCCGCTGATCATGGTGGTGGGCCGCTCGGGGGTCAGCTTTGTCATCGCCTCGGGCACACCCACTTCCACGCTTGCGGCATCTACGACGCAAATGTGGGTGTCGGGCACCAGAGTCAACGCGCGACGCCCTTGATCCGGACCGGCATCGAGAAAAATGGTGCCGGTCTCAGCGCAGGACACTCTTGACCCGGTAACTACCGCGTCCAGTCTCTCGAGCTCGGGCGCCGGCACTTCGGAGCTGTCGATCACCAATTCGCCGCCGAAGCCGACAAGCCAGGAGCGGTCGAGGCCGGCCGGTATGCCCACTGTTTTCAGATCGTTCGCGGCGAGAATATCGTTGATCTTTTCCGCGATATCCGATGCGCTGCACTGGTGGACATGCGCCTTGTAGTCCACCAAACGGTCGACAAGAAGTTCGATGCGCTCGGCATCGGGCAAGCTTCTGCCGGTGCGGTAATGGCGCGGGATTTCGGCGTCGCGAGCCGGAGCCAGTGTGATGGCGTCACGGATGCGTCCGAGCACCACTTCGCGTGAATTCATTTGCCTGCCTTCCCGTCACGACGAGCCTCATCCAGTGCCGCTCGGCCTTCATCGGAGTCCCACCAGGATCGAAACGTTTGCTTGGGCGGTGCCGGGATATCCCTGGCCGCAGTCCAGCCGTTCAGCGGTGGCGGAAGCGTCGAAATCTTGCCCTTCTTGCCGGCCACTATGCGGCCCAGCCCAGCTGCCTTCTGCGCAGCGGTCCAGCGCCTCGACGAGGACATCGCAAACGACGCTGCTTTCATCGCCACCGATTCAGCCGTCACACCGGCCTGTTCCACCTTCTGGTGCCTCAATTCGACAAGCAGCGAGGGGATGTCGATCTTGACCGGGCACGCGTCGAAGCACGCACCGCACAGGCTCGAAGCAAAGGGAAGCGTCGAGTTGGGGTCGTCCTTGCCGTGCATTCCGGCCAGCTGGGGTGTGAGCACTGCACCGATCGGTCCCGGATACGTTGATCCGTAAGCGTGTCCTCCCGTGCGTTCGTAGACAGGGCACACGTTGAGGCAGGCCGAGCACCGAATGCAGTTGAGCGCTTCGCGGCCGATCTTGTCGGCCAAGGCCGCGGTACGGCCGTTGTCGAGCAGCACAAGGTGAAACTCCTGTGGGCCGTCACCGGGCGTGACGCCGGTCCACATCGAGGTGTACGGGTTCATACGCTCACCCGTCGAGGATCGCGGGAGAAGTTGGAGGAACACCTCGAGATCCTGATATGTCGGCAGGATCTTCTCGATGCCCATCACGGTGATCAGAGTTTTCGGCAGCGTCAGGCACATACGTCCGTTGCCCTCGGACTCCACGACGGTGAGCGTGCCGGTATCCGCGATCCCGAAGTTTGCACCGGAGATAGCCACCGGGGTGGTCATGAACTTGTGGCGCAGGAACTTTCGCGCGGCTGCCGCAAGATCGGCCGGATTGTCCCCGAGATCGGGGTCCACATCGGGCATCTCACGCAGGAAGATCTCCCGAATTTCAGATCGATTGCGATGGATCGCAGGAACCAGGATGTGCGACGGTTTGTCGTGGCCGAGTTGGACGATCAATTCCGCAAGATCGGTCTCGTACGCCAGAATGCCCTGGTTTTCCAGGTATTCGTTGAGTCCGATCTCCTGCGTTGCCATCGATTTGACCTTGATGACCTCATCGGAGCCGGTGGCTTTGACGAGCTCGGTCACAATAGCGTTGGCCTCGTTGGCATCTGCCGCCCAGTGAACGTGTCCGCCGCGAGCGATGACCGCAGCTTCGAACTGTTCGAGGAGTTCAGGCAACCGTGCCATGACATCGGTCTTGATCGCAGATCCGGCATCGCGCAACTCTTCCCAGTCCGGAAGCTCACCGGTGACATTGAGGCGCTTGGCACGGATGGTGTGTGTGGCCTTGCCTATATTGCGACGCAGTTGCGCATTTGCCAGCTCGTGATGCGCTGCGACGGGGAACTTTTCGGTTCCGCGCAGGAATCCCGCACCTTCGGGGGATCTCGGGGGGAAGCTGGGCAGACCCAACGTCACTGCGCTCATGCGTGCACCCGGCTTTCCACCGATGCCAGAATCTCCGCGAGGTGAATGGTCTTGGTGCCCATCTGCAGTCGCGACATTCCGCCGCCGATATGCATCAGGCAGGAGGAATCACCGGCGCTGCAGAACTCGGCACCGGTGTCGGCCACATGGCGAATCTTGTCGGCCAACATGGCCGTCGACGTCTCGGCATTCTTGATGGCAAACGTGCCGCCGAATCCGCAGCAGGAATCTGCTTCGGGGAGTTCCACCAGATCGATGTCGCGAACGTTGCGCAGCAACTGCAGCGGCTTGTCGCCTACTCGCAGCATGCGCAGCGAGTGGCAAGTCGGGTGATAGGTGACCCGGTGTGGGAAGTACGCGCCGACATCGGTGACACCCAGAACGTCGACGAGGAATTCGGAGAGTTCGTACGTTTTAGCTTTCACCGTCTGCACTTGCCCACACAGTGACGCTGTGCCGTAGCGCTCGGCGACAACCTCGTGCTGATGCCGGACCGAGCCCACACACGATCCCGACGGCGCAACAACCGCGTCGATCGACGTGTCGCCGAACGTATCGGCGTAGTTCGCGACCAGCGGCAGTGCACCGGGCTGATAGCCGGTGTTGACGTGCATCTGCCCGCAGCAGGTCTGCCCGGGAGGAAACACGACGTCGTGCCCGAGACGGGTGAGCAGGAGGGCGGTGGCCTTGGCCGCATCAGGAAACATCGTGTCTCCGATACAGGTGGCGAACAGCGCTACTCGCATGTGATCTCCGCAATCTTTCGGTGTGGTCAGACCACAGTAAAGCACGGTCAGCGCCACGAGGAACCCGAATACCCCGAAAAAACAAAAAATCCACACAATGCTCGATTGTGAGCCGGGTCATGGTGTACGTTCCTGTGGTCCGACCACACAAACCGTCATTCAGACCGCCTGTCAGGAGATACCAGTGGCTACCGAGCTACTCGCGGTGAGTTTCACACCGTCCACTACCGCGATCGGCGGGTCGTTGACCGCGTCGGCGCTCGTCGGGCTACTTCCCCTGGCGACGTTCTTCGTCCTTCTGACCGGCTTCAAGCTCAAAGCCTGGTACTCCGGACTCGGCGCGCTGGCAGTTGCAGCGATTGTGGCTGTCGTCGGCTTCGACATGCCCACGTCACTGACAGCACTCTCAGCTCTCCAGGGCATCACCTTCGGGCTCTTTCCGGTCATGTGGATCGTGGTCACAGCCATCTGGTTCTACGAATTGACGGTCGTCAGTGGACGTTTCGAAGACCTGAGGCGCGTCTTCAACACTGTCGGTCGTGGCGACATGCGCGTACAGGCAATGCTCATCGCATTCTGCTTCGGCGGAATGCTCGAAGCGCTCGCAGGTTTCGGAGCGCCCGTCGCCATTACCGGCGCCATGCTCATCGCACTGGGAATGCCGCCGATCCGCGCGGCGGTGACCGTCCTGGTTGCCAATACTGCACCGGTTGCCTTCGGCGCCATGGCAATTCCGATCACGACCGCCGGTAACCTGACGGGCATTCCCGCTACCGAGATCGCAGCCGTCGTCGGTCGTCAGACTCCGATTCTGGCACTGTTCGTACCGCTTCTGCTCCTGTTCCTGGTTGACGGAAAACGCGGAATGAAGCAGGTCTGGCCCATCGCACTGGTCACCGGCGCCGTCTTTGCCCTCGCGCAGTTCTGGTGCTCGAGTCACTTCTCGTACGAATTGACCGACGTGGTCGCATCTCTCGCCGGCCTCGCGGCTGCGGTCGTGATGCTGCGCTTCTGGCATCCCGCCACTCCCGACGATCAGCGTTCCAAGGTCGAGCCCGAAAAGCTCAGTCCGTCAAGAACCTTCCTGGCACTCTTCCCTTATCTTCTCGTAGTCGTGGTCTTCGGCGTCGCCAAGCTCTGGACCGCCGGGTTCGACCTTCCAGCCTGGCTGAGCAAGACCGATCGCAAGGTCGAATGGCCGGGACTGTACGGAAATCTGCTGACCGACACGGGAACTCCCTCGTCGAGCGCGATCTACACGTTCTCTTGGCTGTCGAACCCCGGCACGCTGCTCCTGATCTGCGGCATCATCGTCACAGCTGTTTACGGCTTCTGGACTCACGGCGGACGATTCCCGTTGACCGCCCGGCAATCGCTGATCACCTTCGGCACAACAGTCGTCAAGATGCGTCTAGCTATCGCAACAGTCGCCACTGTGCTCGGCTTGAGCTACGTCATGAACCAATCCGGACAGACCGTCTCGATCGGCACCTGGCTGGCCGGCACCGGCGCTGCATTTGCCTTCTTCTCCCCGATGCTCGGCTGGCTCGGTACAGCCGTGACCGGTTCCGACACCTCCGCAAACGCCCTGTTCGCCAAGCTGCAGCAGGTTGCGGGACAAACCGCGGGTATCGATCCGACACTCTTGGTTGCCGCAAATACATCGGGTGGCGTCGTAGGAAAGCTGGTCAGCCCGCAAAACTTGACGATCGCGGCAACTGCAGTCGGCCAGGTAGGCAGCGAGCCCATCCTGTTGCGCAAGGTCATCGGATACAGCCTCGTCATGCTGCTCGTCTTGTGCACGCTCGTGTATCTGCAATCCACACCGGTCCTGTCGTGGATGCTCCCGTAGGCGCCACCTAGGCTCTTGGCTCATGCCCTCCGATTCGAGTCCACGCGCGTGGGAACAAGTACTGACGCACCTGGAGAAGCGGCTGACCTCGGGAGAAGTTGTCCCGGGTCAGCGGCTTCCTGGTGAGCGCATTCTGGCGGCCGAACTCGGCGTCGGTCGATCATCGGTACGTGAGGCTCTGCGCGTCATGGAAGCACTCGGACTACTCAAAGCCCAGACGGGATCCGGCCCGACCTCCGGTGCGATGATCGTCGCCCGCCCGACCGGCGGCATGACCATGCTGATGCGGATGCAAGTTGCCGCACAAGGGTTTCCGGTATCAGACGTCGTGAAAACACGACTGGTACTCGAGGCCGAGGTCATGCAGGAACTTGCGCGAACACAACCCACTCCCGATCTGGGAGCCGCCGTCGAATTACTCGACTCCATGGACAACCTTGATCTCAGCGCACACGAGTTCCTGATCCTCGACGCACAATTCCACGTTGCACTGGCGGACGCTGCCGGCAACCAGGTTGTCGCGGCGATGATGACGGGGCTACGCGAATCCATCGAGGCGTACGTCCTCTCCGGAGTGAACCTCGATTCCTGGCCGACCACATGCTGCCGGCTCCGCCACGAACACCGCGGAATAGTCGACGCCGTGCAGGCCGGAGATCCCGAGTTGGCACGCGAACGGATCACCGGTCACATCCGCGGGTACTACGCGGAGAGCACCCACACCGGAGCCTGAACGAGGCCCGAACGGGGGTTGGTAATTGCACCCACTTTTGTGGTGTAAGGTTGGTTTCACACCGACGCGGGGTGGAGCAGCTCGGTAGCTCGCTGGGCTCATAACCCAGAGGTCGCAGGTTCAAATCCTGTCCCCGCTACAAAGCAAAGGCCCGTAGGTTGCGCAAGCAACCTACGGGCCTTTTGCTGTGCATTACCAATTCAGGAACGGGCCACCCGGCCCATCAGATAGAACTCCGGATTCGGCATCATCCCCGAGAAACTGGCCATTCTGTTGCTCAGGCCGAAGAACGCGGTAACAGCAGCGATGTCCCAGGCATCCTCGTCACCGAAGCCGTGCTTGTGCAACGCCTCGAAATCCGCATCGTAGATCTCATGCGAAGCGGAGTTGACCTTGGTTGCGAAGTCGAGCATCGCCCGCTGACGATCGGAGATGTCCGCTGTTCGATAGTTCACTGCCACCTGATCGGCAACCAGCGGCTTCTTTTCGTAGATTCGGAGGATCGCACCGTGTGCGACCACACAGTACGTGCATTTGTTGGCTGCCGAGATCGTGGTGACGATCATTTCGCGATCACCCTTGGTGAGCGCCGAGCCTTCCTTGAGCATGATCGCGTCGTGGTAATCGAAGAAGGCCCGAAACTCTGCCGGACGACGCGCGAACATCAAGAACACATTGGGCACGAACCCTGATTTTTCCTGAACAGCAAGGATTTTGGCAGCGATATCCTCGGGCACGTCGGCCAGCTCTACTTGCGGAAAACGGTCGGTCACGGTGCCTCCTGGGCTGTCAGCCAATGATCAAATTAAGATAATCATCATTAACTGAGTTGTCCAGGGGCTCCGACGTGCATTGCACCAGGGTCCCCCAGTTCGCCATGCAGTCCTTCGAGGAATATTCGCAACAACTCCGCGAGTTGCGTTTGCTGCGAAGCAGACAACACCGAAACCAAGTCAGCCTCGCGACCGAGCACACGGTCGACCAACTGCTCCACCACCTCGTGCCCGGCTGCCGTCAGCGACACGTCGACAACCCTCGATCCCACCTTCGCCGGCGATCGCTCCACAAAACCGGCCGCTTCCGCCCGGGCCAACCTCTGCGAGATTGCGCCTGCGGTCACCCCGGTCCGTTCGGTGATCTGACGGGTGGTCAATCGATACGGCTCCCCGGATCTCCGCAAAACGCTCAACAGATCGAGCGTCGCCGTGTCCGCGCCCGCATCGGCAAGGATTCGCCGTCGGTCCTCACCGAGGAGTTTTGCGCACGCCCACAGCCTGGTCACAATGCCGATGCCCTCGACCCGGGTTCCCGGACGCTCACGCAACCAAGCCAAGGCAATCGCGTCGACATCGTCGTCAGGGTCTAATCCACCAGCCACATCACACCTCATTTAGATCTAAATGATACGTTCTCGTATAGACCTAAACGTAACTCACTGGAGGTAGACATGACACGCACAGTTCTGGTCACGGGCGGCGGAACAGGCATCGGGCGCGCCGTTGCCTCCGCGTTCGCTCAGGATGGCGACACAGTGTTCATCACAGGACGGCGCACCGGACCGCTCGAGCAGACGGCACGCGAACTGGGCTCGAACGTTCACGCAATAACCTGCGACAACTCCGACCCGAAAGATCTGAAGCGGCTACAAGACACACTTCCGGCAATCGTCGACGTCGTAGTGCATTGTGCGGGCGGTAACACGGACTTCGATCGAGACGCACCGTCGGATCTCGATACCTTGGCCGCCGGATGGCGAGCCAATCTCGATTCCAACCTGCTGTCGGCGGTTCTGACCACTGCTGCCGTCCGCGATCGCCTCACCCCCGGTGGCCGTGTCATCACCATCGGATCCATCGCCGCAGACAAAGGCGCGGGCGCTTACGGCGCCGCCAAAGCTGCTGTTGCAACCTGGAATATCGACCTGGCCGCCGAATTGGGCCCACACGGAATCACCGCGAACATAGTTTCTCCCGGCTACATCGCCGACACCGAATTCTTCCGGGACGTTCTTACCGACGCTCGACGGGAGGCGCTGATCGAATCCACGAGCACCAAGCGCGCCGGCACCCCGGAAGACGTCGCTGCCGCAGTCTTCTTCCTGGCCTCGGCGGGCGCCGGACAGATCACCGGGCAGGTCATCGCGGTCAACGGCGGAGAACGAACAAGTCGTTGATCTAGCCGCCGTTGATCTAGCGCAGATGACGACCGAAGAATGAGTCTATTCTCCGCCAGGCATCTTCTGCCGCAACGGGATCAGGTCCCATCCCGAGGATTCGTTCCAGTGGACGCAGCACCTTGGGGCCAGCTTCGGCGTCGTTGAGAAACGCGTGCCCGGCCGTCGGATATTCCTTGATGTCGTGTTCGACGCCGGCCTTGTTCAGGGCGGTTTCCAGTTTCACCGCCGCACCCCGCAAGGTGACGTCCTTACCGCCGAAGCTACCCACCAGCGGACATGAATCTGCCACTGCCGCATCAAGTTTTCGAGGTAGCTGACCGTAGTTGACCGAAGCGGCGTCAAAATCTTCGGCGCTGATCAGAGCGAACCCGCCGCCCATACAAAATCCGATGACTCCGATCTTTCCGGTGCAGTCTACGGATTCGACCAGCCAGTTTCGTGCGACCTCGATGTCGGCAAATGCCCGCCCCTGGCCACGCAGCATCGCCGTCATGGTCGGTACGAGACAACGTCTCGTCCCACCCGCGCTGTACAGATCTACGGCCAACGTCAGAAAGCCGGCGGCAGCGAGGCGCTGCGCTTGCCTCCGCATGACGTCGTCGAGCCCGAAGGCCTCGTGAATCATCACCACACCCGGCCACGGGCCCGGAGTGTCGGGAGTTTCGAGGATGCCGCGGAGCGGTTGGGATCTGCCGACAACTGCAGCGCGGGCCGTCAGATCGATGTCCACCATGACCCGATCGTAAGCATTTGCTTGGTAAATGTGCCCGATTCACCCCATCTGAAGTGCGTTTTCGTACGCGGGCGTGCGCCCAGATGGGCGGCATGGGAGGATAGGGGAATCGAGATCGGGACTTCGATGTGAAACCCGGATCGATTTTGTAGGGAGTATTTGTATGGCACAGGGCATCGTGAAGTGGTTCAACGGCGAAAAGGGCTTTGGTTTCATTGCTCCCGACGACGGAACACCGGACGTGTTCGTTCACTACTCTGAGATCTCAGGCAACGGCTACAAGTCGCTCGACGAGAACCAGCGTGTGGAGTTCGAGGTTGGCCAGGGCCAGAAGGGCCCCCAGGCCACCAATGTGCGCGCTGTCTAGTCAGTGACACAAGAAGAGGGTCGTACCCGCAAGGGTGCGGCCCTCTTCTGTTTCTCCTACTACTCTTGATCGTCCCCACGGGCTTTGATCACAGCAGACACCGCGGCCTCGATATTCGATTCCGCGACAGCCTTGTCGACGCCGAGGTCGCTCAGAACACCGGAACCGTCCTCGAGTTCCAGCAGTGCTAACAAGATGTGTTCGGTGCCGATGTAGTTGTGCCCCAAGCGAAGAGCCTCACGGAAGGTCAGTTCGAGAACCTTCCGGGATTGAGCGTCGTACGGGATGAGTTGCGGCAACTCCTCTGATTCGGCCGCAGGCAAACCCTCTACGATGGCCGCGCGCACTGCGGCAAGTTCGATCCCCTGCGCTGCAATAGCCGCCGGTCCTAACGCTTCCGGTTCGGTCAGGAGCCCGAGAACAAGATGTTCGGGTCGAATCTCCGCATTACCCGCCGCTCGGGCTTCGTTCTGCGCGGCCATGACCACATTCTTGGCCCGAACCGTGAACCGGCTGAAACCGTCTTCGGGAACCATCAACTTGCCCTCACCAGCCGCTTTCGGCACAAAACGCTTCTGCGCAGCTTGTTTGGAGACGCCCATGCTCCGACCGATGTCGGTCCACGACGCGCCTGAGCGCCGCGCCTGGTCTACGAAGTGACCGATCAGGTGATCAGCTACTTCACCGAGATGATCGGCGGCGACCATTGCGTCGGTCAATTGATCCAACGCGTCGGTGTGAACTTTCTTGATGGCAGCGATGAGATCGTCGAGTCGGACTTGGTTTGTCATCTTCACTGGATCACTCATGCGTCAACCCTAGGTTGACGCATGAGAGTCGTCAACCCTAGGTTGACGATCGGCTGTCAAGAAAAGAACTCGCGCAATACCGGCACAATTGCATTGTCGGACACACCGTGCGCCTGGCCTGGAATCTCCAGCGCCTTTGCTCCCACGATCCTTTCGCTGATTCGCGCCGCCGAGGAGCGGCCCCACTGCCCACTGTCGCCGCCGTACATGACCAACGTGGGAACGGCAGCCGAGGTCAGCCAATCGAGCGACTCACTGCCGTGGTTACAGATGGCGACGTCGTACGGCAAGGTATGAGCAATTCTGCACATGTCCGGCCAGTCAGGGCTGCGCTTCATCTCCTCGACCATGTGCGACGACGCACCGGTCAGTGCAAGGAACCGGACCACGGCCCCCTCCTTGTCCCCGGCGACAACCAATCGGCGGAGGTCACCCAACGCAGCGGCATCCGCCTGACCTTCGTCCATGTACGGCGCCTCGTAGACGGCCAGCTTCCTTATCGGAACGCCCTGCGACGCAGCTTCCAACGCCAGTGCGGCGCCCGAAGATAGCCCGTAGACCAGCGGTACCTCCCCGGTAGCGGCGACAACAGCGCGCAAGTCCTCCACCTCGGCTCCGATGGAATACGCACCGCCGTCGCCGCTGTCTCCGCGACCACGCCTGTCGTAGGAATACACCGTGAAATCCCCTGCCAACTCCGCAACCAGGGAGTCGAACCAATGCCGGTCGCAAAACGCTCCGGCAACAAGAACCACTGCAGGTCCCGCGCCGGAGCGTTCGTACGCGATGATTGTTCCGTCCGCGGAGCGCACTGTCTCCATGACAATCTCCTAGGGTTGGAGAACATCTCCTTCCCTGATTAGACCGCCACAATCGCCGGAAGTCATCGCTTCGGTGTCAGTTGATTTTGGCGTACAGAGCGTCCCAACCTTGGGCGACGTACGAAATGGTGTAGATCGAACCGTAGAAGGTCGATCCGCCGAGGTTGGTGACGTTGCCTGCCTGCACCGCCGGGAGTCGCTGCCACAGCTTGCTGGCCACCAATGCCTGGTACGCCGCACTGTCCTCGTCCTCGGTGATCATGAAACCGTCGACGCCGGCCAGTACGTCCAGACCCTCGAGACTGACGCCACCTTCCGGATCCAGACCTTCCGCAGTGACAGTCTTTCCGCCGATATCGCCGAGCGTCATGTCACTGGGCTTGTCACCCTTCTCAGACGTACGAATACTGGTGACGTACAGAGTGTTGGTGTCCGGTAGGAACGACACACTAGCGACCGTCTTCGACGCGATCTTCTCGGCATGGCGCGATTGAATATCCGCAATCAGGTTGTCATAGTTGAGAATCAACTGGTCGAGTGTCTCGGTTCGGCCGAGCCAGCCCGACAACCTGGTGAGGTTGGTTCGCCAGTCGTCGGTGAACTCGGTGGTGAGAACCGGTGCGATGGTCTGCATTTCGCTAACCGGCCACCACTCACTCTCATAATTGAGGCACACGATCAAGTCAGGTTCGAGCGCAAGAATCTGCTCACGATTCGGGATTTCGGACAGGAAAGGCACCGATGCGTCGACGGGCACCCAGGGTGTGGCCTTTGCGTAGGTGTATCCGACAAGCGGAAGCTCCAGCGCCACAGCAGGTTCGAGATCAAGCCGCGAGTCGATCGCGACAACGCGCTTAGGCTCGACGGGAATATCGTACGTTCCGAGCGGGGTGGTCACCGACCGCATTTCGTATGCGCCTGCACTACTTCCGCTCTCGCCGCACGCCGCGAGAAAAGCACCCAATCCGGCGATTCCTGCACCGATTCCGAATTGGCGTCGAGTCAGATTCGAGACGATGCGATTATCGGTGTACCCCCGCGGGAGCAACAGGGTAGATGAAGCGGGCATGTGCGCGGACCTTCCAGAAGAACGTGATCATCCGCCCTTCACGAGCGAATAAGGATGCCCTAATAGAGTACGTACCGCGCATCGTCGCGACCGGCCCAGAAGTGTTCGGTTCCGGCCACTGTTCTCAGTTTGCCCCCAGCACCTGCCCGGACCACTCGACCAACGGAGTCAATGCGCGCCACGCTTTGCGGACTTCCTTCAGCGTCCGAGGACTGTCCAACCACGACGGGCTGGGATAGCTCAATCCGGCCGTCAACGACTTGTGCCGCAACAGTTCGATGCGTGGGTGATCGACGGTGTACCCGCGCGGTGCTGTCTTGAGCGTGTCACCACCGACCGTGAATCCGGCCTTGCGCACACCTGCGAGTATTTTCTCCAGTTCCGGGCCTCGGACGTCGTCGTCGACCGCCGCCCGGTACCGGGCAATCGTTTCGGACGTGCTGGCGTAGAAGCCCCCGGCAACCATCAGGCCCGCTGCATCGATCTGAACGTAATAGCCGCAACTCTGGGCGAGGCCTACAAAAGCACCTTGGTGAGTCTTGTACGGAATCTTGTCTTTCGAGAAACGCACGTCACGGTACGGCCGAAACAGTTTGGCTGTACCGAATTCGTCTTCCAATTCCGTAGCCAATGCCGCCATCGGTCGACGAACGATCTCGTCGTACGTCTCCTTGTTGGCCGCCCACCACACCTTGCTGTTGTCAGCTTCGAGATCCTCGTAGAAGTCGAGTGCAGCAACAGGAATTCCGGTGAACGCAGCCATGCGTCAAGCGTAGTCGTACCGACTGGAGAGGCCATCACCTCCCGATCTGAGCCATGCGCTGCAGTGATGCCCCGATCCGGCAGAATCCGTAGACTGCGTGGGGATGATTTCCGAAATACAGGCCTGGCAACTGACCGATACCAATCGAGACTGGCTCATCCACCGACCCATCGAAATCGCGATCTACGTGGTGCTGGCGGTCATTCTGCGATTCGCTCTGCACCGTGTGATCGATCGAATGTCGAACGGGCGCAAGCCTTCGGTCAACGCGCGAAGAACGCAGCGTGCCCGCACCATTGGTTCCGTCCTCAAATCGACTGTCTCCATCTTCATCCTGACGTGGTGCGTGCTGCAGGTACTCGGGATCCTGGGGGTCAATGTTGCCCCGTTCATCGCCTCTGCCGGCGTCATCGGCCTTGCCATCGGTTTCGGCGCACAAAATCTGGTGCGCGACTTCCTCTCCGGAATCTTCATGTTGCTCGAAGACCAATACGGCGTCGGCGACGTTGTAGATCTGGGGGATGCGGTGGGCACTGTCGAAACCGTCGGTCTGCGTGTCACAACAGTCCGAGATGCAAACGGAACGTTGTGGTACTGCCGTAACGGCGAGATTCTCCGAGTCGGAAACATGAGTCAGGGCTATGCGACCGCTGTACTCGATCTCCCCATCGCTCACAATGCCAACGTGCACCGGGCATGCGAAGTCGCAACACGGGCCGTTCTCGAGGCGGCTGAATCCGACACCATCCGGTCGGACATGATCGAAAAGCCGGAGATGTTGGGAGTCAATTCCGTTACTGCAGAATCGATTACCATCCGGGTAACCGCCCAGGTCAAACCCGGACGGCAGTGGGCAGTACAGCGTGCATTTGCCCGCTCCGCTTTGACGGCGTTCGAGCAACACGGCATCGACGCGCCATACTCACCGATTCTCCGCCCGATCGAAACCTGAGCTGAGCAAAACTATTGACGCCGACGCCTTCGACGGATGCAATTACTCGAACGCAGAGGGAGAAAAGTGAGCACCGCATCGGAGTTGATGGTCGACATACCCGGCGGCGTGGTCGATCTGCGCGACGACCGCAAGGGCACCCAGTGGAGCGTCGACGTCGCTCCGTTCCGGCTGGCACGTTACGTCACGACCATGCGCGAATCGGCGAATCCCAAGGTCAACGTGTCATGGATCGACGCAATTGCGGAGTGCAACAACCTGTCGGTGCAGGCCGGACTGGCACCTGCCTATCACGACATCGACGGCGAATCTCCTACCTGGGATCGCGCGTCGAATGGCTACCGACTCCCCACCGAAGCGGAATGGCAGTACGCCTGCAAAGCCGGAACTCCCGGGTATCGCTACGGCCCGATCGACGAAATTGCCTGGTACGAAGGAAACTCCAGCGATACGCCCCATCCGGTCGGATCGAAGGCCCCGAACGTGTGGGGACTCCACGACATGATCGGCAACGTCTGGGAATGGTGCTGGGATCTGTACGACCCGGAGGTATACGGCACTTACCGCATCTTCCGCGGTGGCAGTTGGGCGGAAAGTGCACGCGGTTGCGGAGCCAGCGTTCGGCGTCGTAGCCACCCGAGCTTCGCAATCGACGACTTGGGGTTCCGTATCGCCCAATCGGCCGGTCCCGGCGCATAACATGTGAAGAATCCGCGCACCGGAACCGGTGGGGAGAGAGGGCACAACAATGCAGCGTGAAGAGTCGTCGTTCACCGGAGTGTCCGGCACCAAGATCGTCTACGACGTGTGGACGCCGGACCGCGAGCCCACCGGCATCCTTGTCCTGTGCCACGGACTCGGGGAGCATGCTCGGCGCTACGACCACGTGGCCGCGAGACTGGGTGAACTCGGTCTGGTCGTGTACGCACCCGATCATCGTGGGCACGGACGCTCCGGCGGCAAGCGCGTTCACCTCAAGGAATTCTCCGACTTCACCGACGACGTCAACACCCTGTTCGGTATCGCCACCGCCGCCTACCCCGGCAAGGACAAGTTCCTTCTCGGTCACAGCATGGGCGGCGCGATTGCACTCTCGTACGCCCTGGATCATCAATCGGACCTCAAGGCATTGGCGCTTTCCGGACCTGCCGTGATCATCGCCACCGGTACTCCCAAAATCGTCATGCAGGTGGGCAAGTTCCTCGGCAAGTACCTCCCTGACGTTCCGGTCGAGAGCCTGGAAGCTGCGGCGGTGTCTCGCGATCAGAAGGTTGTCGACAAGTACAACGCAGATCCGCTGGTCCATCACGGCAAGGTTCCGGCCGGCATTGCGCGCGGAATGATCACGGCGGCAGAAGGATTCCCAGCCCGCCTGCCCTCACTCACCATTCCTGTTCTACTGCAGCATGGTTCAGCCGACAGACTCACCGACCCCGCCGGAAGCAAGCTGGTCGCTGACCTCGCAGGCTCCCCTGACGTGACCCTGAAGGTCTACGACGGCCTGTACCACGAAATCTTCAACGAGCCTGAGCAGGAAGAAGTTCTGAACGATCTTGTCGAGTGGCTGCGCCCTCGCGTTACCGGAGCTTAGGTTCAATGACATCGTGCGGGATCCTCTTGGCCGCAGGCGGAGGATCCCGCATGGGCACACCCAAGGCCTTGAAGTTCGACGCCGACGGCCGATCATGGCTACGCCGCGGTGTGTCGACTCTCCGCGACGCGGGCTGCTCGCCGGTTATCGTGGTGCTCGGAGCTCGAGCAGCCGACGCCGCAGCACTCCTTCCACCTGAGTTCACCGATACCCTTGTGGTGGAATCAAACTGGCAGAAAGGCATGAGCGAATCACTACGCTCGGGCCTGGAGGCGGCGCAGAACCTGGATGCTGTTGCCGCGGTCATCACCCTTGTCGACCTGCCAGACCTCGATGTCGACACCATTACCCGAGTGATCGGCCCGACGGTTCAGTCAGATGACCTCCGACGCGCTGTATTTCACGGCATCCCAGGACATCCCGTCGTCATCGGCCGCAATCACTGGCCGGCCCTGATTGCTTCCCTGGCGGGCGACAGCGGCGCCAACGCGTATCTGCGCGCGCACCACGCCGATCACGTGGAATGCTCAGACTTGAGCACCGGCCGGGACGTGGACTACCCACAAGCCTGATCGCCCGGGTCCGTGTCCCGCCGGAGTTCTACATGGCTGGGTACGCAGGCACTCTCAACGTGACCACAGAGGGTGTGATCGAGAACAGCACTTACGGAACGACTCCCAGTCTGCAGCCCTGACCAGTGAAGCGAAGATCACGCTGGACATCCCGTCCGTCGTTAATGGGCCACATCCCATGTTCGATCCGAACTGACTCGATGAGTCAGTCGTCGCTCCACACCCTCAGGTCGAGTGGATCGGCTACTTCGAACGCCCTCAAAGCAATTCACACCTAGATAGAACGGGTGAGATCCTTACTTTGTCTGTGTGTACCCGCTTCGGGGTAGAAGTAGTGCGGCAATTACAGTCACAACGCTCGCAGCTAGTGCAATCGCCGTGGACCACATGTATCCGGACGGCGATGGCACGCTTAGCCCCGACTCTGGAATCGGCGTGAGGTTGTTCGCCAAAATCATGCCTACGACAGCGGCAGACAGCGCCAAGCCGATGATGCGCATCAGTGCATTGAGGCCGTTGGCTTCTCCCGTCTGCTCGACCGGCGTAGCTTCCATGATGAGAGTGGGCAAAATTGCGTAGGAAATTCCGACAGATGCACCGACGAAACACGTTACAGCGACGAGATAAACCGCCGGGAATTCCCACTTGACAGCAAGTGCAATCAACATGGCGAGCAAAGCGACGCATAGCAAGCATCCCGCAATCACGAGAGTGCGCCGCGTCCCCAAGGACGCTCCCATTCGAGCGCCGATATTCGACGATACGAATGCCACGAGCCCGGCAGGAGCCATGAGCAAACCAGCAGTGAGCATCGTGACTCCCAAGCCATGCGGAGTTGAGGTCGGGGCCATCAACATCTGGATCGGAGCTAGCTCCATCCCGTAAAAAGCGAAGGCCGCGGTGAGACCGACAATATTTGCCAACACAACTGTGCGCCGGGATGCGATACCCAGATCCAAAAGTGGATTGACCCGTCGACGTTCGTACGCCAACCAACCAGCGAAAGCCAGCACAGACAACCCACACAACGACAACGTGACCGGACTCGTCCAACCCCAATCCAAGCCCTTGCTCACTGGCAGTAGCAAGGTGAGCAGAACCAGTGCGAGGCCAAGCGCACCGATCAGATCGAAGCGACCCCCCATGCGGATTCGGCTGGGGGAAACCAGGGCATAGATACCCCCGAAGCAAACCACCGACCCTGCCGCTCCGACCCAGAACAACACCCGCCAACCGAATGCCTCTGCAACGAAGGCAGCGAATGGAAGCCCCAGAGCGCCACCCACAGCCATCGACGAGCTCATCATTCCAACCGCAACACCCAAACGTTTCGCAGACAGGAACTCACGCATCACGCTGATCCCGACCGAAACGAAAGCAACACCGAGACCCTGCAATGCCCGACCTACGAGGAAAAGCGGAAGCGATGACGAAACCGCACAAACCATTGACCCTGCAGCGACCGACGCAATACATAGCAGCAGTAGCCGTCGCTTGCCGTACATGTCGCCCAAACGACCGGCTATCGGTGTCGCTACCGCTCCAACGGCCATCGTCACGGTCACAGCCCATGACGCATTCCCAGCAGAAGTATCAAGCATCATCGGCAACATCGGGATAAGCGGCATTATTAACGTTTGTGTCAGGGACATCGCTATACCCGCGGCGCACAGCATCATCACCCCAATGCGCGCCTTCCGGTCCACCGGTGCACTGTCGGCCGAACTGCCCTCCCCCTCAACGACTATTTCGGATACGGAGTCCGTCGTTTCAACTGCTCGGTGCATCGGCGCTCCTTCACGACCGCACGAGGGTCGTCGCTGTGTCAGGCACGACCCCGACGTCAATCGAACTATGTAAAGCACATTGGCTGCCCAGCAGAATTTCGCCCGTCTGACCATCCGTACCAGTCTGGTTGGCCGGGCGGAACTATACGGTCGCTTGCAGCCCTTGACGATTCGCAGCCACGCCGAAAAACGCTATATGACGGGGTTACGGCGTCGAACTCATCTTCCCGATAAACGGGAATCCGACAGACCCGAACCTGTGCCACAGCCAGGCGACGAACGCTGGCGCTCACACCCAAACACGCTCGTGAGGCGGACACACAAGCACGAGTCACCGAGAGAGCGTCAGAGCGGCAAACCAACTCCGGAAGCTCGGACACCACGTCCCACGGAAACTCGCTCCGATTCAATTTCGTGCTACTGACTTCCGCGTGAGACGGCTTATTACGGAAGGTTTCCATTCACCGGGAGAGCCCCTCGAATGACCGTTCGTTCAAGGGCTTTGATATGAGTATGCAGTCCTCTTACCTACTACTAGGGGTTGAGTTCGCCCGCCTCGACAAGTTGAGCCAAATCGGACTTGTATCGCAGATCGGCCTACGTGATTGTCCGAAGACCATCTCAGTTCTCGAATGTTCGTGAGGAGTGTGTCGTGAACAGTGTCGATCAGCCTGCACCCGTAGCAGTTTCGGTTAAGTCGAACGAACGCCGTCCGCGCGGATCGACGTTCTCGACCATTGGCGACCATGTGCGCAGAGCATTTCCTCGAGGCACCCATAGTCGGCGACGGCCTGTGAAGCAAGCCTCGTGGCCGAACCGAATCCATTCGTGCGTGCCTCATCACCAGAGTGCCTTCGACGACGGCCACTGTCCAGCAGCTGCAATCAGTCGAGTCTCATAGCGGGACTAGCGTACTCATAGCACTGTCCAACAGATCCGACATTCGGGTATCACCATTGTCGGCCAGCCATGCATCAGTCGCGATACCCAAGCATACGAGTGCAGAACTGACCAGCACCCGTGCCTCGAGATTCGCCACACCGGTCGGTCCTGCGGAGTGCCGTCGCACGACCTCGGGTATCAATGCTTCCTGCCAACCCAGTTGCCGTTCCCAATGGCGGGATTTGAGTTCAGGAGTTTCGCACAGCATTCGCCAATATGGCAGTTCCGATTCCGGGGACTGGTCGCGAGCCTCCACCATCACATCGAAACAACGCCTCAGCGCGAGCCACGACGATTCGCGCTCGGGCCGGCCTGCCAACCTGAGAGCAATCTGTTCACCCCACGTGTCCATGGACCCCAGCGCGATATCTTCCTTTGTACCGAAGTACCGGAAAACACTGGTTCTCGACAAACCTGCCTCAGCAGCAATCTGATCGACCGTGGTTTTGTCGAATCCACGCTCAGCGAAAAGCCGGCATGCAACCTCGCCCACCTCGACTCGCATCGCTTGACGCATCCGGTCTCGCAAACCCGGAACCTCCGGGGATCCCTCCGATGCACCTACGACACTCGCCATGGCGCAACTATACAGCGGTATCTTCTTGAAACTGAGTACCAAAATATTATGCAGTTCCAAATTGGAATGAAGTGTCGTAACGTCTACGGTTACCGACACCATCACGGAAGGCCCAAGAATGAAATACGGCGTTTCTACATTCCTGACCGACGAGAGCATCAGACCCACTGCATTGGGCACTGGCCTCGAAGAACGTGGCATCGACGCACTGTTCCTGGCCGAGCACACTCATATCCCCACGAGTTGGCAGTCACCGAGCCCAGACTTCACACTCGCTCGCGAGTACTACCGAACAGTTGACCCCTTTGTTGCCCTGGGCGCAGTTGCGGCAGTCACCAAGACCTTGCTGCTCGGCACCGGGATCGCGTTGGTAGCGCAACGCGACCCGATCATCACAGCGAAGGAAGTTGCCACTCTGGACTTGATCTCCGGCGGTCGGGCGGTCTTCGGAGTAGGGGCAGGGTGGCTCGAAGACGAGATGCGTAACCACGGTACGAATCCACGTAGTCGCGGACGCTTGATGGATGAGCGCATACGAGCAATCATCAAATTGTGGACAGAGGAAGAAGCGGGCTTTCACGGTGAACTCGTCAGCTTCGACCCGATCTACTCCTGGCCCAAGCCGGTCCAACTACCGCACCCTCCGATCTACGTCGGTGGGGTCAGTGAGAGAGCATTTGCGCGACTCGCCGAGTACGGGCAGGCATGGATGCCCATCGGCATTCCACCCCACGAACTCGGCATACAGATGGATCGTATGCGCCAAGTTACTGGAACAGACACGCCGGTAACAGTTTTCGGTGCATCTCACGACCGTGAATCGCTGGACATATACGCGGCGCTCGGCGTCGAGCGGGTACTGTTCACGCTGCCCACCCTTCCCCAGGATGCCACGCTCCGAGTACTTGACGAGTTCGCCGGGGCGATCTCCACCACCGCTCAGTAACCGTACTCACCATGACTCAGGAGAAATGCCCCTCAGAGCCAACCCGTATTCCGGCCGCCGGATTAGTTGAGCGCGCTGGTCATTCGCCTGGGAGCGCCGCTTACCGTCGCGCCGCGGTAGCACTTTTTGCCGCCGGAATGGCGACATTCATGACGCTGTATTACGTCCAAGGTTTGCTCCCGGTGTTTACCGAGCACTACGGGGTTTCTCCTGCTGCCTCCGCCCTGGCCGTCTCGGCGACAACAGCATTGCTGGCCTTCTCCATCGTTCCCGCCGGCATGCTGTCCGAACGATTCGGCCGTGTCCGAGTGATGTCGATCTCCGCATTGTCAGCAGCCTTCTTAGGACTGGTGCTGCCATGGAGCCCATCATTCGAGTTTTTTCTGGCAGGTCGTGCGCTGCAGGGAATGCTGTGCGCAGGTGTGCCTGCGGTAGCCATGGCATATCTGGCCGAGGAGATCGACGCTGGATCGCTCGGCGCTGCTATGGGCACGTACGTCGCCGGCACATCCATCGGCGGGCTCACCGGGCGACTGATCCCAACCATCGCAGTTGATCTCACAACGTGGAGATGGGCCATGGAGCTGACAACAATTGTCGCTCTCACGTTCGCGGTGACATTTACGAGGTTGATTCCGCCGTCCAAAAACTTTGCGCAACAACCCATCAAGCTTGCGATGACGGCTCGTCAGCTCAAAGCCCATCTGCAAGACGGTCCACTCCTTTGTCTGTTCGGTCTCGGATTCGTGTTGATGGGCGGCTTTATCACGGTCTACAACTACCTCGGTTACAGGTTGCTCGATGCCCCGTTCAATCTCCCGCCGACAGTGGTGGCACTGGTGTTCCTGATGTACCTCGCCGGCGCCGCGTCATCAGCAATCGCCGGCAGAATATCGGATTCCTGGGGCCGCGGATCTGTGTTGATCAGTCTATTAGCGCTAATGGGCGCAGGACTCGCCATCAGCCTGGCTGACAACTTGTCCGCCGTTCTGATCGGCGTCCTGCTGCTTACGATCGGCTTCTTCGGCGCCCACTCGATCTCCAGCAGCTGGGTAAGCGCCAGAGCGTCGCGCAATCGAGCCGGCGCCTCTTCCCTCTACCTGCTCAGCTACTACCTCGGCAGCTCCGTAGTTGGCGCTCTGGGAGGAATCGCTTTCGCGTATGCCGGCTGGAACGGCCTGGTGATCTATGTGGGCGCATTTCTGTTGATCGGCGCTGTGTTGACTGCCGTTCTGGTGCAAACGACCCGAGCGCGTTGACGATGCCACCGAGGAAGATCGAGTTGGTCTGTGTAAGAACGGCATCCGTGAGAACATCTGCAGATCCGTCACCCGTGCAATCAACCTCACGGATCACGGTCAGTACGGATCAGCTCGTGCGAATGCTCTGTGGAACGCCGAAGCAGGATCGACATTACCCATAGGGCGCCGATCCTGCCTGTCGATGCTGTCAGTGCGCCTGAGGTAAATTCAAACGTCAAGCCGCATCTACGTTTGCATCGCGCGCCTCGGTGCGCGCTCGTTCTTTGGTTCTACGTCGAGATCATGTCCTTCGGCATCGATCTCGGGCAAGATACGATCCAATTTGGCCGGCAACCACCACGAATTGCTCCCGATCAGCGACATCGCTGCCGGCACGATGATCATTCGAACAACGAAGGCATCCGTGATGACACCAACCGTCAGCGCGAGAGCGATCGAACCGACGAGACTGTCACCGCTCAACATGAATCCACCGAAAACCGCGGCCATGATGGTTGCTGCTGCTACCACCACAGGCCCTGAGCGCGCGAAACCATCAATGACGGCTTCCTTCGTACTGAGGCCGCGCACATGTGCCTCATGGATCCGCGACACCAAAAACACTTGATAGTCCATAGCGAGACCGAAGAGAATACCCACAACGATGACCGGCAAGAAGCTGAGAATCGGTGCACCCTCCGATACTCCGAATAGACCTCCGAGCCAACCCCATTGGAAGACCGCAACAGACGCCCCCATTCCTGCACCCAGTGACAAGAGGAATCCGACGGTTGCTACCAACGGCACAAAGAATGACCGGAACAGCACCGTGAGGAGAACGAACGCAAGGCCCACGATCAGGGCGATATACATGATCAACGCCGTGTGCAATTTGGCGTCGACGTCAATTGAGACAGCAGTCTCTCCGGTCACAGCCACCGAGGCATCAGGTATACCTGATACTGCCGCGCGGATTTCCTTGACCAAATCGGCTGTGCGTTGATCGTTCGGCCCGCCTTCGGATATGACGTTGATCATCGCTGCGGTGTTGTCTCCATTGATGATCACCGGAGACAGTGACGCCAAGTACGGCACGCCCGAGATCGCATCGATAGCCCGAGAGCCGGCCGTGCCGGCATAGTCGCTCTCCACCAGCACCACCATCGGACTCTGCGAACCTGCACCGAATCCCTCGGAGATCAAGTCATAGGCTTGTCGCTGAGACGAATTGGGGTCCGCCCCTCCGGGTGTGTTCAGCGAGGTATTGAGCGAAAACACCGGAACCGACAATGCTACGAGAGCCACGACGGCCGGAATCAGGAGTCGCTTCGGTTTGTGGGCAACGAGAGCGCCCCAGCGTTCGTAGAATGTCGGAGTCGTGGAGTCCTTGACCGAGACCGACCTACTGTCTGTGTCGCGGTGCTTACGGGGAAGCACTCGGCGCCCGACGGTCACCAGAATGACTGGCAAAAGCGTCAAAGACACAGCGACAGCCACAATTACCCCGAAAGCAGCAGCCAATCCCATTTCGGTAAGGAACGGGATCCCTACGACGCTCAACCCTGCCAGTGCGATCACGACTGTTGCACCGGCGAAGACCACCGCCGAACCCGCAGTGCCGACTGCACGTGAGACCGACTCCAATACCGATTTTCCTTCGCGCAGTTCAGAGCGGAAGCGGGCCAGCACGAATAGTGTGTAGTCGATTCCGACTGCAAGCCCGAGCATTACCGCCAAGATCGGAGTTGTCGGCTGAATCGGCGCCATCGCGGAATAGGCCAACACACCACAGATTCCGACAGCAACACCGATGAGCGCAGTGAGCATGTTCACTCCGGCTGCAACAAGCGAGCCGTACGTGATCATCAGGACAAGGAAGGCAATCGCAACACCGATGATCTCACTCGGACCGAACAGATGGGGTCCTTCGACTCCTAGGTCTCCTCCCACGATGACGTCAATACCTTGCACTGAACCTCGAGCAGCTACCTGCTCGAGACGGTCCTGCAATTCCCCTTTGTCAGCGTCATCGGTGAGAGTGTAGGTAACGGTGGAGACTGCCGTCTCCCCATCGGCGGATACACGAAATGTTCTGTCGCTAAGCGGATTCGTCGCCATCACTACGTCTTGAACTTGCCCTAACGCAGCTACGGTATCTGTGACGGCTGCCGAAAGTGCGGGGTCACTCAACGGGCCATTCGCATGGAAGACAACCTCGAGACTGGTGACATCGCCCCCGCTCGACGTTGGGAACTTCTCCGTGAGTGTATCGAGGGCGTCACTCGATTCGGTACCAGGGATTTCGAAGCTATCCGCGTTGGTTTGCGGACCTGACATCAACCCGACGAGCACCGCAGCCATGATTGCCACCCATGCAGCCAAGACAGTTTTGCGGTGGGTAGCACTGAAAGTGCCCAATCTGTACAACAATCGACCCATTTCAATCCTTCTCTACGACAGCAACAGAACTGTCTTCAAGGATCGTCGAGAAGGAATATTGCGGCGTCGTCCCTGCGCAGTATCCATGTACTGCACACGCAGTACGTCTCGCTAGCCGCCCTCACAATCAGAGGGGGGAACAAGACCGCTACGGTATGCGATCACGACAAGTCCGGACCGATCCGTCACACCCAGTTTCATCATCGCCCTGTTGACATGAGTCTTGACCGTGTATTGGGAGATTGTCAGTTCATCTGCAATTTCGACGTTTGTAAGACCCCGGCCAACCATTTTCAGCACTTCTCGCTCACGCTGAGTCAGATCTTCGACGCCGGGATAAATTGCGATAGAAGGCATTTGACTAGAAGCGGTTGCGTTCAAGTACTGAACCACACTGGTCGCGGCGGTGGTGGACAACCAGCTTCCGCCACTGGCAACAGTACGCACTGCCTCGACAAGCGTCTCCTGGGGAGCCGTCTTCCCGATAAACCCATTGGCTCCTTTTTGGAGTGCAGTCACCACATTCTGATCGTTTTCAAAGGTGGTCAGGACGAGAATTCTTGTATCCGCAAGAAGTGGATCTGCCCGCATCGTGTCGATAGCCCATAGACCATCCCTGCGGGGCATTCTGAGGTCGAGCACAACGACCGAGGGAAGCACGACTTGAGCCAAGGCCACAGCTTCGTCTCCATTTCCCGCCTCCCCTACCACCGAAACATCCTCTGCGACTTCGAGAAGCTCGCACAAACTGGCCCGGATTGCAGGTTGATCATCGACGACGAGAACTCGTACAGACATCACAGTGCGAGAAGTCTACGCCGAGTGATGACGACGCCGAGGGGGAAAGACTGCTCGCAGAGTGAAGACGCGCCCATCGTCGACAATATCGAGGCTGCCCCCGACCGCCTGAACCCTCTCCCTCATACCGACCAACCCCAATCCACTCGCCTCGGTCTGTTCGATTCGGGGCGCCGTGCAGTTGCGCACGGTTACCGTGATCTCGGCATTCGTCCCGAAGTTCACGTTAACCTCTGCCCTCCCGATTCCGTGCTTGTAGGCGTTCGTTAATGCCTCCTGCACAACGCGATACACGGCCAGGTCGACCGAGGGGGGAATATCTGGCGGCGGAACACCCTCGACGCCCAAACGAGGAGGGTTCTCCAGTAGCGCGAACGACTGCACCAGTTGGCCGAGATCGGAAGAGCCAACGTCAGCCGGCGCCAATGCCTCACTCTGATCAGAGCCCATATCCCGGAGCACTTGCAGGATGTCTTGCATCTCGAGGATGACGGAATGAGTGGAATCGCCTGCTTGCACGAGAGCGCTCTCCACATCAGCGGAGGCACCACCGAGGCGCGCCCGCGCGAGATTGATCTGCATTCCGACCACCGTGATGTGATGTGCAACGACATCGTGCAATTCGCGCGCAATTCGCAGCCGTTCTTCTGCAACGCGTCGCAGAGCAGTTTCCTCCTTGGTTCGCTCGGCTCGGGCGGCACGATCTACGACACTTGCCACATACAGTCTCTGCGACTGAATGGCCGCACCGAGCGACGCTACTACCGCCGCCCACAAGGCGTAGACCAGTACCGTCAATGTGGCGATCGACAAGCGCGCACCCAGAATATGCGCCGCGCAGAGGGACCCACCAACCCAAAGCACGTAGATCAAGGCTTCGGATCTGGGTCGTGCGACTGACATGTCGAACAGCCACACGTACGCCATCACAATGACAGTGACGGCCTTTGGGTCGGCGAACATCTCGTTGGCGCAGATCCCGAGCACAAAGCCCGCACAGACTAGCTTAGGTGGGACGGTCTTCACCGAGACCAGCACGCAGGCTGCGACAGTGAGCAGCAATGTCACTCCGACGAAGCGACCGTCCAGCCCCATCGAGACTATTTCGACCATTGCCGTCGCGTAGCCAATCAGCTTCGGCAACTTACCCACGGGATCTGCTCTGACATCGAACCAGTCCACCACTGCACGCATACTGTCGATCATGCCACTCTGAAAACTGACGCCTGCCTCATCGTGAACACGGGCGTTCCCGAATTCCTCCATCTGAATGGGAGGGATCATAACGCGTACAACATCATTCGACCTACCCTCGCAAGGGTGGTGGATGAATCCAACACCGCTCAAGAGGAGGAAGTGCAATGAACAGCGTCGCAGAAGACGAACGCCAGATCTACCGCAAGATCATCCAAATCGCGCGGGCAATGGACGAGAGAGACTGGTCCACGATCGAAGCGATCGCTGCTCCCGATGCAACCGGCGACTTCGGAAACGGACAACTGACCTCTGCTGAAGAAATTGTTGCTCTACTCCGTTCATTCCTCGACGAGTGCGGCCCCACCCAGCACCTGATCGGAAACGTCTTGATCGAAGTCGACGGAGATAAAGCCACGAGTAGGGCGTATGTAGCAGATATGCACCTCGGCACAGGACACCTCGAGGGACAGTACTTTCGAACGTTGGGCGACTACCACGACTCGTGGTCGAGAATCGCGAGCGGTTGGAAGCTCACTCGACGTTGCAAAATTCACACAGGGACAATGGGCAACATTGAAGTTCTGGCACACGCAATACCCTCTCCCCCAATCTAATCAGAGCCAAAAAGAGTAGTGAAATTTCTCTAGGAGGTAACGTCACGATGAACGCACTGACCAACAAGACTGTCATCATTACCGGCGGTGCACAAGGGATGGGGGCCGCCACCGCAAAGCTGCTCACTGAGCAGGGCGCTCGCGTAGTGGTCGCCGATGTCGCCGAGGAACCCGGAAAGTCACTGGTGGCAAAACTCGGAGATACGGCTTCGTTCTTCCGACTCGATGTCACAAGCGAAAGCGATTGGCAGGCTGCGCTTCTTCACACTCTCGAGCATCATGGCACCGTGACTTCTCTCGTCAACAATGCGGGCATCAACTACTTCAGCGGTGTGTTGGACATCGAGGAGGAAAAGGTGATGCGACTGCTGTCGATCAACGTCCTCGGCGCCATGCTCGGCGTGAAAACCATTGCGCCCGCTATCAAACAGGCTGGATCGGGTGGTGCAATTGTCAACATTTCATCACTGGACGGACTGAGGGCAGTAAACGGTCTCAGCGCATACGTAGCCAGCAAGTGGGCGCTTCGCGGGTTGACCAAAGCACAAGCACTCGAATTGGGCCCTGACATTCGAGTCAATTCAGTTCATCCAGGCGGCGTTAATACACAGTTGGGTAATCCGACAGGCATCACCGGGGCGGAACTCAACCAGCCGTACACTCGAGTTCCACTTCGCCGAATCGGTGAACCGAATGAGATTGCCGCCGCGACTGCGTTTCTCATCAGCGACGCGGCCAGTTACATGACCGGGTCTGAACTTGCAGTCGATGGCGGTTGGACTGCCGGCTACTACCACGCCGGGCTTCCCGGCGGACCGGAGTGAACTGACATGCCCACACACGAAGAGATCGAAAAGATCATCCGCAGGTATCTGAGTGCGGCTGCGATGGGAACAGGCGAAGAGATCGCCGATTTGTACTCCCCGGAGGCAACTGTCGAGGACCCGGTTGGCACACCCGCACACGTGGGACGTGATCAGATCGTCGAGTTCTACCAATCGGTCAGAGGCGGAGAACGCGAGATCGAGCTACTGACACTTCGCATCGCGGCCAATACCGCTGCGTTTCATTTCCGTGTGACCACCAAGATAGACGATACGACCGTTGTCGTCGAACCCATAGACCTCATGACATTCGACGACGATGCGCGCATTGTGTCGATGAAAGCCATCTGGTCACCATCGGACCTACAAACACAAGGATGACCGTCACTGGATCCGCTGATCAGTGCCAGTAGTGTGTACATGCCCGACTTACGTTAATCGATTGCCCTCCGGCTTTTCCCACACTAACCAGATACGAACCCCCGTATAGAAAGCCAAGAAAGTGCCCGCCACGGTTTCCGTGGCGGGCCTTTTCGGTTGAGCGTGGTTCAGATGCGGGTGTTCAGTGCCTGTGCGATCTGATCGGTCTGGGCCTGGCCTTCGAGGAGCTGACGCACCAGCCACAACCGCAGAACCTTCGCGACGGACGCGGCGATGAACATCGCTGCTCCGATGACCGTCAACGCCAGGAACGCGACCGCCAAGATCTGGTACGACGCGATGTTGCGCAGATCCGATTCCGTGAGCGAGGAAATGTAGAGGACAAACGCGCCGACCACTCCCACCACCATCAGGATCAGGCCGCCGAACAGTGTTTTCGCGTCGCCGCCGGACTGTCCCTTGTCGAGTTTGAGGTCGGTGATGTTCTTCTTGAACTCATCACGGCGATCTTCAACTGTAGTCATCGTCATCCTCCTAGATAGCTGGTAGAAAGTTCTTCTTCGATCTCATGCGGGTCGCCGACCCGAGTAACGCGACCCTGCAACATCAACGCCGCCGACGTCGCGATCGGCAACACCGCCCGCGCGAACTGCTCCGCCACGAGGATGGAAATACCTTCCGCGGCAAGTGAACCCACCACGTCGTACATTTGCGAGACAATTCGAGGTGCCAAACCCATCGACAACTCGTCGAGTAGCAACACCGTCGGATGAGTGCCCAGTGCCCGCGAGAGTGCGAGCATCTGCTGCTCACCGCCCGACATCGAACCCGCCAACTGACTCCGACGCTCCCCCAGGATCGGGAACCGTGTGTAGGCAACCTCTTCCAGGTCGGCGAGCGAGGCTCCGGTTCCGGTGGCGATCCACAGGTTCTCCCGCACCGACAGGTTCGCGAAGATCCCGCGGCCTTCCGGGATGGAGCACACACCCAATCGGGCGAGTTCGGACGCCTCGATACCGTTGACGACCCGTCCGGCGAGCTTGAACTCACCGCGTGTGAGCGGCAGGACACCGGAGCACACCTTCAACGTCGAGGTTTTTCCGCCGCCGTTGGGGCCGAGCAATGCCACGACGGCGCCGGGCTGCAGGACGAGGTCCACGCCGTGCAGGACTTCGATGGAGCCGTAACCGGCACGCACACCCGATAATTCGAGCAACGGCTCCGCGCGGCCCGCGTCGGCCGCTGCCGGGTCGATCGTTGCTGCGGTCATACTGCTTCCTCCTCGGTGCCGATGTACGCGGCGATCACGTCCGGGTCGGTGCGGATCTTCTCCGGATCACCCGAGGCCAACACCGCTCCGTAGTCGAGCACGTGAATCGTCGAGCACACCTTCATCACCAACGGAATATCGTGCTCCACCAGACAAATCCCCAAACCCCCGGCTGCGAGGTCGGTGAGCATCTGCGCGAACACCTCCGTTTCCTGCTCCGTCTGACCGGATGCCGGCTCGTCGAGAAGCAGAATCCGCGGATTCGTCATCAGGGCCCGCGCCACCTCCACCACGCGGGCGCGGCCGGTGGGGATGTCGGAGACATCTTTGTCCGCCACATCCTTCAGGCCGGTCAGCTCGAGCAGTCGATCCGTTTCGGCGTCGACGTCGATCTTGTTGCCGCTGTTCGCTTTGTGGATGTCCCCGGCGACGCGCAGGTTGTCACGCACCGACAACGAGACGAACAACTCGAGACGCTGGAACGTGCGCGCCAAACCTTTGTTGGCGCGTTTGTGCGGCGCCAACTTCGTCACGTCCACCCCGTCGAGGAAGACCTGTCCGGACGTCGGTTTCTGCAATCCGGTGATGGTGTTGAACAGGGTGGTCTTCCCGGCGCCGTTCGGGCCGATCAACCCGGTCACCGTTCCCGGAGCCACCGTCAGGGAAACATCCTTGACGGCCACGTGACCACCGAAACGTACCGTGACACCACGAGTTTCGAGCAAAGGTGTCTCAGACATGAGCGGCCAACTCCTTTTCGGACTTGTCGAGGTCGATGCCGAGTTCGCGGTCGAGTTCCTCGCGGACCTCGTCGCTGTACGGGACGTCGATCCCGACCTCCTCGGGCACCAGCGTCTTCTTCGCCGCCAACTCGTCGGGGGTGAGAACTGCGCCCGGCATGACCATTTCACCGATCACCGGCAACAGGAACACCACCGCGATGGTGATGGAGGCAAACCACCAGTTCCCGAGCACCCCGGTCAGGGCCAGCAGGTACGTCACCGCGATCACGGCTGCGCCGCCGTAGAAGACCGGTTTGGCGTTCATCAACCGGCGGTACCCTTCGACGACCTGGTGGATGGTGCCACTGGGGTTCGCGCCGACACCGATACCGATCAACGCCGGGCTCACCGCGGCAATGTTGCCCAGCAGCAACCACATTCCCTCGAGCTCCGGCTGCGCCGACGCGAGATTGGTGAACGAGACCATGATGACGGCAAAACCGATACCCGCCATCAAACCACCGAACAGTGCGCCACTGACGTAACCGATTCCGGCGACGACGGTGAGCATCAACAGCGACAGCGAGACCATGATCGCGAAACTTTCCCCCGAGACCGAGCCCATCGCGCTCGACATCAGGATCCCGCCCAATCCGGCGATGCCGGAGGAGATCATGAACACGCTCAGCTTGAGCCGCACCAACGATTGGCCGAGCATCGCCGAACCGGCGGGGCTGTCCTTCATCGCCGCGAGACGACGCCCGTAACCGCTGTTGCGCAACGCGATCACTCCGACACCGAGCACGGAGAACAGTGCGGTCACGGTCATCAGGAACACCGTGTCGTTGCTGAGATCGAGCGGCCCGACCTTGAGCGGCGGGATCGCGATATTGCCGTCCTTGAACAGCGAGTACCGGATGCCGAACATCTCGTGTTCGGTGGTATCACGCAAAACCATGTTCGAGAGGAACACACCGAACGCCATCGTCGCGAGCGCCAGATACAACCCGCGCAGACGCAGCGCCGGCAACGCGACGAGGCCACCGATGACGGCAGTGACGAGCACGCCGACGATGATGCCCCACAGGTTCAGATGCGCCGCCAACCCACTACCGGAAATCCCGAAATGGAACGCCACGATGGTGGCAATCGCACCGAAAGAGACCGGCGCCAAGTTCAATTCACCCGCATACCCGGTCAACAACGTCAGCGAGAGCGCGATGATCGCGAACGTCATACCGATCGTCAACGTCGTGATCGCCGACGTCACCATCAGAAGACGCAGCAGATACACGATCACGATCAGCGCGACACCCCAGATGACGGCCTTGCGGACCGACGGCACGTGATACCGCTCGCGGGTACGGGTCACCGCGCCGCGCAGACGGTCCTGCGGCAGCACGATCAACACCACGAACAGCGCGATCATCGGCAGCGAGACACGGAAATTCGACGTCCAACTCCAACTCGTCGGGAAGTACGCCAACACGTACGTCCCCGCCAAACCGAGAACCACAGCGCCGACAAACGTACGCGGAATACTGCGCAACCGACCGAACATCGCCGCAGCGAACGCGTCGATCACCAACAACGTCAACATGTTCGCCTCGAGGGTGCCGCCGCTGATCGGGGTGATCAAAATACCCGCCAACACCGCCAACGTCGAACCCATCGCCCACGACAACGCCGCCAAGCGTTCCGGGTTATGACCGTTCAGACGCAACAAATCCGGATCGTCGACCACACCGCGCATCGCGACACCCGCGCGGGATTTGGTGAACAAGATCCGCAGACCCACCGCGATACCGATCGCAACAAGGATACAAATCAACTCGTGATAACGGATGCTCGCACCGAACACCGTGATCTTCGACTGATCACCGAAGAACATCTGCATCGTCCGCGCGGTCTCCGGATGCCAGAACCAATGCGAAATCGAGAGCATACCCAGCAGGATCGACACCGTGACAACAATTTTGGTGACCTCCGCCGTATCGCGCAGGCCCTTCATGATCAGCACATACAGGCCCAGCCCCATCAACGGACCGACCACAACCAAAGAAATCAACAGCGCAACCACGGTCGGAAGTTCCCACCCGTACCGCAACTGCCAATAGATGAACGCACCCAGCATCGCCTGAGCGCCATGCGCGAAATTGAAAATTCCGGACGTGTTGTACGTGAGCACCAACCCGGAAGCGGCGATCGCATACACCGACCCCAGGACCAAACCCAAGATCGTGAAAGTGACAAAAGTGTTCATAACTGAACCCTCGTTAGGGGAGGAAAGGTGGCACGCTGCGCGCACTCGAGGCACACGGAGCGCGCCACCTACCTCAGGTGAATCAGGACTGCGGCTTGATCACATTCGCGTTCTGATAGAGGGTCGCCACACGATCAGCCCCCAGATCGGTGCCCCACGTGCTCTTGTCGGTTGCGATCAGATACTTCGGGTCGCACTTGAACTCGGCAGCGGTGTCCGGGAATGACTGCGCATACGTTCCGCCAGTCAATCCCACCATCAACCCGCACGAAGCCGGCATGTTCTTGCCCGGATCGGTAGCGGCATGCAACCCACCGCCGGTCCAATCGTGGATCGACGACAGTTCGTTAACCATGCACTGACGCGTCAGATCAGATCCGCACTTATCCGCCGCAGTGGCCCAGAGCAGGAACGACGAAGCCGACTGCATACCGAGCAGCGCAATCTTTCCGTTCTCTTCCGAAACGAGGTCGACGTACTTCTGTACCGCCGGAACCTTGTCCGCATTCTCGATCAACGGGAAGATCGAACCCGCGCTGAGGTTGTCGAGCAGTCCGGTGTCCTTGTTCCAGGCGGCAACTCCTGAGTCATACCAGGTAGCCTCACCGGCGAAGATCGGATCGATACCAACCTGATCGAGCGACTTGATGAAATTCAGTTCTGCTGGCACCGGCGAACGAGAAGTCCACAAACCCTTGACACCACAGGCTTTGAACTTCTCGGCAAACGGAAGGTAACTCGCCTCCCCCTCGTAGTTCAGGGTCACACCGCAGTCCTTGAGCTTGAAGCCCGCAGCCTCAGCCATCGAGCGCACCTTGGTGGACGCCGTAATGATCGACGGAATTGTGCTGTTCACGATGTCGAAGTCGTTCAGCGTATCGGGGTGCATTTCTGCCATCTGGAACCATGCCGACGCGTTGGCGTAGTCGACGGGGAACGGGACACCCTGATAGGTCATCGGTCCGTTGGCGGCAACCGGCGACACCGTGAATCCGGGAACCGCAACCAAGTTGCAGGCCACACGGGTCTGCTCCGACGTCTGGTCCATCGCAAATCCGTGGCCAACCATCATGAACTGGCTACCGCAGGCTTCCTGCATAACCGAGTTCGCCTGCATGAGCGCTGCGTCGTAATCGGTGCCGACAACCTTGCGGCCGTTGATGCCACCCTGATCGTTGCACCAGGAGATGAGGGCGTTGACCGCGTCACTCATCTCCTTGTTCAGCCCCGGAGCTTGCGCGTACCCGCGATCGTCCCCGAAACCGATCTTGATCTCGGTGTCGCTGACACCCTGATCCGTCGCGCCCTTTGCATCCCCGTCGCCGCACGGTGAGTCCAGAGTTCCGAACTTCGCATCGGAACTGCTCGACGCAGCATCGGCTGTTGCAGCTGATCCACCACTCGATGTAGCCGACGGGTCGTCGCCGCGATCCGACGAACAGGCAGACGCCAGGACGGCGGTCACAGCAAGTGCCACAACCAACTTCGTCGTCTTGTTGGGTTTCACGATATCGCTCTCCTCATTGTCGACTCGACCCGGCGATATCCGGACAGCGAGTCAGCTTCGGTATGCAGTTCGGCGAGCGTAAACGCGTCACACTGCGCAAATTCGCTAGTCTCCCGACTATCGGGAGACCTAAGTGCGCCACATCACATCTATGGGACGGGTGTGACGCAGACTCCCCTGAGGCTTGCGCCCCGACAGGACGCCGTGCGGACTCGTATCCCGACTCATAAATATGTATCCTGTACTGGATCCAATTATGATCATCTGTTGCTGCTGGTCAGCGCGCAGAAACCAATGCCGGAGGACCTCCTATGCACCCATCCCATGAACCCGTCCGTTTCGCAGTTGAAGGCTCGGTCGCGAGAATCACTCTCGACAACCCCTCCAGAAAGAACGCCATCACTCTGGATATGGCTGCATCCATCGTCGAGTTCTGCGATCGAATCGAGAAAGACAGCTCGATTGGCGCCGTCCTGGTAGGTGCTGAAGGCCCGTACTTCTGCAGCGGCGCCGACACACGAGATTTGGCAGCATCATCCGCAGATCCCGCATCTGCAGAAGCCGTCCGACGGACCTCGGCGGTCTACGAGAGCTTTGTACGCGTGGGATCGCTGCCTGTACCAACCGTGTCGATGGTCGTGGGCGGCGCAGTTGGCGCCGGCCTCAACCTGGCAATGGCCACAGATATGATGCTGGTAACTCCGGATGCCGTGCTGGACAGCGGGTTTCTCGCCCGCCACATCCATCCCGGCGGCGGCCATTTGTCACTGTTGGGACGTGCACTCAGCACATCCGAAACCATCGCGATGGCCGGACTAGGCATCGCGCTTTCGGGCACCGACGCCGTACGCCGGGGACTTGCATACGCGTGCGCCGATGCCGACGATATGGATGCTGAAGCCGCACAACTTGTTCGACACGCAGCCGCCGACCCCGAACTGGCCAGGGCAATCAAGAACAGCATCCGATTGGAACTCGGTCCCCCCGCGGTCTCCTGGGCCTCAGCGCTCGAGATCGAAAGAGGCGTACAAATGTGGTCGATGGGACGCAAGGGCGACGCAGGGTGGAAGAACAAGCCCGCAAAACCGACTCCAGTCAACTAGGCCTTACATAGAGAAAAGACGGACGACGCGAACCATACGAAGGTCACGTCGTCCGTCTGCAACACAGTCGATTGCTGCACAAGGGCGCAATCGAGTGTGCTGCTGTCTATCCCGCCGTGCTGCCGACAGATGCCACCAACTTCTTGATCGGCACGTCGACGTCGGACAGATCATCCGGAGACAGTTCCATACGAGAACTCAACGCAGACTTCAACGTGAGGAAATCTGCCGGGGAATTCACACATTCGGCGGCAATCAACATGCGCTCACGGAAGTACAGCGACGTAAGCCGATGTGGGCGAGCCGGATCCGTGCGAGTCACGGTTTGGTCGTAACCTTCGATCAAACCGGTGATCTGAAGTTTGCACTTCCCTTGATCAGACCAGAACCACGGTAAACCCCGTAGCGACGACGGCTTCCCCGCAATGGTTCTTGCTGCAACAGTTGCCTGTTCAACGGCGTTGTCGACCGATTCGAGCCGAACGCGATCACCCAGGCCCGGTCGCGTCATCGGATTGGGTTGATTTGCGCAATCGCCTATTGCGATTGTCGATCCGTCAGATGCCACGCAATGCTCGTCCACGAGAATGCCGTTGTCACAATCGAGCCCGATTGCGGTACCGAGTTCATCCCGCGGAAGTACGCCTACCCCGATAAGGACAAGATCCGCCGGGAGCCTCTGCCCACTACCGAGCATCACGCCGATCACGTCGCTCGATGTCGACACCAAAATCTCGGTGGGGACAGTTTCGAGTAGAACGGCAATGTCGGCAGTACGATGTGCGTCGAGCAAGAAGGCTGAGGTGTGCGGGCCGAGTGCCCTACCCATCAGTTGCCTCCCTACCTCGACGACGGTGACGTTCTTACCCATCGCTTGTGCAGTCGCAGCAGCTTCGAGCCCGACAAATCCGCCTCCGATGACAACGACGTGCTGTGCGCGCGCGAGTTGTTCACGCATATGCAGCGCGTGCTCGACGTCGCGCAGATACACCACACCCCGCGTCCGGGAATCAGCGCCGGGAATGGCAAGCCGGCGAGGTCGGGCGCCGGTGGACAGCACCAAGTGTTCGAATTCGTGGTGTGCCCCCAGGCTGGTACCGATGCTTCCAGAACCGTCCCCATTCATATCGATTTCGACTACCCGTTCACCGAGGACCAGGTCAATTGCGTTCTCGGAATAGAACTCCCGATTTCGCAACATCAAGTCGGCAACAGATACCTCACCTGTCAGAAACGCTTTGGACAGTGGCGGTCGATGATACGGATCATGAAGCTCCGCGCCGACGATGCGAATCGGAGGTCCATAGCCTTCAGCCCGCAGACTGCTCGCCAGTTGTACACCGGCCTGAGATGCTCCGACAATAAGAGTGCCGGGATGGGAGCTGTTCACGATCCTCCGTCTTGCCCGTCGGGCGTCTGCCGATTGATGCTCGGACTGATCCCCAACGCTACTAGATAGATGTTTTCTGTCAACTAAATTCCAGCCCCGAACCCGTCACGTCAATTGGTACCGGACACCTGTTCCCGAACCTTGTCGACCCGATCCTGCCAGTTGTCGAGCCACTCGGGATGAGGGAAGATATGCGTCTTCTCTTCGGCCATTGCCCGGACGACCAGGTCGGCAACTTCTTCGGTCGATATGCCGTCCTGCTCGATCGCCGCATTCACGGATTCCCGCAAGCTTTCGAGTTCCGGATCGGCCAGTGCCCTCGGAACGTGGCCGGCGGGTGCGTTCCGCTCATCATGTCGTATAGCTGTTGACGTATATGCCGGGCACAGCGCTGCCACTCGGACATTCGGATGCTCGGTGGCAAATTCGTTGGACAGACTCTCCGACAGCGCCACTACAGCGGCCTTGGCAACCTTGTACGGGGCTTGATACGGACCGGTCAGGAAGCCCGCCATAGAAGCGGTATTGATGATGTAGGCACTGTCCTGTTCCGCCAAAATCGGCAGGAAGATCCTGCATCCGTGAATAGCGCCCCACATAGTAACTCCAACAGTCCACTCCCACGTTGCCGTACTTGTGGTCGAAAACCGTTGCATACCTCCGACGCCCGCGTTGTTGCACAGAACGTGGACGGCACCGAAACGATCGACCGAGGACCGAGCAAGTGCCTCGACGGAGGCAGCATCAGCCACATCGGTGCGCACTGCAAGGACCTCGCCGATCGTCGACAGATCTTTCTCAGCCCGGTCGAGATCACCAAAATCGTTGTCAGCGACGACTACCTTCATTCCTTCCTGCAAGAAACGACGAGCCAAGCCGAGCCCGATGCCATTTGCGCCGCCGGTCACTACCGCTACACGGCCCTGAAGATCTCTCATCCGTTCTGAACCCCTGCGGCATCCCGTGCTGCGATGTAACCGAACACCAATCCTTGCCCGATAGTTGCGCCGGCGCCCGGATACGTGTCCCCGAAGGCATTGGCTGCGGTGTTGCCGATCGCGTACAGGCCCTCGATCTCGCTGCCGTCCTCCCGACGTACCCGGCCCTTGGCGTCGGCCCGAATCCCGCCACAGGTACCCAGGTCACTGAGAACCATCTTGACGGCGTACAGCGGGCCATCGGCGAGAGGACGCAGATTGGGGTTCGGCGAAATCGTCGGATCGCCGTAATAACGGTCGTATGCGCTGTTTCCGCGATGGAAGTCGGGATCCATGCCGGTCCGGGCAGACTCGTTGAAGCTCTCGAAGGTCTCGACAAAGCTATCGACGGGAACGCCTATCATCCGGCTCAGATCTTCCGGATTTGAAGCCTTGTAGGCGATTCCGGCGTCATACCACGACTCCGGAAGGGGCTGGCGTGGGAAAAGACCGGCAGCAAAGAGGTAACTGTTGCGGTAACGCTGATCGAAGACAATCCACATCGACTCGACCGGGTCTCCGGCACGCTCTCGCTCGAGCACTCGTTGACCGAACGACATGTAGTCCTCGGACTCGTTCGTGAATCGGCGACCCGTCTGATCGACGATGAACGAACCCGGCAAGGACCGCTCGGCCAGCATGACTGCAGGTTGAGCACCAGGCAACGGTGCCACTGCCGGGAACCACCAGGACTGGTCCATCAGGTCGATGTCCGCGCCGAGATCCTGTGCAATCCGGATCGCGTCGCCCGTATTCTGGTCGGAACCCAGGCTCGCATGCTCGACTAGACTCTCGGACTGGAACTTTCGCCGCATATCCATATCATGATCGAATCCACCGGCAGCAAGGATCACACCGCGTCGGGCCGTAACCGTCATTTCGCGCCCGCTCTGCTCGACAACAGCGCCAGTCACACGGCCGTCAGTGTCCACCAGTCGCACGAGCGCCGTCTCGGTCCATACCGGAATTTGTGCATCGAGGATGCCTGCGAACAAGCCCGCGGCCAAAGCCTGTCCCCCAGCGATGTATTCGCGCCCCAGAGCTAGACCGCCAAGCCCAACAGCAAGCCTACGGAAGATGCGCGGCAATGCCTTGGCCGGCATCTTTGCCATCAGGTTCATCCACTTGTAGTCCGCGCCGGTGACTGGCATCGGCAGCGACGCCTCCATCAGTCCGGGTCGCAGGCGCTTGCGCTCGGAACCGAGAACCGATGCGTCGAACGGCAAGCACTCGCAGGTGCGGCCCGCTGCCGAACCACCCGGTTCCTCTGGATGGTAGTCGGAGTAGCCCTCCGCCCAGAAGAACTTCATCGGAGTTGTCCGAAGCAACATATCCAGCGTGTCGGACGCATGGTCGAGGAAGCTCTCACCGCGATCTGCCGGCGCCGAATCGCCTACAACGGATCGGACGTATTTGCCGGCCCTGGCACGGGAATCACCGGCTCCGGACTTTTCCAGAATTTTGTTGGCAGGCAACCAGAATGCACCTCCGGATCGTGCCGTCGACCCACCGACGTACTCGGTCTTCTCGATGACGAGGGTCGAGAGCCCAAGCTCGTGTGCTGCGAGCGCAGCGGCCATACCTGTACCCGATCCCACTACGAGCAGATCCACAGTGATGTTGTGCGCTGTCGTCGCGGCTGGTGCTGGACTGATGGACATGGTGCTCCTTCGATCTTCGGCCGCCGTCGGCAAAATACAGACATCAGCTCGTCATGGTTGGGTTGACGCCGGCTCAGACAAGAGAGTTGGATGGGCCGGCTGAATGAATCGTCAAGGCTTCCCGGATGTCGCTTCCCCGGATGTCTTTGCTAACCGCCTAATCGGCCTATTTCGTGGCGGATCGCGGCGTGAAGGTGAAGTTCTCCACATCGGGCTCACGCAGCATCGTCCAGTAGTCGACGAGCCGCCACGGACAAGGAACGATCGCTCGCCCCTTGCTGTTTCGGTAGTAGCCCGTGACGTCCTTGCCAGGATGCGCCCACACCGTCTTGTCGAGTGCAGCGTCAACCTTCTGGTTGTACTCCGCCATTGCCTGGTTCTCGACGTCCATCGACGCGTAGTCGTTTTCTACGAGGTACTGCAAGCACTCGACCACATAATGCACGTGTTCTTCGCTGGTGATATTGTGCCCCGCACCATGATTGGGCGCAGCATTTGGCCCTGCCGTGACAAAGAGATTCGGGAACCCTGGCACTTGAATACCCAGATACGCACGGGGATCATCGCCGAACTCCCACAGTTCAGCCAGCCGTTGACCTTCCCGCCCGGTGATGTCGATCAGCGAAGCGTACTCGAGCTTGAAGCCCGTGGCGAGAATGATGACGTCCGCAGCGATGAACTCTCCGTCCGTCGTTGTTACTCCGTCCGGGTGCACCTCGGCGAAACCTGCACGATGAAGGTTCACGTTCTCGCGCCTGAGCGCCTGAAAAAATCCCGGATCCTTGACTATGCGTTTTGCGTAGGGCCGGAAGTCGGGGGTCAGCTTTTCTATCAGGTCCGGGCGATCGGGAAAGGACTCGTTCAGGTATCGCAGGGAGGTCTGCATAACGAGATCGTTAACGGGAGAGACCGACAAGTGCGACTTCGCCCATTCCGGGTCGATCCTCGGTACCGGGTACAGATTGTCGGACGCAAGCCAGTAAGCCCTGAGCCGGAACCACTGCTGGTAATAAGGCAAGTGCCGCATCGCCCAACGTTCTGCCTGCGGAACATCGTTGACCACAGTCTTTTCCGGAACAATCCAGTGTGGGGTACGAACAACCACGTCAAGTGTCTCGACCTTGTCCACGATGTTCGTCACTAGTTGAACCGATGTGCATCCGGTTCCCAGAACAACCACGCGACGTCCTTCGACGTCGATCTCGTCGCTCCACTCCGCCGTGTGGACCACAGTTCCTTCGAACGAATCCAAACCCGGCACGTCCGGAATGTTCGGCGCGTTGAGGACACCGAGCGCCGTCACCAACGCTTGTGCTCGATGGTCTGTTATCGCACCGTCAGCAGACTGTGTCCGCACGTGCCACTTCTGCTCCCGCTCGATCCAATCGGCCGACAGAACCTTCGTCGACAGTTCGATGTGACGGTTCAAACCGTACTTTTCTACGACGCGTTCCAGATAAGCCAAGTATTCAGGCCCGGACGGGTAGTACTTCGACCAGTCAGGGTTGAGCTCGAACGAATAGGAGTAGTAGTGGCTCGGAGTGTCCACTGCAGCGCCGGGATAGGTGTTCCGCGACCATGTTCCGCCGATCTCGTCGCGGGCTTCGAAGACACGGTATCGAAATCCTGCGTCGCCCAGTTTGACGGCTGCGTTGATCCCGATAATGCCGGCGCCGACGACTATGACGTCGAAATCCTCTGGCGGAGATTTTGTTACCGGCACACAACGTTGACCGATACGGAAACCGGCCTGTTCGAACAACAACGGAATGAACTCCGCGTCAACGTCCGAAGCGGTACACAGCGAGGCCATTCGCCGAAACAGAACCTCGTCCGGAACTCCGAGTGCTGCAGTTGATTCCGCTCTTAACAGCTGCGCGGCACGTGCTCGGATCTTCTCCGAAACACTGTCCGGGAAAGCCCCAAGAGGCAGTGCCGAAGTCCCGCTGCCCGACGAATAGTGAACTCCGGTCGTGTTCGGGGCATTGGCCATATCTTTTCTGGCAGCATCGAGTTCGGCTGCAAACTCGTCGAGTAGTCCGAGGTCACCACTCACGTGCACCATCGACATCAGCAGTGCAGCAGGGTTGCATACGGCAATCGCGGCCGCGAGTTGGGCAGCATCGTCACCGTCGAGTTGTGTTCCTGCCCCGTCGACAAAATCGGTCGCTGTCATTTTCAGCCCTTCGAAGGATCAGTAGATTGCAAAGAGGTTCGTGCTGGAACAGAAATCCCCATGCGCTCCAGCATGATACGAGGATCTACAGGAGAGGTCAGGTCTCTGAGTTGATCAGCGCGTTGAGTGGCCGATCGCCGGCAAGCGTCGTCGTTCGAGAAGACCCAGAAATCTCCGCGGGCGATTGCTTCGGTCATGTGCTGCGCTGCCTCGACCGGATCGAGTCCGGTTGTTACGTTGTCACGTTGCATTGCATCGAACACTGCATTCGCGATGGGATTGCTCGACGGCGCTTCGCGCTGCGCGGCTCGAAAGATCTCGCTTCGAATCGAATGCGGAACAACCGCCGAGACCTGAATTGGCGCACCTGTCAACGAAATATCTTGGTACAGACTCTCTGTCATCGCCAGCACCGCGAACTTACTCACGACGTAGGGACCTTGCACGGCTACACTGTTCAATCCGCCTACAGACGACAGATTAGCGATACACGAGGGGGTACCCACTGCCAACATGCGGGGCACGAAGGAGCGGAGACAGTAAAAGACACCGTCGACGTTGATGTCCATGACACGCTTCCACCGTTCGACATCGACTTCCCAGAGGAGTCCAGCCGTTTCGACTCCGGCATTGTTGATGAGCAATTCCACGCTTCCGAACCGCGAGAAAATGCTCTCGGCCATGTCCTCGACGGCGGCCGCATCGGTGACGTCGATCCCGTAGCTCACTGCGGATCCCCCAGCCGCGTTGATTCCTTCAGCAACCCAGGCAGCCTTGTCGGTGTCGATGTCCGCAATAACAACCGTCATACCCAGCTGCGCGAGATGTAGGACGAACCCTTCGCCGATTCCGGCAGCTCCGCCGGTGACAACTGCTGTGCCGGAACCGAAGCGACTTTGAGCTTCAGACATCGTTACTCCCTCTGATCAATGCATCCGGACCACGATCGGTGGGATGAAGACTGGACTGCAGAAAGTCGATTGTTCGACCGAAAAGTTCTCTCGCCGGCTCGAGCGCCGCGGTCAGGGTCGCGAAACCGTGCATCATCCCGTCGTACCGCACCAACTCGACTCTCACCCCTGCTCGCATCATGTGTCGGGCGTACTCTTCTGTGGCGTCACGGGTAGGGTCTATCTCGGCGGTCACGATCAGCGCGGACGGCAGTCCACTGACATCCTGCGCCAGACCAGGATTCACGTAGGGAGACGTCCGCTCGGCCTCTGTACTCACATACTGGTCCCAGAACCACTGGCAGTCTGCAAGTGTCAACATATTCGTCGAATGCTCCGGGTTCGAAATTCTCATTTCTGCACCACCGTAGAAACTCACCTGGGCGTCTGGCATCGGCAGCCGACGATCGCGTAGCTGCTGCCCCAGCGCGAACACCAATGTTCCACCAGCACTTTCACCAGCCAATGCCGTTCTCACCCCAGTGGTCTCACCAAGCTCGATCGGTGACGTCTTGATCCAGCACCACACATCTCGGCAATCGTCGAGCGCGGCCGGGTACGGATTTTCCGGCGCCAGACGATAGTCAACGGACACAACGACAACATTTGCAGCAATACTCAGTTTGCGGAGATATTCCTCGTTCTGATTCAGCCCACCCATCGTGAAGCCACCACTGTGCATCCATTGCACGACGGGAAGACTCGGCTCCGCAGAGGGGCGGTAAATCCGAACGGGTATGTCTGCGAGTGAGGTCGAAACGATGACATCACGGGACTGATAAATGGGTGTTGTCGGCGGCACTGCAATCCGCCCGAGCACCGAACGTAACTCGGCGAGCGGGGTTCCACTCATCGACTGGGGAAATCGTGCGGCGGCAGCGTCTACGAGGTTCTGCGCGGCGGGCGACAACGGCATAGTGCGAACCTCAACCTCAAACCGCGGAGCTACGCGCGTCGTGATGGGGCGACAACTCCGAGTACACAACCGACTCTCGGGTATCGAGAACAACTTCGAGACTCGCAAGTAGCACGGCGTCGCCGGCAATCTGGGCCGTCCAATGCGCCAGCCCGCTCGAAACAGCGTACGGTCGGCCGTCGACAATTTTGGTCACGAAGATATACGACGAGAAAGCGACGGTATTGCCCGTCCTCTCCGTTACGAATATGTTATTGCTGTTGTGACGCAACGGGTACGGGCTCGCATGGCGGTGAGACTCCTGCCACGCCATCACTTCATCGGCGCCGCGCACGTCACAGCGTATGAAGTCCTCGTATTCCGTTGTGCCGGTGTCACTTCTGCAACTGAATGCAAAGTCGTCGACAATCACGGCACGTAGGGCATCCCGGTTCCACTCGTCGTAGTGAAACCACCAACTACCCACCAACTGGACCAGCTCACCGATTACGGTCCCTGCATTACCCCTGTCGGACGACACTTCGAACTCCTCACTCTGGCGACTGACATTCCGTGACTTGGAAACGCCGTATACGTAGCGACGTTAGTGTGATGACGCTCTCGCGCGGAAGCACCTGTTCCATTCAGGCGACACATACGATTGGCCGCCCGAATTCACATGCCAGCCGGAGCGATGTTGGGATTCGCCCACGCAGACGGTTCACGGCGTGGCATAGATCCCTGACCGTCCAATGTCTTGACATCGAGCTCGTTGTGCCACGGAAAATGCAAGCTGAACGCGACGAGCCCGGTCCGTTCATCGGCGGGAACAGTGCACATCGCGAGGACTGTCTCCACGAGGTATTCGACCGGCTCCGTCTCGTAGCCCGTAGGAAGTAGTGCATCGGCGCCCGGCGTCGAGATAGCTGTCGACGGACCCACAACATTGACCGCTATGTTGTCGTCGAGCAGTTCCGCTGCGAGGCCCTGAGTCATGCGATGCAGGGCGGCTTTGGTTGCCGCATAGATCACGTCACCCGAGGTCCTGTTGTACTCGCGGAACGGCCTGATCGGGCTCAGCCCTGTCGACGATCCGATATTCACGATCCATCCCGCGCCGCGGGAACGCATATGCGGGATTGCAGCTTGTGCCAGCACGAATGGCGCACGAATGTAGTGCTCGATAGTTCGGTCGAACGTCTCGAGAGACATCTTCTCGACGGTCGAATAGTCGGCAAACCCAGCGTTGTTGACCAGGATGTCGATTCCACCGGTGGCTTCGACAACGCGTTCGATCAGGGTGTCGCGCGCATCGGTATTTTCAAGATCAGCCGGAATAGCCAGCGCGCTACCACCATTCGCCTCGATCATCGCAACGGTCTCGGCAAGTGAGCCTTCGACTACAACACTCTCCCCGCCTCGAATCGCCGAAGTCGGGCCTGCCGACCGTGCTGTAACCACCACGGTTGCGCCCTCGGCCGCCAGTCGGCGAGCAATCGCACGTCCGATGCCGCGACTACTTCCTGTGACCAACGCGGTCTTGCCCGTCAATGTATTTGTCATGTAATTCTCCAGCTTGTAGGTTTCGAAGTTGCCTGCGGTCAGTATGAATATGTTCTGCGCCCCCACAGAATGATGCGCGGGAAGTCGGACTGGTTACCGCTCTCCCACATAACGGGAGACGATGTTGACCACTCCCGCGTAGCGGGAGACGACGTTGACCACGCTGGCCACCGATGGACTAATACGAGAGTGATCAGCCTCACTGCGAGGCCAACTTCTCCCGCGCGTACGCGGATCAGCTCTCTCAAAGCATCTCCTACAGCGAGGTATTCATGAGTATCGGTACACGTTTCGCCTTCACGAAAATTTTCGCAGATGACGTGGCGTCCCTAGCAGACTTCTACGTGGCGACACTCGGATTGACAGTCAAGGCCCGACTCGACCTCGGCGAGGGCAAGGACGCCATCGAGGAGATCATCCTGACGAGCGACCGGGACGACGACTCCAGTTTGATTCTCTGGCGATACCTGGAGCGCGCAACGCCTGCCCCTGGTGAGGCCGTGCTGGGTTTCAACGTAACGGATATCGAAGAAACGCTTCGACTGGCGGAACTGGCCGGCGGTTCGGTAACCGAACCCCCCAAGGAATACACCGAAATGCGAGCCATCGTTGCTTTCGTGAACGACCCGGAGGGACATCTACTCGAGATCGTCCAGAACTTCTAGAGGTCGAAATTACTTCTCAGTCAACCGATTAAGACAATCATGAAGGTAGATATGTCGAGACGTCGAACAACTTCTGCAATTGCAGCATCAGCCATCGCATCGGCACTGCTCCTGACTTCGTGCTCCGGGGCGGGGACTGCGTCGGTGGGCGAACCCGCCGGTGAACCGCAGCGCGGTGGAACCATCAACTACTCGTTCAATACCGAACCTCAGTCGGTGGATCCGGCTACATGCGCCATCGGTACCGGGCTCGCGCCCTGCCAGGCTGTGTTCGGCGCCCTGATGTACTACGACATCGAGTCAGGCGAGTTCGAACCTGGAATGGCTGAGTCACTCACTACCGAGGACGGCCAGACCTGGATGCTCGAACTGCGCCCGAATATGACCTTCACCGATGGCACACCGTTCGACGCGGATGCCGTCGCTTTCAATTGGCAGCGCATACTCGATCCTGCCCTTCTCTCGTCGAGCGCCGTGACCGCAAAGTCGATCTCATGGGAGGTGATCGATCCACAGACCGTCAAGATCACCGCCGACAAGGTCAATCACCAACTGCCACTGTCTTTCACAGAGGACCTCGCGTTCATCGGTTCTCCCACGGCCATTACGGCGAAGGGCCCCGATTTCGGTAACTCCCCGGTAGGCGCGGGACCGTTCACGCTGACCTCGTGGTCACGTGGTAGCGAAATGGTTCTCGATCGCAATCCGAACTACTGGGACCAGCCGCGCCCCTACGTCGACCGAGTCGTGATGAAAACGATTGCCGCGGACGATCAGCGGTTCAATGCCTTGCAGGCCGGCGAACTCGACATCATGGCTGTGACGCTGCAGAAGTATGCCGATCGCGCTGAAGCCGCTGGGCTGAAGGTCACCGCTGCAAATCTGATGGGGGGTGGTGGTGTTCGCATTGCCAACCGCGGCGCCTTGGCCGACCAAGATGTTCGTGATGCGGTGGGCAAGCTCGTCGACAACGAACAGATTGTCGCTGCCGTTTACTCGGGCGAACCTGTGGCCACGGCGTTCTCGCCAGAGAACAGCCCACTCTACGATCCCGAGGCCACCTGGCCCGAACGCGACGTCGCAGGAGCCCAAAAGCTCATCGACGGATACCGGGCACGTAACGGCGGCCAGGAGATCGTTCTGAAGTACGTTACTGTGGCGGGCAGTCCGGTGTTGGCGCAGGTATCCGAACTGTTGCAGGCCCAACTCCAGGAAGTGGACGGGCTGAAGCTCGAGATCGCAGCCCTCGACGGCGGTGCCTTTGCCTCTGCAATGGTCGGAGGCAACTACGACCTCATCGTCAGCAGTCTCGGCGGAGCCAATCCCGAGCGACTGTACAAGGTCTTCCACACCAACGGATCAAGTAACAACAGCGGATACTCGAACCCGGTAGTCGATCAAGCACTTGATCTCACGCACTCCTCGAACGATCCTGCCGTGGTCGAAGAGGCCTACAAGACGGCCATTCGTGAACTCGTAGACACTTCGGCATATCGATTCTGGCTACATGCCGTCACTCGCATGCTGACCGCACAGGACGTCAACGGTGTTGAGGTTGCCTACCAGTACTGGTTCCGCCCTGAACTTGCCTGGATCCAGCAGTAACAACGCTCGGTGGAAGGTTAATCCGATGGTGAAGAGCCGGAACGTAAGTCGGTATCTGGCCAAGCTGGCCGCAGTGCTGCTGTTGGTGAGCGTGGCGACATTTCTACTCCTGGAGTTGATTCCGGGAGATCCGATCGATGCCTTGCTTCCGGACGGGGCAACAGAGGAGATGCGGGCTGCGGCGAACGAGCGATTCGGTCTCGACGGACCGATGTTGCAGCGATACTTCGAATGGCTCGGTAGTGCCTTACAGGGCGATCTCGGGCGATCGATTCAATCGCAGGTACCGGTGGCCGACGCAATTGTCGAGCGTCTACCCGTCACTCTGGAACTTGCTTTTGTGTCGATCTTGCTCGCGCTCCTCATTGCCGTTCCCGTGGGCGTGTACTCGGCGTACCGGCCCGGCGGTCTCGTCGACAGGATCACAACACTGATCTGCGCTGTGACCCTGTCGATTCCGAGCTTTCTCCTCGGTGTGCTCCTGGTCTTCGTTTTTGCAGTCACTCTGGGTGCGCTTCCTGTTACCGGATGGACCCCGCTGTCCGAGGGATTGATTCCGCATCTGCGCAGCTTGGCGCTGCCAGTGATAACCCTTGCCGCGTTGGAAGCAGTCGGCTTCATCCGACTGCTTCGCAACGACATGATTGCAACACTTCAGCAGGATTTTGTGCTCTCGGCCAGAGCACGTGGACTTTCTGCTCCACGGATTCTATTGACCCATGCACTGCGCCCATCTGTCTTCTCTCTGCTGACCGTCATGGGGGTAACACTCGGGCGCCTGATCGGCGGGACCGTGATCGTGGAGTCACTCTTCTCACTCCCGGGGCTGGGTTCCCTTGTGTTGACATCGATTACCGGCCGAGACTTGTTCATGATTCAAGGCATTGTTCTTGTCGTCGCCGTCGGATACGTGCTCATCAACGCACTGGTGGACCTCACCTATCCATTGCTCGATCCGAGAGTGAGAACAACATGAGCGTCACTGGATCTTCGCGCAACTCGACCGCTGTCGATGTCTTGCCGCAGTCTTCCCTCGAAGCGCCGAACGCTCTGGAGGGTGAACCGCACGCACTCCCCGCAGTATCCGAAAACGTCAAACGCCGACGGCGTCGTCGGAGAGACGTCGGTGCCGGCCTTGGTGCGGCGTGGATGGTGATCATCGTTCTCGCTGCAGTTTTTGCGGACGTACTCCCGCTTCCGGCGTACGACCAGATCAGCAATGTGTACTCATTGGCCCCCTTTCGCGATGTGGGACACATTCTCGGCACTGATCAGCTCGGCCGAGATCAACTCAGCAGGGCGCTCTACGGAGCGCGTGTCTCCCTCGCCGTCGCAATCGGCGCAACGCTGTTGGCACTGACGGTCGGAACCATCGTGGGTCTTCTCTCCGGATACTTCCGGGGCGCAGTCGACACGATATTGGGCATCAGCACCGATGCGGTGCTTGCCTTTCCACCGCTCATCCTGCTGATCGCCCTGGTTGCGGTGCAGGAACCGAGCGCGACCACCTTGGCGCTTGGGCTCGGGGCGGTAGGCGCTCCTACCTTCGCCCGAATCGCGCGGGCCAACACTATCGCCTTCGCCTCACGGGAGTTCGTCACTGCAGCACGGTCGATGGGTTGCACCGATCTGCGGATCATCATTCGGGAAATTCTGCCGAACGTGCTCCTGCCTGTCGTTTCGTTTGCCACCATCGTCGCCGCTGGACTCGTCGTAGCCGAGGGGTCCTTGAGCTTCCTCGGCCTCGGGATTCCACCGCCTACCCCGAGTTGGGGCGGCATGATCGCTGCCGGCCGCGAAAGTTTGTACGAGACACCATTTCTGGTACTCGTCCCGGGGGTCTTTTTCTTCTTGACGGTGTTTTCACTCAACCGAATCGGTGACTGGGCCCGCGGACGTGTGGGTCGGGAGTCTTCGCTGTGACTTCGAGAGGCAAGCAAAATGCCATGACAACAACACTTGACGCAGTTGACATCGACGACGAATCGACGCCGTCTGTTCTCGAGGTGTCCGATCTTCGGGTGTGGTTCGATACGCCACGCGGCATGGTCCGAGCTGTAGACGGCGTCACTCTCGACGTGCAGGCGGGCCGCACCCTCGGTGTGGTGGGCGAGTCGGGATCCGGGAAATCGGTGCTGTCGCGAGCTGTGATGAATATCCTCGCACCGAGCGCTGTCATTCAACCGCGATCGCGAATCGAGATCGAGGGCCGGGACACCGCATCTCTGTCCAAGGCGCAGGCTCGCGATCTGTGGGGGTCACGCGTCGCCATGGTATTTCAGGACCCGATGACGTCATTGACGCCGGTCCTGACCATCGGGCATCAGTTGACCGAGACACTGCGGCGTCATATGAATCTGAGCAAAGCCGACGCTCTGACACGGGCAGAGGAACTCCTCACCTGGGTCGGTATCCCGGACCCACGAAAGCGCTTGAAACAGTATCCGCACAACATGTCCGGCGGTATGAGGCAACGTGTGGTCATCGCGCTCGCACTCGCATGCTCCCCTCGCTTGCTCATTGCCGACGAACCCACCACCGCACTCGACGTGACGGTCCAGCATCAGGTCCTCAACCTGCTTGCGCGACTTCAGAACGAGAACGGCATGGCAACGATTCTCATCACCCACGATCTCGGGGTCGTGGCCGGCCGCACCGACGAAATAGCCGTGATGTATGCCGGGCGCATCGTCGAACAGGCTCCGACAAATGCCCTCTTCACGGAAATGCGTCACCCGTATACACAAGCACTACTACGATCGATTCCGCGCGTCTCGGATCCGAGTCACACTCGCCTTCAAGCGATTCCCGGACGACCACCGTCCGTGATCGACCCGGCGCCTGGTTGCGCGTTTGCCGCCAGATGTCTCCATGCGCGGCCACGGTGCCTGGTCGAAACGCCGGCGCTGATGCCCACCAACGGGATCAACGATCGTCACCGGCATGCGTGTTTCTTTCCTGTCGGGACTCCATCCGGGGACCAGGCTCTAGCTGACAACGTGCGCGAAGGTCGTTCTGCAGCAGGTCTTCCCGTCGATGAAAGGAACGTGCTCTGATATGGCCGGTACTGGTACCGCGCACTTGAGAGAAGCCGAGAATCCGGTGCTTCGAGTGCACAATCTTGTTGTCGAATACTCCACCGGAGGCGGCGAGAAGTTCGCGGCCGTAGCCGACATCAGTCTCGACATACTTCGCGGCGAAACCTTGGGGTTGGTGGGCGAATCCGGTTGCGGCAAGTCCACAGTCGCAAAAGCGATCATGCAACTTCCCAAACCGACATCCGGTGAGGTGCTATTCGACGGCCGCAACCTCGCCGCAATGTCCGCTTCCGAGTTGCGCTCCGAGCGTCGCAAGCTGCAAATGATCTTTCAGGACCCCATTTCTTCACTCAACCCTCTCCGTCGCGTTCGGCATATCGTTGCCGAAGGTCTCGACGTAGCGGGTAAGGGCAGTCGAGCGGAACGGGCCGCAGCCGTCGACGACATGTTGTCGGTCGTCGGACTGGATCCGGAAGTCGCTGGAGATCGCCGTCCACATGAATTCTCCGGCGGTCAGTGCCAACGGATTTCGATCGCTCGAGCCATTGTCGTGGAACCCGATCTGGTGGTGTGCGACGAACCGGTATCCGCACTTGACGTCTCGGTCCAGGCGCAAATCCTGAACCTCCTCGAAGACATGAAGGAACGGTACGGATTGACCCTGCTGTTCATCGCCCACGACCTCGCGGTAGTGAAGAACGTCAGCGATCGAGTGGTGGTGATGTACCTGGGAAAGATCTGCGAGGTCGCTTCCCCGGACTCGCTGTATGCAGCACCTCGTCATCCGTACACCGAGGCTCTTCTCGCCGCAATTCCCGAACCCGACCCCATGGCCGCGCCGACCGGCGACGCACTTGTCGGTGAACTGCCGTCACCACACGATCCACCCAGCGGATGTAGGTTTCGCACGCGATGCCCGAGGGCGGATTCGCTCTGTTCTGCAGAGGAACCCGTGATCCGCGAAGTTGCACCGAACCATTTTGTCGCATGCCATTTTCCACTGTCCGAACCGAACGATAGGAAGCAGCCATGACTACAAGCACGCGCCATCCCATGACTCCAGCAGTGCCACCGCAGTTCATCGAGGAGATCTACACGCCCGACGAGGCGGCGGTTCTCTTCGACATCGTTCGTAACAACGGGCCGTGGCGTCTCATCGCAGCTCACCATTTCAAAAGCGCAGAGGAGTACCTCGCCGTCTCGGGACCGAAGAATCGCGATCCTGATGTAAAACTGGAGTTGTCCGATCTCCTGACCCCGACCTTCCGCAGCTACTTCGGCGATCGGGGCGTGGCCTATGAGGACAAGGCGCACGAACTTTACTTCAACCGACGTCTGCTCGACATGATCAAAGGCATCCACGGGGCCGCCTATGCGGTTCCGAGCAGCTACCTCTTCAACTTGCGCGCACCGGCACACAGTTACGACGCCGGTCACTTCGACGGCGCCAGCTGGCGCGGGATCGACATGGGCAACGCACCTCTGTGGCTGATCAGCGTCATGGCCAAGTCCGGATTGTTCGAGCGCTGGGAAATCAAGACCGGCCAGGTAATCGCGTACTACTACAACTCCGACATCGATGGCGGGTTCACCTACTGGCCCGACGGCCCGGACCTCGCACCCCGTCGATTCGCCGCTCCGTTCTGGAACAATGGACTTCTCACCAACAACGAGAAGATGTTCCATCGGGGCGAGGCGAGCGGTCCTCGGGACAAGCGGTCCATACCGAAGCTCCAACTCGATTCCGTCATCGAAGGCGTCGGCACCGACGAATGGGTCGTTCGCAACGGATCCGAAGAGATCGCCCGATACCACGATGACGACATGCGCTTTCTATTCCACTACAGCGCAAACGTTTTCGATGATCTTTCGGATGTGAAACGGTACCTCGATCACACCGACGATCTGACGGTCGAGCAAGCCCTCGGCATGCTGATCGACGACCTCGATGCCCGTGGCGTCTCGTACACGAGACCCTCGGATCCACTCAACGACGCCGACTTCGTCTCGACACTCACGCGCACCTACGCGATGGCTCCGTCGGACTACCCCGCAGAAGCTCCGCTGGACATCATGCGTAGCGCACGCAAAGACCAGTCCTAGCGACAACCCACGGATCCGTGCAAAGTCTCCCGCTACGCGAGACGACCATTTCTGTACGGGTTTCAACCAGAAGTAGGTTAAGAAGTATGGCAGGCGAGAAGGTCTATGTGATCGACCGGATCATCACGGAACCGGGGTGTGGGAAGAAGTTCGTCGATGCGTACACAACCGAGTACGTACCCGCTGCGCAGCGCCGCGGAATGACCCTGGCAAGTGTTCTCGTCAGTCCCCCGCTATGGGTCGAGGACGAAACCAACATCGTGACGATCACCTGGACAGTGGAAGGCACGTCCGGCTGGTGGAATATGACACGCCAGGGTCGAGCCGATCCGGAGTCCAGCCACTGGTGGGAACGGCATTCTGCGTTGATAGTCGAGCGCAGTCGCACCATGGCCGCTAACGCAGCCGATATCGAGGGGCTCTCCGATGTATAACGTCACACGAATTGTCCATGCCGACGAAAGTGCATCGAGCGAGGCGTGGGACGAGGCCGTGCTCTCTGTGACAACTGCGGCCGAAGCGGCCGGCGCTATCCGCCAGGTTGTGTCGAGGACGCTGCCAGGAGTAATCAACGGCGGCGATTTGATCGTCCACTTACAGTTCAAGGACGACCTATCGTGGAGATTGGCGAGCGACGCACTCGACGGCAGCTTCGGGCATCCGGCGATCGAACGGTTCCACGGCGTCGAGTATCAGTCAGGGTCGACCGGGCGGTCGACGATCGACACCCGTAACAGTGTTTACCGAACGCTGCTTCTGCGAGTCGCGCCCGGCACCGAGCCGAGCAGCGTCGAGCATTTCGAAAGCGATTTGTTGCGGATGCCTGCGCTGGTCTCGTCTATCGGCGCATGGCGGCTGAGCCGTGTCACAACTGCCGTCGGTCCGACGCCGTGGACACATGTGTGGGAACAGGAATTCACCGACCATGCTTCGTTGCTCGGACAGTACCTCGATCATCCGATCCATTGGGGTGTCGTGGACCGTTGGTTCGATCCGGAGTGCACCGAGGTCATCGTTCGCGATCGGGTCTGCCACAGCTTCTGCTCGATCGACGACAAGATTCTCGCCGGCGATTGACAAGACTGTAGAAGTGAAGTCCGGTATCAGCGCCTGTGACGCTGATACCGGACTTCTTCGTTGTAATAGCTACGACATCCCACCGTCAGAACAACGTCCTGACTATCTGTTCCTCAGGACACTGGCGTCACCGCGCGAGTGGACGACGATTCACTCGGAATCGGCGACGGCAGGTCTTGAGGAACCAGCACACATCGAGTTCCGGTGAAGATAGTCGTCATGCATTTGTTGTTGTGATTGCAGAGCGAACGAACCGCTGAGTCGGCCGCGATTCGGTTGATCAGGTCCGGCTCCCGTAGCAGCGCACGTCCCATCGCGACAAACTCGAAACCTTCCGACATCGCACGATCCATGGTCTGCTTGTTCGTCACGCCGCCGAGAAGAATCATCGGCATATCGACAGCTGACCGGATCTGTAGAGCATCGTCGAGTAGGTACCCGTCGTAATAGGGGTACTCGCGAAGGACATGCTTGCCGACAAGCTTGATTCCCGATCGGACAGGTTCGGGCACAGCAGCAGCGAACTCCGTGATCGGGGAATCCCCCTTGAACAAGTACATAGGATTGAGCAGCGAACTTCCCGCAGTCATCTCCAGAGCGTCGACAGTGCCCGACTGCTCGATCCACTGCGCGACCTGGCATGCTTCGTCGATCCAAAAGCCACCAGGGACACCGTCATCCATATTCAATTTGGTGATGATGCCCAGGCGATCCTGTGCTGCCTCACGGACCTCGTGAAGGATCTCGAGCGCCAGTCGGGCTCGATTCTGCAGTGAGCCACCGTATTTGTCCTCACGACGGTTCAGTTTCGGACTCAGGAAGGAACTTGCCAGATAATTGTGCCCGAGATGCACCTCGACAGCGTCGAATCCCGCGTCGATCGCCATTCGCGCAGCATTTCCGTGCGCCTTCACCACTCTTGTGATGTCTTCTCGTGTGGCTGGGCCGACAGCGCGAAAGAACTGCTTGTTGAAATGCCGGCTCGGAGCAATGGGCCGAGTGCCAGTCGACTTCCCGTTATTGACCGGCCCCGAGTGTCCTATCTGAGCCGAGATCGCCGCGCCCGCATCGTGAACCGCATCGGTCAGCTTGCGGAGACCTGGCATAGCCTCGTCGCGCCAAACGATCTGATGGCCGTCGGTGCGTCCATCAGGTGCCACGGCGCAGTAGGCAACGGTCGTCATGGCAACACCGCCACGGGCATGTGCGACGTGGAAGTCGATCAACGGGTCGGTGACCAAACCGTCGCGAGCCATATTCTCGTAAGTGGCCGCCTTGATAGTGCGATTACGCAGGCGAACCGGACCGAGCTTCGCCGGTGAGAAAATGTCAGGTCCATCAGATCGAGTCATGTCTTCTCTCATCGTCCAATCACTTGCCGGCGGAAATAGGTTCAGGTAGAGAAAAGCCCCGTTCGGGCGAAAACATAAACACCCGAACGGGACTCGTAAGCTCACTCTGCCGCGTTTGCAGCCATCTCCTTGGCCCACAACCACTCGTGGCCCCAATAGCTGTCCGCAGTGATTTCTTCCGACGTGTAATAACTCTCGTCGACCAGGGCTCCCTCGGTACCGAACTCGATGTCCCAGCCACCCGGAACCCGGACGTAGAACGAGATCATCTTGTCGTTTGTGTGTCGGCCCAGTGTCGACGAAACAGGGAAGTCCCGTTTCATCACCTGGTCCAACGCACGTCCAACCGTGTCCAGATCCTCGACCTCGACCATCACATGCACCAAGCCTGGGTCTTTGCCTTCTGGAACAGGCATCAGAGCAAGACTGTGGTGACGCTGATTCACTCCGAGGAACCGGATGCGCATGGGACCGTACTCCGGCGGAGCCGGCATTCGGAAAGCGCCTCGGGGCAGGAATTCCAGTGTCTCGGTGTAAAAGCGATACGTTTCGTCGAAATTCGGGCTCGGCACGACGACGTGACCCAAGCCCTGATCACCCGTAACGAACTTCTGACCGTAGCCGGTCAGTACAGGGCTGTGATCAAGCACCGGCCCGTGGAAGAACTCCAACGGTGTTCCGCCCGGATCGTCCATCGAGAATGCCTCCTCGACACCACGGGCATCGGCTTCTTCGAGGGACATCGGCTTGACTACGTGCCCCAAACCCTCGAGTCGCTCGCGCAGTCGCGCAAGCGCCAACTGATCACGAACCTCCCATCCGACGGCCGTCACCCGGTCGATCGCAGCCGGTGCGATCACCAGACGCGCACCACGCTCATCCATCCGTAGGTGTAGCGCTCCATCTTCGGGGCCGGATCCTTCGGCGAATCCCAATACGTCGAAGGCCAACTCCCGCCATCTGTCGATGTCGGTTGCGTCCACCCTGACATACCCCAGGGCCTTGATCTCGCTCATATTTCCTCACTGACTTTGAATGATACTGCGCAGGAATAACATCGACGCTCAGATCATGATGCGTAGTGTTCCCTGCGGCTCTGCCCCGAGTGAACTGAGCGCCGACGAGTGGTACGGAATACTCGACACGTGAATAGCGTGGTGCAGACCCGCATGCGCATCTCGCCAGAATCGTTGCAGCGGATTGTCGTTCCGAAGTGCATTGCCGCCTGATCGGTCGAAAATCTCGTCGGCAGCACGCACGGCACGCCAGGCCGCGCGAGTCTGGTTCCGCCGCACAAGTGCTCGTTCCTCGAATGAAATCGTTTGCCCTGCATCAACCTTGTCGAATATGCGGTCGACTTGACTCAACAACTGCTGCCGCGATGCGTCGATTTCCGATGCAGCCTCACCGAGGGCGTGCAAGGTGTATGGATCATCCTTGATCGCTGCGCCCGTTGCCCCGACCCGCTCACGCTGATAGGCGATCCCGGCTGCGAGAACACCTTCCGCGATCCCGATAGTGGCGGAGGTAATCCCAAGCGGGAACATCGTCGACCAGGGCATCTTGTACAGCGTCTCGGTAACGCCGTACTCCTGCGCAGCGGTACCGTCGATGACCTTACCCGCGTCCATTACTCGGTAGCTCGGAATCAATTGGTTTGTGACAATGATGTCCTTACTTCCGGTACCGCGCAGGCCAACGACATCCCAACTGTCCTCGACTATTTCGTAGTCGGATCGAGGCAGAATGACATGCAGCCCCTGCGGTGGCATGAGCGGCGCACCGTTCTTGTCGCCGATCATCGCTCCGAGGAAGATCCAGTCACAGTGGTCGGTACCGGAAGAAAACTGCCAGCGACCGGACACGATGTAACCGCCGTCAACCGGGGTCGCGACGCCACCCGGCATGTACGGCGATGCCTGCCACGTGTCACTGTCCGAACCCAGCACTTCCTGCTGAACCTTGGGATCCGCCATAGCCAACTGCCACGGATGCACGCCGACGATGCCGGCCACCCAGCCCGCCGAACCGTACACGCTGGCAGTCTTCATCACCGCTTCGGAAAAGTCTCGGGGATGTGCTTCGAACCCGTCGTACTCCTTGCGTGCGAGCATGCGGATGATCCCAGAGCTCTTGAGACCCTTCGCCATGTCGTCGGGCAGTCGACCTAGTGACTCTGCTTCTTCTGCGCGAGCACGCAGGTCGTCTGCGAGAGCGACGATGTTGTCAAGAACTTGATGGCTCACAGTGCTTCTCCTGAAGATTTTCGAAATGTGTCGGGATTCAGGACGCGGGCGCCGGAATCGCGCTACGTCCGGCAGCTAGGTTGGCATCGATCTCTTCCTGCCAACTCGTCAAAGCTCTTTCGGTATCGATCTCGTACTCGAAGCGATTGACCATTTCCGGTTCGATGTTTTCGACATCCACGTAGAATTGCTGGTACCAACGGCGCAATTGGTATACCGGCCCATCCTCTTCCGACAGAAGAGGATTATCGATGGGAGACTTGTTCTTCCAAATCTCGATGTCCTGCTCGAAACCTATTGCGACGCCGCCGGCAATCGTGTCCGCGATCTCTGCGGCCACCTCATCCGACACGCCCTCCGGCTTCTTGACGATGACGCCGTATTGCAGAACGAATGAGGTCGGAGAAATCGGGTAATGGCAGTTGATCAGGATGATGTTCGGGTCATCTTCGAGGGATTCGGTCCACAATTTGTCAATCATGTACGAAGGCCCGAAATATGATGCATCTGATGCACTTTCGCGATCATAGTTGCTTCCGATGCTTGCGTCGACAGCGTCAGCTCGTGGCTTCGATCGCATAACTTGGGTTGCGACGTGACCTTCGAAGACATTCCGGAAGTATTGCGGCATCCCATAATGGACGTAGAAGAAGTGAGCCATGTCCACGACATTGTCGACGATCTCTCGACAGTTCGACCCTTCGACCTTCAGCGTTTTCCAAGTCCAGTCGGTCCATTCCGGATCTCCGTAGACCGCAATTTCGGGAATGGTGACTTCTTCGGTCGGTTTACTACCCTGCGGGTCGTGCCAGACGTACAGCTGTCCATTGCGCTCGAGAGTTGTCCACGACTTCGTTCGTGCAAGGGGAGGAACACGCCGCGCGTAGGGGATTTCGGCACACTTGCCATCACCCCGCCAACGCCAATCGTGGAACGGACAGGCGATCGTGTCACCTTTCACCTCACCGAGTGCCAGATTTCCTCCCATGTGTGGGCAGAAGGCATTGAGTACGTTGACTTTTCCGTTTTCCCCCGCGAAAACAACCAGCTCCGTTCCGAACGCGGAGATCTGGTGCGGCTTCCCGTCCTTGAAATCGCGTAGCAACCCTAGACAGTGCCAACCACGGGCAAACCGGACCGGAGGCGCTCCCGCCTCGATTGTTCTTACCTCTTCGGAATCCGTTGCGGTAGAGCTCATGTGAAACCTCCTGCATTTCGATCGTAAAGCGCCCCGAAGGTGAATGTGATCAGCCTCTCAACGAAAACCGGCCCACAGATGGCGCGTTCCCGAAGAACGGGAGAGTAATCGGATGCTGCGACCATCTCGACTGGACACGACACATCCGGATCTCGAGCGGAACGAGAGATCTACCTGGTCTGAGAGCCACCGTTGAAGTCAATGGTCTGCCCTGTCATGCCCCCGGACTCATCGGACGCCAGGTAAGCGCATGCCGCGCCTACTTCGATGGCATCCCCCAGACGCCGGATCGGTATGGTTGCGATGATGTCGTTGATCATCTCCTCGGGCATCTTCTCCTCGAGATTCTTCTGATGCCCTAACGCCAGAATGTTTGCAGTGACGCCGAATTGGCCAGTCTCTGCAGCAAGGTGGCGAATAAAGCCCTCGACACCACTCTTTCCCGTCGCGTACATCGAGACACCGATATTCTGGCCGGTACGAGCAGATCCGGACGAGATCTGGACGACACGACCCCAGCCGGCGTCACACATGCCCTCGAGAACCACCTGGACACAATTGAAAGCACCGAAGATATTGAGATCGATCGGCGCACGCCATTGCTCCGGCGTGAGCTGCCGGAACGGAAGGTTGAAACGCCCCTCGGCAATTCCGGCATTATTCACGAGCACGTCCACATGCCGCCCGAACAGCGTCTCCGCAGCCCGCACATGCTCGACAACCGCGTCGTAGTCGGTGACGTCGAACGCGGAAGCGATCGCTCGACCACCCTCTTCCTCGATAGCAGCCGCCACTTTTTCTGCACGATCGGCAAACAGATCGTTCACGATTACGGCTGCACCCTGGCGAGCAAGCACCGTGGCAATCCCCGCTCCGACGCTCTGACCTGCGCCGGTCACAAGTGCAACCCGACCTTCCAAGCTGAACACGAAGGTTTCTCCTCTCGATAGACACGACGCCGCGTCGACGACGTGTGATCCAGTCCACAACTTTATATGACAAAAGTCAACTGTCTGGACAAATTATTGGATCCAATACTGCGGGCAGGAAACCCCGCTTTGACATGAAGCTCACAAGGTCAACGGATCGTGAACGCCGACAAATCAGGCTCGCGCAGCATCGTCCAGAAGTCCACCATTCGCCAAGGGCTTGGGAGGATCACACGTCCAGCCCGATTGCGGTAGTAGGTATGTGCGCCGGTTGCGATAGTCCACACCGTGTTCTCCAGTTGCGCTGCGACTCTGGCGTTGTACTCCACCGTTGCCTCGGCACTCACTTCGATGGAATTACCGCCGTTTTCCACGAGAATCTGCAGGCATTCGAAGATGTAGTGCAGGACGGATTCCGTAGGAAAATTGTGCCCGCCGCCGTGTCCGGGACTGGTATTCGGGGCCGATGTCACGAAAAGGTTCGGGAAGCCGGGGACTGTGCCGCCAAGGTAAGCGAACGAATCATCGCCCCGCCACTCGTCATTCAGAACACGACCCTCACGCCCGACGATATCCATCGGAGACAGAAAATCGAGTGTGAAACCCGTGGCGTAAATGATGACATCCACTTCATGTGTCCGGCCGTCGGCAGTAACCACCCCACTCGGAACAATCTTCTCGATGCGCTCACTCGTCAGGCTGACATGCGGAAGTTTAAGCGAGGCATAGAAATTGCCGGGATCCCGGATCAACCGCTTGCCGGCCGGCGCGTAATCGGGGGTGAGCTCGGCCAGAAGATCCGGCCGATCGGCAAACATACTGTGTAGGTAGGCAAGCCCTGTTTGCATCACTCGATCGTTCGCGGCCGAAATAGACACGTTGTTCTTCGCCCACTCCGGATCTGCACGGATGTTGTCGTACAGGTTGTCGCTCAGACCCCAATAGGTCTTGAGTCGAAACCACTGGTTGTAGAACGGCAACCGCGCGAGGAGCCAGCGCTCGGTGTCCGGCACGACGCCCGAACCCGGAGCACCCGGCATCACCCAATGTGGTTGCCTTTGAAAGAGAGTCAGATCGGAAACGGAGTCTGCGATCTCTCCTACCACCTGCACCGCGGTAGCTCCCGCACCGATTACTGCGACTCGCTTGCCTTGGAGATCTGCATCTTTCCACTGGGCAGTGTGCATGGAGATGCCCTCGAAGTCTTCGATTCCGGAGACCTCCGGAAACTTCGGGCGGTTCAAGAATCCGAAAGCAGTGATGACGATGGTCGCCCGCGAGGTTTGCATCGTGCCATCGACGGCACGAATCGATAACTCCCACTCCGAATCTCGTTCGATCCATCGAAGTCCGGTGACCTCGGTGTCGAAACTGATGTGCTCCTTGATGCCGTGCGATTCCACGACCCGTCGCAGATACTGCTGGTACTCGTTGCCCACGGGGTAGTACCGAGTCCAGTCTGCATTCAGATCGAACGAATACGAGTAGTACAGACTGGGAGTATCCACAGCCACTCCGGGGTACGTGTTCATTCGCCACGTGCCCCCGATGTCGTTGCTCTGTTCGAAAATCTCGTATTCGTAGCCGAAGCGCTCCGCCATGATTCCCGCAGCGATACCGGCCATGCCCGCACCGAGGACAGCGATTCGCATGCCCGGCTTCGGAGACTTGGTTCGCGGTACAACCGATTGCGACGGAACAAAGCCGCTCTGTTCCAACAGCAGAGGCAGAAATTCGGGCGACACTTTCTCGCCCACTGCGATCTCGACCATGCGTGCGAACACGGCGAGGTCTCCGACAAGCAGTTCCGGGACGATCGGCGCAGCGCCAAGCGCTCCTAGTAGAAGATCCGTTACCGATGCACGAGCACCTGCTTCCATCGTGACCACAGGCAGCGCATTGCGCCCCTCTCCCGGCCGACGGCTGATCGACGACGCGTATCGATCGAGAAGTGTCAGATCACCGGTCGCGTGTGCAGCGCATAACAGCAGGATCGCCGGATCCGCATCCTGCAGGTTCCTGGCGAGAGTCTCACGGTCAAGCGCAACAGGTTCCTGGTCGAATGTTTCCACAGCAGCTTGGTCGGTCGATTCGTTCATATGCCTTCTCTATCGTTATTGGTTTAGGAAATTGGATCCAGCAAAAGATGCAGATGGACCCGTTCTCTCCATTCCACCGAATGGGGCAGAACGGTAGGTCAGTGCGCCGGCCGCGTCGCTCCACCAGCGCGAAGCATCAGACTGGTACTGGCTTCGCCACCGTGTCGGTGCAAATTCATCAGATTCACAAGTTGCTCGTTGTCACCCACCGACAACGCTGCGATCATTTCGTCGTGCTCGCGCACCACTCGAGCGCGCCCTTCAGGGTCGTACAGGTACACGGCGTGATAGGGCATGGCCAGCGTCCACAATCGGCGCAATTCCGAAACGATCAATTGCAGCGGCGACCGATCGAACATCGCGAAATGAAACTCCCGATTTCGCATACGCATCAGTAGGTAATCCTCCGAATCGGCCGCTGCAGCCACTTCGACGGCCAAATCTTTGACTTCCGCCAGAGCCGCATCGTCGAAAACCGGTAGCGACAGAAGCACTTCCTTCTCGAGTGCAGCCCGCATGAGGTAGATCTGATCGAACTCCGACTTTTCCAGCCGCGCTACGGCGTACCCGACATTGTGTACGTGCCGGACAAGGCCCTCCGAGGTGAGTTGCCGCAGTCCTTCCCGGATCGGCAGTCGGCTGACGCCCAGGCGTTCTGCCATGGTTTCCTGCCGAATCTGTTGTCCCGGCAGCAGTTCCCCGGTGATGATCATTCGCTCGATTTCCGCAACGACCCGAGATGCTGCCTGCTCCGAGACCGATCGCCCCTGAGCTACTACTCCGCCGGTCGACGACGACTCGGTCTCGAGCTGGCGCGCTTTCGATCTGGGGGACACGAATTTCTCCTCTAGGACATTTTTCTCGACGGTTCCGATGCTCAGCGCGGCGATCGGCACCGATCTCGGATACACCATTGTTGCATCACCGCTGTCTCCTGCCCTTGCCTCTCGGTCGCGTCTCGCCGCCGCTAAGCGAGAGTGTCTATCGACTCCGCGTCGTATCCCATGGCCGCCAGAACCTCGACGGTGTGAGCGCCACACTTCACCGCCGGAGTCTGAGCGGCCGTCTTCGCATTGCCCAGCGAGATAGGAACACCGATTCCCCGGTATCCGTCACGTTCGACAAATAGCTCACGATGGCGCACTTGAGGTGACTGCAGCGCCTGCGCCACTGTGTTTACCGGACTGCACGGAACACCAGCTTCGGTGAGCCGGGCACCCAACTCCTCGCGTCGCCAGGTCTCGATCAGAGGCGCGATCAGCGCAATTAACTCCTCGCGGTGTTTATGGCGGTCACGATTGGCAACGAAGCGAGGATCCGTAACGATCTCGGGAACACCGAGAACCGCTGCAAGCGAGGCGAACTGCCTGTCATTTGCTGCACTGATGAAGAAATCACCGTCACCTGTAGCAAAGACCTGATAGGGCACGACGGTCGGATGGAGCTCGCCGGTCCGCTGGGGCACAACACCACTGACCGTCCAATTCGCGGCGTGGGGATGAAGAATCGAGATCACCGCGTCGAGAAGTGCAATGTCGACCAGTTGTCCGTTCCCGGTCCTCGTCCGATCGAGGACGGCTAGCAGAACTCCGCTGAACGCCAAGTTCGCTGCCACGATGTCGACGATCGGAACACCAACTCGAAGCGGATTGCCCTCCGGATACCCGTTGACGCTCATCAACCCACCGAAGGATTGCAGCACTGCGTCGTAACCGGGCAGACCGCCCATCGGTCCATCGACACCGAATCCCGTTATCCTGCAATAGATCATGCCCGGGTTCGCCGGGGCGAGCACCGACTCGTAGTCGAATCCCCATGCAGCGAGCGTCCCGGCCTTGAAATTCTCGACCACAACGTCGGCAGCTCTCAGGAGATGCCCGAGTACCTCACGCCCCTGTTCGGTTCGCAGGTCGAGGCAGATGTTGTCCTTACTGTGGTTCATGCCGCCGTAGTAAGCACTGATTCCGTCCTCGTCGAACGGGGGCCCCCAACCCCGGGTTTCGTCTCCGCTGGGAGCCTCTACCTTGAGCACGTCCGCGCCGTGATCCGCAAGCATCTGAGCTGCGTACGGCCCCGCCAGAACCCGGCTCAGATCCAGAACACGCAACCCGGAAAGGACGCCGTCACGATCTGCCGACCGCCACGCAGCTCGACCGTCGATCACGACGGGTGGTGTGACGGCATTGGCTTCGCTCGACGACGTGAACACACTCATGCGCTGATCTCTCCCTTCACGATGTCCCTACCCGGTTCGAAACCGGTAACTACGTCCCACAGATCAAACCCCTGATCGAGCACCCGAGAGGCCACCTGATCGGCCCAGTACTCCTCTGATTCCCATCTCTCACGCCACGCCCAGAGCGACGTGGTCGAACGACCGAGCGCATGTTCGGAGGTAAATCCAATGGCACCGTGGATTTGGTGTCCGGCAGCCCCGATCTCACGCGCCGATGCAAACACGAAAGTGGCCGCGGCAGCTACGTCCACTGCCGACGACGGCGCGCCGGCGTCAACTGATGCGCGGGCCGTCGCTGCTGCGGTCTCGACAGCCTTCGTAACGCTTGCCAACTGGGCCAGGCGCTGTTGCACAGCCTGAAACTTCGCCAAGGGTCGGCCGAACTGAGTTCGTTCACCGGCGTATCGGACGGTCGCATCACAAACCGCGCGTGCGGCCGCCGCCGACGCAGTCGTGTACGCCAACGCACCGCGTCGGATCACATCGTCTCGAACTACGTTCTCGGCGCAGCCGTGGCGGGTAACCGGCGTTCCTGTGAGCATTATGTCGTTCACCGGAATTCCGGTCGTATCTGTCCCGGGCAACACCGTGACCGATGCGTGGTCCGTGGATACCAGCGCAACATGGCAGGTCGGCTCGCGTGGGATCACGACAACAACAGTTCGCGCCAGTTCACCCCACACGACTGCCTCGAGTCGGCCGTCGAGAATCAGGCCGCCGGCGCCATCGTCACGCACAGCGATTTCGCCCTTCGTCGATACCGTTGCAATGTCGTCGCCGAGACTCAAACCGGCTTCGGCAGCAATCCAGGCGGCCAACACACCGTGCTCCACGATCGGTGTTGCGGCACCGCGACGAGAGAGGACACTCACGATTTCGAGCGCGTCGGAAAGGCTTCCGCCGCTTCCACCCGATTCTTCCGGCACTCCGAGCGTGGTGAAACCGGCGTCCTGCAACGCCCGCCATACTGCGTCGTCCGCATGCTGGAGGGGCACCTCGTGGCTTGGGCCGGCGCGGTCGATCATCGCATTCGCGGCGTCGACGAGCTCCGCTCGATATTCACTCATCTGAGCCCCATTCCGCGTCCGATGATGGAGCGCAGGATTTCGTTGGTTCCGCCGCGGAGGGTGAACGCTGGTGTGTGCAAAAGGCTGTGCGCAAGCAATTCCGCAAACGGATCTTCAGTGTGCAGACGCGCGGCAACGCCACTCGATCGCCGGACGACGTCGACGAGATCTCCCTCGAACGTCGAACCCAGATCCTTGACCATCGCAGCCATGACGTCGGGCGACCGTCCTGCCGCCAGTTCCGAGGCGACGATCAGCGACATCCTGCGCAATGTCCACGCTCGGGATGTGAGCATGCCCAAAGCCACGCGTTGTTCTGGCGTAGCTCCCTGTGCCCGTAGCCTTTCCGCCCACGCCCGCAGCAACGGCATCGTGCTCAGATATCGCTCCGGCCCCGACCGTTCGAACGCGAGTTCACTCATCACCTGCAGCCAGCCGTCGGCCCGTGTTCCGAGTAGTGCCGAGCGCGGAATCTTCGCATCGTGGAAGATGACTTCGTTGAAATGCGCAGCTCCGTCGATGCTCCGGATCGGGCGAATCTCGATGTTCGGATTCGGCAGGTCCACCACGAACTGAGACAGTCCCCCGTGGCGGCCCGACTCGTCAGTGTCTGTACGGGCGAGAACGATCATGGCGTGCGCGAGATGCGCTCCGGTGGTCCATACCTTCGTTCCGGTCAGACGCCAGCTGTCACCGTCCTCGACGGCCTTGGTTCGAACGGATGCCAAGTCGGACCCGGCATCCGGTTCGCTCATACCGATGGCAAAAAAGGTTGTACCGGAGGCAATTCCGGGAAGATAGCGTTCCTTCTGCTCCTCGGTGCCGAACTTCAGCAGGTTTGGTGCCGTTTGCCGGTCCGCGATCCAATGGGCGGCAACAGGCGCTCCGTGCGCAAGCATCTCCTCTGCCACGACCAGTCGCTCGAGGGGGCTGCGGCCATGCCCTCCATAGGCAGTAGGCACGACCATGCCGAGCCAACCTCGCTCTCCGACTCGCGCACTGAAAGCAGGGTCGAAGCCAGCCATCCAACTATCGCATTGTGGGATGAAAGTCCCGGTGCTGATCTCGGCCGCGAGAAATTTGCGAACTTCGTTTCGCAATTCTCGATGCGTCGAATCAGCACTTCCAGTAGTTGGCGCCATCTCGGTGGCGGTCACAGCACCCTCCTCGTCCGGTCTGTCGAAGACCCGTCGAACTCACCATACGTTATTGGATCCAATTTATGATTCTTTCTGGACGATCGGTGTACCGTAGTTGGCACTTCACCCCGATGCTCGGTAGATATTTCCTCGACGGAGGCTCACAGGAATCATGACCATGTCCGCCACACCACACTCGAAGTCGAGCCGGACGAATCATCAACTGGATCCCGAGGTCGCGGCGATGGCCGAGACCATGAAGCGGAACAATGTTCCTCGATCCCACGAAAGGGGAGTCGAGGAATCCCGGCGCGCACTCGAGTCAATTGTGCGCGGCCCCGGACCCGACATGCACACTGTCGAGACGATGTCGTTCACTGGAACACACGGCGAAGTCCCTGTGCGCGTATACATTCCATCCACCGCACCTGAGACGGAAGCGCCCGCACTCGTTTGGTTCCATGGCGGCGGCATGATCATGGGTTCGCTCGATTCCTTCGATCTGCTCGCGCGTGAGATCGCCGCCGCGACCTCTGCGGTGATCCTGAACGTCGACTATCGGCTTGCACCGGAACATCGGTACCCCGTCGCGAATGACGAAGCCTACGAAGCACTTGCATGGGCCCACAGCGAAGCCGATCGTTTCGGCATCGATCCACTCCGTATCGGCGTAGGCGGAGACAGCGCCGGCGGGAGCCTGGCTGCCGCGACAGCGCTTCGGTCAAGGAACGAGCACGGTCCTCACATCGCACAACAAGTCCTGATCTACCCAGGCCTCGAGCGGCGGCAGGACCGGCCCTCGATGCGCGAGTTCGGCGACAGCCCCTTCCTGTGCACGGCCGACATCGACTGGATGAAGTCGTTGTACCTCGGCGAGGATCCCAGCCGCGACGACGAGTACGGTGTCCCAGCACTGGCATCCGACCTCACGGACCTGCCGCCCGCGGTCGTCGTATCGGGATACGCCGATCCGCTGCGTGACGCGGTGGAAGATTACGGCCATCGACTCCAAGACGCCGGGGTGCCCACGGCAATCATTCGCTACCCCGGCGTAGCGCACGGATTCTTCATGCAGACGCAGTCGGTAAAACGCGCTCGAATCGCCATGTCGGAGGTTGGCGGACTCGTCGCAGCACGGTTCGCCGGCACTCGGTGACTCCCCTGGAGCGGGAAGCGGACTACGATTCCTTCGGTGTCACGTACTCCATCCCTTCCCGTCGCGCTGCTTCGATACATCGACCTTCTTGCCTTCTCCTCACACAGCAGTGCAAGCCGGCGACGTTTCGAGTCGGCTACCGGTGTGGCCGTTCCTCGTTCAGGCATCGAGACGCTGGAGATTCTCGCGAACAGCCCGCTCACAGGGAGTGAGCTCGCCGCAACTCTCCGGGTTGACATCACACAATCGAGTCGCCAGGTGACACGCCTGGTGCGAGCAGGTCTGGTGGTCAAAGAGCGTGCCCCGGACGACGGCAGACGTATCGTGCACTTCCTGTCCGACTACGGATTGCAAGTCGTGCTCAGGTGGCAGAGATCGTGGTTGACGGAAATGCGACGCCCCCTGGACACGTGGGCGGACCAAGAGGTCAATACGTTTGCCGACTGGATCGAGTGCGCAGTCGACCGAGTTCGGAGAACGCTTCCCGTTCCCGCTGGAACAGAATCGAATGTCGCCGAGCAGAGCGGAACCCGGATTGCGATATCGGAGATCGCCGGAAACCCCGTAGAAGCAAGGTGTCTGAGTGCGATCGCAGATTTTGTCTATCTTATCGGTCGAGCCGATTTCGATGCCGCCCTCGCCAAAGCACGCGTATCACTCAGTCCGTCCCAGTACTTCGTTCTTCAAGACATCGGGTGGTTCGGGCCGACGAGCGTATCGGACGTCGTTTCGCGACTCGCACTCGACCAAGCCTCCGCGTCCCGGACTATTTCATTTCTGGAATCGGAGAACCTGGTCCTTCGAACTGACGAAGGAACAGATAGACGCAGTCGTCCTGTCGAAACGACGGCCAGTGGCGCGTCCGTACTGGCCAGGATACGTACCTCTCGACTCGACAGCCTGCGCGACCTATTCGCCGATATCGACAAGGACCTCGCGCAGCAGTACGCAGCGCTAACCGATCAGTACCTCGACGACGTTCTGAGTACTGCCGACATGACGGCGGTCCGATACGGCTGAGTGCCGGGTCGACAGCGTGTCAGGAAACCCCTGCGGCCGTCACTCGGTTACGCACGAACAACACCGACCCGAGTGCCGTTGCCGCAAAGCAGGTGAAGGCACCGAGCAGTAGTCCCGCTCTGCCTCCCCACTCCTGACACACCCAACCCGCAATTGGCGCGCCGACCGCCGAGGACCCGATGAACGCGGCCGACCATAAAGACATGACCCGCCCTCGCATCGCCGGATCCGCTTCGAGCTGCAGAGAGCTACTCACTGTCACCGCAAACGAAACACTGCACATCCCGACGGCCACCAACACCGCCAGCAAAATCCACAACGCCGGCGAAACAGCGGCCGCAACAAGAGCCAACCCGAAGATCGTGCAACTGGAAAGCAACGGCGTGACCCCCGTCCTGCCCCACGCAGCCATCAGCAAACCGCCGATCACAGCACCGATCGCCATAGCCGTCGTCATGAACCCGTACATCTGCGCGTCGGCCCCGAACGTCTGCGTGGCGACAATCGGGAAAACCACGTGAAATTCGTACGTCAAACATCCCACCAAGGCCATCATCAGAAGTGGCGTCAGAAGTTTCGTCTCGGACCGCACATAGGCCAGACCATCTCTCATCTGACGCTTGACCCGGCTGGCACCAGGCGCAGCGACTAGAGCCGAGATATCCAATCGCACAAGCGATATGACCACAGCGCCATATCCAACAGCATTAAACAGAAAACAGATCCCCAATCCGCCCGCAGCAATCGTCACGCCGGCGATCGCCGGTCCCACGGCCCTGGCCACGCTGCCCACAGTCGAGTTCAGGCTGACCGCATTACGGAGATCTCCGTGACCAACCAACTCCGCAACAAATGCCTGCCTGGCCGGATTCTCGAAGCACTGCACCAAACCGAACAGACCGGCAATCACGTACACGTGCCACAAAGCGACGACGTCGAGGACAACCAGAACTCCGAGGACGAGGGCGAGCAATCCCAACGTCGTCTGCAATCCGATCATCAAAGTGCGCCTGTCGAACCGATCGGCGATCACTCCCCCGTACGGCCCGAGCAGCAACATCGGAATCGTTTGCAACGCCAACACGATGCCGATTGCCGTCGCGGAACCGGTTAACTCGAGAACCAACCAGGACTGAGCAATCGTCTGCATCCAATTGCCCGTCAACGAGACCGACTGCCCCGACATGAACAATCGAAAATTAGGATTCGACAGCGAAGCAAACGTCCTCGCCTGCAGACCCCGAATCCCGTCGACGACAGCCGTCATCGCACTGTCTCAGAACTGTTCAGTGCCGAACGCTCATCCGAGTGCATAGTCAGAACAGGATCATTCCGCGAATGATCGACGCCGCCCGCATGTCCTCGAACGCCTCGTTGATCTCATCCAACACGTACGTCTTGGTGACCATTTCGTCGAGAAGGATCTTTCCCTCCATGTACATCCGTAGCAGTAGCGGAATATCCGAACGCGGATTGGCATTGCCGTACCACGATCCCGAAATCGACTTCCGCATCGACGTCAGACCGATCAAACTCAGATCAACCGTCATCTCGAGCGGATCGCCGATCGAAACCTGGACACACACACCACCTTTGCCCAACATATTCACCGCAGGAGCCAACAGATCCCTCGACATCTTGCCTACCGTGATCACGACGACGTCCGCCATCGCGCCCCACGTCAGGTCAACGAGAAGTGACTGCGCCTCTTCGATATCGGCCGCCGTATGAGTTGCACCGAAGCGCTTCGCCTCCGAGCGTTTGAACTCGGACGGGTCGACGACAACAACATGACGCGCACCAGCCTGAGCCGCGCCCTGCACGGCACCACATCCCACACCACCCATGCCCAGAACCACGACGGTATCGCCGGCTGTCACCTTGCCCACGTACACCGACGAACCCCACCCTGTGGTGACACCGCACCCGACCAAAGCCGCCTTGTCCAATGGCACGTCATTGGTGATCTTCACGCATGAGGCCTGATTGACCACCGTGTACTCGGAAAACGTCCCGACGATGCACATCAGGCGAGCATCCTTGCCCCGCACGTGATGTCGCGAGGTATCGTCACTGATTTGCGTGCCGACACCGATATGCGCGCCCATGTCGCACACGCTCGACATCCCCTTCGCGCATGCGCGACAACGCCCACACGCCGGAATGAAACTGAACACCACATGGTCACCTGGGGCCAGGTCCGTGACGCCGGCACCGATACGCTCCACCACACCTGAACCTTCGTGGCCGCCGATGAACGGGTACTGCATAACGTTCGTGCCGTCACGCATATGCTCGTCGGAATGACATAGCCCCGTGGCCGTCATCTTGACCAGCACCTCACCGTTTTGGGGCTCGTCGAGCTCGATCTCCTCCACCGACCACGGCTCTCCCGGAGCCCACAACACCGCCGCACGAGTCTTCACTATTCGACCTCTCCTTCTTCGCGCGCCGACCCCGCCAACTGATCGGCACTGACGTAAATCGACTGATACTCCACAAACGACGCCAAACCCTCAGGGCCGAACTCGCGGCCGATGCCACTGGACTTGAAACCACCGAACGGCGAACCCAGATCCATCTGGTAGTAATTCACCCCGAACGTGCCGGTACGGACACGACGCGCAATATCGATCCCCCGCTGTTCGTCACGAGTCCACACCGAGCCGGCCAATCCGAATTCACTCGCATTCGCCAACGAAACAGCTTGCTCCTCCCCCTCATACGGGATCACCGCCACAACGGGGCCGAATACCTCCTCCTGTGCCAATGCACTCGAATTGTCCACGTCCGCTATGACTGTCGGCTCTACGAACCATCCGTCCTGAAGCGACTTCGGGCGTCCACCGCCGGTTACCACGCGGGCACCCGAAGCCTTGGCCGCATCGACATAGCCGAGTACCCGATCTCGATGACCACTCGACACCATCGGTCCACAGGTCACCTCCGGATTCAACGGATCACCGACAACCAACGAACGAGCGGCCTGTTCCACCACCGCCACTACCTCTTCGTAGCGCGATCGGGGTGCCAGAACACGCGAATGCAGAACACATGCCTGCCCGTTGTTGATGAACGACGTCGAGTTCAGGTTTGCCGCAAAGACATCCAGATCGGCATCCTCACACACGATCGAGGCCGACTTACCACCCAGCTCGAGCGTCACTCGCCGCACCAGCCGGCCACACGACTCCCCGAGCCGACGCCCCGCAGCGGTACTACCGGTGAACGACACCTTGTCGACACCGGGATGTGCCACCAAGGCTGCACTGACTGCCCGATCTGCGGGTACAACATTGAGCACACCCGGCGGCAACCCCGCTGCCTCCGCAGCATCCGCCAGCACAAACGCATCCAGCGCCGTCTCCGGCGACGGCTTCACCACCACCGAACACCCGGCGGCAAGGGCCGGGGCAATCTTTGCCACGGCAATCAGCAGCGGAAAATTCCACGGAACAATAGCTGCCACCACACCGACCGGTGCCTTCCGAACAATTGTCGCCCCACGGCCACTGGGTCTGATCTCCTCCAACCATCCGGATTCGATCAGATCGGCGTACTGGTGCAAAAGCCTCACCGGCACAGCAGTATTAGCCCCGCGCGACACTGCTATCGGCGACCCGTTCTCACGACTGATCAGCTCCGCCGTGGCATCACCGCGCACCGACAACTCCTCCGCGAAGCGCCGCAGAACCTGTGCACGCTCTACGGGGGTCAAACGCGGCCACGGTCCCGAATCGAAAGCCGCGCGCGCTGCCTGCACCGCCGAATCGACATCCGCCAAGCCTCCCAAAGGCGCTGCCCCCAAAGGCTTTCCGGTTGCCGCCTCGAGCAGTATCAGTGAATCACCAGACGCCGGGGGAAGCCAACGACCGCCGATAAACAAATCATCCCGTGAATAATCAGACATCATCACTACTCCGCCTCCACAACAACTCATCCAAAAGAACAGCTTCCCAACGCATCTATCCGCCTTCCCCACATACGGGAGGCGGATAGATGTTCAAACAAATCAGAGTTGAAGCTTGGGAATCGTGCAATGCAGATCAACACCGTCCTGCAGCGTCAATTGACAGGACAGCCGCGAGGTCTCCTCACGGTCCGTAGCCGCGCAGTCGAGCATGTCGTCCTCGTCTTCACTTGGCCCGGAAAACTTGTCCATGTCCGACTCGCCAAGGAAAACGTGGCACGTCGCGCACGAGAGCACCCCACCGCACTGTCCGACAATCCCACTGACTCCGTTTCTTACAGCGGTCTGCATCACGGAGTCGCCGGCAACACCGTCGATCACCTTCTCCGACCCGTCCGCCTGCGTGTAGAAAACCTTTGGCATGTGTGCCCCCCTACCAGGCGACCGGGAGAGACGTGATCGGCTGCACAAGATTGTCGAAATCGACAACGACGTCGCCCGCGAGTCGAATATCAGGCAAGCGCCGGAACAACTCGGCGATGCCGACCTGCATCTCCATTCGCGCAAGTGGCGCACCAAGGCAATGATGCAGGCCGTAGCTCAAAGTCAAATGCGGATTGTCTGCGCGGGTGACATCGAAACGCTCGCCATCCTCGACCGCGATCCCGTCATGGGCTGTCGCTGCAGGATCAACGAGAATCGCCTCGCCCTCAGCCACGAGCTGACCGTCGAGTTCGATGTCCTCGGTGGCAACAAACGGAACCAAACCGCCACTGCCGGCGATATCTTGACCGAGTTCGAATCGTCCGTGCCGCAGAATCTCCTCCACCGCTGTCGGCGCAACGCCGTCGACGTCCTCGAGTAGGACGGCGAGCTGGTCGGGATTATTCAGAAGCGAGTACACACCCGAGCAAATGAAGTTGGCCGTATTGTCGAAGCCGGCGACAATGAGAATCAATGCGATCGGCATAATTTCAGCGTCGGTAAGGCTGTCGTCTTTGTCTCGCGCGTTGGCCAAATCGCTGAGCAGATCCTCGCGCGGCTCACGACGACGCTCGTCGATCAAGGCCATCATGTACTGGATTAGCTCACCCATGTTGGTCATGACCTCTTCCTCGGGCATATTCGCCACCGCAAGAGTCGCGGAACTCCACTTCTGGAATTTCGACCGATCCTCCGGAGGGACTCCGAGAAGATTGCAGATCATCTGAATGGGCAACGCAACGGCGTAGTCGTCGACGAGGTTGGACGGTGAGCCCTTTGCTACCATCTCGTCGATAAGGGTGTTCGCGAATTCGACTGCCGAATCACGCATACCACGAACACGTTTCGGCGAGATGGACTTCTGAACCAACCGACGGAGCTTACTGTGCTGGGGCGGATCCTCGAACTGAATGGTCGTCTTGAGGAAGTCCGGGAACTCCACGAAGTAGGGGACCTTACGTTCACCTGTGCGGAAAGGCTCACGCACGAACCGAGGATCGCTGAGCATGGCGCGGGCAGTGCTGTTGCGGTGGATGATCCAGACGTCACCGCCGATCGGCATCGTCACCTTGGTCATCGGTCGATCGGCTGCGATTGCCTTGTACCGGGCGGCAGCTTCGGTGGGCGGGACCGCGGCAAACGGATACGTAGTGTCTGCTACGGGTTCTTCAACGGTAGTCATGTCATCTCCAAAGAGGATGTGAGGCAGAGAGAGTCAAGAAGCCGGTACATGCGGCGGGGTGACGACCTGGGGTACGGCATCGGTGGTAACTGCCATGATCTCGTCGAACCGGTTTGCAACCGTTTCGATCGACAACTCGGGATCGGCAATACCAACCGTGTTGACAATTGCCATGCGATTCACTGCGCCGCCTGCCACGTTGAATACCTCACCCGTTACCGCGGTATCGGCGTGAACCAAGTACGCGCCGACAGGTGCTACCTGCTCAGCTCGCAGCGCCGTGCGCATGTATTCGAGAACCTCCGGTGACAGACCATCGGCAGAAGCCTCGGCCATCCGGGTACCTGCACCTGGAGCGACGGCATTGACTTTGATCCCGTGCTCGGCGCCCTCCAGCGCCAGATTGCGGGTCAGCGCGAACACGGCCCCCTTGGAACTGCCGTAATGGGTCATCATCGAGTTGCCCAGCATTGCCCCCGAGACCGTGTTCACAATACGGCCGGCGCCGGAGTCTACGAGGTGAGGCCAGGCTGCACGCGACAGAAAAAGCGATCCGAAGTAATGAACATCCAAGTGCCGCTGGTATTCCTCGTCCGGAACCTCCGTCCAAGCAGCGGTACGCACAATTCCGGCATTGTTGATGACGGCGTCCAGTCGTCCGAAGTTGGATATGGCTGCATCGACAAGAGTTCGAGCGCCTTCCTCTGTGGATACGTCGGCAGTGCAGGCTACGGCGCGTCCCCCGGCAGCAGCAATTTCAGCAGCCACGTCAGCAGCGGGGTTGTCGCCGTCGAGCCCCGACCCGTCCGTTCGGGCACCAATATCACCGACCACCACGCTTGCACCCCGTGCTCCGAGCAGCAATGCATACTCTCGCCCGATTCCGCGCCCGGCTCCGGTGATGACAACAACACGATCGTCGAAACGTAACTCGCTCATACTCTTCCTCTTCCAGGGCTATGCGGTGCAGGATCAATCGTGTCTGGCAGATCAGGGACGGGTGCCGCCGCCACTGTGATGGACTTCGGCCGACCAGATCGACGCGAGTGCTTCGCGCGCAGACTTCTCGAAATCGAACACCTCGACACCTACCGTGACAAAGAGAGTTGAGCGATCCGAACCGCCTAGCATGCAGGCAGACCCGACACCCCGCTCGAGAGGAATCGCGATCGCATCGGTGATCTCGCCGCCCTCCACGAAACGGCCGACGTATCCACTTCCCGGCATAGCCGCCCAGACGCCGCCGTCGGAGTCCAGGCAAATACCGTCCGGAAGGAACGGGGCCGGTGCAAATTCGCGGGGGTTCGACAATGTGCCGTCAGCCGCACGATCGATGACGAGAAGCCGGTTGGCAAATGCCTCTGCAGTGTACAGGCGAGTTCCATCCTCGGAAAGGGCAATTCCGTTGGCTCCCATGAGCGGACCGATCGAGTCGATTGCAGCGGCGGAGCCATCCATCTCGACAGAGATCAGCGGTGCCGCTACCGGCTCCGCACCGTTGAAGAGATCGAACCCGAGCTGGGTGACGTAGGCACGACCGTCGGTATCGACCACCATGTCATTGATGGGGCCCGGCGCATGCGCGGACAGATCCGAGTACTCCTCCAAGGATGCGCCGTCGAACACCAGCACCAGCTTTTCATGCATGGACGTGACGATCATGCGTCCGTCGGGCAGCCAACCGAATCCTCCCAGCACGATAGGAACTGTGGTGTCAGCCGCCCGCGAGGTCGCGTCGACTACCGTGCGGACCTCACCGGTCGCGTCAACAGTCTTGATTGTCGACGTGTACATGTCCGAGAACCACAGGGCGCCGTCGTGCCAGCGGGGGCACTCCGGCCACGAGAATCCCTTGGCAATCTCGTTCGCTTCGAGGATGCGAGCGCCTGCAACTGCGTCAGCAACGGCATTGGTCATGACTTTTCCTTCCGTGGCGGCGTTCATGCGCTCGCCGTAAACAACGAAACATGCTGCTATGCAAGGGATCCAGAGGCAAACCTTGGGCATGTGATGCCGTTCACACTACTTGGTATATGCGGATTGTCAACTAATTTATTTGACGCCCGTAACTTGGGACTCAAAATTGGATCCAGATTTGACCTGACGATACCCATTCGAGCACTACGCCGAAGCAATTCACAAGAACTATTCGGGGACGGCACACCCGACGCACAAGAAGAGCGTCGGCCCAACGGGATTACCCGTACTAATTTCCGGCGAACTGAGCGAGCCTTGGATAGCCGCTCGCCGAACCAACAGGAGGATCTACGATGACGCTGCAGAAATTGACGTGTGAAGTGTGTGACCGTTGCGTACTCGTCGAAAAGTTCAGCACTGCCCACACCACCATCCAGTGGGTCGACGACGCGAACGACTGCACGTTCATCGCGGAAGCGCACCGCCCCCTGGGAGACAACGACCGGGCCTGCCCGGCGTTGCGACGCAGCATCGACAACGCGGTGCGCTCACAGGAACTTACCGAGAGCAGGATCGAACTACCAAGTGTCAGTTAAGGTTCAGTCCAGTAGGAACTCACATCAGGGCGTGGCCTACGGGCCTGAACCGAGGAACGAGTTCGGGTTGACCGCGGGCGCCCTCGTCCACCGCCACGGCCAACCCGAACTCGATTGTCATTCAAGAGCTTCACAGGTCCCCAATCGCTCCTAACTCTCGTCGAGCACTCCGCGAAGCATCGTCCAGATATCACGACGAGCGGGTTCCGTGAACGAGAGCGACGTGAACGTCAGAAATCCGTGAAACAGTCCGTCGAAACGGTGATGCCGGACGGTCACACCGGCCATCTCCAGCATCTGCGCGTACGTGTCCCCCGATGTGCAGGGCGGATCCAGCTCGGCGGTGACGATTACCGCCGGCGGTAGGCCGGCAAGAGTCTCTGCCCGCGTCGGAACCAGACGCGGATCGTCGGTCCCGTTGGGTGCATACTGCTGCCAGTACCACTTCATCGCCGAAGTGGTGTTGTAGTGACCTGTGCCGTACAGCCGATACGATTCCGTCTCGAAATCATCGTCTATCACCGGATACATGAGAACCTGTGCCGCAATTTCCGGGCCACCTCGATCTCTCGCTGCAATGGATACCGTGGCTGCTAGATTTCCACCGGCGCTGTCCCCGGCGAGGACGATCTTGGACGGATCTGCGCCATAGTCGCCCGCGTTCTTCGCCACCCATTCCAAGGCTGCGTACACATCATCGTGGGCAGCCGGAGCAAGATGCTCGGGAGCAAGCCTGTAGTCGACCGCAACCACGACAGCGCCAACACCTTCCGCCATCGAGCGACAGAATTCGTCATGACTGTCCAGGTCACAGAATACAAAACCACCGCCGTGAGCGAACACTACAACCGGCAGATCTTGGCGATCTTCGTGTGGCCGGAACACTCTCAGTGGCAAGTCTCCACCGGGACCGTCGATGGTGAGATCGTGAACCGCAAGCATGTCCGGCAACGCCTGCAGCGGAGCACGTCGACTACGGATCAGCTCACGCAATTCGACTGGTGGAAATTTTGTGACGTCCGGGAATCCGGATTCCAGCGCGGAAAGCATTGCCGCAACTTCGGGATGCACTGTCATGAATGATCTCCTGATCGTCTACGAATTCTGTTATCTCGGTGTGGAAATCGCCTGTTACAGCGCCTTCGCACCGTCCAGTTCAAATCCTTTGTATCCGGCCTCCGCAACCTCGCGCAAGATTTGCCCGTAGACGCCGAAACCACCGATGTAGGGCATGAACACTCGGGGCTTGCCGGGAATATTGGCTCCCATGTACCACGAATTCGCCGTGGGAAAAAGCGTCGCCGACGCTCGGTCGTTGCATTCCTCGACCCACGTCTCCACCGCCTCGGCGCTCGCTTCGATCGTTTCAGTGCCGTGCTCGCCCATGTAATCCAGGCAGCCGGCGATCCAATTGACGTGTTGCTCAGCAGCGAGGACCATATTCGACAGCACGCTCGGACTACCAGGGCCGGTCACAATAAACAGGTTCGGAAAGCCGTGCACTCCCAGTCCGAGATATGTGCGCGGTCCTGCGGACCATTCGGTGCCGAGCTGACGACCCCCACGTCCCCGAATGTCGATGCGATTCAACGATCCGGTCATCGCATCGAAACCGGTTGCGTAAACGATCATATCGAGTTCGAAGTTCTCGGCGCTCGTCTTGATACCACCGGGCGTAATGCGATCGATCGGCGCCTTTCGCAAGTCCACAAGTGAAACGTTGTCGCGGTTGAACGTCTCGTAGTACCCGTCATCGGTGACAATGCGCTTGGTGCCGATCGGATGATCCTTCGGCGTCAGTGCTTCGGCGAGTTCGGGATCGTGTACGAGTTCTCGTATCTTCGCCTCTGCAAACTTGCGTGCCGTGTCGTTGGCTTCGATGCTCGCGGTCTGATCCGGAAAGGCTTTACCGAAAAGGACTCCCCCGCGCTTCCACCATTCTTCGTATACCCGGGTTCGCTCTGCCTCGTCGACCTCCATTGCCCGTTTGGGATATGGAGTGAATGGTGACCCCCCACCGCTGATCCATGAAAGCCTGCGCCGCTCTGCGTAATTCGCCTTGCTTTCGTGCCTCGCCTCCGGAGCCAACGGATGATTGCCTGCTGGGATCGAGTAGTTGGCGCTACGCTGGAAGACGTACACATGCTCCGCAGACTCCGCGATCAGCGGTATCGATTGAATACCCGACGAACCTGTTCCGATGACGCCAACGCGTTTGCCTCCGAAGTCAACTCCGTCGTGTGGCCACTGTCCCGTGTGGTACGACTCGCCGGTGTAATCGTCTCGACCGGCGATGTCGGGCAGATTCGCAGCCGACAAGCATCCCGTCGCGAAAATGCAGAATCGCGCTGACGTTTGATCGTTCCCTTCGGTGACGACATGCCATGTTGATGTGGATTCGTCGAAGGTGGCCGAGGTAATACGGGTATCGAACTGGAAGCTCCGATTCAGGTCGAACCGTTCCGCCACGTGTTCGAGGTAGCTCAATATCTCGGGCTGGGTGGCATAGCGCTCACTCCACTCCCAATCTTGTTGAAGCTCTTCGGAAAACGAGTAAGAGTAATCCAAGCTTTCAATGTCGCATCGCGCGCCAGGATAACGGTTGTGATACCAGGTCCCCCCAACGCCAGAAGCTGACTCGTATCCTTGGACCCGCAATCCCCGTTGCCGCAAGGTATGCACGGCGTACATGCCGGCAATGCCAGCTCCGACCACTATCACGTCGAAGTCGCGACTGTTCTCATCTTCGGTGTTTCTGGTATTCACGATGCGACATCCCTCTCGAAATCCGTCGCCGATGTCCGACAACCGGAACACTTGCGTTCCGCCACGATAAATCGCCCGCTCAGCCTTGAGAACCAAGTCTCCCGTCCAGCGGTCGCTCCCCGACAGCGACCTCCAGTTGGTGAACTGCTTCACAAATCCACCAAGCCGTGTCATGATTCCTAATAGGAATACCGAAGTCCAAGGCTTTTGGTGGAGAAACAGCCGAACAGGAGCTAGCCCGATGACGATCCAGTCGACGATCGACCGCTCAACCCCAAACGCCTTCCTCGATCGCGTTTCTCTCCTGCTCGACACCTTCGACGGGAGTGCCAGGCTGACCCTCGCTCAGATTGTTCGTCGCACAGGATTGCCCCGGTCTTCTGTGCACCGAATGCTCGAACATCTCGTCCAACTGCGATGGCTACAGCGTGAGGGCCACGACTACACACTGGGCTTGCGCCTGATGGAACTCGGTTCATTGGCGGTGCGACAGGACCGGTTGCACTCGGCCGTCATTCCCCACCTCCACGAACTGCATCGTGTAACCGGACTTGCTGTCCAACTCGCAGCGCTCGACGGAGACGAACTCGTATTTCACGAGTATGTCGGTGGCCGACTTGCCGGTGCCGTCCCGAACCGCGTCGGGTCACGCGACAAAGCAGACCAGGTTGCGCTCGGAAGAATCCTGCTGGCGTACAACGGAGCGTCCGGACCGTCGTACGATCGACTTCGTGAAACCGGTATCGCGTGTGAGCGGAATACACCGATCGAAGGGTTCGGTTCCATCGCCACCCCGATCGGCCCTATCGGGTCGGCGACATCTGCATTGTCGCTCTCCGGACCTAGCCACCAGCTTCCTCTGAACCCACCCGATCCTCGGCTGACAGAAATCCTGGTCAACACTGCTACCGCAGTCTGGCGTCGCGTCAACAACCATGTTGTTCCAACAATGCAGCGCAGCAAGACCTTACGGTCAACTCCGCACGGATCATCGGCTCGTTGATTCCAACTCCAATCGCAACTGTTCAGGAAAGTTCAGTCAGACCGGGGCTTCTGGATTGCGTCGTCAACAGACTTCCATATTCCCGGATCGACCGGAGTCGGTAGGCCGAGTTCGTCGACACGACTCTGTGCGAACAGTTCGGCAGCTTCGTCGATTTCCTCGAGTAAATCACGAGCCAGGTCGATTTCTGCTTGGAAGTGGCGTGCCGCCCAGCGAAGACTCATCTTCGAAAACGCCCAACCCGGCTCACCTTCGGAATGATCGGCATGCTGGGCAGCCTTGGCCATCTTTTCTTCGACGTTCGCGATGTGATTGCATACGATCGCCTTCAAGTGGTCCGGATCGTTCAAATGGCCCATCCACAAACGCAACATGACGCTGTGCTTCAGTACCGGAAACTCAACGGGCGACTCCCGCGACCATATCCGGACCGCGTCGACTCCCGATTGCGTTATTCCATAGACGCGGCGGGTGCGTTCTCCCCATTCCGAAATCTCTCGAGATTGCACGAAGCCAACTGTCTCGAGTTTCTTCAACTCTGTGTAGACCTGACTGAGCGACGGGCTCCAGTAGTAAAACCCCACGCTCCAATCTGCCCACTTCTTCAGATCGGTTCCACTCAATTCTTCACCGAACGTGAGCATTCCCAGCACTGCCCAACTCGTGGCGGGCAAAGCCGGTAAGGATGCGTCATTGAGATCGGGCACGGACCAAGACTAACAACGACATGCATTCACCGCCTAAGGCTGTCCCCGCTGAATGGAACACCCACTTTTCCTCCCGACTGACGGGAACGACGGCGCCGGTGGCATCCGTGAAACCCCAGAATTGCTTCTGCACATCACGTGCCGACAGTCACCGAGGGAGACGAATGTCCCTACCACACATACCTACTGACGATGCTCTACACATGATTCAAAGCGATCGTCGCGAACCCGGCAACGAAGCGCGACCAGATGCCGCGCAGTTCAGATATACACTCGGAAACTTCTGCAGCGGAGTCACCGTGATCACCGGCCTGTCGTCGGACGGGCACCCGATCGGCTTCGCCTGCCAATCATTCACGTCGTTGTCAATCGACCCGCCGCAGATACTCGTGTGCCCGGGGAAGAACTCGACAAGTTGGCCACGCATCGCCGCCACCGGCCGCTTCACTGTAAATGTCCTCGCACACGACCAACAAGCTGTGTGCGTTGCGTTCGGATCATCCACCGGCACCAAATTCGAATCTGCACCGTGGACGACTCGACACGGGGCCGTTCTGATAGCGAACACACTTGCTTGGATCGACTGCGACATCGAGACGGTCCACGACGGCGGCGACCACCACATCGTTGTCGGAGCAGTTCGTGCGCTGCGCGTCGAGCGAGAAAACGACTCGCCCTTGGTCTTCTTCCGAGGCAGATACGGCCTCTGAAGCACTCTGGAACAGTGTATTTCGACAAAATATAGCCGTAACTCTCGATCACGACCTCCGCAGACCACCCGGACAGCAAATATGCAGTCACGGATCGATACGCCGGATGTTCCCGCGAGGTGGGTCAGTCGTTTGCGAAGACCGACCCACCCTCATTAGGGTGACGGCCATCACAGCATTGAGGTCAAGGTCAGGAGATCCGGTGAGAAGTACACGCAACGTAGACGATCTGGTGTCCGTCGTCGATCGAATTTCGGTCATCCTCGAATCATTCAAAGGGGCAGGCCCTCTGACGCTTTCACAGATAACCCACAAGACCGGAATTCCTCGCTCAACCGCTCACCGACTTCTCGAGCAACTCGTAGAGGCGCAATGGGTTGCGCGAGAAGAGCACCGGTACGAATTCGGCACCAGATCATACGAAGTCGGACAATGGGCACTCAACCAGAACCGACTCCGCCATGGCGCTCTCCCCGTATTGAACCGACTGGCTCGCTCTTCCGGACTCACGGTGCATCTTGCAGTCCTGAACAAGGGTGACGCTCTGTATCTGGACCGCATCCCGGGTCGGAAGCCTCTGTCGCTTCCGACCAAAGTAGGAGCCCGGATCCCCGCGCACCTCACTGGTGTCGGCAAAGCCATATTGGCCAATCTCGAACCCGAACGAATGCACAACGCAACCGCGGGTCCGCTTCGCCAGTCGACGCCTTACAGCATCACGTCGCACGAGCGACTTTACGAGGAACTCGAACGCGTCCGCAACCACGGCGTAGCGATGGATCGTGAAGAAACTGTGCCGGGGATAGGTTGTGTTGCAACATCAATCGGACCCCGGGACCACCACTACGGCAATCGGGCGGCAATCTCGGTCTGTGGACCCATCGAAGACATGAAGATGAATCAGCTTGTCGGCACGGTTCGCATCGCAGCTCGAAACATCTGGGACGCGTGCGTCGCCAATGATCTCAAATCGGGAGACCACCGCGAGGCTTCGTAACCCTCGGATCCTCGAATACCTCACGCGCACAACCTTTCCTCGACGCATCGAGGCCGGCAGAAGTCAGACGATCTGCCGGCCACGTGCCTTCACCATCGCGTACACGCACGCTGCTGCGACAATCAGTACCGAGCAGACGAGTGAAAGTCCGGGGTAGCGTCCACTCTCAACCGTGTCAACGACCGGTAACTGATAAGCCATCGACCGCCTTCCTGGCGGTATTCCTCGTGGTAGTGGCCGTACCCGTGCAAATGCTCTTCGCGATCTCCATTCGTCCACCACAATTTGTCTTCCATCGCCCAGATACCGCGAGCAGTAGTGTTCGACGTCAATTCGATCTCTGGCGTGTGCCCGTGATGGACCGATGTGATCTTGGTGTCGCCGTCGAGCAATGAACTGATCGTGCGCGCCAATCGTTCGTTCCCCACAACTCGATTCGCAACGCCGTCAGTCTGCGGCTGCCTGTCGATGGGCGCGCCTCCCCACGTCTCCGAAATAACGTCGTCGGTATGCAACGCCGGGTACATCTCCCATTGCTTGTTGTCCATGCACCGTAGTCGGGCAGCAAAAGTGTTCTTGATGCTTTCGATGGCCAGGAGTTGCTCGCCCACCGTCAAGGTGATTTCGGTTCCCATTTCACGATAGTGTCAGCGCGCATGCCATTGGGCAACAACCTGTTCCGATGAACGGACACCTCACCACGGTGAATCCTTGAACTGGAGCCTTTCGAATGCGGTAGTGAACCTCCGCCCGAGTTGTCGACGCGAAACGATAACCCACCAATGGGATTCACCCTGGCGTACACCCTCCACACGGTATTGCGTAGAGATTCAACATATTCGCAGTGAGGAAACGGAAGAATGCAGAACTGGACAACCGAATGCGACGTGATCGTCGTAGGTTCCGGCGGCGGAGCGCTCACCGGAGCGTATACCGCTGCAGCGCAAGGCTTGAAGACCGTGATCCTGGAGAAGACAGCGCGATTCGGCGGTACCTCCGCCTACTCGGGGGCAGCAATCTGGCTTGCTGGAACATCCGTTCAGGAACGTGCCGGAATAGGCGATTCGCTCGAGAAGGCTCGCACCTATCTCCGCGCACTTCTCGGTGACCACGAACTCGAACGACAAGAAGCATTTGTCGACACGGCACCGGCCGTCGTCGAATTGCTGGAGAAAGACCCGAACATCGAGTTCGAGTGGCGCCCGTTTCCCGACTACTACAAGCGCCCGGGTCGTATGGATTCCGGTCGCGCGATCAATCCGATCAATCTGCCGTGCAGCGACATCGGGGAACTGCGCCACTTGATTCGACCCGAACCCGGAATCGATCGCGCCGGGGGCGCACAGCCGGAGGAGACTCTGATCGGCGGACGCGCGCTGATCGGCCGACTGCTACTAGCGCTCGAGGGCACCGGACACGCAGTGCTGCACAACAACACTCCTGCGCGATCACTGATTGTCGACGGCGAACGCGTTGCTGGAGTCCATGCAACGAATCCCCACGGTGAAAGCATTCGGATCAAAGCGAAATACGGGGTTCTTCTTGCTGCCGGCGGCATCGAAGGCAGCAGCGAGATGCGTACTGCCAACAAAACTCCCGGAAAAGCGCAGTGGAGTATGGGTCCACAAGGAGCGAACACCGGCGATCTCGTGAACGCTGCCGTCGAGATCGGTGCGGCAACGGACCTGCTCGACGAAGCCTGGTGGTGCCCGGGGGTGGAAATGCCCGACGGCCGTGGAGCTTTCATGGTTGGGCTCCGAGGGGGCATCGTCGTCGACGCACAGGGCGAACGCTACCTGAACGAGTCCCTGCCTTACGACCAATTCGGACGCGCGATGATCTCCCGGGACAAGACCACTCCGGCGGTTCCGTCTTACCTGGTGTTCGATTCGCGCGAGGGAGAAGGAATTCTCCCTGCGATTTCCGTGCCTGAAGCGACTGCGGCCCACCATCTATCTGCCGGCACTTGGGTAAAGGCCGATACCATTGATGCGCTCGCTAACGCGATCGGTGTACCGGCCGCGAATCTCTCTGCGACAGTCGCCCGTTTCAACGACTTCGCGAAACGTGGAACCGACGAGGACTTTACACGCGGCGAGGACCCGTACGATCTGTTCTTCTGTCCTCCTTCGGATTCGGGCGACGCTCCCAACCCCGCGCTGCACGCGATTTCACAAGGACCTTTCTACGCTGCACGAATCGTTCTCAGCGATCTCGGCACAAAAGGCGGCCTTCGCACGGACGCCGACGGACGAGTCCTTCGGGCCGACGGCTCCAGCATCGAAGGGCTTTATGCCGCAGGGAATACGGCGGCATCTCTGAGCGGTCGGCATTACCCCGGCCCTGGCGTGCCGCTGGGAACCGCAATGGTGTTTTCTTATCGGGCAGTTGAACACATGGTGAATTGATCCGCTGGTGGCCATCCTGATCGCAGATAGTTTCTCTGTGATCGGGATGGCCTGTGGCCGAACGGGCTTGACAGTGGCATCGTTCGGAGTATGACGACTGAACTGAGCTACGAGGACACTCTGAAAGAGCTGCAGACCGATCTCGGTGTGCTCCGGTACCACGAGGCCGGCGACGGTCCGCCGCTGGTGCTGCTGCACGGATCGGGCCCCGGAGTCACCGGCTGGCGCAACTACCGCGGTGTTCTCGCGGACTTCGCCGAGCACTTCCACTGCTACGTTCTCGAGTTCCCCGGCTTCGGCGTCAGCGACCCCGGCGACGGCCACCCGATGATGATGGCTCAGGCCTCGGTCAGCGCGTTCCTCGACGGACTCGGCCTGGGCCCCGTCCACCTGATCGGCAACTCCATGGGCGGCATCGTCGCCACCAAGGTCGCGATCGACCAACCGCACCGCGTCAACAAGCTCGTCACCATCGGCGGCATGGGCAAGAACACCTTCTCGCCCGGCCCCGGTGAAGGCATCAAGCTCCTCATGGAATTCACCGACAACCCCACCCGCGAGGGCCTGATCCGGTGGCTGCAGTCGATGGTCTTCGATCCGGCCGTGGTCACCGAGCAGCTCATCGAAGAGCGTTGGGCGCTCGCCACCGAGCCGACGACGCTCGAGATTGCGCGTCGGATGTACAGCAGCAAGGCCATGGCCGCCATGGGCGCCGCCGCTGCTGCGTCGACGGATGTTCCGTACTGGGCGCAGTTGAACAAGATCAAGGCTCCGACACTGCTCACCTGGGGTCGCGATGACCGCGTCAGCCCCGTCGACATGGCGATTCTGCCGATGCGTGACATCCCGAACGGTGAAGTGCACATCTTCCCCAGGTGCGGTCACTGGACGATGATCGAGGCCCGCAACGCCTGGGTCTCGGCCGTCCTGGCATTCCTCACCCGCCCAGAAGCCGACAGATAGAGAAGAGTCAGGCGCTGATCTGGCGCTTCGACGCCAAAGTACGTTCCAGGAACGCGATACTCAGATCAACGATCGTGCGCCCTTCACGCAGCGCCTTGCCGATCACCGGGAAGGCATGGATCTGCCCACTCCAGATGTGGGTTTCGACGGTTTGCTCTGCCTTGATGAAGTTTTCGGTCATTATTTCCACGTCCGGGCGCATCAGTTCGTACTCGGCGCACACCAGAAACGAGGGCGCAAGCAACTTGGGGTCGGCATTGATCGGAGACTGCTCGCCGACAATGTTGTCCGGTCCGTTCAGCCAACGGTCCTTGAGTTTCTCGACCTGCGACATCGGCAGGTAAGCATCACGTTTCATGAAATCAGGATCGTGCTCTTCGAGGTCTACGTTGAGGAGCGGCGAGTACCCGATAACGGCGGCCGGGCGCGTGATTCCGCGCAACGCGGCAATCTCGGCGACCTTCATTGCCAGGTAGCCGCCTGCCGAATCACCGGCAACCACAATCTTGTTCGGATCTTCCGCAGTCTCGAGGAGTGCCGTGTAGGCGGCCATGGCGTCGACCACGGACGTGCCGATCGATCCTTCGGGCAACTGCCGGTACCGAACGGAGATTACCGGGACGCCGGCTTTGGCGGACAGCAGGCCACACAGTGCTCGGTGGGTGGCAAGTCCGCAGAAGATGAATCCACCGCCGTGGAAATAGAGGATGGTGGCTCCCGCGAGCGCGCCGGTGGCACGACGTGGGTGCGTCACCTTTTCACAAGGAACACCGCCCATCGTCAGTGGTTCGATGTCGAGGTTCTTGGGCTTGGGCAGGCGGTCGGCGAGCGCGTCGAGCTTTTCGAGTTGCCGTATCCCGCGGTCACTGGTCGGCCAGAAGGTGAACGCGGGCTTCACAAACGTCCTGGTCACAGCAAATACGAAACGTGCGCGCGGGCTCACGTTCCAATGCCATACCGTCGAATCTCGCGTCCGCATAGCGTCCTCCCAGGTCAAGATATTTTGTGTATCCGAGTTACACATACCTTGACTGAACGATAACCGACGCAATTTCCCGAGAACAGGCTGGCGCCCGAACTCAGTAGCCGAGCTCTTCGAGGCGTCGCAGAATGTCCTCCACTATCTCGACTGGACTGCCACCGACGTCGATGATGATCGCCTGCTCGTCCGGGTCGATCGGCTCGAGCGTGGAGATCTGCGAGTCCAGCAGCGAGGGCGGCATGTAGTGGTCGAGGCGCGCGGTCAGCCGCTGGCCGATCTGATCGCGCGAACCGGCGAGGTGAACGAACACCACGTTCTCGCCCCGCAGTATGTCGCGGTAACTGCGTTTGAGTGCCGAGCACGTGACGATGCCGGGCTGCCCTGCATCGGTGTGATGCGTGATCCATTGCGCGATCTTGTCCAACCACGGCCAGCGATCGTCGTCGTTCAACGGATGCCCGGTAGCCATCTTCTCGATGTTGGCCTGCGGATGAAGATCGTCGCCCTCTTGAAGATCCCAGCCCATCGCGCCGGCAATCATCCCGCCGACAGTCGATTTCCCGGAGCCCGATACACCCATCACGACAAGCACGGGATTCTTCTGTGCTGCTTTGTCAGTCATGTCCAACCCCTAGATAATTGCGCTCAGGACAAGGACACCGGCCAGTCCGGATACCGAAATGATGCATTCCATCACTGTCCACGTCTTGAGGTTCTGCACAACGGTGACGCCGAGGTATTCCTTGACCAACCAGAACCCTGCGTCGTTGACGTGAGAAAGGAAGAGCGAACCCGCGCCGATCGCCAGCACCATCAACGAAACGTGGGTGGACGAAAGCTCGGCGGCAACGGGAGCCAGGATTCCGGACGCCGTGACTGTCGCCACGGTTGCCGAACCTGTTGCGACGCGGATCAATACAGCGACCAGCCACGCGAGGAAGAGCACCGGCAAGCTGCTGCCCTTGATCGCGTCGGCAATCACGTCAGCGATACCCGTGTCGATAAGCACCTGCTTGAAACCACCACCGGCGCCGACGATCAGCAAGATGCCGGCAATCGGCGGCAGTGAACTCTCGAGCGACTTCGAAATGGCCTTGCGATCCATTCCGCCGCCCCGTCCGAGCAGCACCATACCGACTAGAACTGCGAGGCCCAAAGCAACAACCGGGGTTCCGAGGAAGTCGAGTACTGATTTGGGAAGCGATTCGGAATCAGGCGCAATGACCTCGGCCAGAGCTTTGCCGAGCATAAGCACCACGGGAAGCATGATCGAGGCAAGCGTGGCCGCAAAACTGGGGCGCTGCACCTTCTCCTCTTCGCCCCGATCCTCGCCGGTGACAAAGAGATCGGGAACTTTGACGTCGACCCAGCGGGCCGCGATCTTGCCGAAGACCGGGCCGGCCAGAATCACCGTCGGGATGGCAACGAGCACACCAAGCGCCAATGTCAGACCGAGGTTTGCATTCAACGCGGAAACGGCTACCAGAGGACCGGGATGCGGCGGAACCAGACCGTGCATCGCGGACAGGCCTGCGAGGGTGGGAATCGCGATACGAATCAAGGACTGCCCGGACCGCCGAGCCACCAGAATGATGACGGGCATCAACAGGACGAGGCCGATTTCGAAGAACATCGGCAGACCGATGACGGCGCCAACCAGTGCCATCGTCCACGGCAGTGCCCGGTCACTGGATCGACTGACGAGCGTGTCCACTATTCGATCAGCACCGCCGGAGTCGGCCAGCAGTTTGCCGAACATGGCACCGAAGCCGATGAGAATGCCGACGCCGCCCATCGTCGAACCGAACCCTGTCGCGAAGGCCGCAACGGACTCAGCCGAACCTAGCCCGGCGGCCAATCCGACGCCTACCGCTCCGATCGACAGAGCAAGGAAGGGGTGCAGATCGAGCCAGGTGATGAGCGCGATGATCACGGCGACGCCCGCGACGGCGGCGATGATCAGTCGAGCATCGCTTCCAGCCGGGACAACCTCCGCTGCCAGCAGTGCTGTGGTGTTCATAGGGACTCCAGTCCAACGAGTGATGGAGGTCACTGTTCCTCAATTAACCTACAATTTCAAGATCAGACACTAATTTGTAGTATTTATCGGACTTTCATCGGGCTTAATCCATACACATGGGACGATCTACGCATGGTCTCACTTCCGTTTCAGCAACTGCACGACTCGATGCTGGAACAACTGGGTCAGGACATCGTCAGTGGCGCCCTCACGCCGGGCACCACCATCTCCGCGGATGAAGTCGCAACCCGCTACGACGTTTCCCGCACAGTCATCCGGGAAGTCGTGCGAGTACTCGAATCACTCGGCCTCGCATCGGTGCGTCGACGCGTCGGAATCACGATCCTGGGATCGGAGCATTGGAACGCACTCGATCCCACTGTCATCCGCTGGCAATTGGCCGGCCCCGGCCGGTTCGAGCAACTGTCGATCCTCAGCGAACTACGCTCGGGAATCGAACCGCTGGCCGCTCGCTTGGCCGCGACCCGGGCCACCCCGCAGCAGTGCGGCGCGCTCACTGCGGCGGTGATCGGAATGTCAGCTACCTCCCGCGCCGCCGATACCGACGCCTATCTGGGGCACGATTCGGACTTTCATCGCACACTGCTCGCCGCGTCCGGAAACCCGATGCTGCGTGCGATGTCGCAGATCGTCGTCGAGATCCTCGAGGGCCGAACCCGCCACGCCCTGATGCCCCACGAAGCCGATCCGGAAGCCATTCACCTGCACGGAGTGGTCGCGTCGGCAATCCAGTCCGGTGACGCCGACGCCGCCGAAGCCGCGATGCGGTCGATCGTCGCGGAGTCCGCCGACGCCGTCGAAACCATGCGCACATCCGCGCCGCCGAGCACGACGTAAGTAAGCCGAGCCACAGACTCTGCTGATTTGCTCCGCAACCGCTCCGCAAGTGGAACGCTTGGAACCATGACATCACTCGCTACGCCCGAGAGCGCACTCTGATGGCCCGCCCGGTACGCGTCGTAGTACTCGGCGCAGGATCCTGGGGAACCACGGTTGCCGGGCTGGCCGCCCGCAACACACCCACCTTGCTGTGGGCACGCAGTGCGGACACCGCTGACGAGATCAACTCCCAGCGCACCAACAGCAGGTACCTCGGTGAACGCAGGCTTCCGAAAGGTTTGAAAGCGACATCCGACCTGGTTCAGGCAGCACGGGAGGCCGACGTTCTGGTCTGCGGTGTTCCGTCGCATGCCGTGCGTTCCACACTGGCCGAGATCTCCAACGAGGTCCGCGCGTGGGTACCGATCCTGTCGCTCGCCAAGGGCCTCGAGCCCGGAACTCGTCAGCGACCCACCGAGGTGATCGCCGAGTGCCTGCCCGGGCACCCAGTCGGGCTTCTCGCGGGACCCAATATCGCCAAGGAGATTGTCGACGGCATGGCCGCCGCCTCCGTCGTTGCGACGCAGGACGACCGCGTTGCCGCAGCACTGCAGCCACTCTTTGCGTCGTCCGTGTTCCGGGTCTACCGCAACACCGACGTCCTGGGGTGTGAACTCGGCGGCGTCCTCAAGAACATCGTCGCGATTGCGTCCGGAATGGCCGACGGTCTGGGCGTCGGCGACAACACCCGCGCCATGGTGTTGGCGCGCGGGCTCGCGGAGATGACGCGTATGGGCGAAGCGATGGGCGCCAATCCGCGAACCTTTGCCGGCTTGACCGGCGTCGGCGATTTGATTGCCACCTGCATGGCTCCCACCTCCCGCAACCGCCGAGTGGGCGAGGCACTGGCGCAGGGTCTGACTGTCGAGGAAGCCGTCGAGAAACTAGGTCAGGTTGCCGAGGGCGTGAAAACCGCGCCGACGGTCATGGCCCTGGCCCGTGAGTACGGCGTGGACATGCCCATTGCGGCGGAGGTCGAGGCGGTCATCGCCGGCCGTCAAAGTGCCAACGACGCTTACCGAGGCCTGCAGAGGGTTGCCGCAGGCGACGAGGAAGACATCGCGTGATCAATATCTACAGGCATCTAGCCCGTTAGCTAGATACCTGTAGATAGCTCAATCGACGCTCAACCAACCACGGGACGCAGGATCCACCAACCGCCGACAGCCAGCACTCCCACGTTCACCACGAAGAACAACCCAACCCACACGATCGCGGGTATCGGCGAGAGTCTGGCCAGCTGATCGGCGTCGGAATCCGGCGCACCGCCGCGGCGACTCCGCTGACGTTGCAGTTCAACGACCGGGCGAGGTCCGGCAAACAGCAGGAAGAGCGTCAAGAAGTATGCGGCGGCCACCTGCAGTTCCGCCGATCCCCACCAGACGAGACCAAACAGCGCCGCCCCCACAACGGCCAGCGAGAACACCCCGTACAGATTGCGGATCAACACCATCATCACCGCAACAACAAACAGTCCGATCCACAACACCAACACAGCGCGTTGCGCACCCAACAAGGCAGCCGCTCCCAGTCCGAGAATCGACGGACCCACATAGCCCGCGAACGTCATCACGATGACACCGAATCCCGTCGGTTTGCCCGAGGAAATGGCAACCCCCGACGTATCCGAGTGCAGCCGAAGACCTTTCAACCGTCGGCCGACCAGGACAGCAACAATGAGATGAGCGCCTTCGTGCGCGATGGTCACGACGTTTCGCGCAACCTGCCACAGGTGCGGTTCGAGGACTATCACCACGGCGACGAGGGCTGCCAGCGGAACTACCCAGGCTTGCGGAGCAGGGCTGATCGCCGTAACCCGATCCCACGCGGTCTCGAGCGCGTTCACTCTGCCTGCCCACGCAAGTAGCGACCGAAGTGCGGCACCGTAAATCCGATCGAGCCTCGTTCCGCGGAGTAGATCAGCCCCTTCTTGATCAGCCCGTCACGCGCCGGCGACAAGGACGCGGGTTTGCGTCCGAGTTCAACAGCGATGGCTGCCGTTGCAACCGGACCGTCGTCACCGGAAAGATCTGCCATGGCTCGCATGTACTCCCGCTCTGCCGGAGTTGCTCTCTCATACCGTGATCCGAAGAACCCGACCGCCAATTCCTCTTCGGCTGTCGGAGCACCTACCCGCACATCGTCTTTCGTGATCGGACTCGACGCGGCCACATCCCATGTGGCTTTTCCGTAGGCCTGGACAAAATACGGGTAGCCGTCCGCCGCGTCGTACAGAGCGTCGAGCGCCGCGTCCGTGAACTCGACGTCCTCACGCGCGGCGGGCGCGATCAACGCCTGGTCCGCCGCGTCGCGTTCGAGTCGATCGATCCGGTGGTAGCTGAACAGCCGCTCCGAATAGCTTTTCGACGCGGACAACACTGCCGGCAGGTGCGGAAGGCCCGCTCCCACCACTATCAAAGGTGCTGCGTCCTGACTCAATTCGTGGCAGGCACCACAGATCGCCGATACGTCTGCCGCACCGAGATCCTGCATTTCGTCGATGAAAATCGCGATACCGACACCGACGTCCCGTGCCAACGACGACGCATCCATCAGCAGTTCGACCAAGTCGATTTCGATGTCGCCACTGTCGGCCCGACCCTTCAACGCCGGCGCGTCTATCCCGGGTTGCCATCGCTCCCGCATCCCCTTGTCCGCCGTCGCCCGGAGCGCAAACGATTTCAGGACACCGAGAAACTGCTCGACCCGCTCGGGATCGCGATGCGAGACCGCGATCTCCCGGACGGCCATGTGCAGAGCCGACGACAGTGGGCGTCGTAGGTCCTGGTCGGGTCGAGCCTCGATCTTGCCCGTCCCCCAACTCTTCGAGATGGCAGCCGACCTGAGCTGGTTCAGCAGCACGGTCTTTCCCACACCGCGGAGCCCGGTCAGGACAACACTGCGCTCGGGTCGACCGCGCGCAATGCGCTCGAGCACGACGTCGAACGCATCTATCTGCTTGTCTCGACCGGCCAGTTCCGGCGGCCGTTGGCCGGCGCCAGGTGCATATGGATTGCGTACGGGGTCCATGCCCATCGACGGTACAAGTCAGCTAGCCGAATATGCCGTCATCTAGGGCGTGTCCTAGAGAGATCTAGTAAGAGCAATATGCGCTGGGGTTCGTCGGACGAATCCGCCAGGCGTTGCCGATGAGCGCACTCAGTGCGGACGATCCGGGTACTGCGAGAGAACTTTGCTCCGATAGGCGCGGAACTCCTCGAAGCTCCCGGTGAGGGCCTGCACGAGTTCGGCGGCGCTCTCCACCCACGCTACGTCGTCGAGCTCGGGGAGATCTTCAGGCGTGTGATTGCGCTGCGGCACAACAAACGTCGGATCACCAGAGGGGTTGACGATCATAAAACCGGCAGCGACACACAGCTCGTAGATGAACTCGCACTCCGCACCGGTAAGGCTGGCATGAAAGATACCGCCACACAAAGGACCGCTCTGGTCCAACGGGTCGAGGTACAGGTCCGAGAAACGATCGTCAAAGCTCAGAGGCTGGTCGCCGCGATCGAAGATCTCGCCTCCGTACCGACCCGCAACGACTTTCAAGCCACGCCGCTCGAGGAAGTCGGCCACGCCGCCTCGGTCGGCATCAATCTGCTCGTCCTGCTTGATGCGCATGAAGATCAACGAGAAGCCCATGTCGGCACCTTAACTCGAACGGGGGCGAGACACCGGCGCGTTCGATCATGATCTGGACTTCGCCTCAATCGGTGCGGCTATGGCCGAGCCGATGCCCCCTGAGGTCCATTCGGTGAGCAAGGTCTGCCACGAACCGCAATGGCAGCGCAGGTAGGTGACAGTCCCTTCGCTGGTCCGATGACGTGATTCGATTTCCCACCGGTGGATGCACTGGACGCTGGCTAGTTCTGTTTTCTTCATACGACAACCATGATGTAATGCCATTGTGCATCTCAACCCTTACGGCGAATATGCGGTGACTCTGGCTGCCGACCTCGCCAATCGCCACCCTCAGACACTGGATGAACTCGTCGAGCGCTGCGTCGACGCGGGCATCATTCTCGATTTCCCCATCGCCGAGAAGGACCTGGGCGAGACCCTCGACCTTCTGACCGAGTGGTCGAAAATCGTCGACCTCACTGATGCGGAAGGTCGCGCCGAACTGGTCAACATCATGTTGGAGCAAGCGTCGGCCTACCCACGCATGACCAATCACGCGGGCGACGGCTGGCATCTGCACTACCGCGATCCGCAACAGTCGCTTGCCGAGGTCCTCAAGGCCCTCTTCTCGGTCGGGACGGCGCTACACCTAGTGGGCCGCGGAATGCACCGTCTGGGCCGATGTTCCCTCGAGGAGTGCACCAACATCTACGCAGATACCTCACGCAACGGCAGGCAACGGTACTGCTCCCCGACCTGTTCGAATCGAGACGCGGTACGACGCCATCGCGCGCGAACCTGAACTCGCTACGAGGTGGGCACGACTACATCGATGCCCGAGCCGCCTTGGAAGTCGAAGCTCCCGAGATTAGTGCCGAGGCTCTCGCTGTTGCTGCCGGCGTTGACGGCGCTGCCGTTACCGCTACCCGAATCGCTACTTCCGGCGGATATCCGTTCCCAGGCCTCGATGAGATCGTTGAGACTCTCGAACCCGAGGCCGTCCAATGAGCCTGAGACACTTCCCGTTCCGAGCCCTTCGAAGAATCCGCCGACTACTACAACTTCAGGCAAGCTTATTGCCGGAAGCGTCCTGATCGGTGGAATCAGACTCGGAATAAACACGCAGGCACCGACAACCGCGTAAACCCCGCCGGGAATGTCGGTGACGGTCTTGGTCAGCTCCCGCTGTGGAAGGACTCCGAACAGATCACCGATGTTCGTAACCTGTGGATAGACAAGGACACCGGGCTCGAGCAACGACGCCGGGTCACTGATAACGGCGGGCAGATTCTTGATATCGACAATGGCAGGAGTGCAGTTGATCAGGCTCAGTCGCGGATTCGGATTCTTGATGGTGAACGTGATGTTGTTGCCCGACACTCTCACCGAGAGCGGGGGTGGCAATACAACCCGTTCCGCCGACGCGGTAGCCGGCGTCAGAAATGCCATTCCGATCACAGCAGCGGACGTCAGTGCAATACCGCTGAGAATCCTGGCGAATCCACGTGTGGCCATAACCTTCTCCGCTCAGCTGCCGAACAGTCCTGTGAGACTACCGGTGTTGATGCCACTGAGGGGACCGCCGATGACAACCACGGTGGGAGTTCCGATTGTCGGGGTCAGTCCACTTCCGTCGGAGAAGTCGACGCATCCACCGATTACGGCGTACGTACCATCGGGTAGATCAGGTGCGGTCGTGGTTACGGCCGGGCCCACGCCGACACCGAAAAGCGTGGAGGGTTTCGAAACATCCGGATAAACAACAACATTCGGATCGAGCAGTTTGCCGGGCTCCTGGGCAACAGCCGCCGCGTCCACCGCGTTCAGGACAAATACCTGGCACCACGAGGTGAGCGACGTGTTGGTGTTGTGCACCGTCAGCGTCAGGTCGTTGCCGTCAACCGAGTACGACACCTCGGGCGCCGTCGTCGCTGCCGACGCGACGCCCGGGTTGATCAACACCCCGACACCGAGCGCTGCCGCGGCTACAGCGACGGTCCCGACTACCCGACGAACTGCACTTCGGCCCTGTATCTGCATTGACATCCCTCTCGATCACGTTCCGCGGCAATCAGCAAAGGGTAGAATCACCCGTCCTGCCGGGTCGTTCGAACCGCCGGAGTCGCATGCATTGAAGGCAGATCAAGGACCAATGTCCCGCATACGTTTACACCCGAGTCGCTACTGCGCCGCGAACCAGACCACGACGCTCGAGGATGGGGCGAACTCCCTCACCGAACTGGTAGGTCTCCTCCAGATGCGGATAGCCCGACAAGATGAAGTGGTCCAACCCGATTGCCGCGTATTCCGCGATCCTGTCCGCAACTTCCTCGTGCGAACCGACCAGGGCGGTACCCGCACCACCGCGCACCAATCCGACTCCCGTCCACAGGTTGGGCGCAATTTCCAGTGAACGCGCGCCGATGCCTTCCCGGTATGCGGCTCCGCCTCCGTGCAGTTCGTTCATCAGGCGTTGGCCCTCCGAATTCGACCGGGCGAGGTTCGCCTGCGCACGCTCCACCGTCGCGGGGTCCAGAGCACCGAGCAGACGATCAGCCTCGGCCCAGGCTTCTTCGCTCGTGTCACGACTGATGACGTGCAAGCGAATTCCGTAATCGAGCCGTCGCCCCTGGATCTCCGCCAAGTCCCTGATCCACGCGATTTTCGCGGCAACAGCAGATGGCGTTTCACCCCAGGTGAGGTACGTATCGGCAAAGCGCGAAGCGACGGTCCCCGCAGCGGGTGACGATCCGCCGAAGAAGACAGGCGGAACCGGGTCCGGAAGACGATGCAGCTCAGCATTTTCCACGCTGACGTATTCGCCGGAAAAATCGACCGGACCGTTGCCTGCCCACAGTTGACGCACGATGTCGAGGTACTCGCCGCAACGCGCGTAGCGCTGATTCTTGTCCAGGAAGTCACCGAATGTCCGCTGCTCGTAGTCCTCGCCGCCGGTCACGACGTTCAGGAGCAATCGTCCGCCTGATTGCCACTGGAATGTTGCCGCCATCTGAGCTGCCAGTGTCGGACTCGTCAGGCCGGGCCGGAGGGCGACAAGGAATTTCAAAGTTTCGGTGGTGTCGATCATCATCGCCGTCGTCAGCCAGGCGTCCTCGCACCAGGCTCCCGTAGGAGTGAGGACAGCCTCGAAGCCGTTGGCCTCTGCTGCGGCGCCGATCTGGTTGAGATACTTCAACGTTGCCGGTCGATCTCCGGACATGCCGCTACCGTGGCCACCGGCCATCAGATTGCGGGAATCGCCATAGGTGGGCAGGTACCAGTGGAAACGCAAGGACATGGCAGTTCCTTCGATCGACAACGATAAACAAGGGACAAAGACCCCATTAGACCGTTCGAGCGCGCCCGACAACAGGGTTGAAATCACGCGGATTCTTAAAGGCAGCCACCGCGCATATACAGATATTCATAAATCTTCAAAATTTACTAGATATGGATAGAAATACCGGACGAAGATGGGTTTTTAGATACGCCACCGCATCGGATACATCCGTGTATCGTTTGGGGAACCAGTACAAAGGAGGTACCGATGACGGATATTGACACCTCCCCCACAAAACGTGTCACTAAACGTCGAGGTCAGACGCGTCAGCGACTACTCGACGCGGCCGCTGAGGTTTTTGGCGACTATGGATTCGGACACGCAACCGTCGAGCAGATCTGCGAGCGAGGGGGATACTCGCGTGGAGCCTTCTACTCCAATTTCGACTCTCTCGATCAACTGTTCTTTGCCATGTGGGAACAACGGTCCGCGGCGATGCTCGCCGATCTGAAGTCGGCCACCGCCGCGATCACCACCGACTCCCTCGACATGGCTGCCGTCGTCGCAAGCATTGTTTCCGTAGTCCCGGTCGACGCGCAGTGGTACCGAATCAATGCCGAGTTCACGGCGCACGCACTGCGAAACGATGCACTGCGAACCGCAGTGGCCGACCGCGAAGACGCGATACTCCAGACTTTGCTCCCCCTGGTGGAATCCGCACTCGGTGACGTCGGACGGCGCATCGTGGGAGACCCGACCACGTTGGGGCGCGCCCTCGTCGCCGTTCACGACGGCACCAGCGTGCAGTGCCTGGTCGATCCCGACACCGATGCTGCCTTTGCCCTTCGCCGCGACATCTTCACTCGAATCCTGCTGTCCTACACCGAACCAATCCCGCCCCACCCATCATCAGAGGAGTCCCCATGAGCGAACATGCCGACGTCATCGTTGTCGGGGCCGGGCTTGCCGGCCTTGTCGCCACGTACGAACTGACCCGGGCGGGACGCAAAGTCCTTGTCGTAGAACAGGAAAACGCAGCCAACCTTGGCGCTCAGGCGTTCTGGTCACTCGGTGGACTCTTCCTCGTCAACAGTCCGGAACAACGCCGACTCGGCATCAAGGACTCACTCGACCTCGCCATGCAGGACTGGATGGGTACCGCGGCCTTCGACCGGGATCGCGAAGACCACTGGCCTCGCCAATGGGCAAAGGCGTACGTCGAATTCGCGGCCGGCGACAAGCGTCAGTACCTGCACGATCTGGGGCTTCGATTGATGCCCAACGTCGGCTGGGCCGAGCGTGGACGCGGAATGGCTCTCGGACACGGTAATTCAGTCCCCCGCTTCCATCTCACTTGGGGAACAGGCCCCGGCGTCGTCGACGTGTTCCTCAGTCGCGTAATTGCCGCTCAGAAACGTGGTCTGGTCACGTTCAAGCACCGCCACCAGGTTGATCAACTGGTGGTCACCGACGGCGCTGTCACCGGCGTCCGCGGCACCGTTCTCGAGCCTTCCAACAACCCTCGCGGAGTTGAGAGTTCCCGGACCCCGGTCGGCGATTTCGAGTTCGCCGCACAAGCTGTCGTGGTGACCTCCGGCGGAATCGGCGGCAACTACGAGCTCGTGAAGAAGAACTGGCCGGAACGACTCGGCAAGGCGCCGAAGCACATGTTGACCGGCGTACCCGCCCACGTCGACGGACGCATGCTCGAAATCACCGAATCCGCGGGCGGAAACATCGTCAACCGAGACCGCATGTGGCACTACACAGAAGGCATCCAGAACTGGAATCCCATCTGGCCCAACCACGGAATCCGCATCATCCCCGGACCGTCGTCGATGTGGTTCGACGCTACCGGCAAGCGTCTGCCGGTACCCAACTTCCCCGGGTTCGACACGATGGGCACCTTCAAGTACATCCTCGACAGCGGCCACGAGTACACGTGGTTCATCCTCGATCAGAAAATCATCGAGAAGGAATTTGCGCTCTCCGGCTCGGAACAGAATCCGGACTTCACCAATCGAGATTTCAAGCTCCTCCTCGAACGCATCAAGAAGGGTGCACCCGGCCCCGTCGAAGCCTTCAAGCAGAAGGGTGCGGACTTCGTGGTGCGCAACAACCTTCGCGACTTGGTCGACGGAATGAATGCCCTGACCGACACGCCGCTACTCGATTTCGAAGACATCGAGCGCGAAATGATCGCCCGCGACCGCGAGGTGGACAACAAGTACAGCAAGGACTTCCAGGTCACCGCCATCCACGGCGCCCGTAATCTGCTGGCAGACAAAATCGTGCGGGTTGTTGCGCCGCACAAGATTCTCGACCCGAAGAACGGGCCACTGATCGCTGTCCGTCTGCACCTACTCACCCGAAAGACGCTCGGCGGCTTGGAAACCAATCTCGACTCGCAAGTGATCAAGGCCGACGGCAGCGTCTTCGACGGCCTCTATGCAGCCGGTGAAGTCGCCGGATTCGGCGGTGGCGGTGTCCACGGGTACAGCGCACTCGAAGGGACATTCCTCGGTGGTTGTATCTTCTCGGGCCGCGCGGCGGGCCGAGCACTGGCGAGGGATCTGTAGCGAACTGGTTACGCCGGCCTCGAGATCGTGCGATCCCGAGGCCGGTGCTCTACAACGATGTCCCGAACAACATTCCGAGTAGATATGTTGCCGCCGCGGCGACGTAACCGATGGCAAGCTGGCGCAGCGCCCGCTTGAAAGGCGGACCGCCCGAAAGCAGCCCGACAACAATGCCGGTGCACAGAAGGGCAATACCCACCAGCACCGAAGCCACAATCAACGCCGCTACACCTTCCATCCCGAACAGGTACGGCAACACGGGAATGATTGCGCCGGAGGCAAAGAAGCAGAAGCTGGCCGCTGCAGCTCCCAATCCGGTGCCGACAGACTCGTGGGTGTCTTCGACATCCGTCGTACCGAAGTTGTTGTGCTTCAAGACCTCCGCCGCTCTCACTTCGGCCTCCTCTGCCGTCATGCCGCGGGCTCGGTACACCAGGGCCAATTCATTTGCGTCGACGTCGAGCAATCCGACTGCATCGCGTGCGTCGGTACCCGGAGTCGACGCTTCCAACAATTCACGCTGCGAGCGGACGGAAACGTATTCACCGGCACCCATCGACAGCGCGCCGGCAAGCAATCCAGCCATGCCGGTGAGCAACACGATCTGATTCGAGACGCCGCTGCCACTGATACCGAGAACCAGGGCCAAGTTACTCACCAGACCGTCGTTTGCACCGAACACTGCCGCGCGGAAGGTCCCCGAAAGCCGATTGCGCCCTCGAGTTGCCAGCGCGCGCACCACTTCTTCGTGGATCTTCTCGTCTGCCCCCATCGCGGCGGTTGCATCCGCGTCGTTCGGGTAGGGCGATCTGGTCTCCGCACGTTGAGCGAGGGCAAGAACAAAGACCGAGCCGAATCGTCGGGCGAGGAAACCGAGGATACGAGTGCGTATGTCGCCTGGCATCGGCTTTCCGACATGTTCGCCGAGGAGGGCACGCCAGTGCGCTTCGTGCCGACCCTCCGCTTCGGCGAGTGCCAGGAGAATCTCACGCTCCTCCCCCGTTCGCCGCCCTGCGAGGTCGCGATACACAGCGGCTTCGGCCTTCTCGTCGGCAAGGTAGCGTCGCCAACGCTTGATGTCACGTGGGTCGGGATCAGGCCTCGCGTCCGGAACTGTCGGCATCGAATCTCCTCATGTTCGGCGCGTGAAATGGCGCACTCAGTTGACGCATTCCCGCACATCCCAGCCATGATTCGGATATACCGGACACACATGTCGGCTGGCCGGAGGAGCGAACCATGAATCCCACAGTAATACGTCGGATCGTCATACTCGCGGCACCGCTGACGGCAATTGCCCTCGTCAGCGGTTGCGGATCCGACAGTTCCGACACGGCCACCAGCACTGCTGTTTCCACCACTACCTCGGCGATACCAACCTCCGCAGCGCCCGGCCCGGCTCCGGCAACCACTACACACGCGACCCACTCGGCAGCATCGAGCACGCAGGTCAGTCCCGAAAACTGCACGGTCGCAGAACTGAGTGTCACTCTCGGACAGGCAAGCGGCGCCGCAGGTTCCACCGAACTACCGGTGGTCTTCACCAACACCAGCACGCGAACCTGCACCCTCGACGGCTTCCCCGGCGTTTCCTACGTAACCGGCGCGGACGGCAATGAAGTGGGCGCAGCGGCTACGCGCACGGGATCCGGATCCGCGGTCTCCCTCGCACCGGGTTCCACCGGAACCGCCTTGGTCCGCGCCACCAATGTCGAGAACTATCCGGCCGACCAGTGCGGTGTCACCGACGTCGCCGGACTACGCGTGTACCCACCGAACTCCTATGACGCGGTGTTCCTCTCCTACCCCACCAAGGGGTGCTCGATGACCGGCGCGAACATCAATCAACTGAGCGTCGCACCGGTCACCGGCTGAGCATTACGGCTTGAGGCGTCGTAGGCTCCAGAGCGCGGGAATCAAGAACAGTCCCGAAAGAACCAGTGTCAGAGCGGCTTCCGTAAATTGGAAGCGTCGGAACTGATCGGCGGAGTGATAGCGGTTCTCGCGGTGGTCTGCTCCATGCTCACGCAAGCAGATCTCCATATCTCGGTCCTGCTGTGCCTGCAGTACATCCATACGGAGTGAGTACTGCGTACCTGTCTCCTCGGGGCGCTGTTCGTACGGACTGTCGTCGCCAGAGCCAGTCCAGGTGCATTCGTCATAGTCAACGTCGACAAAATTTCCCTGGATGTCGACATACCCCTGCTCGATTTCCCAGTCGCCGCCAAATTGGTCGTAGCCGCCCAAATACGAAGAATATCTACTGGATCCGTCCAGAGGCGATGCTTCGACGCTCAGTTCGGCGTAGTGCGGCCTGGCAACAAACTGGAACAGAGCCAGTACTGCCACGACACCGGCCATCGTCAACGCCATTGCACCGATCGAACTCCGCACCAGCAGCGCGAGAGCCGCGCCAAGAATCAGTGCCATGAATGTGTAAGCACCCAAGGCCAATCCACTGGACTGGAAGAAAGGATACGACAGGTTCGGTGGGTCGACGAATGTCGCTCGGCCGGCAACAAACGCGAAGGTGCTGCTGGCGGGGAGTACCCGAGTCCATTCCAACACGAAACCGAGCAACGCCGCAGCGACGGTCAACGGAACAAAGACAACCAGCACTCTGGTCCAGAACCAGCGAGCCCGACTGACCGACTGGGTAAGCCCCAACACATGTGTTCCCTGCTCGATATCCCGAGAAAACACTGTTACACCAACCAATGCACCCAGGAACACCGGCAGCATCGTTGCAATGAGAGTGGTCGCGGTCAGAGCAGTTTCCGCCGCACAGATCGCCGTTGTGTTGCCGAAACAACCGAAAAACGATCCGAAGGGGCGGCCACTTCCGTCGCTCTTGATAACTGCGCCACCGACCAAGCCCGTAAGCGCCAGCACCGCAATGATTCCCAGCGAGACAATGAGCGACGTTCGATGATGACGCCAGGTAACCCAGATCATGCCGACACCTTCGCTTCCACGCTCAGATGCCCGAGCACCAGATCGTCCAGAGTTGCATCGTCGACAGTCCAACCTGCTAATTCGTTCGGTCGACGGCCGGCTACGAGGTGGGAATTTCGGCGCAACCCGACATCGGTGTGGACAACAGCGCCCGCACCGATCACATCCGACGGATCACCGTCACCCACCAAAACGTAATGGGCAGACACCAATTCATCCAACGGCCCGGAGAGTCGAGCAGTGCCGTCGCCGAGAAGAAGTAACCGATCCGAGACGTCGGCCAGTTCGGAAATGATGTGCGAAGACAGCAACACTGTAGTGCCGTATTCGGCGACATCCTCGAGCAGCGAGGTGGCGACAGACCGTCGGGCAAGGGGATCGAGGTCTGCCAACGGTTCGTCGAGGAGAAGGAGCTTCGGCCGGCGTCCGAGCGCCAAAGCCAATGCCACCCTGGTTCGTTGGCCATGTGAAAGCGTCTTCGCCTTCGCATCGAGCGGAATATCGGCACGTTCCACCAAGCCGAGCGCGTACTTCGCATCCCAGTTGTCGTTGGTATAGGCACCGAACCGGAGAAGTTCCGCAACAGTGAATTTCGGATACAGCGGCTTGTGCTGTGCCAGATAGGCAAGGCCAGGGCTGATGCCGTCGCGGCTCGGAGCGGCGCCGAGCACGGAAATTGCGCCGTGATCCGGCGTCGTCAATCCCACAGCCAAGGACATGAGTGTCGACTTGCCGGCGCCGTTGACGCCGACCAGAGCGGTGATGCTGCCCGCCGCGACTTCGAAGGTGCATGCGTCGAGCACCTTTTTGCGCCCGAAGCTCTTGTCCACGTCAGCCATGGTGAGCGCTGATTCTTGCTCGGTCACGATGCCTCCCCCTCACTCTCGGACGAATCAGATTTGGTGAACTCACGCGCGAGTTCCATGTCGACAAGTGCCTCGACGTCGGTGCGTTCGAGGCCCGCGGCCACGGCGTCACGCACCCACCGAGAAAGCTCCGCCCGCAGAGCGGAGTTCTCCGCCATTCCCGGCTTCGCGAGCGACTTGGTCACGAACGTCCCCAACCCCGGCCGCGGCGCAACAAGTCCGTCGCGCTCGAGTTCCTTGTATGCCTTCAGAACAGTGTTGGGGTTGATGGCAAGAGCACCCACAACATCCTTGGCGGTAGGCAGACGGTCGCCGACCTGTAGGTCACCGAGCCGTAGTGCCTGCTTCACCTGCACGACCAATTGCACGTAGGTGGGAATGCCGGATCGGCGGTCGATACGGAAGTCGATCATCCGAACCCTTTCACTAGTTCATTAGTGGAATAGATGTTTACCGTGCCTTTGCCGCTCGAGTCAAGAGAGGCCGCCCCTGTAAAGTGCACATGCCCCGGGTTTCCGGGGTGCCACGCTGCTTGTGAAGTCCGGTGAAAGCCCGGCACTGTCGACGCAACTGTGAAGTCGTCCGTGTACCCACGGATGAACGAGTCAGGTCACCCAGCCTCGTGGCGACACGATGGTCCTCGGACGAAGGACGCTCGTGCAGCCCAGCCCTCCGGCCGCGCCGCATGGCGACTTTCTCCGCACTGATGGAGGGGTGGCTGTGAACATTCGGCCCACACGCACGTTCCGATCGATCTTTGCGGCGCTGGCGGTGAGTACGGCGCTGTTGGCCGGAGCCTGCAGCAGTTCCACCACCTCCGACGCCCCCACCACGTCAGCGGTCTCCGACGGCGCATTCCCAGTGACGGTGGAATCCGGTCCCACCGGTTCCGGCACCGACATCACCATCGAGTCGCGTCCGGCGTCGATCGTCTCGCTCAGCCCCAGCGCAACCGAGACGCTCTGGGCTGTCGGTGCGGGCGATCAGGTCAAGGCCGTCGACAACCAGTCCGACTACCCGGCCGGCATCCCGGTCACCGACCTGTCCGGCTTCTCACCCAACGTCGAAGCCATCCTCGGCTACGCACCCGATCTGGTTATCGCGTCCGACGACATGAACGACCTCGTGTCCGGACTCCAGAAGGCAAAGGTGCCGACGCTCTTACTGCCGGCTGCGACGAGCATCGACGACGTCTATGCACAGATCGAGCGCATCGCGATCGCAACCGGCCACGAAGATCAGGGCACCGAGGTGGTCGGTGACATGCGCACCGACATCGACGCAGCCGTCGCGAGCGTTCCGGCTCGTCAGCAGCCGCTCACCTACTTCCACGAACTCGACTCCTCTCTCTACACGGTGACGAGCACAAGTTTCATCGGCCAGATCTACGGTTTGTTCGGCATGAAGAGCATCGCCGACGCAGCCGCTCAGGGCGATTACCCACAGCTTTCGGCGGAGTTCGTGGTTCAGGCCAACCCTGATCTGATCTTCCTGGCGGACTCGCAGTGCTGCGGCGTCACCGCGGAAGCTGTTGCAGCGCGCCCCGGTTGGAACGGAATGAAGGCAGTGACCGGCAACCAGATCCATGTACTCGACGAAGACCTGTCCAGCCGATGGGGACCCCGCGTCACCGATCAGGTGAAGGCCGTCGCCGCGATTGTGGCGCAGGTTCCGACGGCCTGAGCTCTCTGATGCCCAAAGCCGGTCTCGCGAACCATCGAACCACCGCGCTTGTCGGTGCCGCACTCATTCTGTGCGCGGCACTGCTGATCGGCATTCTGGTGGGACCGGCGGGCCTTACCCCTGATCGTGTCATTCTCGAACTGCTCGACGGGATTCCGGGCGTCGACATCGATTCCGGGCTGACCGTTCAACAGCAGGCAATTCTGTGGCAGATCCGACTTCCCCGAGTTGTCCTGGGCGCCTTGGTCGGAGCGATGCTCGCCGTCGCGGGAGCCGCATATCAGGGTGTGTTCCGAAATCCGTTGGCAGATCCCTATCTTCTGGGTGTTTCCAGTGGTGCGGGGCTCGGTGCAACCTTGGCCATCGTCTCCGGTGGGGCTTTGGGGATGTTCGGAATCCCCATGGCCGCCTTTGTCGGTGGCGTACTAGCCGTGTTCATCACCTATGCTCTGGGCCGCAGCATCGGCGGCGCCCAGAACGCGGTCGTCATCATTCTTGCCGGCGTTGCGGTGGCCGCGTTCACCAACGCCGCACAGACTTTTGTGCAGCAACGGTTCGACGACTCACTGCGCGAGGTCTATTCGTGGTTGCTCGGCGGACTGTCGACGGACGGATGGTCGGAAGTTCTTGTTGTGCTGCCGTACGTGATTGTCGCCTCGGCAGTCATCCTGATTCACCGGCGCGTACTGGACGTCATGGCAGTCGGCGACGTGGAGGCAGCCAGCCTCGGTGTGGATCCCGCCCGATCTCGGCTCGTCCTGGTTCTTGCGGCAACTCTCGGAACGGCAGCGGTAGTCAGTGCCAGCGGCCTCATCGGGTTTGTGGGAATTGTTGTTCCCCATGCCGTTCGACTGGTAGCAGGACCTTCACATCGACTGCTTCTCCCCCTGTCGCTCATGCTGGGCGCGGCGTTCCTCGTCCTCACCGACGTTGCCGCACGATCATTGATGTCCCCCGCCGAACTTCCCATCGGCGTTGTGACAGCCATGATCGGCGCTCCGTTCTTCCTGCTCGTCCTGCGCCGCAGTCGGGTGTCGTCATGACCGAGTTTGCCGTTCACTGCCACGACCTTCGGGTTGTTCTGGGCGGCAACAACGTCGTCGACGGCATCAGTCTCGACGTTGCAGTAGGTGAATGGGTTGCCGTCGTCGGGCCGAACGGCGCCGGGAAAACCACGCTGATGCATGCGCTCGCCGGGTTGATTCCGTCTGCGGGCGAACTCACGGTCTCCGGCCGCAAACCTCGAGATGCCGGCCGTAAAGCCATGTCTCAAGTTGTCGCGCTGATGCCACAACGGCCAGTGGTACCGGAAGGCGCAACGGTCACCGAACTTGTTGCTCTCGGCCGAACTCCGTATCTACGACGCTTCGGCACGGAAACCGCCGCTGATCGCATGGTGATCAACAACGTCATCGAACGCCTTGACCTCACGGAGTTTGCGGATCGCCGGGCAACCGAGCTGTCCGGCGGCGAATTGCAGCGAGTAGTTCTGGCCCGCGCGCTCGCGCAGGAGCCGAAGGTGCTGCTCCTCGACGAGCCGACCAGCGCCCTCGACATCGGCCACCAGCAGCAGGTCCTCGATCTGGTTGAGGCAATGCGCGTGTCGGACAACATCACCGTGATTGCCGCGATGCACGATCTCACTCTCGCGGGGCAGTACGGATCACGCATCGTCTTGCTCGATCGAGGCCGCGTCGTGGCAGACGGACCACCGGCCGACGTTCTACGTTCTGACCTTCTCGGTGAGATATACGGCGCCCGCGTCGAGGTTCTCGATCGACCGAGCGGACCCGTCGTCGTACCGATCCGCGAGAAGGACGACCGCTGATGGAACTGCTGCTTCTGGGTACCGGTGCCGCCGACGGTTGGCCCAACCCCTTCTGCGAGTGCACATCCTGCACCGCCGCACTGGCAACCGGCACCGTCCGAGGTCACACAGCGGCCCTGCTGGACAATCGAATCCTGCTCGACTGCGGCCCCGAAGTTCCTCGCGCTGCTTCGCGATCCGGCCGCACCCTCGCGGGAGTCGAACACATCCTGCTCACACACTCGCATCCCGATCATCTCGGTCCGATGGCTCTGCTCTTCCGGTCCTGGGCCGGTCGCAACGAACCACTGCAGGTACTCGGACCGCCTGACGCCCTAGATCTCTGCCGCGACTGGGTGGGACCCCACGACCCTGTCACCTTCACACCGCTTGTCGCGGGACAATCGATCACGCTGGGTACGTACGACGTTCGCGCTCTCGAAGCGACACACGAAGTTCCGACCCTGCTCTACGACATCACCGACCAAGCCGGTACCCGTATTTTCTGGGCTACCGATACCGGCCCCCTCGCACCGTCAACAATCACCGGGCTCGCGAACGCCTGGTTCGACGCCCTTTTCCTCGAAGAAACCTTCGGGTTCAAGACCGATCACGACACCGGGCACCACGATCTGCCCAGCTTCGCCCGGACGGTCGCCGCACTGCGCGAGGTCGGCGCAGTCACAGATCGAACCGACATCGTGGCAGTCCACCTCGGCCACCACAATCCGCTCGAACACGAACTGTCAGCGGAACTCGAACAGTCGGGCGCACGAACAGTTCTCGACGGCACAGTGCTGCACATCGGCTCCCCCGCGCCCGGCCGAACTCTGGTTACCGGTGGCGCCCGGGCGGGCAAGTCCACCTACGCCGAAGCACTACTTTCCGGATACCGGCACGTCACATACATCGCCACCGGAGATCCGCATGATGACGATCCCGACTGGACGGAGCGGGTAGCGTCACATCGCGCGCGGCGGCCGGCAACCTGGACGACACTCGAAACCGTCGATGTAGTCGAAACACTAAACAGTGCAACCGAACCCATTCTGCTCGACTGCCTGGGCACCTGGCTGACAGCATGGATGAATCGCCGCGATGCCTGGATGGACGGCAACACCGTTGCGGTTCGCGAAGACATCGATCAGTTGCTGGCGGCCTGGAAGTCCTGCCCTGTCCCGATCATTGCAGTCACCAACGAAGTCGGCAGTGGGGTAGTTCCGGAAACCAAGTCCGGTCGCCTCTTTCGCGATCTGCTAGGCCTACTGAACGCCCGCATCGCCGATGCGTCAGAGTCTGTTGTCCTGATGACGGCTGGACTACCTGCCCGTCTACGCTGACGCGTCAGATCAGCCCGGTGAGACGCCGTGCGCAATCGAAGAGAAAGCCCACCAACTCTCGGTCTTCCACAGTGACACGCTCGCAGGAACCCTGGATACACAATCCGCCGGACACCAAGTCGGCATGATCGCGAATCGGTACCGCCAACGCCGACCGCCCGAGCCGGGATTCCTGGTTCTCGAATGCAAACCCCTGCAATCGAACCGAACGTAACTGCTCGGCCAGCATGGCGCGATCAGCAATCGTGAATTCGGTGAGTCGACGTAGTTCCACATCGACAACGAGCCGCTCGTCGTAGGCAAGCAGCAGTTTGCCCAGCGCATTTGCATGGATGTTCTTCGAGAGAGTGGTAATCCCGATGATCTCGTGATCTGGGTCCTTGTCGATGAATCGGAGTCGCCCGGCGTTGAACGACGCAACATGCAATCCGTATCTCGTATGGGTACGCATGTCTTCGACTTGTTCGTGCAGCGACGGCGCCGGGCCACTCGTTGTTGCGGCATGCGACAACTCAGCTGTCCGACGCCCCAACGCAAAGCCGGACAGGTCCGGCACCCTCACGAGAAACCCTTCTGCCACCAACAGATTCAGCATGCGATACGCCGTGGCCGATGGAACGCCCGCGAAAGTGGCGATCTCCTTCGCGGTTGTTCCCGGTCCCAGATGCGCAACAGCCTCGAGCATCCCGAGCGCCTTCTGAACCGCTTTGGGTTGCTGCCCGCTGAAGTGTGATTCTTCGCTGGTCCGTTTACCGACTCTGGTGCCGGTGGTGGCGCGGTCGGCGCTCACTCGCCCCACTCCGGTAGGTCGCCGTCTGTGGCAGAACGATCCGGAACCAGGCGTCGTCGGCCGTCGTCGCCGATAAGGAGTGTGCCGGCCCCGGGAAGGAGGTCCGCAGTTTCAAGGCTGTCGAAAGCCCCCACCGCCGTGAGACTCTCAGGCCGTACCCGCCGGAGAATTGCACTCCAGATCAGTCCGGATACGGCAAGCGCTCCAGCGGCACACGGCAGCGCCCAGATTCCGTGGACGGCACCGTCGAGAATGATGTACACGAGCAAACCGGCCCCGGCGACGCTGACCGACAACGTGCATACACGCGTCACGGCTGTGTGCTCGCCGATACGGTTCAAGAACTTCCAGGACGCGAAGGCCACCAACGTGTACGCACAGACGAGGGCAATTTCCACCACTCCGTCGAACGAGCCCGAATCGTCTCTCACCGCATCGGAAAACAACAGGACGCCGACCGTGCTGACAGAGACAAACGCGAGGACCGCAATGTAGGGGGTCCGGAATCGACGGTGCATCCGGGCCAGCGATGACGGCAGCACCCGTTCGACGCCCATGGAGTACAACAACCTCGAACCCGCTTGAGCGCAACCGAGAGTGCACGCCAGCCACGAGCACGTCATACCGATCTTGACGGCCAGAACCACCCCGGCACTGGCACCGGATGCCGTCCCCTGGAAGTACGCCCCGACGATGGTCGCACCGTGCCCCGTCATCGCAGCCCACGCTGCAAAGACGAACAGTAGCCCGCAGATGATCGGCGAAATCAGAACTGTGCGTGTGACAGTGATCAACGGGCGCTTGGCCTCCGGGCCGAAGAATGCCGCGCTCTCGAAGCCGGCCATGCTCAGAACGGTCAGCATCGCCAGAAACGGAACCACACTCAAGGACTGATTCGGCAGTGACACAGTGGTTGTCGTATCGGTACGGGTTGCCAGCATCACCGCGATGATCAAGATCAGCGAACAGCTTTCGATCACCAGGATCGCGCGGGTCGCAAAGCGAACTCCACGCACTGCTATCCAGGCAACAGTGAGGGCGATCAGTACGGTCACGACTATCGTCGACAATCGTCCGCCGATATTTGTGCCGATCAGCGAAATCGTGTCCAGCAAACTCGGAACCGCCTGTGCGAACACCGATATCGAAATACCGAGATACCCGACGACCAACGCGGCTCCGACCAAAAGCGCACTTCGTGTTCCGGTACCTTGGAAGACAAAGCTGTAGAGCGAACCAGCCGCCGCCAGCCTGCGAGTGAAATGCGTGATGCAGAGAGCAACCAGAAAGACCGCCGACGTTGTCGCGGCGATAGCGGCCAAACCCGCGTACCCAGGGCTGTACGTGATCATCCACAATGCGATGAACACCATTCCCGTAGCCGGCGCGATGGTCGACAGTGACTGGCCGAGAAGATCGATCGGCGTCAGCCTCCGCCGCCCCAGACCGCGCAACGGCGAGTACACCGGCTCGCTGTCCTGATCCGCGCTCTGTGCTCGCGCGAGCGCCGCACGTAACGCCGCAGTCACGGCCATGTCTCACCGTCCGTCCGATATCCGATTCACCGATTTCGGTCAAGTTAGTCCGCATTTGTTTCCGCGCAGTTTCCACCGTGGCGCGCAGTGACGATCCAAGTGGGAATCCGCGCACCCGTCGTGGCGCCCGTGGGTACTGCCACAGCTCCGAACCAGGCCGATCCCGTGCCGATGAAACCTATTGACCTGCAGAAATATCGATTCTCACCCACGGTAGGCATTCCCAGTTGCGTATCCCCCGGACGTATCCACGCCGAAGCATGTTCGCCTCATCACCAGTACAGGATGTGTCCCACACACCAGCGCTTGCCGACCTGAAAGGGAGGAATCATGGACTTCACCATCGCTGCCGTATCGGCGATCATCGGGTTTGTCCTACTGCTCGCCGGCATCCCCAAGCTGACGGACTACGACGGTGTTCTGCGTTCGGTACGTGGATACAAAGTCCTTCCGAGCGGGCTCGAAGGACCGATTGCCCGGGCACTTCCCATCGCCGAGACTGTGGCGGGCGCACTTCTCGTGACCGGCATCGCCCGGCAGTGGGCCGCCGGGATTGCCGTACTCATGTTCGTCTCCTTCTTTGTCGGCCTTGTCGTCAACCTTGCTCGCGGCCGACGCGACCTCGACTGTGGTTGCTTCGCATTCGGCATCGGCGAGATCCCGCGCATCGGATGGTTCCATGCGGTGCGTGCCGGAATCCTTGCCGCCGCATCACTCGCAATCCTGGTAATCGGCAGCTCCGCAGGCGCGGGCGCACAAGCAACGGCTGCCACCCTCGCACTCCTCCTGGTGCTGGCCGGCGTCGCCGTTGCGCAGATCCGATCCGTCGTTCATCTCGGCAAGCGCCCCGTCGACGACTACCTCTCGAGTGCTTCCGTCCGATTGCGTGCCGCCGGCGCCACGTCTCGGTACGGCGTTTGACCTTCTCCCTATTCACCGACTGCGCAAAGGCAGGACTTCTACGATGACTACTTTTCTGCTCGTAGCGACCGTGATTCTCGTGATCGCCGTGGCCGTACTGTTCTTGATGGTTCTCGCTCTCGCCCGTGAAATCGGCCGTGTGCAGGTGCGTCTCGGACCTCTCGGTGCCCGGATGATGGACACCGGTCCCAAGGTCGAACAGGTTGGGCCGTCGTTTGCCGGTTTGATCGACCAGGAAGGGCGAACCGTCGGAGTTGGTGGCCATCGAGACAAGGCGCAGCTCCTGCTGTTCACGGCACCGAGTTGCTCGACCTGCAAGAGCCTGCTTCCCGGCGTGCGAGCCATGGCCCGAGCCGAGTCCGACCTCGACGTTGTCATCATCTCCGACGGAACTCCCGAAGAGCACCGCGAGTTCTTGGCCGGCAGCGGCATCGGCTCCGAACTCAGCTACATCGACGCTCGTGACGTCGGTATCGCCTACCAGGTGGGCACCACTCCGTACGGCGTGATTCTCGACGAGCACGGCAAGATTCGCGGAAAGGGCCTGTGCAACCACATGGCTCAGGTCGAGAGCTTGCTCAACGCACTCGAGTCCGGCACCCCCTCACTCCAGCACCTTCATGCGCAGGCTAAGTCGGGCAGCGCGGCCTGATCACCTTCAGTTCTGCTCGTTCCTCTTCACGAATCAGGAGAAAATCGTTGGACGACAATGCGTTTCCACAGCACAACATGACAGAGAATCGATATCCGGTAGACGAGGCTACCGTTCAAGCGCAGGCCGAATGGATGGCGGGCCAGGGTGGTTCACTGACCAGCCGCACCGGCCGCAAGCTCTCCGAACGCGTCTCGCGGCGATCGATGATCAGCCGAATCGGCAAGTGGACCATGGGAGTGTCCGGCGTTGCGCTGATCAGCACCTTGCCCGTCACGCGCACCGCGTTTGCGCAAGAAGCCGCGCCTCCCGCTCCGGCACCCGGCCCGGAACCGCTTGTCCCCGTGTACGACGGCAAGAATCCCGCGGAATGTGAATACTGGCGCTGGTGCAACATGGACGGCACATCCTGCGCTGCCTGCAACGGCGGCGGTGTCACCACGTGCGCGCCCGGCAGTAAGCCCGGCGCCGAGTTCTGGGTTGGGTGCTGCACCAATCCCGATACCGGAAAGACCTACCTGATCGCGTACTACGACTGCTGCGGCGCGCCTTCATGTTCCAACGCATTCTGCGGCGAGCCGGACATGCAGGCAGTGATGTACAACCCGGTTTCCGGCAGTTACGACCAGGAAATCATCTGGTGTGTCTCCGACGAATCGCAGGCGTACACCTGCACCATGGCTCCCATCATCGGTGAGGACTGCCAGACCCGTCCGGCAGCACGCCCCAAGGTCGGTGCCGGATCATGAGTAGCAGTTCACGCACCCGAAAGCTCGCCCGGCCTGCCGTCGCGATACTCCCACTCACCGTTGTGCTCGCCTTGGCCGGTTGCAGTTCGTCCGACAACGACGAACCATCCAGCGCAGGTGATGTCACATACCCCACCGTCCCGTTCACTGCTCCGGGTGAGGGTATTTCGCTCGGGGCCAACGATCAGGAAATCGGCGACACCATTCCCGAACCCCTGCACGTCAGCTCGATCACTCCGATTGCCGCTGACCGACTCCTCGGCGTCGAAGGAGGATTCGGAGCCCTCGAACTCAGTGTCAACGTCATCGATCCGAAAACCGGTGTGGCCGAGAGCCGTATCACCGTCGGACCCGGCATCTGGGATCCCGTCATCCACGGATTTGTCGGCGACTCAGGCGATGACCCTGCGGTGCTCGCCGCCGAAGTGTGGCGTCCCCGAGGTTCGCGTGGCGCAGCCGATTTCACGGTCAGCACTTACTCCGGCAACCTGCTGGAGCCGGCCGAGGTCATGCTTCCGGACGTCGCACGCGTGCATTCGCGTCCCGGCTCCAATGCTGTCACCTCCGACGGCAAGTTCTTTGTCACCTGGGACGACGGCTTGTACGGAATCCGTGTAGTCGACTTGGAGAAGCAGGAAGCCACCGGAGCCCTCCAGATCGTCGGATGTGGACCGTTCACCTGGATGGTCGGACACGAGCTGTACAGCGTGTGCGAGGACACTCGCGAGCTCCTGCAGGTCACGATCAGCGACGACGGAGTCCCCACCGAGACTGCCCGATCCAAGGTATTGCCCGACGATTTCGTCTCAACTCGCAAGGTGACGTGGGCGGCCGACGCACAGAAAGCGTTGTTGGTCAGTGAGAACGGTGACGTCTTCGTCTTCGACTTCTCGAACGGACTACCCAAGGAAGCCGTCAAGCCTATCGGAAATGCGGGCCAGGATTCCGGACGCTTCTCCGAGAACCTCATCAACGCCGATGCAACGCGTCTGGCAATCGAGTACACCGACAGCGCAATTCACCCGGACTCAGCACGCGGTGGTTCGATTGTGAAGGTCGATCTCTTCGACGCGGCTACGTTCGCCCCGATCAAGAGTCTTTCTCTCGCCGACCTCGGCCTCACCGATATCGGAAGCACGGCGTTCTCGGTCGACGGCGCCACGTTCTACGTACTCGGTACCGGGCCGGAGGTAGAAGGCTCCGCTCCGCAGAAGATCGTGGGCTACAACGCAACTACCGGTGAGCAGGTCAGTTCCGTCGACATCTCGGGGAATGTCGGTGATGTCACCGGGTTGATCACACCAGAAGTACTCCGATGAGTCGTCCCGGATCCGGTGTGGTGATGGGCCGGCGTCGGTTCCTGAGTCTGGGAGCACTCGGCGCCGGAGCACTCGGGCTCGGCGCAGTGGGAACGATCGCCGGATGCAGTTCCACTGCAGCAACTCCGACGCCGCCGGCCGATCTCGACTACATCCTGCCCACCGACCCCGAAGTTGCTGCCGCAGAGTCGGCACGAGCCTGGAACGGAACCACCGCCGCGTTTGCCCTGGCCGCCGGATTCTCGACGGTTGATCTCGGCGGACGTCTTGTGGACACGTGGACGTACGGTGGCGCTGCTCTCGCTCCGGAACTTCGGCTGAAGTCCGGTGATCGAGTGAACGTCTCCGTCCAGAACAGCCTCGATGCCGAAACCACGCTGCACTGGCACGGAATTCGAATCCGCAACGACATGGACGGCGCGGCACCCACCACGCAGGCTCCCATCGCGGCGGCTTCGACCTTCGACTACAACTTCGTCGCCCCGGATCCGGGAACGTACTGGTACCACTCGCACAGCGGACTTCAGGCAGACCGCGGACTCTTCGGCGCCATGATCGTCGAGGACCCGAACGACTCCAGTGGGGCCGACGCCGATGCCGTTCTGGTACTCGACGACTGGGTCGACGGATTGGGCACCACGCCCGATTCCGTACTGATGGCACTCAATCCGGCGATTGCCGGTGGCCACGGCGGCCATGGCGGGGCCGCATCAACACCCGTCGAGCACACCGCAGGAGACATGGCAGTTGCGCAGCAGTTGGTGAGCGCCGGCCATGGTTCTTCCGACGCTTTGGGCGGCATGACGCAGCACATCGCGTATCCACTGCACTTGATCAACGGGCGACCGCCCAACGATCCCGCTGTTGTGACCGCCGCACCTGGTTCGACCCTGCGACTACGAATCATCAACGCGGCCGCCGAAACTCCGTACCGATTTGCCGTGGCCGGGCATGAGATGACGATTGTCGCCACCGACGGTTACGACGTGGAACCGACTCCTGCCGACGCCATCATCGTCGGAATGGCTCAGCGCTACGACGTACTCGTGACGGTGAAGTCTGGAACGTGGCCGGTGGTAGCCAAGGTCGAGGGCCGCGACGGCTACGCGTCGACGGTCCTGCGCAGCACCGACGCCTTGGCGCTTTCGAATCCGGATGTGGGTGGCGTGATCTCGGAATTGGGTGGCCGATTGGTACTCGAAAGCGCGCTCCGCCCCGCGGAATCCGCACGCCTCGAGACCAAATCACCGGATCGCGACTACCACATCGAACTGATCCAGGCCGGAGACCGCTACGTGTGGGGTATGGCCGGCGCCGATGCGGGCAAGCTCGTGATGAAACAGGGTGAACGCGTTCGGATCACGATGAAAAACACGTCCACCATGTGGCATCCCATGCACACCCACGGCCATACCTTTGCGGTGCCGGATTACGGCGGGCTTCGCCGTGACACCGTCAACGTGCTACCAGGCAGCGAACTCGCCATCGAGTTCGATGCCGACAATCCCGGCGAGTGGATGTTCCACTGCCACAATGCCTACCACTTCGAAGCCGGAATGACGGCAAATCTGCGTTACGTCCGCTGACAAGTAAGAAGAATCGAGAGGACCTCTCATGAAGAAGCTCGTTCCCGCTTTCCTCGCCGCTTGTGCGGCTTTGAGTCTCACCGCCTGCAGCAGCGACAGTTCGGCGTCGGACGAACCTGCCGTCGTGATCGAGGTGAAGAACATGGCCTACACACCGGCGTCGGTCACGATCGAGAAGGGCCAGACCGTCGAGTGGAAGTTCGACGACAGCGGACTTCCCCACGACGTGGTCGGCAACGGTGAGCTCGAAGGGAAACTGAAGAGCGAGTTGCTCACCGAGGGAACCTTCTCGTTCACGTTCGACGACGCCGGCACCTTCACCTACCACTGCACGCCCCATCCGATGATGGTCGGCACCGTGATCGTTCAATAGTGAGGAGGTGGATCGTCGGCTTCGGCCTTGCCGTCGCAGTAACGTGTGTTCCTGCTTGCGGCACAGAAGATCCCGCCCCCGACGTCGTGGTCGAGATCAGCAATGTTCAGTTCAGCCCGATGGACGTAACCGTGGAACACGGCGGCACCGTCGAGTGGCGTTTCGATGACGGCGGACTACTGCATCACGTGGAATCGCCCGGACTGTTCGACAGTGGCATCACCGGAGACGGCACCTTCCGGCACACGTTCGAAAGCGCCGGCGTCTACGAGTACTCGTGCTCCGTGCACCCGTACATGATCGGAGTCATCACAGTGCTGTGACTTCTGGCTCATCACTTTTCGTTGAACTACATACATTTTGGAGGATCTGATGACTACCGTTCTCTCACACGGCCCACTCCAGACCGATGTCCCTGACATCCGGCCGACCCTTCAAGGCTCGGTCGGCACCGCCACCCGCGCCAGCCTGATCGCGGCAGGTGCTGCGGCGGGCGCCGGCATCGCACTCGTGGTCGCGCCCTCTGCGACAACCGCTTTGACCACTGCAGTCGTCGGAGCCGGACTGGTCACCTCACTGGCCGCCAACTGGTCGACCTGCGGAATGTCGGTTGCAGGAGTTGTTGCTGCACCGAAGCAAGGTGACCGTAAGGGATCTTCGACGCCGGTGCGCCGACTCGGTTGGCATGCACTGGGTTCCGTCACGACGGGAGCCGTCACCGGCGCCCTGATCGGCGCTCTCGGCGCAGCGATATCTGGTTTCATTCCGATCGGCTGGGCGTTAGGCGCCTGGGCTGTTGTGGCACTTGCGTACGGTCTGCACGAGTTGGGCGTCCTCACGATGCCGACTCCGATGCGGCGCCAACAGCTTCCGCGTCATCTGCGCCGCACCATGGCGCCGTGGAAGGTCTCATTGATCTTCGGCGCGATCATCGGACCCGGATTCCTGATCTTCATCCGATCGAGTGCTTACTACCTCTTGGCACTCGGCGTCATCGCCTCGGGTTCACCGGCTCTGGGCGCGGCACTGTTCACCGTTGTGTCCCTCGGCCGCTGCATGCCAAGCCTCGCGGCAATCGTGCACACCAAGCGCGGTGGCTCGATGCCGGGCTTCCTCTCGGTGATGTGCGTCGTGGACCGTCGGGTGCAGAGCATCACGGGCGCTGCACTGATCGCGCTGGGAGCGTTTGCTGCCTTCGCGTTGATCTGAGTTTCCGTCGAAAGTAGTGTGGCCGGTGAGCATTTGCTCACCGGCCACACCAGCGAATCTTGTGCTGGGCCAACTCGTGCGCGAGGGCCTTGTTATGAGCCCGAGCCGTCGGTTAGAGCTGACCGCCGGCGTCGACGGTGTGCGTGGTTCCCGTGACATAGCGTCCGCTGTCTCCGACGAGGTAGAGCACCGCCTCGGTGATGTCGGATGATTCGAGCGCGGGCACCGGCAGGGTGTTGAGTGTCAATGCGGCTTCCTCGAAATCAGCGCGTGTCGGCGCGGCGAGGTCTGGCCGGAAGAGCTTGTAGGTGGCGTCGTTGAGGATCATGTCGGTGGCGACGGTGGTGGGATGGATGGTGTTGACTCGGATATTCTGCGGCGCAAGTTCTTTGGCGAGTACCTTCATGAACCCGACCAGACCCGCTTTAGCCGCTGAGTAATGTGCGGTGTTCGCGTTCGCTTTCAGAGCCGCTAGCGAGCTCGTGATCACCACGGAACCGCCCCGACCACCCGCGACGATATGCGGCACCGAGGCGACGCAGGTCTTCCACACTCCGGTGAGATTGATGTCGATCATCGTCGACCAGGTCTCCTCGGACATCTCGAGCGTCGGAGCAGGCACCGAGATGCCTGCATTGGCGAGCACGATGTCGAGCCGGCCGAGCTCATCGACACCGGCGTCGACCGCCACTTTCAAGCCTTCGAGGTCCCGGACGTCGACTTCGCGGGCAACAATGCGACGACCGAGAGCTTTGACCTCGCGCTCGGTTTCCGCGAGGTCGTCGGCAGTGGCGGTCGGATACGGCACTGTGTCGACCTGTCGACAGACGTCTATCGCGATGATGTCGGCTCCTTCTTGCGCGAGCCGTAGGGCATGGCTGCGCCCCTGACCCCGTGCAGCACCGGTGACGAATGCAACCTGACCATCGAATTGCCCCATGACAGCAAACCTTTCGGCACATGCAGCACCGACCTTCAGCGGCGCCGCGTCGTACGACAGAGGTTATGTCAGTCGATGCCAAAACATGGCGTTTTGGGAAAACTCACCCCGGGACGATTACGCGAAACCCTCCGAAGCCCGAAGATCGACGCATGCCCGAACGAACCTGGAACGATGGACCGCGTGATGAGTACCGACAACCGAATCGACCGCGGCGGCAGGCCGGCGGCAACAACCGCGCACCACCTCGCCGCCGTCGCCCAGAGACTGTTCGTCGAACGCGGCTTCGACCGGACCAACGTCGAGGACATCGCGAACGAAGCGGGCATAAGCACTCGAACCTTCTTCCGATACTTCCCGACCAAGGCCGACGTCCTGTGGGTCGAATCGGATGCCGAGATCAGCCGTCTGCGACAAGCACTCGCCGATAGCACCACGACCGAACCGTACGAAGCCGTCTTGGTGCGCGCCGTCGTCACGGCAATGGCCTTCCCCGACGACCAGATCGAATGGGCCAGACACCGCGCCCAACTGGTCCTGACGGAACCCGCCGTGCAAGCGCAGGCATCGCAGCGTCATACGCGGTGGCGAGCCGCTGCCACCGAATTCGTGAGCGCCCGCACCACCGACGAATTCTTCCCGATTGCGGTGGGACACGCGGTTCTCGCCGCCACACAATCGGCCCACGAGTACTGGATAACGCACCCGGAGACGCAACTCGCTGATCAGCTCGAACGTGCGCTTCTCCTACTACTCCCGTCCCTACCCACCGACACCGACGTGTAGCTCGCCTCGCCCCTCGGAATCGAGACCGGATGCTCGGCTTGGATTACCTCCGCTCGAGGTAAACCACCAGGACAGCGCAGCGAAAGAACTGTCCGTCCCGCTGGGCGCACCTCGAGATGCCGGAGGTTCCGATGCCCGAACCCGACAACGACTCGCCGCCCACGGTCGGAGGTACAGAACCTGCCCACGGTGACGCAGTCGGTCAACCCCATACCGCCGCCGAAGGACAACCGATCATCGCCGCGGAACAAGACGCCGCCCGAATCAGCTCACCTGCCCACCCACTGGGTGAGCCCGGACCGAGCTTCGACCGCAAGTCTCCGTTCATGATCGGGATGGCGGCGGCCGCCGGAGTGGCCGTCACTTACGGCGGGATCGAGTTGCTGATCGCAGCACACGGAGTGCTCGTCCTCATTGTCATCGCCGCGTTCCTCGCAGTCGGCCTCGAACCCGTCGTGTCGTGGTTGGTGGAACGCCGAATTCCCCGTTGGGCAGCTGTGACCGTGGTCTTCCTCGCGGCTTTCGGCATGCTCGCCGGATTCCTCGCTGCCGCGATACCTCCGATCGTCACCCAAGGCAGCGCACTCGTCGACAACGCCCCCGACTACCTGCACCACCTCCAAGAGCGCTACCCCGCTATCGACGAACTCAATTCTCGATTCCATCTTCAGGACAAGCTCCAACAGACGATCGGTGGCGACGGTGTCCCGGGTGTCGTCGGCGGGATCCTCGGTGCCGGCAAGTTCGTGTTCAGCGCGATCAGCGGAACCGTCATAGTAGTCGTCCGCACCGCCTACTTCCTCGCCAACTTCCCCCGAATCCGCGCCTCGCTCTACCGCCTGGCACCCCACTCCCGCCGCCCGCGGACCATCCTGATCGGCGACGGGATCTTCGCCAAGGTTGGCGGATACGTCCTCGGGAACATCCTGATCTCGCTCATCACCGCCGTCCTCACCTTCATCTGGCTGATCGCCTTCGGTGTTCCCTACCCACTACTGCTCGCCGTACTCGTCGCAGTACTCGACCTGATCCCGATAGTCGGATCGACACTCGCCGGAATCGTCGTCGCCCTGGTCGCTTTGACTGTGTCACTGCCAATTTCGCTCGCCACCGTCGCCTTCTTTATCATGCTCCGACTCGTCGAGGACTACGTACTCGTTCCGCGTATCATCGGCCGAACCGTCCAAGTGCCACCCCTGATTACGGTCGTTGCTGTCCTGCTCGGTGGGGCTCTGCTCGGAATCGTCGGCGCACTGCTCGCCATCCCGATCGCTGCGGCGATCTTGCTACTGGCCCGCGAAACACTCCTCCCACAGCTGGACCGTCGATAACTACCGGGGTTCGTTCAAACTCCTGCGTTCACGGAATGAGCATGGCCTTGATGGAGCGTCGCTCGTCCATCGCTGCATATGCCTCCGCGACCTGATCGAGCGGCAGAGTCAGATCGAAGACCTTGCCCGGCTGGATGTGCCCGTTCCAGACGCGGTCCAGAAGATGGTCGAGGTATGCCCGCACCGGGGCAGGTCCGCCGCGCAAACCGACGTTCTTCCAAAACATGTGCCGCTGAGGAAGATCTGCGACATGGGGAACGCCGACCCAGCCAACCATGCCGCCAGGGCGCGCGGACCGCAGAGCCTGCTCGACGGAATCTTGAGTGCCGACGCACTCGAGCACCGAGTCCGCGCCGATTCCCGAGGTGAGTTCCTTGACCCTCTCGACGCCTTCGTCGCCGCGCTCGGCAACGATCTCGGTGGCACCGAATTCCAGTGCGAGACGCTGTCGATCCTCATGGCGGCTCATCGCGATGATCCGCTCCGCACCCAGCTCCGCTGCCGCAAGAACTCCGGAGAGGCCCACCGCGCCGTCGCCAACAACCACGACCGTGCTTCCCGGCTTGACGCCTGCGCTGACCGCCGCATGCCAGCCGGTACACATGACGTCGGAGAGCGCCAGGATGTTCGGGATCATCGCCCCGTCCGGCAGTTCGGGGGTGGCGATGAGTGTCCCGTCGGCATTCTGGACACGGATCAACTCTGCCTGGCAACCGTCGTATCCGGTGCCGTGAAGGCAGTTCGCGTGCGCACCCACTTTGCAGAGCGCGCAGGTGTTGTCGCTGGTCAAGAATCCACCCACCACAAACTGTCCGGGCTTCACGGTGGTGACGTCGCTGCCCACCGCTTCGACGATGCCAACGTATTCGTGCCCGATGGGGGTGGGCTTGGCGACCTCCGCGATACCGCGGTAGCGCCACAGATCCGAACCGCACACGCACGCTGCCACTGTGCGGACTATCGCGTCGGTGGGCTCCACGATCACCGGATCGGGTCGGTCTTCGAATCGGATGTCATTGGGGCCGTAGATAATTGTGCCGCGCATGAACTACTCCTTCGCTACTGTTCGCGTATCAGGCGGGGAAAACTTCGAGGGTGGCCGAACGCGGTCCACTTTCGACAAGGTGATCGACAATGCTCGGATACTGGCGGTACTTCTTCCGGTAGGCACTGTCGACAAGCGGAAGGTCTGCGTCGTCTGCTTCGACGAACTTCACGTCGTACGCGCTGCCGCCGGAAATAATCTGCCCGGTTCCCGTCGCGATCGCGCCCTTGAACCAGGCTGCGGGCCTGCCGTTAGTGGATCGGATAAAGAGCCGGTCACCGTCGCCGACGATCCAGATGATCGTGGGCTTTCTCAGCGAACCGTCCGCCCGCCTGGTCGCGACATGTACCTCCTGAGGGTTCGCGATTGCCGCTACCTGATCTTCACTCCAGCCCGCCATGGCATGTGCCCCTTGCGTCGACGACATATTCCTTCAGCCAACCCCAGATCTGCCACGGGTGCGAGGGCTGACGATTACCGGTAATGCCAGTGCCTCCCTGGACGGACATCGCCAACCTGACACCCCTTGTGCGCAGCGAGCACCCATTGCTGCACGCCACAACCGCTGTTCGCTGCGCACAAACCGTGCTCACTCAACAGCTATTGATATGCAAGCGCAAGCTTGCCTATAGTGGTGCCGTGGTCACCATCTACCGTGCTCTCGACGACGACACGAGGCGCATCATCCTCGACGAACTCGCGGCACACGACGGCCAGACTCTGTTCGAGATCTGTTCACTGCTCACGATGCAACACGGTCTGGGCTTCACACGTCAGGCGATCTCGCAGCACCTCGGCGTGCTCGAGTCCGCTGGACTGGTCGTGACGGAGCGGCGCGGACGCTCCAAGTTCCACTACTTCAATCCCGAGCCACTCTCCGAAATCACCCGGCGATGGCCCCTCGAGACAGGAACACAATGCAAATCAAACTGACAAGCCTGTTCGTCGACGACCAGCGAGCAGCGCTCGCCTTCTACACCGATGTCCTCGGTTTCACGAAGCACCACGACATCCCACTGGGCGAAGATGCGTGGCTCACGGTTGTCTCGTCGGAGGCTCCCGACGGCCCACAACTCCTGCTCGAGCCCGCGAAGCACCCGGCTGTGAAACCGTATCGCGATGCACTCGCCGAAGAGGGCATTCCACTCGCTCAGTTTGCCGTCGAGGACGTCGAGGCCGAGTACGCCCGTCTGACGGAAAAGGGTGTGGAGTTCACCCAGCCGCCTACCGATATCGGCACCGCCGTCGTCGCCGTCTTCGACGACACGTGCGGCAACCTCATCCAGATCATCGCCGAGAAGCCGGCTCAGTAGGACTTCGGCTGTGCGCCTTTATCAACCGACCGCGGTTAATAAAGGCGCACAGCATATTTGACCGAATCCTCCGGCGGGGTCGTGACCTTGGCATCGCGACCGGACAGCATGTCGATTGCCGCTTTGGGCTTGGCGAAAATCCACTCTCGGGCTGCATTTTTGACTAATGTCGGTGTTGAGCAACCACAATCACTGTTCACACCGTCCGCATCGATCCCGGCGTCACGGCACAACGCGACGGCGCGGGGCACGTGGTAGCCCTGCGTGACGATCAACGCCTTCGACACACCATACGTATGTATTGCCCGCGAACAGGTGTCATACGTGTCCAGGCCGTATGGATCCCCGACGATACGACGCTCATCGATCCCCTGCTCTACCAGGTAGTTTGCCATGGCGGCGATCTCATCCCCCGAAGCCCCGCTCGCATCCCCCGACACCAGAACGGCACTCGCTTTACCGTCCTCGACCAGTTGAACGGCCGCGTCGAGGCGCCCTTTCAGGAACGCCATCGGCTTGCCGTCCTTGATCTGAGCGCCCAGAACGATTACCACCGGAGCCTCGGGCGAATCCGCGACGTCGAAGGTGTGACCCGACGCAGCGACGGATATCCAGACGAGAAACCCCACATAGGCAACGACGCCGAGTGCAACGAGGCCCGCAATCCATCGCTTCATTAGCGGAAGAGGTTGGCAACAAACGGAATGGTGTCGGCCTGCGATTCGATCAACGCGCCACTGTGGTCGGTGTTGTAGGCCTTGAAGGTAACGGGCTCACCATTCGCAACCAGCGCCGCAACGAGCGAAAGTGCCGACGGGGCAGGCACATCCACGTCCAACAACCCTTGGCCGATGAAGATGGGGCGGTCGTAGCCGCTGGTCGGCACACCCATGTAGTCGTTCAGAAGACCGTAGAAGTTCGGGATTTCGTTGAGCGGGCGCGACAGCACATCGCCCATCACGAGCTTCTTCGATGCCTCTTCCAAGTCTGCGGCACACAGCTTTTCGGCCAGATCGACCTGCTCGCGCCCCAGCGGAGTCAGGTACGAGTTCACGTCGATTTCCGGGTGAGCTTCACGCAGACCCGCAAGAATGTAGAGGGCATACGACGTCAGGCCTCCGCCAAGTGCGATGGGCGGAAATCCGGGGCCGGCCGGCAGGAAGACCAGTTCGATGTTGGCCGGCACACCCGTGCCCACACCGCCGCGGTAGTCGAGGGAATCCCCGCCGTATTCGGTTGCGTATCGGGCGGTGGTGATTGCCGCACCGCCGCCTTGCGATTGTCCGACCACTGCCCAACGATTCGAGATCGAAGAATCGAGGGCGCGAGCGCCCTTCACGGAGTCAACGACGCTGTGTGCCTCCACTTTTCCGTCGAGGTACGGCATGAGTCCCGGAGTTCCCAGGCCGACGTAATCGGTTGCGACCACGGCGTAGCCTTCGGCGAGCCAGCGGCCCAGATACGGGTAGTCGCGTTCCGGGAGACCTGGCCCGACCAGGGAGGGCGCGCAGGAGTCGTCGAGACCAGTGGTTCCGTGTGCCCACGCGATGACGGGCCAGCCACCTTCAGGAGCGGGACCGGCCGGTACGTAGTACGCACCACTACTGAGGGCGGGACTGCCGTCGGAACCGATGGTCCAGTACGTGAATCGGGTAGCGTCGGCGGTCCCCGGTATCCAGAGATCCCGCGGCAGCGGTTCGCTCGAGACAACGGTTCCGGTCGCAACCGATACCCCCGGTGCCTCCGCAGACGCCAGCGGCGCCAAGACCACCGAACTAATTGCCGCAGCACACAGCGCCGCAATAATCGACTTCGACTGGAAATTCACGTACCCACAACCCCTCACTCCGATGCACTGGAGTCATCGTAGGACGTGGTTCCGATCGGCGCGGCTGATTGTCACGGCCGCGACGACAACACCGATCACCACTCCGATGAGGGTGTCCGCCACTCGCGCGAGCGCCGCGCTGGTCTCGATGGGTGCGCTGAGACCGATGAGCACCAGGGCCATCGGCGTCACGGCAACCGACGTCAACGCGTAATTCTTGACGACAAACAACTCCGCCGCGGTCTGCAGAATCACCACTGCAACAACAGCCTGCCAATAACCGAGTGTCAGGGCGATCAGAGCGGCAGCAATGACCGCTCCGCCGACGTTGCCGACAAGCCGTTGGATTCCCCGTTGAACGGTCTGCTTGTAGTTCAGTCCCTGCATCGCCGCCATCGCACCCATCGACGCCCAGAGCGGATGCTCGAGTCCGGCGCCCGCGGCAACCCATCCGGCCAATGCCGACGCCACGACAATACGAACGGCATTCATCACCACGGCGCGCGAGTACAGATGCCGTAGACCGGCGACGACGTAGTTCTCCGGCGCGGGTAATTCCGATACAGATTCGAGCGAGTGCTCGATCATGCTGGAGCGCTTCATCTTACGAAGCTCACCCTCGTGCAATGCAATATCGCGAATCAGCGTCGGGTCGCCCTGCTCGCTCCACAATCGCATTGCGGCATCCGCTTCGCCGAGCACCGCCATCAGTTCACGTCCATGACCCAGCGTCGACTTGATCCGACCGCTCGACGCGATAACCGTCCGTGCATGGGCAATCGACGCCAGCGCAGTCGGGACTGAACCGCCGGCCTCGAGCCTCCCGACGTTCGCAAGCGCGCGGGCGACAGCCAGACGTGCGGGCCCCATCGGCAGCACAAGCGCGGGAAGCATCGCCGCGGCCCATCCGATCAGGACACCGATCGTTCCGGCGACGACCAGCCGAACCAGATCCGAAACACTCGTGGCAAAACCGGCTGCGCCCGTCGCTGCAAAGACAAGAATCACGGGCCCCGGACCAGTGATGCGGAAACCGGAGATGAAGCAGTACGCAGCGCCGGCCGCCAGTGAGAGAACCCCGATCTGCGCCCAGACCGGCACACCGAACATCCCCAAAGCCGCACCAAATGCAATGAACACAACAAGTGCTGCGCCCACCATCGCGAGTTTGCCCGCCAACCGGGGGTACGGCTCGTATCGTCCGAACGCCGCACTCAGCGCGCCCAGCGCCGCAAATCCCGCCAGCTCTTCGTGCCCGAGCGCACCGCCCAGAATCAGGACTACCGCGGTTGCCAGGCCCACTCGTATTGCCGGGGCAATTCCAGCGTCGGCGGAACCGAGCCGGAACGCCGCCCGCCACGTCTGCGCTGACACCGAATGCGCAATTGCTCCGCTCGAATGGCGGAGTCGGCTCGATGTCGTGCTGGGGGTCGGAGTAGTCGTCACTGATCCAGCATACATATATTTCACTAGTAAATTACTTGTGAAGTACTGTGAAATCAGTCGCTAAGATGTGTGCCATGGATCAGGCGAACAGTCCCGAAGACGACTTCATCGACAAAGTTCGTCGTGAATGGAAGCGCGCCTACCCTGAGATCGACACCTCCCCGGTCGAGGTGATGGGACGGATCACCCGCATCAGTTCACAGTCCCTCCACCAACTTGATCGCGCCCTGGCTCCCAGCGGCGTTTCTCGCGCCGAATTCGACGTGATGAGCGCACTGGCACGCAGCGATCGCCCACTACGCGCCAGCGAAGTCACCGCAGTCACCATGTTCAGCGGCGCCGCCACCACCAAACATGCCGATCGACTGGCCAAGCTCGGACTGGTGGAGCGTCAACGGTTCGAACGCGACGGACGCGTCGTGCTTCTCCAATTGACCGAAGCCGGAAGGGCTTTGGTCGAAGCAGAGTTTCCGCGCCGAGTCGAACGCGACCGCCGGTTGCTATCAGGACTGAGCGAGGACGAGAAAGTGCAACTCACCGCACTCCTCAAGCGAATCTCGGTCAACATCGACGCCGGATTGCCGGACTGAGCTACATCGGCAACGGAACGTTCTGCAACCGAACCTGTCCACGCGCCACTTCTTTTCCTGATTCCGGATCGGTGATGACAACCGACCACAACTGCTGAACGCGGCCCTGCTGAATCGGTAGTGCCACGACGTCGACGCGGCCACCGGTGCGGGCTCGTATGAAGTCGGTTCCGTTGTGAACGCCCACCGCAAATTCGCCGCGGTCCGCGACAGCGGTGCTGGCACCGATACTTGCCGCGGACTCCACGGCCGTTGTGTAGACGCCGCCGTGCACCACTCCCCACGGCGTGTGATGAGCGTCGGACAGGTCGATGTGTCCGACGACTTTGGTGCCGGACACCTCGTCGAGTTGCAATCCTGCGGCGCTCACAAAAGCGCTCGCTGCCTCGAGATCCACATCGGCCACGTCAAACTTCTCGTCTAGTCGGTTGGATTTCCCGACTCACACTGCGGCATGGATTTCATGCCGTCAAGTGCTAAGTTGGATTTCGCAACCCACTGCCGATCGGAGTGACCATGAAACCCAAAGGTCGTAACTGCTCCATCGCCAAGGCCTTGGATCTTGTAGGCGAGAAATGGTCGCTTCTGATCCTGCGTGAGATCGTCCTCGGGCAACGACGCTTCGACGCCATCGCGAGGGGCACCGGCGCCAGTCGAGATATCCTTGCCGCCCGACTTCGCACGCTCGTCGACGCCGACGTGCTGACAAAACGCTTGTACGAAGGCCATCCCCCACGCTACGAATACGTCGCCACCGAGTCCGGTAAAGCTCTGTACCCGATTCTGATGGCGATCATGGAATGGGGAGACACCTACGCGATCGACGGTCCGCCTCCCACCGTCGTCGAACATCGGTGCGGCGAGCAGCTGCACGCGCAGGTGGTGTGTGCCCATTGCAACGAGCCGCTCGAGGCGCGGGACGCCACCGTCCTGCACCTCTCCCCGACAGCTCCCTAGCGCTCCGGTGGAAATCCACCTGTTGCAATCGGCCCCCACGAATCGACGGTGACGCGGATCAGGCTCTTGCCCTGCTTGTGCATCGCTTGGCGGTACTCGTCCCAGTCGGGATGATCGCCGGCGATCGAGCGGTAGTAGTCGACGAGGGGTTCGACGGATTCCGGCAGGTCGATGAGCTCGGCCGTCCCGTTCACCTGCACGTACGGCCCGTTCCACTCGTCGGAGTGGATACACAACGACACGGCGGGAGTACGACGTACATTCACCGCTTTAGCCCGCTCCGGGTAGGTGGAGATGACGATGCGGCCTTCGTCGTCGACGCCACACGTGACCGGCGAAATCTGGAGTTCGCCGGACTTGCGGACGGTCACGAGAGTGGCACGGTGGCGCGGTCTGATGAATTCGAGTAACTCGGCATGCGAAACCCGGTCTGCACTCGCAATTTTCGACATACGACCAGCCTAGGTGGGTTTACGCGCTCACGGCATCTCGATGGTCTGAGCGCGCGCGATCTCGCCAATCGCGGCAGTGATGTACGTCGTCAGCGGTTTCTTGACGACCGCGGACAAACTACCGATCACCAGCACGGCTGAACGCAGGTACGCACCGTGGCCGATCCGGAATGAGTCGTCTTCGAGATCGGTGATGCCGAGGGCACCGGTGTACACCGCGGCTAGGGCCTGCACGTCGAGGTCGGGAAGCCACACGATGGTGGACTTGGCGCAGGCAGTGAGCGCGTCCTGCACATCTTCGCTCGAGAGTCCGTCCGGGTGGGTGTCCTCGAGGAGTTCACGAACGATAGCCGCGTGCACTGATGTGACCTGCTCGAAGGACAGCGTGCGCAGTTCCTCGACCGCCTCCGTCAGCGCGTCGCGGTTGGCCGCTCGCACCGCGGCTAGTGCGTCTGCCGTGGCAGTAGCGATGTCGCGGGCAACCTTCGGCCACTCGGTGGGCCAACTCTGCTGGGGGTTCACGTTCGGTTCTCCTTGTTCGCGCTCGCGTGTGAGCTTGCCAGGTAGCACCGACAACAAGGATTCATGTGAAACGGGCCAGGAACGCCATGGCGTTGTGCGGCGCAAAGCCCTTCATGTCGTTGTCGAAGTACACAAACACGTCGAGCCCGTCGCTCATCCAACCCCGAGCGCGTTCGGACCAACTGTCCAGAGCTGTGTCGGTGTAACCGCTTGCGTACAGTTCCTTGTCGCCGTGCATGCGCACGTACACAAAATCGCTGGTCGGCGTAGTGATCTGCGGATACCTTCCCGCGGTATCGGCGACAACAAACCCGATGCCGTGCTCGCGCATCAGTTCCACCGCCTCCGGCACGGCAAAGCTGGCATGGCGCGCCTCCACCGCATAACGGATCGGGAGTTCGATCTCTGCGTGCGCCAGCACCCGGTCTTCGGTCAGCTTCTCGTCGTGCCGGGCTGCCAGTTCAGCAGCCTGCGTCGTCGTACGCGGAAGCAGTTCGAAGAAGCTCGCCAACCGCTCGGGCTCGAACTGCAAAGTAGGCGGCAACTGCCAGAAGATCGGTCCGAGTTTCGGCCCCAGCGCAAGCACACCCGCAGCAAAGAAGTTGGCCAGCCCCGTCTGTGTGTCGAGCAGTCGCTTCATATGCGTGATGTACCGACCGCCCTTGAGGGCAAACACAAAATTCTCGGGTGTTTCACTGCGCCACTTCGCGAAACTCTCCGGTTTCTGAAGCGCATAGAACGAACCGTTGATTTCGATCGAGGTCAATTTCTCTGCGGCATAGGATAATTCCTTGCGATGTGCAAGACCGGTCGGATAGAAGTCCCCACGCCAGGCGGGGTACGTCCACCCTGAGATACCTACTCGGATATCTGCCACCAGATCAGACTAGACGCCCGATACCCCAGCGCTGAGCGCAACGGACACCGGTACGACGGTCAGGCACACCACCGCTGCGACAAACAACCCGATGACGAGCCGACGATCCCACTTTCCGCGGGCGCCGCTTGCCGCGAGCATGAAGATCACAAAACCCACACAGACAGACACGATCGTCACGATCACCGGAGTACCAACCATGGGTTGATTGTCCCCTACCCCTTTGTGGGTACACCCCTCGGAGGTGAATACCCCTGCCGAGCAAGGAGCCGAAATGCCGAAGTACCTCTGGCAAGTGACGTACACACCAACCGGGGCCGCCGGCCTTCAGAAGGAAGGTGGCACCGCCCGTCGCGATGCAATAACCCACATGGTCGAAAGTGTCGGTGGCACAGTCGAATCCTGTCACTTTGCACTCGGCAGTCATGACATGTTTGTCATCGGCAGCCTTCCCGACGCCGTTGCCGCCGCGGCCTTGAGCATTCGCACCACCGCCGAGGGAGCGGCTCGATCCGAATCCGTCACACTGCTCACGCCCGAGGAAATCGACGAAGCAGTCAATCGCCCCACCGACTACCGTGCGCCCGGCACGGAATAGATCCAGGTCACACTCGGGTTACAACCACCATGACTGACGCGACGCAGACACCTGACCTGGGCACCTACGGAATCTGGCGAGGAGCCGCCGGATTGAAGCCGGATCTGGGGGCGGCAATCGAGAAACTCGGGTTCGGCACCATCTGGATCGGAGGTTCACCGCGCGCGGACCTTCGGGTGGCCGAGAAGCTACTCGACGCGACGGAACGCATCACCGTGGCAACCGGGATCGTCAACGTCTGGTCGTCACCCGCTGCTGAAGTTGCCGAGTCGTACCACCGACTCGAAGCCAAGCACCCGGGACGGTTCCTCCTCGGAATCGGCATCGGGCATCCCGAAGCCACCGGCGATTACTCGAAGCCGTACGCCACCTTGGTGTCCTACCTGGATGAACTCGACGCGGCTCAGGTTCCGGAATCTCGTCGCGTTCTCGCCGCTCTCGGCCCCAAGGTATTGAAGCTGTCGGCTGATCGCGCTGCCGGTGCGCATCCTTATCTGACAACTCCCGAACACACTGCCGAAGCACGCGAGATTCTCGGACCGTCGAAAATTCTTGCGCCGGAACACAAAGTTGTTCTCGAGACCGATCCAGGCCAGGCGCGGGCGATCGGCCGTCCGGCTGTGGCCAATCCATATCTGCACCTACGCAACTACACAACCAATCTCGAACGCCTCGGCTTTGCACCCGACGAAATTGCGAACGACGGAAACGATCGTGTCATCGACGCACTAGTGGCCTACGGAACCGCCCGTTCCATCGCGGACAGGTTGCGTGAACATATAGCGGCCGGTGCCGACCACGTTGCGATCCAGGCACTTCCGGCCGATGGAGATCCGATTGCGACGTACGAGGCATTGGCTGCAGAACTGTTCCGGTAACTCTTGACTTGGATAATTCATATCCGAGTATACTTGGACATGAATTATCCAAGTAAAGGAGTAGAACATGAAGATCGTCATTTTCGGGAGTGGGCTCATCGGAAGTCAGGTCGCATCGAAGCTCGGTGATGCCGGGCACGATGTAAAGGCACTCGGCCGCGCGGACGGTATCGACACAACCACGGGCGAAGGCCTCCTCGAAGCCGTGACCGGCGCAGATGTAGTCGTAGATCTTACGAATTCCCCGTCGTGGTCGGACGACGACGTCATGGCTTTCTTCCGCGACGGGACCAGCCATATCCTCGCCGCGGAGGAGAAGGCGGGCGTCGGGCACCACGTCATCCTGTCCATCGTGGGTGCCGATCGACTGTCTGATTCCGGGTACATGCGAGCCAAGGTCGCCCAGGAAGACCTGGTCAAGGCCGGGCCGATTCCCTACTCGATCGTCCGCTCGACCCAGTTCTTCGAGTTCATCGCCGGAATCGCCGATGCCGGGACTGTGGACGGCACGGTCCATGCAACGCCGGCGCATCTTCAGCCGATCGCGTCGCGGGACGTCGTATCTCACGTTGCGGAGGTTGTGACCGGCCCGCCGGTGAACGGCACGGTCGAGATCGCCGGACCCGAACCGCTGGGTATCGACGAATTGGTACGACGCTTGTTCTCCGTCACCGGCGACGACCGCTCAGTGGCGCCCGATCCGGAGGCCGGCTACTTCGGCGCGAAACTCGACAGTGCCTCGCTCACACCAACTCCCGGCGCGAACGCCTGGATTGCGCCGACAACACTGGACGAGTGGTTGGCCTCGAAAGCCTGAAGAAGGCAACACCACCGATGTCCGGCCCCAACCGGTTTCCACGGCGTCGATAGAGTTCTTGTATGAAGCTTTCCGGAGGAGTGGAGTGGTCGCTCCATTGCTGTGTGGTCCTCAGCCAGGCTGACGGCCCGGTTCCCACAGCCAGACTCGCCGAACTGCACGGGGTGTCGAAGACATACCTGGCAAAACATCTGCGCGCTCTGGCGCAGGCCGGTCTTGTCAATCCGACCGAGGGCCGCGACGGCGGATACATCCTGACCCGGCCACCCGAGAACATCACAGTTCTCGACGTCGTTCAGGCCGTCGACGGTAAGGAACCTGCGTTCCGGTGCACGGAGATTCGGCAACAAGGAATCCTCGCCGCGCCGCCGGAGCAGTGCCTCGCCCCGTGCGGTATCGCCAAGGTCATGGCCGATGCCGAAAAGGTATGGCGTGCTTCGCTGTCGGGAGTCACCATTGCAGATCTTGCGGCAACGCTCGATCTCCCCGCCCTCAAGAAAATTCTGACGGCGCCGTCGAACTGAGTGCTCCTACAGGGACGTTTCTTTGTCGTTGGCCGGATCCAACTGATCCTGGGTAGCCGCCCAACTCGCCAGGAGTTTCAGCGCATCTGCCGTCGGAGTATCCGGCGCTGCGGTGTAGACCAGCAGCGTCAGCCCGGGGTTTGAGGGAAGTTCCATCGCCTCGAAGTTCAGCTCGAGATCTCCGACAACGGGATGATGCACCTTCTTGAAGCCTGTTCGATGAAAGCGCACATTGTGTTTCGCCCATCGCGTGCGGAATACCTCACTGCGCGTGGCTAATTCACCGATCAATTCGGTGAGCGCCTTGTCGTGCGGGTTCTTCCCCGCCTCAGATCGGAGCATTGCCGCAATATCGTCGGCAGCACGTTCCCAGTCGGCGAAAAATTCCTGCGAAGCCGGGTCGAGGTACACAAAGCGCGCATTGTTGGCGGGACGACGTGGATCTGCCAGTACCGGCGAATACAGCGCCCGGGCCATTCGATTGGCGGCCAACATATCGTGACGGGCGTTCCGGACCCACGCGGGGGCGTCGGTGATGGCGTCGAGTATCTGCTGAATGGCCGGACTGACACCTTTGGGTGCGGATCTCCGCTTCGGCGGAGCCGACGCACTTGCGGTCTTCGCCAGGTCGAACAGGTGATCCTGCTCTGCCTCGTCGAGTTGAAGTGCCCGGGAAAGACTTTCGAGCACCGAATCCGACGCTCCAGAAAGATTGCCGCGTTCCATTCGCACGTAGTAGTCGATGCTGACACCCGCCAGCAAGGCAACTTCTTCGCGGCGCAGTCCTTTGACCCGACGGTTTCCGCCGTACGCCGGTAGTCCCGCCTGCTCGGGAGTGATGCGCGCGCGGCGGGAGCTGAGGAACTCGCGGATCTCGGCTCGGTTGTCCATGCCGATTACGTTACTCGAGTCGTCGAAGCGCAGGGAGGTACTGCCGGTACCTGGAACGACAGGAACTCCCGCCGTCATGATTCGGACGGTTCACTGGGTATCGACACCGCGAACCGAACAACCCGAGAGGATTCATCATGCGCGCAACCATCATGTACAGCGCCGGAGACGTTCGCGTCGAGAACGTGCCTGACCCGGCACTGCAGCAGCCGACCGACGCCCTGGTACGCATCGTTCGAGCATGCGTCTGCGGATCCGACCTGCATCCGTACCACGACATGCCTGCCACACCGGGCGGCACTCCGATGGGCCACGAATTTGTCGGCGTCGTCGAAGAGGTCGGCGGCGACGTAGCCACGCTGAAGAAAGGCGACTTTGTCATCGCCCCGTTCGCCTGGTCGGACGGAACCTGCGAGTTCTGCCGCGAAGGACTGCAGACGTCGTGCCGCCATGGCGGATTCTGGGCAGGAAACGGCATCGGTGGCGCCCAAGCGGAGGCCATCCGCGTGCCACTGGCAGACGGCACCCTCGTCAAAGCACCCGTCGGCGAAGACTCGGAACTGCTCCCCTCACTGCTCACCCTGTCCGACGTCCTGGGCACCGGCTACCACGCTGCCGTCAAGGGTCGAGTGAACGAACGCACCTCGGTCACCGTCATCGGCGACGGCGCCGTCGGCCTCATGGCAGTTCTCTCCGCCAAACGACTGGGCGCCGAGCGGATCATCCTCATGGGCCGTCACAAGTCGCGCACCGATCTGGGCATCGAGTTCGGAGCAACCGATATCGTCGCCGAGCGCGGCGACGAGGGCATCGCCAAGGTCCGCGAACTGACCGGCGGTGACGGCACCCATGTTGTGCTCGAAGCCGTGGGCCACATGCCCGCCTACGAGCAGGCGATCGGTGTCGTTCGCCCCGGCGGTGTCATCAGCCGCGTCGGTGTACCTCAGTACGAGGTGGCACCCGTCGGTTTCGGCAGCCTGTTCGGACCCAACGTCACACTCACCGGTGGTCCCGCTCCCGTGCGCGCGTACATCGAGGAGCTCATGCCAGACGTTCTCGACGGAAAGATCCAGCCGGGCAAGGTTTTCGACCGAACTGTCAACCTCGACGAGGTACCGGACGCCTACCGCGCGATGGACACACGTGAGGCACTCAAAGTTCTCGTTCAGCCGTAACCCATGACCACCGTCGACACTGCCCGGACCGGTCGCGTCAACTCCACGGCAATCCTCGCGATCATTCTGATCAGCTACTTCATGATCCTGCTCGACAACTCGATCATCTTCACCGGGCTGCCAAGCATCGCAGCCGAGATGGGGTATTCGGCGACCGGGTTGTCCTGGGTGCAGGACGCGTACACCCTCGTGTTCGGCGGCCTTCTCCTTCTCGGCGCGAGACTCGGCGACATCTTCGGCCGTCGCCGCGTCTTTGTTGCCGGGTTGGCGATCTTCGCAGCCGCGTCGTTCCTGGTCGGGGTTGCTCCCAACGGTTGGTGGCTCATCGCGGCCCGCGCCCTCCAGGGTGTCGGCGCCGCGGTGGTCGCACCGGCATCACTGTCACTCCTGACGGCAAGCTTCCCGCCAGGGCGCGAACGGACACGCGCGGTTGCCTGGTACGGCGCAGCCGCCGGGATCGGCGCGAGCCTCGGCCTCGTGATCGGCGGTGCCCTTGCCGATTGGGTGTCCTGGCGCGCAGGATTTTTCATCAACGTCCCGATCGGCATCGCGATGATCGTTCTCGCACCGCGGTTCATTCCCGAAACAAAGCCGAGCACAGGACGTTTCGATGTAGCCGGCGCCGTCTACGCCACACTCGGAATGGCCGCACTGGTCTTCGGCATAGTCAACTCCGCCGAAGCCGGATGGGCATCACCGACCACCTTCCTGACGCTGACGCTCGGTGCGGTTCTCCTGGCTCTGCTGATTCGCAATGAATCGCGCGCGGAGCAACCCATCATGCCGCTTCGACTCTTCCGCTCTCGCGAACGATCCGGCGCCTACGCCGCCCGCATGTTGTACCTCGGCGCCATGATCGGATTCTTCTACTTCACCACTCAACTTCTGCAGGGCGCAATGGGATTCAGCGCTTTCCAAGCCGGTGTGGCCTTCTTCCCGATGACGGTCGTCAATTTTGCAGTTGCACTGCTGATTCCGCGATTGACCCCTCGATTCGGAAACGCTCCGTTGCTCGCCGCGGGTGTGGCACTCACATTGGTAGGTATGACGTGGCTCAGCTTCGTGCATTCGGGCAGCACTTATCTGAGCGGCGTTGCACTACCGATGATCTTGATCGGCGCAGGCCAAGGTCTCGCGTTTGCGCCGCTCACCGCTGCCGGAATCGCCGGGGTGAAGGCCGACGACGCCGGGGCCGCGTCCGGACTGGTCAACACAGCACACCAACTGGGTAGCGCACTGGGACTCGGCATTCTCGTCGCGATCTCAGCCGGGGCCGGATCCGCTGCGGAATCCCCGAAAGAAGCACTCACCGAGCATGTCTCGACTGCACTGACCGCAGGCGCCGGCCTCCTTGCCGGTTGCCTCGTCATACTTCTTGTCTTCATCGTGCCGCCAGCGGGTAAACGAAAAGCAGGTCGAAGAAGTGCGAGTTTGCAGAGACAGTCAATCGAACATCGTTCATCCACAACATAAGGAATTCCCATGGAGATTCTGAAGCAACCGCCCACGAGCAAAGCTCCCGCAGACTGGTTCACCGGCGACGTCTGGTGGGACGTCATCTACTCAGGCCAGGAACCGTCACGCATGCGCGCCAACATGGTTCGCTTTGCGCCGTGCTCACGCACAGACTGGCACTCCCACGCGCTGGGGCAGACCTTGCACATCGTGTCCGGCACCGCCCTGATTCAGGCTCGCGGCGGCGAGATCATCGAGGCTCACCCCGGTGACACCGTCTACACACCGCCCGGCGAAGAACATTGGCACGGCGCGGCGCCCGACCACTTCATGAGCCACCTCGCCTTGTGGGAAGGTCCCGGCGACGGCAGCACGGAAACAACGTGGGGCGACAAGGTCACCGACGAGGAATACAACGCCCCTCGTAGCAATCGCCGGTGAAGTCCGAATATCAAGGAGCGCAACATCGTGACTGAGACCATGACTGCATTGTTCGGTGGGCAGGGCCCGGACTGGGTGGCCCACGAAGTTCCCGTTCCCGAGCCTGGCCCCGGACAGGTTCTTGTGCGCACTCATGCCGTCGCACTGAACAACGCCGATCCGCAGATGCTCGCTGAGTTCGACACACCGGGCTCCGACAACGCGTACGTCGCCGGATACGAATTTGCCGGTGACATAGCAGCACTCGGCCCCGGTACCCACAACCTCACAGTGGGCGATCGTGTCATGGGAACTGCGCCGAGCAGTTTCGCGCAGTTCGTCCTCGCGGATTACCGGCACGTCATAGCCATGCCCGACAACCTGGAATACAACGAAGCCACAGCCCTGCCGACCGCACTACTCACCGAACACGGGGCTCTGATGCTCGCCGGCTACACGCCGGGACAGACGGTACTCATCACGGCGGCCACGTCAGGCATCGGCCTGCTGGGAGTTCAGATCGCGAAGGCGTTGGGCGCAGCCGCCGTCATCGGCACCACACGATCTCCGGACAAGGAAGACGTATTGATCAAAGCCGGCGCAGACACCGTTGTCGTCACGACGAATCGAAATCTCACGGACGCCGTACTCGAAGCAACAGATGGTCGAGGAGTCGACGTCGTACTCGACCACGCCGGCGGCAGACTCTAGCGGCCTGCCTACCCGCCACCCGAGACGGCGGGCACCTCGTCAATATCGGACGCCTCGACGCCGCGCAGTCCACGATCGACCTGGACGCGCTCTCCTACCGCCATCTTCACCTGCATGGAGCATCATTCGGCTTCGGTCGAGCAGAAGAACTCGGGAACGTGATTGCTGCCCTCGCCAACGAGGTCATACCTGCTGTCGTCGACGGTCGGATACGTCCCGTCATCGACAGCATCTATCCCTTCGTGGAAGCGTCCGACGCGGCACACCGCATGCGTAGCGGCAATACCGTCGGAAAGATCGTGATGCCGATGCCCTGATCGATCTGTGCGTCACACCCCAACAGGATGAATGGTTCGTTTTCGGTCTGACTCATGGCACGCTGATCCCATGGAGCCTCTCGAACCGATGCGGCCGGTGAGCGTTCACGCGCCGATGCAGACTTCGACGCCGAGATGGAAATCTGCGGCGGTCATGCTGGGAACCATGTGCGCCTTTGCGTATGCCCTGCTCTCGACTGGAACCGGAGCCGGCTCTGTTGTGATGGGAGTTGCCGTCAGCCTTGTCGGCATAGTCCTCTATGCCATGTCGATATCGCGCACGCTGAGAGAGAACGCGGGCAAACGGATACCGATGTGGGGCGCCCCTCCGGTGTCTCCGCGCGAGATGGACCTGCTTGCCGGAGTCGGTATGCCGTTGTTTGCAGCCGGCACCTTGACTGCACTCCGAGCGTCGGGAATGAATTGGTCATACCTCTTCCTCGGACTGTGCGCGATGGTGTCAGTTCTAGCTTTGATACTGCCTGCCCTCATCCATAATTCACGCGTGAAACGGGCATTGGCAGCCTGAAAACCTCACCGCATACCGGTATCCCGGAGCGTGATGTTCAACCGGCCAGACGTCAATCCGCTGTCCGGATATACGCTTCTGCAATAACTTTCGGGACTCCGTGGTAGGCAAACCGTGACTCTCCACCGAACACGAAGAGATCGCCAGACTGAAGTTCGATGTCGGTGTAAGGCCGGTTTCGATTCTCCGTGTTCCCGAAGCGGAATATGCAACTCTGGCCGATGCTCAGGGACACGACGGGCGCGTCGCAGCGTTCGTCCTTGTCCTGATGCATTCCCATCCGGGCGCCGTCGTCGTAGAAGTTGATCAGCGCCGTGTTGGGGGTGTAGATCTCACCTGAATCTCCGTACGCCACTCGCACAGCTTTGCGCCCCAACTCGATCAGCCACTCGGGTAGTGCGGCTACAGCCGCACCGTTCACATCGTCGGCCGTACGCGTGTATTTGTAGGGCTGCCAATGCCAGCCGAGGCACACGGTTTGGACGGACATCTTGTGTCCACCCGGAACCACCGCCGAGCGCATCGGGACCGGCGCGGTTGCCCACTGTCGACATTCGCTCACGAGCGTGCGCTGTTGGTCCAGGCCCAGCCAATCCGGAACGTGGACGGCTCCCGGGGATACCTCCATCCGCGGGCGCGGGATCAGCGCGTTCATGAGTTCCAGGCTAGTAGGCGCCGAGGCATTGACACTCTGCACCTCGACTCGTATCGTAATCAACAGATTGGTTGATAAAGGAGATGATTGACAAGTGATCGTGGATCCCGGGGCCGATGATCGTCTCGACAAGGCATTCATGGCACTTGCCGACCCGGTACGACGACGGATCATCGCCCGCCTGAGTACCGGACCCCAGACGGTCAACGAGCTGGCCGAGCCGTTCGAAATAACGAAACAGGCTGTCTCCAAACATATTCAGGTACTCGAAACCGCGGGTTTGGTCACTCGCAGCCGCGACGCCCAGAGGCGCCCAGTGCATCTGAATGCCGCAGCACTCGAGGCTTTGACGGCCTGGATCGACCGCTATCGACTGGTCCACGAACAACAGTTCCGAAAACTTGATCACCTACTGCACACCACACAGAAGGAGACACAGACATGAGCACCACCAATCCCGTCACGATCACGGCGCCCGAGGGCGTTCCGTTCATCGACATCACGCGCGAATTCGACGCACCCGTGAGTGCCGTGTTCGCGGCCCACTCTGATCCCGAACTGGTCAAGCAATGGCTCGGCCCCAACGGGTACGAGATGGACATCGAGGAATACGACTTTGTCAGCGGCGGTCGATACAAGTACATCCACCGCGATCCAGAGGGTGGCGAGTACACGTTCAACGGCGTTTTCCACGTTGTTCGTGAGAACGAATTTGCCATCCAGACCTTCGAATACGAGGGCTTCCCCGATGTGGTCAGCATCGAATCCATGACGTTCGAGGATCTGGGCAACGGGCGCACCCGCCTCTCCGGCCACTCCGTATATCCGAGCCTCGAGGCGCGCGACGGCATGATCGAGAGCAATATGGAGCGCGGCGTCGTCGAAGGTTACGAGCGCCTGGACAAGATCGTCGCACAGTCCTGATCACCTGTTTGCCCGATTACTCACTGCGGAAGGCACTCTCATGGATTGGACCCTCGAAGTAGTCATCGTTCCGGTCAGCGATCTCGAGCGCTCCATTGCGTTCTATCGCGATCAGGTCGGATTCAATCTCGATCACCACACCGTGAACGAGCACATGACGGTCGCCCAGCTCACGCCACGTGGATCGGGTTGTTCCATCGTCATCGGCAACCTGCCGTCACAAACCGAGATGCCTCCCGGCTCGTTGAAGGGCCTGCAATTGGTTGTGTCCGACGCGGCAGCGGCCAGGCAGGAGCTCATCGACCGGGGCGTCGACGCCAGCGAGGTCACAGTTTTCGACGAGCGTGACGGCGGCACCCTCTTCGGGTTCTCCGATCCTGACGGCAACACCTGGGCGGTTCAGCAGCTGAAGGTTCGCGGTGAAAAGCCGCTCATTCCGAAGGAGTACCAGGACCGCTTCGGCCAGTAGAAGCAGCCTTCCACACTGCGTAGTCCGCGGGCATGCAGACAGCACAGGGTCGATAGCCGGCCGCAATCGCGGTCGGCTCGTCGGCGAAGAACACCCGACTGGCGACATACCCACCGCGCGCGATTGCGCGCGCGGCCCCTCGGCAGTCGAGTCGACCGTAGATCTTCGTTTTCCGGTGTCCACCAAGCACCCCGGGCGTCTGACTCTCGTACGGTTTGTTGTGGGCGTCGCGGAGGATGTACGACTTATTCGGCATCATGAAGCACCAATCCCAATGTTCGACGCGCCCCTGACCGCACGACGCTGACACCATGTCGCACAGGCGCTCTGGACCAACCGCGCGCGCTGGGAACCGGCCTGTCCCTGGTGGTGAAAATCAGGGCATGTCCTTGCTCGAGCACTGTGACGGTTCCCTTGGACTGGGCGCGCGGCCGCTGCTCCACCAACATGAATTCACCACCCGTGTAATCGACGTTCGGCTTGTCCAGCCCGATCACCACTTGCATCGGAAATACCAACTCGCCGTACAGGTCCCGGTGCAGCGCATTCCAGTCGCCACGGCCGTACGACAGAAGAATCGGCGTCGGACGCTGTTGGCCGCTGTCATGGCACAACTCGATCCATTCGTCGAAGGTATCCGGCCAGGGCGCGTGGTCCCCCAGCTTGAAAGCCCACTCACGCGCAACAGGCAGAAGCTGCCGGTAGAAGGCGGCTCGCATGACGGCGATCGGCTCCGGTACCGGATCACGAAAGTATCGGTACTCCCCTTGCCCGAATCGGTACCGGGCCATGTCGATCATGCTCCGAAACCGGCCCACCTCCGAGTACCACGACGCGATTTCCTTGCATTCCGACTCGTCGAGCAACGGCCCGGTCCGGGCGCACCCACTGGTATTGATTCCTTCGATCAGCGCAGGCCAATCGAGGGAATCGACACGAGCGGGCAGATCGGTGAAGTGGTCCATACGTCGTAGACGATCCGGCGCGCAGAAACGTGAGAACAGCCCATGCTGTACGTAGGCTGAGTCATTGCCCGCACTCGGCAAGTTAGTGTGACTCGACATGCTGACTAAAGTCGACCGTTGAACAAGGGAGAGCCGTGCCGGACCACACGCGACGTCCAGTCGGTCCTTACTCTTCAGGGGTGCCCGTAGGCGCTCTCGATGTACGTATGCCTGACCTGGAACGATTCGGCCTCCCCCAGCTGTGGCGATCGGCAGTCATCGCGGTGGTGCTGTCCACGTCGATCATGCTTGCTCTGATCGTGTGGCCGTTCCGCAGACGCGGACGCACCATCGCTGACGCGGCGTCCGACGGTGTGGTGGACGGCTTCATCACCCTCGGCCCGACGTTCGTGAAGCTCGGGCAACTGGTTGCGTCGTCGTCGGGCATTTTCCCGGCACCACTGGCCAATGCCTGCCTCCGGTGCCTTGACGACGTGCCACCGTTCCCCGCGCAGCAGGCCCGCAGCGTCGTGGAAGCCGACCTCGGATACTCGATCTCCGAGCTGTTCGCGACGTTCGACGATCAGCCGCTGGCGGCTGCATCGGTGGCGCAAGTACATGCGTGCGTCCTGCACGACGGACGTGAAGCTGTCATCAAGATTCAGCGGCCGGGTATCTACGCCCGCATGCTCATCGATCTCAGGGCCGCATATCGAGGCGCGAGAATTCTCGAGAAGTTCGTCGAGTTCCTACGAATAGCCAATGCTACGGCCATTATCCGCGACCTGCACACTGCCACGATGACGGAACTGAACAGTGCCGTGGAAGCCGATCGACAGACGACGTTCCGGAACAACATCGGCGCTTTCGGCGACAACAAGGGCGTGACGACGCCCGAGGTGTACTGGGATTACTGCGGGCCGCGGGTGATCTGCATGGAGCGAATGCGGGGTGTTCCTCTCGATCGTTTTGTCGCGAGTCCGGACGGCGTCGACGAAGCCCGGATGCTGATTCGGCGCGGCGTGAAGGTTTGGCTCGAATCCGTCATTGTTCACGGGCCATTTCACGGTGATGTTCACGCTGGAAATCTCTGGGTCCTCGATGACGGTCGAATCGCGATGCTCGATTTCGGAATTGTCGGAATTCTCCCCGAAACGTGGCAAACAATTCTCACCGACATGTTTCGTGCAACATTGATCGACGGAGATTTCGCCCGTGTCGCCCGCGGTATCCGCGCCTTGGGATACGCCACCGACTACGAGGTGAACGACGACCAACTCGGCCTGCAGGTTGCCACGGCATTGGCGCCAATTCTGGGGCGCGACCTGGGAGAACTCAAGTTGAGTGAACTCATCATGGCGCTGATCCAGCTAGGCAGACAGTGGGGTGTGGCCAGCCCCGAGGAATTGGTTCTGTTCGGCAAGCAGCTCGGCTATTTCGAGCGTTATGCCACCGCGCTCGCACCGGGCTGGGTTATCGGTCAGGACCTTTACCTTTTCAAGAATGTGTTTCCCGACGACGTCACGGCCAAGGCGCACAATTTGGGAATCACCCTTCCGGAATAAATCTGCCTAACTTAACTACTACGACAATCCAGGCGCGGGGATTAATCTGAAGCAACCCCCTGCGCTAGGAGCACGCCGTGCAAACAGCACCCGCCACCATTGCCGAGCAGAAGTCCGCAGACAACCGAATCAGCGGAACCACCCCTGCAACCACCATCGGCACGCTCATCACCTCTTTCGACAGTTCCGTTATCGAATTACTCGTCAGTCCGGGTGGGCTCGATGTCGAAATTCGATCGATGACACTCCTCGAGGACTCCGACGTCGACGGCTCGGAACCCCCGGGCGCACTGTCCGACGTGTATCTGCCGGTCGGAGTTCCGATTGATTCGGTGATCGAGTGGCTGGTCGCGTCGGAGCACCATCCGCACAAGCCGAAGCTGGTGCTCGTCAAGAATGCCGGCAACGAAGGCGCATTGCGGGCAGCCGCGGAAAAGTCGGGAATTGCACTCGCGTCCGTTCACCCGAAGGCCAGCTCCGGTCACATCTACTCGCTGATACAGCAGTTGCTCATCAAGAACACGTACCGCCGTCGTACTGCCCCTCAAGGTTCTGGGCTTGACCCCACTGGCGATTCCGACTTGTTCGCGCTCTCCGAGACCGTCGCCGAACTGACCGGCGGCTTGGTCACGATCAACGACAATGCCCAGCACATCCTTGCCCATTCCACTGGACACGAGAATGAGGACGAACTGCACCAACGGTCGGTGCTCGGCCGCGAATGGCCGAGCGGCTACAGCGAATGGCTGCAGAAGCGAGGCACGTTCGAACATCTACGACGCTCGGACGAGATCATCGACATCCCGGCCGCGCCGGAGTTCGGCGCCGCACACCGGCTGGCCGTCAGCATTCGGCGCCGCGGCACAAGCGTCGCTACCTCCGGCGTGCACCAGCAGCATCTCGGAACCATCTGGGTCCAGACTGCGGGAACACCACTTCACGACGGTTCCGACGAGGTGCTTCGCGGCGCAGCAGAAGTGGCCTCACGCATCGTGATCCGGATTCTCGACGCGTCTCGCCGGGAGAGCGCCCAGATCCAGCGACTGTTCGGCGCCCTGGGCGGCGGCGTCGATATCACTTCCCTAGCGGATTCACTCTCGCTGTCCCTCGACGGACCGGCCGCTGTGGTGGGATTTGCGACCACCGAGCAGACCCCGGCCGAGTTGCGGCGGATGACGAACTCACTGCGCCTGCACGCCAGCGCTTTCCGACGTGACGCCGTCACCACGGCGATAGTCGACCGGATCTACGTGCTCTTCCCTCATGCAGAAGGCGAATCGCTGATCAGCGACTGGGCCTCCGACACAGTTCACTATCTGGAGAGTTCGTCGGATATCGTCGCGCGGGCTGCAGTCGCGGTGATGATTCCCCGGCTGTCCGGGGTGCCGGAGGCCCGCAGAGAAGTCGACCGGGTACTCGATGCTCCCGGCGACACGCCCTCCCGCGTCACTACTCTGGCTGCCTCCCGCACCGCAGTGTTACTCGGCGAAATCCTCGACCTGATCGGGGATCACGACCGACTGCGCGATCCCAGGGTGGATCGATTGTTGTCTTACGACGACAAGAACTCCTCGGACATGCAGTTCACACTCACGAGCTACCTCGCTGCGTTCGGTGATGTGAAAAAAGCTGCGGCCTTGCTGAAAGTGCACCCCAACACGTTGCGGTACCGCGTCCGTCGCGCTGAACAGATCATGGGAATCTCGCTCGACGAACCGGACACACGACTACTGACAGAGCTTCAACTGGCGCTCGTCAGCCGGGGACCGTCTGAACCCGAACGGCTGTAACACCTACCGTGTGAACCGCTCCCAGAATCGCGCTCCGTCCGATCAACGAGACACATCACGTACCGCACTCCAATTGCGCGGTACACAACACTCGTCAATGAATCGAACACGTCTAACTCAGGAGCACCCTTGAGAACTCGCGGAGCCGTCATCCGTCAAGCGCCCGGCAAGTACGAGGTCGTCGACCTCGAACTCGATTCACCCCGCACCAATGAACTGACCGTCAAAATGGTTGCCTCCGGCCTGTGCCATTCCGACGACCACATCGCCAGCGGCGATCATGCAGTGGGCCGCTACCCCATCTGCGGTGGCCACGAAGGCGCGGGCATTGTGGTGGAGGTCGGCCCGAACACCGAGGGATGGACCGAAGGCGACCACGTCATCTTCTCCTTCCTTGCCGCCTGTGGCCGATGCCGTTGGTGTGCAAGCGGAATTCAGAACCTGTGCGACAACGGCGCAGCAATCATGACGGGTGGTCGTCCCGGCGACGCCGAAAGCTACCGCATGTCGTTGGACGGCGAGCCGGTTTCACAGACCTGCGGCCTTTCCACCTTCAGCGAATACACCACGGTCAGCACGCTCTCCGCCGTCAAGGTGGACAAGCACCTCCCGCTCGAGACGCTGTGTCTGCTGGGCTGCGGCGTCGGCACCGGTTGGGGCGCAGCCGTCAACTCCGCCCAGGTGTACCCGGGCCAGACCGTGATCGTCATGGGCGTCGGCGGCATCGGAATCAATGCGGTTCAAGGCGCCGCGCACGCCGGCGCGGCACACATCATCGCGGTGGATCCAGTCGAATTCAAGCGCACGAGCTCCCTGAAATTCGGTGCCACACACGCAGTGTCCACGATGGAAGAAGCAACCGACATCGCTCGGTCCTTCACCAACGGCCAGGGCGCCGACTCCGCGATCGTCACGGTCGGCGTAACCACTGGAGACCATGTGGCACAGGCCTTCTCATCCATCCGTAAGGCCGGCACCTGTGTGGTCACCGGACTGGGCAAGATGACGGACATCGGAATTCCCGTGAGCCTGATGGAACTTACGCTCTACCAGAAGAGAATTCAGGGATCGCTCTTCGGCGCCTCCAACCCCACTGCCGACATCCCGTGGATGATCGATCTCTACACGAGCGGAAAGCTCAACCTCGACGGGTTGATCACCAACCGCTACTCCCTCGATCAGATCAACGAGGGCTTCGCGGACATGCATTCCGGCCGTAACCTCCGCGGCGTTATCAACTTCTGACACGCGCTGTCTGGACTCCTCCTCAGGTCGAGTCCAGACAGGTCGGATCAGCGTCCCATCGCCCGACGCGCCCATCGATCAGGTCGGCGAGATCGCGGCGTACGCGAATCAACCGCTCTCGGCGACTACGCAGGCATGACCGGCTACTTGATCGAAGATCCGTGTTGCGTCAACGGCATGACTTCGATGCTCATGTACGGAAACAGAGGCAGATTCCACAGAATCTCGTGCAGTTCGTCAGCCGACTCGACATCGAAAATGCTGATGTTGCTGAACTGACCCACGATTCGCCACAAATGCACCCACTTGCCACGGCGCTGAAGGTCCTGCGAGTACGCCTTCTCCGTTGCTACGGTCTCCGCGCGCACCACCGGGTCCAGATCGCGTGGAATATCGACGTCCATCCGTACGTGAAAAAGTGCCATGTTCTTTTGTTCCTCTAGTTCCTGGTCCAGGTCTTGACGGCGTCCATGTTCAGTTCGACTCCCAGGCCAGGCCCGGACGGAAGGTGCAACTGACCTTCGGAATACTTCAGGGGTTCCTGGAGCAATTCTTCACTGAAGAGCAACGGTCCGAAAAGCTCTGTTCCGAAGTTGATTCCGGGTTCGGCGCAGGCGAAGTGCAACGAAGCCGCTGTGCCGATCGGCCCTTCGATGGACGTCGCACCGTGGCATGCGATACCCGCAGCCTTGGCGATCGCGACGATGTCGCGACTGCGCTGGAGGCCACCGCATTTGGTGGTCTTGAGGGCGATGACATCGGCAGCGCTCCGACGCGCGATTTCCAGAGCGTCGTGCGGGGTCTGCACGCTCTCGTCAGCCATGATCGGAATCGGCAGCAGCCTACTGAGTTCGGCGAGGACCTCGATTTGGTCTGCCGGAGTGGGCTGTTCGATCAACTCGACGCCGCCCTCGGCGAGTTGCGGCAGGTACCGCAGCGCGGTGAAGCGATCCCACCGCGCGTTGACGTCGACGCGGACACCGGCATGACCGTCGAGCGCCTGCGCGATCTCGACGATGCGCGCAACATCGACGGCAGGATCGAGCGCGCCCATCTTCAGTTTGAAGCTGAAATTGAGTCGGGCTTCGAGCTTTTCGTGAGCTTCCTCGATGATCTCTGCCGCCGGCGCCGCGCCCAGTGCCCATGTGACGTCGACGCTTTCGCGGAAGGCTCCGCCGAGCAGCGTGTGCACCGGCACGCCCAGGCTACGGGCCCAGGCGTCATGCAACGCCACGTCGACGGCTGCCTTCGCGAATCGTGCATTGGCAACAACTTTTTCGATGCCGGCCATGATCGCGGTGATGTGGTCGACGCGCCTGCCGACCACCACCGGTGCGATGTACTTCTCGATGATGACCTGCATCGTCTCCACCGATTCACCGCCCCACCACGGGCCCCCCGGAACGACACCTTCGCCGTATCCGATCACTCCGTCGGAGGTGCGAATCGCGACCAGCAACAACGGCTGCGCTGTCATCGACGTGGTGGCGAATTTGTGGGGGCGAACCAGAGGAACGTCGAGGATGGTCGTCTCGATGGAGACGATCGACAGGTCTGTCATCAGATCACTTTCTCGTGGTCAGTTGCGAATCAGGCCGGATCGAGCACGAAGTCGTACGTGACTCGGTTCGTTCCGTCTGCGCCGGGCTTCGGGTCGAGAATCAGTTCGGGCTTCGTGGCCGTTGCGACGTCGTCCTCGATCCACTCACCGCCCGAGAAGTACAGCTGGGTGGTGATCGTGCGCTTTCCGGGAGCCTTCACCATGAGGTGCAGGTGCGCGGGACGCCACGGGTGCCAGCCGGCCTTCTCGATGAACCAGCCGGTGGGTCCGTCGGTCGGAATCTGGTACGGCGCAGGCTGAATCGTGGTGATCTCGAAACGTCCTTCACCGTCGGTCGCGATCGTTCCGCGCAGATTGCCGTCGGGGATGTGCGGCGCGAAGTGGGAGTAGTACCCCTCGTCGTCCGCATGCCACAGCTCGACAGTTGCACCGTCCAGGCCCTTGCCGTCGAGGTCGCGAACCTGGCCCTCGAAGACCAGCTTCGATCCAACCTCGTTGTCACGCATGGGAAGTTCGCATTTAGCCGGCAATGCCTTGGCGTCGGCCACGTAGTACGGACCCTCGATGCTGCCCTTCGTACCGCTCTGTCCACGGTACGCAACCTCTTCGACGTTGTGCTCGAGGAAGACGTCCAGCCACAGTGGCCATTCACCGAACTGGCCGATGTCGATCAGCCACTGCTTGAGCACCCGATACTCGGGGTACGTGACGCCGTGCTTGTCGATGACGCCGGCAAGTGCCTCGAGGACGTCCTTGGCGATCGCCGAGACGCGCTCGGGCGGGGTGTCCGCACTGACGCGCTCCTGCAGGAACTTGTCGGTGGCGGCAGTGCCCGAACCTACTGCGGTGGGGCTCTCGGAAGTGGTCATGTGGTCCTCCTCGGGGCCGTGTATGGCTGTTACCGGGTGGGCGCCGTACTGCTGGGCTGAGTCGGCTTCCCAAGTCTGGTTGTACGCTGTGCGTACATCTGTTACGCTGTGCGTACGCTTGTACTGTGCGCCCAATCACAGATCTTGTCAACCTTCGGGCACACTAGGTCGATATATCCGCAGCTGAAGGGCCATCCCGTGACCGAGAACGATCGCGATTACATCCAGAGCATCGAGCGCGGATTCGCCGTGTTGATGGCGTTCGACGAGAAGAATCCCAACCCGTCGCTCGCCGATCTTGCCGCCGAAACGGGACTCTCCCGCCCCGCCGTCCGGCGCATCCTCCTCACCTTGCAGAAGCTCGGATACGTCATCGGCAACAACAGTCGGTGGTCGCTCACCCCTCGCGTTCTGAGCATCGGGCAGCACTTCTCCGCGTCACATGCCCTGACGGAGGCGGCTCTCCCCCGTCTGCTGGAGATCGCGGAACACACCCACGAATCCGCGTCGCTCGGCGTGCTGGACGGCGTGGACGTGGTCTACGCCGCGCGTGTACCCGTCCGCCGGATCATGAGCATCAACGTCAGCGTCGGCACCCGCGTGCCTGCCTATGCCACCTCCATGGGCCGCGCCCTGCTCGCTTGGGCGCCAACCGACATCGTCGACAACGTCATCGCACACTCCACGTTCGACGCCCTGACGCCCACCACGATCACCGACGAAGGCGCATTCCACACCGCACTTCGTGTGGTGCGCGAACAGGGCTACGCACTCACCTCCGAGGAACTCGAAGACGGTTTGATCTCCCTCGCCGCCCCCGTCCGCGATGCCGGCGGAAGCGTTGTGGGCGTGACCGCGTGTTCAACCTCGGCGGGACGAACAACCCCGGAAGCCTTCCGCGCCGACGTCGCACCTTTCCTCGTGGAGAAGGCGAATCAACTCAGCGCCGACATGGGATACCGGAGCTAGTTTCTCAACACTTCAGAAGGAAGCAGACCGTACTTGCGTCGGAACGACGATGCGAATCGCCCGGTGTGCGTAAAACCCCATCTCACAGCGACATCCGTGACCGTCGTAGAGTCGTCGGCATCGCGCAGATCTGCGTGGACTCGCTCGAGACGGATGTCGAGCAGGCACTCCGAGGGGCTCCGGCCCACATACTGCCGAAATCCTTCCTGCAATCTCCGCACACTGACGCCCGCCACTTCGGCCATCTCCGCTGCGGTCCACACGCGAGCCGGGTCGTCATGCATCTCGTCGAGCACCCGCTTGACGATGCGTGGCCTGGCATGTCGCACCACATCCTCGTTTTCGGGCATCGCAGCAAGGACAAACGCTGTGACCACAGCGCCGGAGAGCTGACCTGCCACCAGTTCGTTGTGCAGCACTCCGACCGGGCCGAGTATCTGATCCGACAGTGAGCGAACAAAGTTCAGCCACCTGGCCCCGTCGTCCCCGCGAAGATCCACTTGATCGGGCAAGTGCATTCCAGGCCGGCCGAGCACCTTCTCCATCTCGCGGTCGAGGTATTCGCGGTCCATCCGTACTCCGACGATCTCGCAGTCCGCACTCCAACGCGTGATTTTTGTCGTGATGTCGGGCGGACACACCGTCGCCACGCCCTGCGTCGAGAGCACGTGCGAGCCCGCGAACACCGACTCGAGCTCGCCCGAGAGCGGGATGTTCACCCCGTAGGCACCGGGATGATCAGATTCGACTGCGACGTCTGCGCCCCACCGAATGTGAGCGATCCGCAACGGACCCAACTCGGCGGTGCACACCCCGACACCACTGGCCGCGTGCCGGGACAACGGCGTCAGAGTGTGCGGAAAATAGGCGTCCGACACCGCATGACATGCCTCGTCCCAGTCCAGCGGAGCTGTACCGATCATGGAATCGACCATCGTCCTTCTTCACCTTCCAAACCCGTGACCAGCCACATTGCCAAGCATGGGCGCTGGACATCATTGAACACTGTGTCCCCGGTCACTTCCAAGGAAAATCGGACGCGAGCTGTTATCGGGTGCGCAATCCGGATAGACACCGCGCTGTACGGATCGACCGAAGGCCGCGCTCGCCGTACGTTCGTCTTCATTCCCGGCGCGAGTCGTCTGCAACTTCCGCCTCCCGCACTTCGCGGCACTCTCACTCACCAGCCATCCGACAAGGAGGTCCGGTCATGGAACAAAATCAGCTTCGAGGCATCTTCGGCCAATTTGCCAGCGGCGTCACCGTCATCACCTGCACCAACGCCGACGGTCAACCGCATGGAGCGACGGTCACAGCATTCACGGCAATCTCCCTGGAACCGCGCCTGTGCCAGATCACGATGACTCGAAAGTCCAAGGCATGCGGCTACCTCGGCAACGCGCCGTTTGCCGTGAACATCCTTGCTGCCGACCAAGTGGACACGGCCATGCATTTTGCCGGCCGACCGCAGCGCACAGAACCCCGATGGATCGACGGACCTACCGCGCCACTACTCGACGGCGCCGCCGCAACAATCTCGTGCAAACCGTGGAAGGAGTACGACGGCGGCGACCACATCATCTTCATCGGCGAGATCGTCGACGCTCAGTCCAGCGGCAAAGATCCACTTCTGTTCTACCGAAGCACCTTTCACGATCTAGGTGCCACCTCGTCGACCACAGTCTGGAACGGCAGCCAGGATGACCCCCACAGCGGGTGGTTCGACGCCACCACCTCATTCACTCCGATTCATCTTCAGCCCGCACCCCAAACGATCTGAAAGGCTTTGCCATGACGACCACCGAAATTCCTCCCACCGGCGTCGACCCCGCAGATTCCGGAGCGCCACAAGTCAATCCGGCCGCTGATTGCGAAGCCAACCGCACGAAGAACTTCGCCACCCGGCCGATGACCGGCGACGAGTACATCTCGAGCCTGCAGGACGGTCGCGAGATCTGGTTGCACGGTGACCGCGTCAAGGACGTCACGACGCATCCTGCTTTCCGGAATCCGATCCGTATGACCGCAAGGCTGTACGACGCTCTGCACACCGGCGAGCATGTGGACGCTCTGACTGTTCCGACCGACACGGGCAACGGCGGTGTCACCATGCCGTTCTTCCGCACCCCGACGTCGTCGGCTGATCTACTCAAGGAGCGCGACGCCATCGCGACGTGGGCTCGTATGACCTACGGCTGGATGGGTCGCTCCCCCGACTACAAGGCGAGTTTCCTCGGAACCCTCCACGCCAACAAGGAGTTGTACGCACCGTTCCAGGACAATGCCGAGCGCTGGTACCGCGAATCGCAGGAGAAAGTCCTGTACTGGAACCATGCGATCATCAACCCCCCTGTAGATCGCCAACTTCCGCCGGACGAGGTCGGCGACGTCTTCATGAAGGTGGAGAAGGAAACCGATGCCGGCTTGATCGTCAGTGGCGCCAAGGTGGTCGCCACCGGATCGGCGATCACCAACTACAACTTCATCGCTCACTACGGCCTACCGATCAAGAAGAAGCAGTTCGCGTTGATCTGCACGGTGCCGATGGACGCACCGGGCGTGAAGCTGATCTGCCGTACCTCGTACACCGAACATGCTGCGGTGATGGGCAGTCCGTTCGACTACCCACTGTCGAGCCGGATGGACGAGAACGACACCATCTTCGTCTTCGACAAGGTACTGGTGCCGTGGGAGAACGTCTTCATGTACGGCGACGTCGACCGGATCAACGCTTTCTTCCCTCAGTCGGGATTCCTGCCGCGCTTCACCTTTCAGGGCTGCACGCGCCTGGCCGTGAAACTCGACTTCATCGCCGGCCTGTTGATGAAGGCACTCGAAGCCACCGGTGCAGGCGGCTTCCGCGGAGTCCAGACTCGTGTCGGTGAAGTAATCGGCTGGCGAAACCTCTTCTGGTCCTTGACCGAATCGATGGCACGCGACCCCGAGCAGTGGGTCGGCGATTCGGTGATCCCGAAGCTCGAATACGGCCTCACCTATCGGATGTTCATGATCCAGGGATACCCGCGGATCAAGGAAATCATCGAGCAGGACGTGGCATCAGGCCTGATCTACCTGCCGTCGAGCTCACTCGACTTCAAGAGCCCGGACGTGCGTCCGTACCTCGACAAGTACGTTCGCGGCTCCGACGGAATCACAGCCGTCGACCGGGTTAAAGTCATGAAGGCTCTGTGGGATTCGATCGGTACCGAATTCGGCGGCCGACACGAGCTGTACGAGCGGAACTACTCAGGGAACCACGAGAACGTCAAGGCGGAACTCCTCTTCGCCGCGCAGAATCGTGGGCACGCCAGCTCCATGAAGGGTCTGGCCGAACAGTGCCTGAGTGAATACGATCTCGACGGCTGGACGGTTCCTGACCTCATCGGCAACGACGACGTCTCGTTCTTCAAGAACCGGTAACTCCCGCCGCCGCTAGGGCGGACTCGCGGTGACGAGTCCGCCCTAGCGGCGCCGCCACGTTCGCGAACACCATGCCCTGGGTCAGGACTAGGCTTTTGCCTAGTGTGACCTGAGACACAGAATGTCAAGGTAAATCCAGTACCGGACGCAGCCCCGTCCGGAAAGCAGGCCCCAAGCAGATACCGACAGCCCTCGGTAGTCGCAGCTGGTCGCCTACTCGAGCTGGAGGTTTCCCATGACAGATATGTTGGACGCTGCTCAGAGCACAGACAAATACGCGAATATGCGCGCCGTCCTCGACGACGCTCTCGTCGAGGACCCGGACACCGGCCGCTATCAAGTGCGCCGCAGCGTATTTACCGATGAGCAACTTTTCGAACTCGAAATGACTCACATCTTCGAGGGCAACTGGATCTATCTTGCACATGAAAGCCAGATCCCCAACGTCGGTGACTACTTCACCACCTACATGGGCCGTCAGCCCATCGTCATCACTCGAAACAAGGATGGCGAACTCGGCGCACTGATCAATGCCTGCAGCCACCGGGGCGCGATGCTCTGCCGCCGCAAGACAGACAACCGAACCACTTTCACCTGTCCGTTCCACGGCTGGACTTTCAACAACAGCGGAAAGCTCCTCAAGGCCAAGGATGCTCGGTCCGGCGGCTACCCGGAACAGTTCAACAAGGACGGCTCGCACGACTTGACGAAGGTCGCACGGTTCGAAAATTATCGAGGGTTCCTCTTCGGCAGCCTCAATCCCGACGTCCTGCCCCTCGAAGAACATCTCGGCGACACCACGAAGGTGATCGACATGATCGTCGATCAGTCACCCGACGGACTCGAAGTGCTGCGCGGCGTCTCCACCTACACGTACGACGGCAACTGGAAGTTGCAGACCGAGAACGGCGCTGACGGCTACCACGTCTCCTCGACGCACTGGAACTACGCCGCCACCACGGCCCGCCGCACTGCCGGAGAGTCATCCAATGAAACCAAGGCCATGGACGCCGGCACCTGGGGCAAGCAGGGCGGCGGATACTTCTCCTACGACTACGGACACCTCCTTCTGTGGATGTGGTGGGGCAATCCCGAAGACCGCCCACTGTTCGAGCGCAAAGCGGAGCTGGAAGCTCAGTTCGGTACCAAGAAGGCCGAATTCATGGTCGGTGCTTCAAGGAACCTCTGCCTCTATCCGAACGTCTATCTCATGGATCAGTTCAGCAGTCAGATCCGGCACTTCCGTCCGATCTCCGTGGACCAGACCGAAGTCACCATCTACTGCATCGCACCCAAGGGCGAAAGTGCCGCAGCCCGAAGCAACCGCATCCGTCAGTACGAGGACTTCTTCAATGCCAGCGGCATGGCCACCCCGGACGATCTCGAAGAGTTCCGGTCCTGCCAGAAGACCTATCAGGCAGCCGGAGCGCCCTGGAACGACCTGAGCCGTGGTGTGACGCACCAGGTTTCCGGACCCAACGACGTCGCCAAGGATCTGGGCATGGATCGCGTTCTCTCCAGCGGAGCCAAGACCGAAGACGAAGGCCTGTACCCGATTCAGCACGGCTACTGGCGCGACGCCATGATCGCCGCGGTCGATGCCGAAGAAGCCGGCGCCCAGCGCACCGATTCCGCTCGGACGAGATGAGGAACTCGATCATGACTACTGCCACCGACACCACCGTCACCCAGCACGCCATCGAACAGTTCCTCTACCGCGAGTCCCGCTACCTCGACGATCGTGAGTTCGAGAAGTGGATCGAGTGCTACCACCCCGATTCCGAGTTCTGGATGCCGGCCTGGGCTGACGACGGGGAACTGACCACCGATCCGCAGACCGAGATCTCCTTGATCTACTACCCCAACCGGGGCGGCATCGAAGATCGCATTTTCCGTATCCGAACCGATCGTTCCAGCGCGACAAGCCTTCCCGAGCCACGCACCGGTCACAACATCACCAACGTCGAAATCGTCGAGGCACGTGGTTCGGTAGTAGACGTGCGCTTCAACTGGTTCACGCTGTACTTCCGCTACAACACCGTCGACACCTACTTCGGCACCTCGCACTACACAATCGACTTCGCGGGCGAGCAGCCGTTGATTCTGAAGAAGAAGGTAGTCCTCAAGAACGACTACATCCATCATGTTGTCGACATCTATCACTTCTGACTCTCACGATCGAATCGAGCTGTTTCCCATGACCTTTCAAGTAGCACTGAGTTTCGAGGACGGCATCACGCGCTTCGTCGAATGCAACACCGACGAGACCGTCGCAGACGCCTCCTATCGCGCCCGAATCAACATCCCCCTCGACTGCCGCGACGGGGCCTGCGGCACCTGCAAATCGCTCTGCGAATCAGGCACTTTCGACGCCGGCGACTACATCGACGAGGCGCTCACGGACGACGAAGCCGAGCAGGGATACTGCCTGCCCTGCCAGATGGTGCCGGAATCCGATCTCGTACTGCAGATCCCCACCACATCAGCGGTGGCCAAGACCGCCGCGGGTTCGCACATGTCCACCATCACCGAGATCGTTCGTCACTCGGATTCGACTATCGGCTTCACCGTCTCGGTGGAGAACCGCGCGGACCTGATCTTCCTCCCCGGTCAGTACGTGAACATCCTCGTTCCGGGAACCGAAGCAACACGCTCGTACTCGTTCAGCACCGGACCCGACGTCGAGTCCGCATCATTCCTGGTCAAGATCACGCCGGGCGGTCTGATGTCCGACTATCTCAGTCAGCGAGCGCAGGTCGGTGACACATTGGAATTGGCCGGCCCGATGGGTAGTTTCTTCCTGCGTAGCGGACAGCGACGCGCACTGCTGCTCGCCGGTGGAACCGGTGTGGCTCCACTGCTTTCGATCCTGGCGAAAATGCAGACCGACGGTATGACGCGACCCGTCCACCTGATCTACGGCGTGAACTCCGACCTCGATCTGGTCGAACTGGAAAAGCTGCGCGCGTACGCAGGATCGTTGCCGCAGTTCACCTTCGACTACTGTGTCTCCGATCCCGGCAGCACAGCACCGAACAAGGGGTACGTCACGAGTTTGATCGAGCCGCATCATCTCGACGCCGGAGACGTCGACGTCTACCTGTGCGGCCCACCACCGATGGTCGAAGCCGTACGCCAGCACTTCAAGGACGTGTCGATCACACCCACGAACTTCTACTTCGAGAAGTTCAACAGCGCGGCAACCCCGGCCGTGACCGTGCCGCAGGCCACCGATACCGACCGCGCCGCCAAAGCTGCTGTCTGCATGGGACTTCCCGTAGTTTCGGCACCGGTCACCGCTGCCGATGTCGGTACTTACGAAATCGGCGAGGAGCACCCACCTGTCGCCGAATCGGATGCGCAGTTCGATGCCCGAATGTCACTCGAACTCGGTGCCATGGAGCTCACGATCGGCCGACTCACAACGGCCCAGTTGATCGAATACCGAATCCTGGCCGAGAGTTCCGCCCTGTCGATCAGCCGCGACCGGTTCACCGACGCAGCAGCTTTCACGAAAACAAACGCACTGTTTCACGATTTCCTGTTCCGGTGCACTGGCAACGACGTTCTCTTGCAGGCTTATCATCGGCTCGAAGTCACGGAGCTGATGAATCGTGAACTGCGAACTGCGGATTGGGTCGACGAACATGTGGTAGACGACCACCTCGGCATAGTGCGAGCATTCGAAGAGAACAACAGGGCTGCTGCCCGCGATCTGATCGTGGCCCACAGTAAGCACGCCAAGTCCACGATGCGGCGGGCGATGGCCGACAACCGCATGAGCGCAGCTCAATGAGCCCACGTGTGTTCGCCGGACGCTTCGATGATCGTGTGGTGGTGGTGACAGGGGCCGCCCAGGGGATCGGGCGCAGCGTCGCCGAAAGAATCTCCGCCGAAGGTGGTTCCGTCGTTCTCGTGGACCGCGCAGAGCTGGTCCACGAGATTGCGGCACCGTTGGATCGTTCCCATTCGGTAACTGCGGATCTCGAGAGCTTCGAAGGTGCGCAACACGCAATAGATTCCGCGTTGGAGCACTTCGGACGCATCGACGTGCTGGTCAACAATGTCGGCGGCACAATCTGGGCAAAACCCTACGAGCATTACACCCCGGAGCAGATCCACGCCGAGGTCACACGTTCGTTGTTCCCCACCCTGTGGACGTGCCGAGCAGTGCTACCCCACTTGATCGAACGGGCGAGCGGAACCATCGTCAACGTCTCCTCGGTCGCTACCCGGGGCGTCAACCGTGTTCCCTACGCAGCGGCCAAGGGCGGAGTCGGCGCCATCACCGCGGCACTGGCGATGGAAGTCGCGCAGTACGGAATTCGCGTCGTGGCAACAGCTCCCGGTGGAACAGAAGCGCCACCTCGCGTCGTAGCCCGCGGCCCCGGTGCACAGACCGACGAAGAGAAACTCTGGTACCAGCAGATCGTCGACCAGACCGTCGACTCGTCACTACTCAAGCGTTACGGCACCCTCGACGAACAAACTGCGGCCATTACCTTCCTTGCCTCCGATGAGGCGTCGTACGTCACCGGAACGGTCCTTCCCGTTGCCGGCGGCGACCTCGGCTGAGCGAGTCACCCTAATTCCTGATCTCTCGAACGGAGATTTGCCATGTCCTCGATCGAACGCGGTTCCTGGGCCAGCGCCCGCCATCGCTCCTCCGTGCTGTGGGTAGTCACCATCGCCGCCATAGCCATCCTGTTCGACGGATACGACCTCGTCGTATACGGCACGATTCTGCCGGTTCTGATGGACGATCCCGGCCATATCGGAGTGCTCTCTGCCTCTCAGGCCGGCGCATTGGGCTCGTACGCCCTCGTCGGGGTCATGGTAGGTGCGTTGACCTGCGGCGCGATTGGTGACCACTTCGGTCGCCGAAAGATGATGCTGATCAACATTGTCTGGTTCTCGGTCGGCATGGCGCTGGCGGCGTTCGCAACCAGCATCACCACTTTCGGCCTCCTGCGATTCTTCACCGGTATCGGCGTCGGCGGACTGGTTGCCACTGCCGGAGCAATGATCGCCGAGTTCGCACCGCCAGGGCGTCGAAATCTGTTCAACGCCATCGTGTACAGCGGCGTCCCGGCCGGCGGTGTCATGGCGTCGATCCTGGCAATCCTTCTGCGCGATTCCATCGGTTGGCGGGGACTCTTTCTCATCGGCGCTCTTCCGTTGGTCATCCTGTTCCCGCTTGCCTGGTTCAAACTTCCCGAATCTCCCGCGTGGCTTGTAGCCCGCGGTCGGGGCGACGAAGCTCGGGCAATTTCCACGAGAACCGGAATTCCTCTGCCCGTCAATGCAACTCGCACCACCGATCAGCCAGCGGAACGAGTCGGGTTCCGGGCCCTGGCCAGCAAGCAATATGTCTGGGGCACAGCACTACTGGGACTCATGAGTTTTGCCGGACTACTTCTGACCTATGGGCTGAACACCTGGTTGCCCAAGATCATGGAGAATGCGGGATACAACGCCAAGGACTCACTCTCGTTCCTACTGGTCCTCAACGGCGGCGCGATCATCGGCGGCCTACTGGCGTCGCGCATCGCCGACATCACCGGGCCGCAGCGGGTTGTCGCAACCACTTTCGGTTTGGCTGCACTAGCACTCCTGCTGTTCACGTTCGGCTTCCCACTACCCGTCCTTCTCGCATCTGTTGCGATCGCCGGTGTCGGCACCATCGGTACTCAGGTGCTCATCTACGGCTTTGTCTCCAACTACTATTCGACGGCGGCCCGAGCGGCGGGCGTCGCGTGGTGCGCAGGCTTCGGCCGTCTCGGCGGCATCTTCGGCCCGCTGATCGGCGGAAGCTTGATCAGCGCCGGTATCAGTTCCGAATCCGCGTTCTACGTGTTCGCCGGCATCGCCGTGCTGGGCTCCATCGTGACCTTCTTCGTACCCAAGCAGGCTCCAGATCTCGATACCACCGCAGTTCCGGCGGCAGAAGTCCGGTCGGAAAACGGATCCCGCGGTGAGCCCGGCGTTACGGTAGTCAGGTGACACTTCGTGACGTGCTGGTAGGCCGAGAACGCGAACTGACCGTTCTCGGCCAGGCACTGGCCGCCGCGAAGGCACGCACTCCGTCCCTCGTTCTCGTGGAGGGCGATGTGGGCAGCGGCAAGTCGACTCTGGTCAACCGGTTCGCCGAAATCTCGGCGCAGCACACACTTCGATCCGCCCGCGGATTGGAGTGGGAGTCTCAGACTCCGTTCGGGGTGGTCGCACAGCTACTCGAGCATCCGGTGTCGGGCCACGATCCCGTCGCCGTTGCCAAGAAGATTCTCGACAGCGCCGACCAATTGACCATGGTTATCGTCGACGATGCCCATCACAGTGACGTCGGCTCGCTTCAGGCGTTAACCTCTGCACTTCATCGAGGCCGGGGCGTGCAGTTGTTGGTTGTGCTTGTCGTCGAAGAATCACCACACATCAACGCCGAGGTCCGGCGCATTCTCGAACTTCACTGGTCGCGGCGACTGCACATCAGCGCCCTCGACGCCGCTACCATCGTCGACATCGCTCGGGTTCGCAACGGAATTGATCTCAGTTCCGGCGTCGCGCTCCAACTTCAGGAATTCACAGCGGGCAACACACTCGACGTCGTCTCGCTTCTCGACGAATTGCCGCCGACGTACTGGACGCAGTGGCACCGCACCCTGCCTGTTCCCCGCCATCGCGCAGCGTCGATCGCGGGCACACTTGCGCAGTGCTCCGACGGAGCACGCACGTTGGTCGAAGCCGCCGCGATCCTCGGACGCAGCACGACGTTGTCCCACCTCGCCCAATTGGCCGACGTCGACGACATCGTCGGCGCGCTGGACGACGCCTTTGCCCGCGGTCTACTCACCGTCCATGAACAGCGCGGCAGCACCGAAGTATCCGTGCGAGCAAAGATGGTTGCGGCTGCCGTGAGTGCCAGCTTGGGACCTGCCCAGCTGCACCAACTGCATCGTCGCGCAGCCGAGATTGCTTGGAGCGACGGAGAGCGGTTGTTTCATCTGGCCGCTGCCGCCACCACACACGACGAAGCGCTTGCCACAGAATTGGTTGCCTACGCGGAACTCCGAGCAGCTGACGGCGCGTGGTCGGAGGTGGCCGACGCCATGGTCACCGCCAGCCGTCTCACCACCAGCAGGAAAGACCACGAGAACCGGCTGCTGAGGGGAATTGACGCACTGACCGGTGCGGGCGACATTCCGCACGCCATGGACTTCGTTCCCGAAATCGAGAGTATTGCCCGCGGACCGCTGCGGGACGCAGTCCTCGGTTACCTTGCGATTCACCGGGGACGCCCCAGCGAAGCTGCCGACTTACTGGCTCACGCCTGGAATAGTTGCCCTGCGGATCTCGATCCTGCAGTCGCGGCAATGATCGCCCAGCGAATGGTCCTGCATTCCCTAGCACGACTCGACGGCACAGCTCTGGTCGAGTGGGTCGACCGCGCAGTCGAATTGGTCGGACCGTCGGATCCTGCCGCGGTGGAGTCCGAGGCAATCAAAGGCCTCGGACTCGGTGCCACCGGACGCACCGAACAGGCACTCGCGGCCTATGAAGAACTGTCGGACCGCATCCGGCCCGGCGCTCAAGCTCAGCGATTCCAGATGGGCCGCGGTTGGCTCGAACTGGCAGTGGATCACCCCGAGGCGGCTCGGCGCGATCTCGAAAGTGCTGTCTCCACTGAATTTTCCAGCGGCTCGGCACGTATCTCGCTGTGGGCGCAGGCCTGGCTTGCCCGCACACAGTTCGCCTTGGGCTCGTGGGACGACGCACTGTCGACAATCGACGGTGCCGCCGCCCAAGTCGACCGTTTCGAGATCGACATCGTCCGACCGTTGGTTCATTGGTCCGGAGCACAAATACACGCGCTTCGCGGGAACTGGGACCTGGCCCGTCATCATGTGCGCCGCGCGCATGTTGGTGCACATTCCTACGAAATCATGTACGTGCCTGCACTTCTCGCCCGGGCACAATTCTCCGAAGCTGCGGCCGACTACACCGATGTACTGGCAGCGCTGGCACCCCTGACCTCGAGCACAGCACAACAGTGGCTCGACGAACCCGGGTTCTGGCCGTGGGTCGACCTCTATGCAAATGCGCTGGTCATGGTCGGACGGGTCGACGACGCCGACGCATTCTTACAGCCACACGAGGAGACAGCACGCATTCGCGGGCACCGTTCTGCCACGGCACGTCTTGGATATGTTCGTGGCCGAATCCATGGAGCCAGAAGCGAACTCGTCGCAGCCAGAAACTGTTTCGACAACGCGCTTCTCAATCTCGAAGACCTGCCGCTCCCCTACGACCGCGCCCGAATCAATTTTGCCTACGGCCAAACGCTTCGAAGAGCCGGCAAACGCGCCGAGGCAGACGTCGTACTGAGGGACGCCCGCGAGCTCTACTACGCGCTAGGCGCAGCGACGTACGTCGAGCGTTGTGAGCGGGAACTGCGCGCGGGCGGGCTGAACCTTTCACGCCTGGACAAGGGGATCACCGACCTGACCCCCCAAGAGCGAGCCGTTGCCGATCTTGTCGCCGCCGGCAAGTCCAACAAGGAAGCTGCGGGCGAATTGTTCCTCTCTGTCAAGACAATCCAGTATCACCTCACTCGTGCGTACGCGAAACTCGGACTGCGCTCTCGCAGTGAACTCGCGGCGCTCTTTCGTGAACGCGAACTTGGCGATCCCCACCAGGAGACCTGAACATGTCGAATACCTCGACAATTGCACCCACCCGTGTCATCACCGAACCGCTACCCCACCCCCTCCACAGCCCTCGGCGCGTCTTGCGAGACTTCGGCGGAACATACGGCGCAAACGCTGTTATCGGTATCGTCTTCTCCGCCACCGGCCCGGTAGCCGTCATACTTGCTGCCGGTTTGGCCGGTGGTCTGAGCCAATCACAGTTGGCCTCTTGGATTTTCGGCGCCTTCTTCGTCAACGGAATCCTGACGATCACCGCGTCCTGGCTGTACCGGCAACCACTTGCGTTCTTCTGGACCATTCCCGGAACCGTCGTCGTCGGAGCGTCCCTGCAGCACCTTCCGTGGGAGCAGGCGATCGGAGCATTCTTTGCAACGGGCGCTCTGATCTTGCTACTGGGACTGACCGGATGGATCACGCCGATCATGAACGCACTCCCCATGCCCATCGTCATGGCAATGGTGGCAGGTGTTTTCCTTCATTTCGGTACCGACCTGGTAGAGGCGCCCGCCCACGACGCCGCCATTGCAATGCCGATGATCGTCACCTTTGTTGTACTCAGCGCCTTCGCAAAACTGGGGAGGTACATCCCTCCCGTTCTCGGTGCGTTGATTGTCGGGGTGGTGGTCATTCTCGCTACCGGACGGTTCACCCCTACCGGTGGCGATCACGAGTGGTTTGCGCATCCGGTGCTGTCCGCACCGACATGGGCATGGCAGGCCATGATCGAACTTGTTGTGCCGCTGGCAATCACCGTGGTTGTTGTGCAGAACGGCCAAGGGATCGCCGTCCTCCGAGCGGCCGGCCATCAACCGCCGATCGGCAGCGCAACGATTGCGTGTGGCGTGTTCTCACTCGTCAACGCGGCGGTGGGATGCGTATCAACCTGCCTGACCGGGCCCACCAACGCTCTCTTGTCAGCGTCCGGCGAACGAACAAGGCAGTACACCGCCGGCATTTTCTGCGGCGTGCTCGCGGTTGTCTTCGGCCTTTTTGCCCCGACCTTCGTGTCGATGATGCTGGGCACGCCCGCTGCGTTCATCGTGACACTGGGCGGATTGGCAATGCTGAAGGCACTGCAAGGCGCCTTCGTCACTGCATTCGGTTCGCGATTCACCTTCGGCGCGTTGATCGCGTTCCTCGTGACTATCTCCGACGTCGAACTGTTCAATATCGGTGGCGCATTCTGGGGACTAGTACTGGGAGTGATCGCCTCACGCATCCTCGAGCGCTCTGACTACTCGTGACGAAGTTGCCCTGACATGCGAATATTCGCATACGCGACTTTGACAATCATTTACATTAAGCAGTAGATCTATACCCATGCACCTCAACACCCGCGTATCGCGGCGCCTCACTCTTGCCACATCAGTGGGCCTCTCACTCGCCCTCGTCACAGGATGTTCCTCTGACACCACGGACGCGGCGGAGGCAACAACCACCGCCGCGTCGTCGGCACCGAACGAACAGGCTTCGGCAACACCACGTCTCGCCATCTCCTACGACGGCGGCGTCCTGGTACTGGATGCAACCTCCCTCGACGTCGTCGGCGAAACCGATATCGACGGCTTCACACGACTCAACCCGGCCGGCGACGGTCGGCACGTCATGATCTCCGCCGGCGAAGCGTTCAAGGTTCTCGACACCGGTACATGGTCCTCGGCCCACGGTGACCATTCCCATTACTACACAGCCGATCCCGCGATGTCAGATGTCGAGTTCGCGGCCAACGAGCCCGGACACGTTGTGCGACATGCCGGAAAAACTGTCCTCTTCAACGACGGATCCGGCCTGGTCGAAATATTCGATCCAGTTCAGCTGGCCAAGCGGCAGCCGCGCGTCGAGACGTACACAACCCCGCAGGCGCATCACGGGGTGGCTGTCGCACTCGCCGATGGAAGCCTGTTGACCACCATCGGAAACTCCGAGTCTCGCAACGGAATTGCAGTACTCGACGCCGATCGCAAAGAGGTAATGCGCAACGAGCAGTGCCCGGGCGTTCACGGCGAGGCAGTCGCAGCAGATGAAACGATCGTGCTGGGCTGCCAGGACGGCCTGCTCGTGTACAAGAACGGCGCGATCACCAAGGTCCAGAGCCCGGATCCATACGGACGCATCGGAAACCAGGCCGGCTCCGAAGACTCCGAGATCGTACTCGGTGACTACAAAACAGATCCGGACGCCGAACTCGAACGACCACAGCGGATCTCACTCACCAATACCAGTACATCGGAACTGAAGCTCGTTGATCTCGGGACCAGTTACACCTTCCGATCACTCGGTCGCGGACCGCACGGCGAGGCACTTGTTCTCGGGACCGACGGCGCTATCCACGTCATCGACCCGAACACCGGCGCAGTGACCAAGAAGATTGCCGTCATCGGCGAGTGGACCGAACCCACCGAATGGCAGGAGCCCAGGCCCACCCTCTTCACACTGGACCACACGGCCTACGTCACCGACCCCGCGTCGAAGAAGCTGATCGCCGTCGATCTCGAAGACGGCAGCATCCTGACCGAAACCACCCTCGATCACACCCCGAACGAATTGACCGGTGTCACTGGCTGATTCGGATTTCGCTTCTGCCCCCGTCTCGCACCGAGGTGGGGGCCGAAGCCGTCTTACGAGTACGGATTCCGAACGGCATGTCGACCACCAGCCACATTTACACCGAAGCCACCGGCGAATGCAGCGGTCGGCAGGTTATTCAGATTTCAGCAACCGAAGATGAACAGTCCAGATCCATTTGATTCCTCTTCTTCAGAAAGTTACCGACGACGAGACCGCAGGGGAAGCCTCGAATCGCGACGGGATTGTTAGTGTCGAGGACGTGCTCACACATGGATTGACGGTGGACGGCCAACCAACGCTCGGACACATTGATTTCGCCGTTTTGGATTCCTTTCGTTTCCCGGATGGGGACGGCTTCCCCGCTTCATATCGTGCATATATCCGGCATGCAGGTTGGGCGCGGTCCTTCGGACTCTGGCTCATCTACCCGCCCGTGCATCCCGGATTTGCCGATGGCTGGCAAGGGCGCGCAGGGTATCTCACCGCGAACCTCCATTCCGTCTACCGAGAGGGCCACAGCGAGGAGTTCGATTGGATGGTCGAACCCGACGGCGATTGGTCGCTCCCCGCCTCGCTGCACGTATTCGGATTGAGCGAGAACGGCGACGCTCTGCTGTGGGATACAACATCGCGCGGCACCGACGGGGAGTTCCCAGTCTGGGAATCACGCTCACTCAACTCTCTCCACCGACTCGGCGACAGTCTCTCAGAAGCACTTCCGTCCATCCGCGATCGAGCTTTGAGCTTGTTCGGACCGCGCACTTACGACATCGAACCACTCCCTCCGATCCCACTCTGAAGCACGAGGAGTGACTACGCCGGGCTTTCCGCGGCGGAGACGTCGAGGATCCAGGTCACCCCGAAAGCATCGGTGAGCATGCCGAAACCGGGACTCCACACTGCCGCGGCAAGCCCCTCGATGATGGATGCACCGGCTGAGAGCTTGGCCCAGTAATTCTGCACCTCTTCGATGGTCTCACCGCGAACGGAGACGAAGAACGGCTGTTCGGTGATCGTGGTGCCGTTCTCGCGGTGCGTCGAGCCGGCATTTCCCGCCGAGCCGCCCGACTGCCCGGGGATGTCGTACGCCATCACGCAAAATCCGTCTGTGGTTTCGACCTGGCCGAAGACGACGTTCTCCGCGCCGGGCACGTCTTTGGGCATCCCGAAGTCGCCGTAGGTTGCAATTGTGACCTGGCCACCGAAGACGGACTGGTAGAACTCCAGGGCTGCTCGGGCGTCGCCGCGAAAGTTGAGGTGGGTCGTTGTCTTGATGCTCATGCCTGCTCCTAGTAAGAACGCTGTCCGGCTTTCTTCTTGACGACTGCCACTCTCACAGGCGTCTAGGACGGTTTTTGTCCTAGACTCGAACTAATCTCGTGAGATGGCGACCACGTCCCGGCTCTTGAATCTGCTGTCCCTGTTGCAGACCAGGCGTGACTGGCCAGGCGCCCTACTCTCCGAGCGGCTCGACGTCAGTCATCGCACGGTCCGCCGCGACATCGACCGGCTGCGGGAAATGGGCTACAACATTGCGGCAACCATGGGCCCGGACGGCGGATACCGACTCGATGCGGGTAGTGAGCTGCCTCCCCTCCTGTTCGACGACGATCAAGTCATCGCGTTGGCTGTTGCCCTGCAGACGGCGACCATGACCGGCGTCGGAATCGAAGAGGGTGCAGTTCGTGCTCTGACCACCGTGCGGCAAGTGATGCCGTCGCGTCTGCGCCATCGACTCGACGCTCTCGCATTCACGGCGATTTCGGCCGGGCCCGGTGACACGGCGTCCGACTCCGTGTCACCGGAGGTACTCGTTGCGATGTCCACAGCGATCCGCGCTCTCGAAGTGCTCCGTTTCGATTATGCGAGCGACCGCCCGGCCGACAGTTCAACCGATAACGGCGAACCAGCGCCCCCACGCCGGGTGGAGCCGCATCATCTCGTGACCTCCAATCGTCGCTGGTACCTCGTCGCGTGGGATCTCGAGAGAGACGAATGGCGAATCTTCCGCGCCGATCGCATCACCCCGCGGACCCCGAACGGCCCCCGGTTCGCGCCGCGGGAGATCCCCGGCGGCGACGTCACCGAATACGTGTCCGCACGCTTCAAAGGCTCAGAGCACATCAACACATGGCCATGCCACGGCAAGGTCATTCTCCATCGGCCGGCCAGCTACGTTCTTCCCTTTGCCGGGGACGGCTTCGTCGAAGACCTTGGCCCCGACCGGTGCAGCCTCGAAGCCGGATCATGGTCCTGGGTGGCCCTGGCAGCCTCCCTCAACCGATTCGACACCGACATCGATGTCATCGGCCCAGTAGAACTGACCCGCGCCTTCGCGCAACTCGCCACCCGCAACGCTTCGACCGCTGCGAGCTAGGTGTTCTCCCCGGCCGCAGGAACGCTAGCGAACAAGCCAATGCGGCGGGGCTGCAACACCGTCGGGCAAACGTGTGTCGTCGTTACCTCTGGCTGCGTTCACCTGAGGCTGGGTGACGAACAACGCGGCCGAAAGATCCGCGCCGTCCAGCCTGGCATCACGCAGATCCGCCCCGAGCAGGTCTACCGCTGTGAGGTCACTTCCCCTCAGATCCACGGCGATCAAGCAGGCCCCTCGCAGATCGGCCCCACACAACCTGTGTGCGCGCAGGTCCGATCCGGCAAGGTCCACTCCGGCGGCGATGATCGAGTCCAACTGATCAACTTCGGCAAAGTAGGAAGCCCGAACTTCCGCACTGATCTCCATCAGCACTGCCCTGACCACAGAATGTAATGCGCCGATGTCAGTCGAGAACAGTTCGGCCTGTCCGCCGCGGATCAGTGCGGCAATGGTGGATGCGAGTTCGCGAGCTTCGTGCGCAGCGTCCGGGTCATAGGTGCGTTCCTGCGCCTCGAACAAGTACCACAGCATCTCGTGCAACTGTTTGACGATCTTGAAGGCGGAGAACATGTATTGCTGCGCATCAGGACGCTCGCGCCAGCTGACGCCGGAGAACAACTGCTGCGACACAACCTGTCCCGCGCCGAAGCAGTCGAAGACCGTGCAGCCGCGGAACCCCCGGGGTCGAAGTCCTTCGTGGACGGTGCAGGAGAAATTCGAGCCGAGGTGCCGGCACGGAGAACCCGCCGGCTTGTCCTCGGCAAAATCTACCGATCGCGAGAACCCGAAGGCCGTGCAGCACAAGGCGAAACAGTTATTGCAGTCGGCGCGCAGATTCTCGCGGCGAACAGATGAGTGTGTCGATGACATGGTGAAGTGAGCTCCAAAATGGGGATTCCGATGCAGGACAGGAGGCGGGAACCGAAGTCAGGTTCCCTCTCGGGGCACACGGAATCACCACCGCGCGAAGGCGCGGCACACAGTCATCGCGACGGGTCTGGGTCACAGACAAGTTTTGTTTATCACTGCAGACAAAGTACCAGTTCAGGCACGACGAATCTGCGATGGGTCGAGAACCGAAACAGCCTGGTATCAATGATAACGAAATTTTGTTATCGTTGATTTCATGAGCTCGAGAGCAAAGATACTGGCGGCGGCAACCGAGTTACTCAACGCCTCTCCGGACGGCGAGATCTCGACCCGCGCCGTCTGTGAAAGAGCCGGTGTCGGCGCTCCCGCGCTCTACCGCCAATTCGGCGACAAGGACGGCCTGCTCGCAGCCGTCGTCGATGCAGGTTTCACGGAATACCTGGACGGCAAACGTGCGGCCGTCCCCTCTGCCGATCCGGTAGCAGATCTAAGGGCCGGCTGGGATTCACACACAGCATTTGCACTCGCGCACCCCGCTCACTACCGCTTGTTGCACTCGCCCTCCGCTAAGAGTGCCGAGACCACACTGCACGCTCAGGCCCTGCTACGTTCGGTTCTCGAACGCTGTGCCGCGGCAGGCGTTCTGACCGTATCCGTCGACGTTGCCACCCAGATGGTGATGTCTGCCAATGCGGGCGTCGCACTGATGCTCGTCGTGAGGCCGGAGCAGTATCCAGACCCAACACTGTCGCAGCGGGTTCGCGACGGAATCCTCGCATCCGTCATCAACGAATCCGGCGCGCAACCGGACGCCACACTCAACACCGTCGCATCCACCCTGGACGCCCAACTCGCCACGGCGGATTCAACTTGCCTCTCCACCAACGAGGTTGGCCTGCTGCGTGAGTGGCTCCGCAAGCTGTCCGATGCACCCAAACCCTTTCAGGAGTTTCATCATGACTGATACCACCACCCGCGTCGCTATCGTCACCGGAGCTTCCGGCGGAATCGGCCGAGCGACCGCAGAGAAGCTCGCCGCCGATGGAATGTCTGTGGCCGTTCACTATTCGGGAAATCTCGGACGCGCCCACGAAACCGTCGACACAATCACCGCCGCGGGCGGACAGGCTATCGCAGTCCACGCCGACGTTGCCGACGAAGGTGAAGTCGCGGCTCTGTTCGATACGGTCGAGCAGGAGTTCGGAGGCATCGACGTTGTCGTCCACGCAGCCGGAATCATGATTCTCTCGACCGTCGCCGAATTGAACTTCGACGACTTCGACCGGATGCACCGCACCAATGTTCGGGGCACGTTTGTTGTCGATCAACAAGCCGCGAGGCGGGTGCGCAGCGGCGGTGCCATCATCAACTTCTCCACCTCCGTGAAGAAGCTGGCCTTCCCGACCTACGCTGCGTACGCGGCCACCAAAGGCGCTGTGGACGCGATCACCCTGGTTCTTGCGAAAGAGCTACGAGGACGCGACATCACGGTCAACGCGGTCGCTCCGGGTCCCACTGCCACCGACCTGTTCCTGGACGGGAAAGACGAAGCGACAGTGGAAAACCTGTCGAAGATGGCACCCCTCGAACGACTCGGGACTCCGCTCGACATCGCGGAGGCGGTCGCGTTTCTCGCGGGCCCGGCACGGTGGGTCAACGGTCAGGTGGTCTACGTCAACGGTGGCGTCGTCTAGCGCATCTCGCCCGCACCCGTTACAACCTCGCCTAGCTCACTCGTTCTTCGGTTGTGGCTTCTCAGGGTTCGGGGTGGCCGGATCGATAGTGTCCGCCTGATCCCGCTTCTCGTTCAATTCATCCTTGGAGCTTGCTACGTCCCGCCGGTGCTGCGCCGCATGCTGTTGCAGGGCAGATGCTTCCGCAGCTTTGGCGTCGGCCTCAGCTTGCACCATGCGAGCCTTTGCCTCACTTTCCTTTGCCCTGGCCTCACGCTGGCCTACTTCGAACGACGAGTCCGCCACGTCTTTGCGAATCGCCTCGGCCTCCAGGTGGCGCCGCTCGTTACGTTTGTTTCGAGCTGTCCACACCAGAAGCGCCACGATCACCACCACAACGACCACAACCACAATGATCCAGATAACACTGCTGGTACTCATACTGAAAGCAGTACCCACCAGCAGATTTCTCACACGTCCAGGTCACCCAGACTTACGTTGGCGCCGCAGAGAACTACGCACAACTCACCGCCTTCCGGCGGTGTGACCCTGCCATCCAACACCGGAACCAGCGCTGCGGCGGTACCTAATTCCACCAGTATCCGAAACTCCTTCCACAGGAGGGATCTAGCTTGAACGATCGAACGATCATCTACAACAACGCTATCCAGCGCATTGTCGGTGGCAGTCGCCCAGGCGATGCCGCCAACACGAGACGCGCCGAGAGAATCGGACGCAATGCTGTCCAACTCGATATCGACAGGATGTCCAGCTTCAAGAGCAGCATGCAATGTGGCGGCCCCGATCGGCTCAACTGCAACGACTCGATCCTCTGGCCGCGCAGCGGCAGCGATCCCCGCGACCAGCCCGCCGCCTCCCACAGCGATGCAGTAAGTAATCGGCCCTGAAGCTTCCTCCGCAACCTCGAGCGCGATGGTTCCCGCACCGGCCACTATGTCGGGAAGATCGTAGGCGTGAAGCTCCAAAGCTCCGCTCGACAAGGCGATCTCGGTTGCTGCGGCGGCCGCGAGAACATACCGGTCGCCCACCTTTTCGACCGTTGCCCCCAGCGCGCCGAGCGCCGCAACTTTTGCATCGGGCGCAGTTTCCGGCACGACCACGGTGCACCCCAGCCCACGGCGACGCGACGCCCACGCAGCGCCGATTGCCGCGTTTCCACCCGATGCGATCACCACACCCGCACTGGGCATCGTGCCGTCGGCAGCTGCCCGCTCGATCGCGTTGAAACTGCCGCGGACCTTGAACGAACCGCCGTGTTGGAGGTACTCGAGCTTGAACAGCACCGCAACGTCGCCTTGTGGTGCCGGGACCGTGGCGCGAAAGATCGGAGTCCGTCGAGCCAGTCCGTCGATCCGCTTGCGGGCGGCCTCGACATCAGCAGTCGTCACAGCGGCCGGCCCTGCGATGTTCTCGGTGCGAGGAGTCATAGGCCAACCTTACGGATCGCGCCCGTACCGACCTCCGGCCACATTCATCGCGGGGCCACACACGTCGCAGAAAATCGTGCGATATCTCGAAATCGCGACCTGGCACTAAACTGGTCAGAGTGCTAATCTCTTGTTGCGCAGTGATTTCGGTTGCTGTCACAGGGACTGCGACCATGTGAACATGGGAGGTGGGTACTGTGCTTCGGTTCGACCCTTTCAGTGATATCGATTCGATTGCGAAGTCACTGCTCGGCGCAGACGTAGGCGCGCGCCGTGTTCCTCGCTTCATGCCGATGGACCTCTACCGGGTCAACGATCACTACGTGCTCAACGCCGATCTTCCCGGAGTCGATCCAGGAACCGTCGACGTGAGTGTCGATCACGGAATGCTGACGCTCTCTGCAACGCGCACTGCATCGTCGGACGAAAACATGCAGTGGATGGCTTCGGAGAGGTTCGCCGGGAGCTACCGGCGGCAACTGGCACTCGGAGAGAACATCGATGCCGACCGAATTTCCGCGACGTACAACAACGGCGTTCTGTCCGTCACGATTCCGATTGCCGAGCAGGCAAAGCCGCGGCGCATCGAAGTCAGTCGCGCGGGAGATTCCGAGCAGACAATGATCAACCCGGCGCATGAGCAGGACTCCAACCATTGAGTAACTGCCACCTGCCGTATTCCGGCCGAAGGAGGTGATTTCCGGGCCCGGAATGATGCAGTTGATGGTGATCACCTTTCGGTGGTCACCATCTCGCTACGTGCGCTCAGAGGACCGAAGCAATGGCGTCACAATCCGAGGAGGTCGCTGCGACAGGCCGAACGGTCGCTTACAGTCGGAAAATGGACATCCTCACCAGCACTGTGAACGACGTACCGCTGAGCATCGCCCGGCCCGAATCCCCTGCCGTGCAGGCACCTGCCGTGATCGTGCTGCAGGAAGCGTGGGGCGTCAACACCCACATCGAGAGCATTCTGATACGCCTCGCCGACGCCGGATATCTTGCTGTTGCCCCGCACCTCTACCACCGTGGATCACAGTCGTTCTTCACCGATTTCCCCTCGGCCAAGGACTCTCTCATGGCTCTCAACAGTGAGGGGATCGGTCACGACGTACGTGCCGCGGTCTCGTACTGCAGGTCCGAGGGAGCCGGCAAGATCGGCTCCCTCGGATTCTGCATGGGTGGCACCGTGTCACTGTGGTGCACGACGGTTCCACTTGTCGATGCGGCGGTCACCTATTACGGTGGCGCGGTTGCCGAAGCACGCTGGTCGGGAATCGCGGCCGGTACCGAACTTGCCGCCCAACTGAGGGTTCCGTGGCTCGGTCACTACGGCGATCTCGACACCGGTATCCCGCCGGAGAGCGTCGAACAATTACGCGGGGCCGCCTCCGAACTCGCCCAGGTGTATCGCTATCCCGACGCCGGCCACGCGTTCAACAACGACACCGCAGGCGACCACTACAACCCCGACGCCGCAACGCTCGCCTGGTCACGCACGATGGAGTTCTTTGCCGATACCCTCTGACGCCCAGTTCAGGTCAGGGAACGCGCCCTCAAGGTCGGTGCGAACACACGTCGTGTTCGCACCGACCGTTTCTGCCGTAGTCAGGATCCGGCGCGGATCCATTCCTCGAGATGCGGAGCCTCGGTACCGATCGTCGTACCGTCACCGTGACCGGTATGAACCGTGGTCGCGGCGGGTAGGGCAAACAGCTTGTCGCGGATCGATCCGATGATGGTCGGGAAATCGGAGTACGAGCGCCCTGTTGCTCCTGGTCCACCGGAGAACAAGGTGTCGCCGCTGAACAGTTCTCCAGCCTCGGGCAGGTAGAGGCAGGTCGATCCCGGCGAGTGGCCCGGCGTGCGCATAGCCAGAATGTCGGTGCCTGCCACGGAGATTCGTTGTCCGTCTTCCAAACTCAGGTGCTTGACGCCTGGATGTGTCATCTCCCAGAGGACATCGTCAGCCGGATTCAGGTAGATCGGCGCGTCCAGCTTCTCGGACAGTTCCGGCGCAACGGTGACGTGATCGTTGTGCCCGTGCGTGCAGACGATTCCGACGACCTTGCGACCGCCAACAGCGTCGATGATGGGCTGCGCGGTGTGTGCGGCGTCCACGACAACCACCTCGTTGTCGTCACCGATCAGCCAGATGTTGTTGTCCACGTCCCAGGTTCCGCCGTCGAGGCTGAATGAACCCGACGTGACAACACGATCCACACGCAAGGTCACAGGACCACCACCGAGCGCAGGACCTCACCGCGGTGCATCGTCTCGAAGGCCTTCTCGACCTCGTCGAGCTTGATGCGCTCGCTGACGAACTTCTCGAGCGGCAGACGTCCCTGCTGGTACAGATCGACCAGGACCGGGAAGTCGCGCTCGGGCAGGCAATCTCCGTACCATGACGACTTGAGTGCGCCACCACGGGAGAAGAAGTCGACAAGCGGCATCTCGAGAGTCATGTCCGGCGTCGGAACACCCACCAGCACTACAGTTCCCGCGAGGTCACGCGCGTAGAAAGCCTGCTTCCACGTCTCCGGGCGCCCGACTGCGTCAACGACGACGTCGGCGCCGAAACCACCGGTCAGCTCCTGAACAGCCTCGACAACGTCGTCGACCTCGGTGGCGTTGATCGTGTGGGTTGCACCAAGTTCTGTGGCCCACTCCAGCTTTCGCGGATCACGGTCGATGGCGATGATGGTGTTGGCGCCGGCCAGACGCGAACCCATGATGGCGGCGTCGCCGACACCACCGCAGCCGATGACGGCCACCGAGTCGCCGCGGCCGACGTTGCCGGTGTTCATCGCGGCACCCATGCCGGCCATGACACCGCAACCGAGCAGGCCGACAACAGCGGGATCGGCCGAGGCGTCGACCTTGGTGCACTGGCCTTCGTGGACAAGGGTCTTGTCGGCAAACGCGCCGATGCCGAGGGCCGGGGTCAGTTCGGTTCCGTCTTCGAGGGTCATCTTCTGCTCGGCATTGAAAGTGTCGAAGCAGTACTGAGGACGTCCGCGCTTACATGCACGACACTGCCCGCAGACAGCACGCCAGTTCAGGACGACAAAGTCGCCGACCTCGACGTGTGTGACTCCCGCGCCGACGCTCTCGACGATGCCCGACGCCTCGTGTCCGAGCAGGAACGGGTATTCGTCGTTGATGCCGCCGTCGCGGTAGGTGAGGTCGGTGTGGCAAACGCCGCACGCTGCGATGGCAACAACCACCTCGTTGGCACCGGGATCGGGAATCGTGATGGGAACGATTTCGACGGGGGCACCCTTGGATCGGGCGATGACGCCGCGTACCTGCTGTGGCATGGCTCTGCTCCTGGCTTGTGCGTTGTCGGACATGTCGTCACATAGCAATATATGAACGCACTACGAGGTTAGCCCGAATACCCGAGCCGGAACCCTGGCCGAAATAACTGACCGACCTATCCGAAGAGCTAGGAAGCCGGCTTGACACCGGCTTCCGCGCCTACAGCTGCGGCAGCACCGCGACTGTCGACGCCCAATTTCTTGAGAACTCCGGCGACGTGAAACTTGACGGTGCTCTCACTGACACCGAGACGCTCGGAGATCGCCTTGTTCCGACGACCCGCAACCAGATGCTCGAGCACTTCGATTTCTCGCGGCGCCAGATCGGACAGCGTGTGGTCGGCGGGCGTCGCCGCAACCACGTCGAGCGGAATGGTGGCACTGATCCGGCTGCCCCACCCCGTAGTCGATTCCGATTCGATGGTTCCACCCAACGTCTCTACCCGCGAACGTAATTGGCGTTCCAAGTCGGCGACGTCGGCTTCACCTCGCCCGTCGTCGCGGATGTCGATCAGCAGAGCGGAACCGTCCAGGCTCCACGCCACCCGGATCCGGGACAGCGTGTGTTGATCTGCAAGAGCGAGCACCGCGCCTCGCACCACCGCCCGCGCGCCGTGCGCAACTTCACCGGGAAGCCCTCGGCCCTCGACCGGCGGTTCCACCAGTTCCAACTCGACGTTGCGGTGTTTGAGCAGTGATCGCAACTCCCCCCGCATCCGCGCAAAAGCCGTGGTGATTGCCTCTTCTGCCAGTTCCCGATGGACGTCGACAGCGGACCGCAAGCCGATCAAGGCCGACGACGTCGTTTCCCTGGCAGATGTTCGCGCCCGGGTGTCGTCGAGATCATCCGAACGCAACGTAGCGAGGATGGTCTCCAGGGTCGCCGCGTGAACCTCGGTCATCTCGGCAACCGTGCGCGCACGTTCCGACGACGCCGCCCGCGACTCCGCCAAATATGCCGGACTGGCATTGCGGACTTGCAGTTGAATGCCGGTCGCGACCACGCCGAACAGTGCCGCCGTCAACTCGAGCGCCGATGCCCGAGAGGTCGTCGAGCGCGGCATCAGTACCAGTACCGTGTCTGTCCGGTCGAGAACAGCGACCACTTCACGCTCCCGGCCGGCAACCGTCAAATTCCCCCGAAAGATCTGTCCCACAGTAAGATCGGTACGGATACGATCGAGCTCGGCAATGGTGACTCGATCCACGACCGCCGGATCTCCAGCCACCTTGCGTGGCCGGCCGGTGCATTCGCGTGTGAAGATCACGAGCGCGGTGTGCGGCACCAGATCAGCGAGCAGCACCGAGAATCTGCGGCCGATCTCGGGCAGCGGACCCACCAGTACGTCGCGTAGTTCGGAGATGAGGGTGGGGAATTGTTCGGCGGTGCTCACCGTTCAACGATAACCACTCACTTTTACAGCGTCGTCTTCATCAACATCACGTTGTAGTCCGACCACGTCGTGGCAAGGAAGTACAAATCCTGCCCCTGCGACCACGGATGCATGTACGCGCCGTAGAGCCCCGGGACCGCACCCGGTTCGATCACGATGTCGGGGGCACTCCACGGGCCGGTCAACTGGTCGGCGGTACGCAACACCAGAGCGCCCCATTCGTTCGAGTACATCGCAACGAACTTTCCGAGATAGTTGTTGTACTGCACCGACAGTTCGCTGACGTCGCCGTCCAGAACCGGCGTCGCTACGTCGGGTTTGTTTGGCACCCAAGACTTTCCGTCCCAGTATTCGTACGCCGCGACGTCTACGATCGACTCTTCCTTCACTCGTGAAAGTCGCGCTTCGCCGAACCTGCCGGAGGGTGTCCCGAAGTTGTAGACATACCCACCGTCCTTGACGAAGGACCCCATCTGGAAGTTGGCGTTACCGGTCAGCGGCAGGTTCGGGCGCGCCGACGCCGGTTCCACCTGCCACGTTTCGCCGTTGTCCCGAGAGGAAGCGATCTGCGAGAAATTTGTCACCCATTCTCCTGATCCTCCCCACGACCGCACCGACATGTAGTTGACGTACTGCACGCCACCCACCGCGATACCTGTCGTGGGAATGCTGCTGGTTTCGACTCCGGTGACTTTGAGGCTGTCGATGATTTCGCGGGAGCGGTTGGGACGATCGACCGGTGAGGAGTCGATATTCATGCCGTCACTCAGAATGCCGTCGGCGCTGCGAAAAAGGACGTTGCTTCGCCAGTCACCCACAACACCGCCGCACGTCGGGTCCGAATTCAATCCGACGGTATCGCCGAAGACCGTCAGAACCTGGCCTGCGCCGTTGTCCCACATGATCCCGAGATCGGTGCCGAGCACGTTGAACCGTTCGACCGTCTGATTGGGGCTGAGTGCTCCGGTGATGTATTCGACCGCAGACGTGCGGCCTTGCAAGTCGGGGAGATTCCCGTCCGTTCCGTTGAGCCACGGAATCGGGTTGGTCGGCCCACCCGACTTGTCGAAGATCGCCGAGATGTTGCAACCCCACGGCGAGGCGTGAGCTGTTGTTGTGACCACTGCAGCGGGCACAAAGGCACAGGCCAGTGCGACTACCGGCAATTTCCATGACTGTTTCATCGCTCCCCTTCCGCGGGGAGGATGCCCCGAACGGAGGCGAACGTAACTTCGCTTCTATTCCGCGGCCTCTACTCGGGCGCCGACGGCGTGAAGTATCACGATGTGCGGACCCCAGGGCACCAACGCGTCGACCGAACGCTCGAGGTCTTCGACGGGCGGCAGATCCTGCGGTCCCAGTACTTCGATCACCGCGGTGTGGGCCTGCCACGTGACGGACCCGACCTGAACGCCCGGAACTCCGGCGAGCCACTGCTGCGCCGCATCATGGATCTGGCTCGCCCACAACGAAGCCAGAGAATTCACCACCATCGGGATGGCAACAACAACCAAGGCCGACGCCAGCACCAGGTAGACACGTCGATGTCCCGCGGCAGCTGCCCCTGATTCGCGCGCATAACCGGCGATCACCAGTACCACCGTCGCCGTGATCACCATGGCAACGACATTCGACGCAAAGAGGATCAGCGCACCCAACGCTAGCGACGGTGCACCCGATCCGAGACAGACACCCACAACGGCAAGAGGTGGAACCAGTGAGATCGCGATCGCCACGCCGGGGAGCACGTCACCGACATCGCGCCGGGTAATCGCGATCGACCCGGCAAACCCTGTGGCTATGGCCGCCGCGAGATCCGTCAACGTCGGGGTGGTTCGTCCGGTCACCTGAGAGTTGGACAGCACGCTCGTCGGGTTGAGTAGAACAAGGGAAAACAGAAAGCCGAGAGCAACGACAAGAACGAGCCCACCCGCCACGTACACAACGCTGCGGGCAATGAGCGCACCCCGACCGGTGACAATGCCGAGGCCGATTCCCAGAATCGGTGTAGATAACGGAGCGACGATCATCGCCCCGATCACAGTGGCCGTCGAGTCACCCACGACCCCGGCGCTCGCGATCATCCCGGAGAGAACAAGCATTATCCAGAACGCGGAACGTTTAGCCGCCTTGTCGCCGGTGGAGAGATCCAGCCGATCGTCAAGTTCCTCGAGGCTACGACGCTGGCTGTCCGGAATCAGAAATGAGCGCATAGCCGATCCTTTCGGACAAGAACCCGGACATTCTCCACACCGTAAGCCTTAGGTGGCCACTGTGGGCTTACCTGGGCGAAATCGACTTCAGCCACCTGTCCATGACTGTCGCGGCAAACTCGAGCCCTTCGGTTTCCGCGGATGCCAACTGCTCGATGAAGATCCGAGGTCCGTCGGCGCCCAGCGACGTCAGCAGCGACTCGCGGTACTCGTCCAACTCCATCCAATCGCGTGCCACCTCACACGACGCTTCGAGATGAAACTGCACGCCGTAACTCTGCTTGTACCGGAAGAGTTGGTTCGGGTACTTGGCAGAACCTGCGAGATGCACGCCACCCTCCGGGATCTCGAAGGTATCCGAATGCCATTGCATGGCAGGAAAGGTGGCGGGCAGACTCCCCCAGATCGGATCCAGTGTTCCGGCCTCGGTCAACGTGACGTCCTCGACGCCCACCTCCGGGACCGCACCGGTGTACACGCGAGCACCAAGCGCTGCCGCCAACAATTGCGAACCGAGGCACACTCCCCAGACCGGAACATCGGCGTCGACGAGCGCACGAATGTACGCGATCTCGGAAGCCAACCACTCGATGTCCTCTTGATCTCCGACGCCCATCGGGCCACCCATGACGATCACCGCGTCGAACTCGACATGGGTGGGAAGCGGGTCGGTTCCCAACAGGACGGTCTGCACATCGCCATACGTGTCCAAGACCGGAGAGTAAGCAGCAGGGGGCTCGCATTGTGCGTGCCGCAGTTCCAAGAATCGCATGTCGCTGATTATTCCTCGTATTCCTCCCGGATCAGTTCCAGCGCCGATTTGTCGGCTGTGCACCAATTCTGCGGAAACCCTCACGCCGCGACCGATTGCTTTGTAGTGTGACCGAGCTGGACGTATGTCCAGCGCGTTCGGAGTGCCCCGCCGTCCACTCCGGTTCACGAGAAACGAGCTGTTCATGGTGTCCACATCCGCTCACGACGCTTCGCCCCGGCGTGCACATGTCATTCGCACGATCCTCGCGGTGCTGGTGATCGCACCGCTCTCGATTGCCGCCTTCTACATGTGGGCGCTGTGGGACCCAGGCGACACTGTGAACCGCCTGCCCGTGGCCATCGTCAACGCCGACAAGGGCACCGATCTCGACGGCACCCACATTGTTGCGGGAGACGACGTGGTGGCCGCGCTTGTCGACAGCGGCGACGTCGCCTGGAAGGTCGTCACGGCTCAGGAAGCGCAGACGGGCGTCGATGACGGCACGTACTACTTCTCCGTCGTGATACCCGAGTCGTTCAGCGCCGATGTGGCAAGTGCGGCTACTGGTTCGGGACGGAAAGCCCAATTGCAGGTGGTCTACAACGACTACAACAGCCTCGTCGCAGGACCCGTGGGTGAGAGCATCATCGCGCAGGTACGTTCGGCCGTTTCCGAATCCATCGGCGAGCAGTCCATCGACCAGGTCCTGGTGGGACTCGGCGAACTCGGAACCGGCTTCGGAGAAGCAGCCGCTGGTGCACAACAGCTTTCCGACGGCTCCGCCGCCGCACTGGCCGGCACCAACCAGCTCTACGCCGGCAGCGCGGAACTCGCGGCCGGTCTCGGCGAGGCGAACCAGGGCGGACAGGAACTCGCAACGGGAGCGGGCGAACTCGCCGCGGGTACCGATGAGGCCGCAGCCGGGTCTCGAGAACTCGCCGCCGGCCTGCAGCAGTTGGTGGGCGGAGCAGACGAACTCGGCGCAGGCGCACGCCAGATCAGTGAAGTGGTCGACATGGTGACGACGCCAATCCTCGACATCGCCGACTCGGCGGGTGCTGTGGTCGGTCAGATCGACGCGTTGACGAATTCGCTTCGGCTCGCGGGTGATCCCGTGTCCGCAGGGCTTGTCGACGCGCTCTCCACGTTGCGAGCCTCGCTCACCGCACAACCTGCAGATGACGATGTCATGGGCCAGCTCGGCCAACTACGGGACGGTGCCCGGGAAATCACCCGCCAACTCACCGATCCGGCAAGTGACTATCGCGGCGGATTGAACGCTGCTGCGGCCGGTGCCGGCGAATTGAGCACCGGCCTCGGGCAACTGTCCGATGGTGCGCACCAACTGGATTCGGGCGCAAACGAACTGTCCTCCGGCCTCGGCCAACTGGCGGCAGGCAGCATCGAACTCCGCGACGGTCTTGGAGAATTGAATGTCGGCATGGGTGAACTGAATGCAGGCTCGGGCGAACTTGCCCAGGGACTCACCGACGGCGCCGCGCAGGTACCGCAGTTCACCGACGAGGAACGCGCTACCACTGCCAACCTCTTGTCGGCACCGGTCGCAGTTGACGCTCGAAACAACTACCCGGCAGCCGGATTCGGACCTGGTGCGGTGCCGGCAGTGATGTCGGTGGCCCTGTTCCTCTGCGGAATTCTCACTTGGTTCGTAGTTCGCCCACGTCGTGGACGCTCACAGCAGGTGCATGGCTCGATGCTGCGTGAAGGTCTGCGCCGCTACCGCATTCCGGCACTCGTCACCTTTGTCACGGCATTGCTACTGTCCGTAATTGCGATGACCGTCGCGGATGTCGACCCACCCAGCGTGGCCGCGATGGTCGCCGTGATGATCCTTGTCGGTGCAGCTGCAGTTGCCTGCGGACGCCTGTTCACCGTTGTCTTCGGCGCCGTCAACGGAACATTCATCGCACTGAGCGCCCTGATGATTCAGATCTTTGCATTCGGCGCGGTCTATCCCATCGAACAGATGCCTGCCCCGCTGCGGTGGTTGCACGCCTTGATGCCACTGACCTGGGCGCGCAACGCGATGCGCATGGTCCTGGTCGGCTACTACGGGCCGAGATTCTGGCTGGCCGTAGCCGCCTTGGCTGCCTTGGTGATCGGAGCCGTCGTGTTCACCATCTGGTGGCGTCGTCGACAAGATCCGCCAATCGACGACGCACCGATCACGGAAGAGATCGTCTATCTGCAACCGGCGCAGACGTAACCGGCGCCAGCGAACGAGTGTCGTGCGCATCAGCATCACGTTGTAGTCGGCCCACGTGGTGGCAAGGAAATACAGATCCGAGCCGTTGGACCACGGAAGTAACCGATATTACAATCGGACAAAAGCGAGTTGGCCTGAAAGTCTTAGTATTTCAGACTTTCAGGCCAACCCGGACAGTTCAATATCGTCAACCGATCAGCGCGCTCCGCTCGTACCACCGTCAAGGGGGATTACCGTCCCCGTCAAGTAGGCGCCGCCGCGTGAGGACAAAAAGATTGCAAGACCGGCCGCATCCTGTGGCGTTCCGATCCGGCCCAGCGGAACCGAATCCGCCACCGCTTGTGCGCTCTCCTCGTTCTCGAGCAAGAACGCCATCATTTTCGACGGGAAAGGTCCAGGCGCAATGGCATTGACCGTAATCTGTTCCGCGGCGAGCGTCGCCGCCAACTTGCGGGTCAGCATGTGTACTGCAGCCTTACTCGCTCCGTACGAGAAGTTTTCCGAACCTGACACCACAAGCCCGTCGATCGATCCGATGTTGATCACTCGGGCGGGATCTTCCGCGGTTGCCGCAGAACGCAACTGTGGCAACAACTTTTGTGTCAGCAGGAAGATCGCCTTGACGTTGATGTCGAAGATCTTGTCGAAGCCGGCTGCCGGGAAATCGTCGACGGGGGCGCCCCACGTTGCGCCGGCATTGTTCACCAGCACGTCGAGTGTCGGCGAAATCTCGGCGACCTTCGCAGCGAGGCTCTCGATTCCCTCGTCCGTGGACAAGTCCGCCGGGTGCGAGATGCAGGTGCCGAACTCGGAAAGCTCTCGCGCTGCTTCATCGCACGCTTCCGCTTTACGGGCCGAGATGACGACCGTCGCGCCGCCTTCGACAAATCCTCGAGCGATCATGTAGCCGATTCCGCGCGAACCACCCGTCACGACGACAGTCTTGCCACTGACGTCGAACAATCCCTCCAGCAAGCTCATGCGACCTCGAAAAGCCCGGCAGCACCCATGCCGCCGCCGATGCACATGGTGACAACAACCAGCTTGGCGCCGCGGCGCTTCCCTTCCAGGAGAGCATGGCCGACCAACCTCGCACCCGTCATCCCGTACGGATGTCCGACGGAAATTCCGCCACCGTCGACGTTGTACTTGTCGGGGTCGATGCCGAGCTTGTCGCGGCAGTACAGCGCCTGAGAAGCAAATGCCTCGTTCAATTCCCACAGATCGATGTCGTCGATCTTCAGTCCGTGCAGGTCGAGCAGACGCGGAATCGCGAATACCGGACCGATTCCCATCTCGTCCGGTGCGCAACCGGCAACAGCCATTCCGCGGTAGATGCCAAGAGGGGCCAGGCCGCGACGTTCCGCCTCACCAGCCTCCATCAACACCGATGCCGACGCGCCGTCGGACAGCTGTGACGAATTTCCGGCGGTGATGGACGAATGCGCGCTGACAGTACCGTCGGCCAGCACCGGACGCAGGCTCGCGAGGCCCTCCAACGTGGTGGACGCACGATTACCTTCGTCGCGAGTCAGTGTGACCGACTCGGTGCCGATCTCGCCGGTCTCCTTGTTCTGAACCTGCTTGACCGAAGTCAGCGGCACGATCTCGAGATCGAAACGGCCTGCTTCCTGAGCTGCTGCAGTGCGCTGCTGAGACACCAGTGCAAACTCGTCCTGCTGCTCACGCGTGACGCCGTAGCGTTCGGCCACGATCTCGGCCGTATGCAACATCGGCATGTAGATCGACGGCTTGTTCTCCTTCAACCACGGATCTGCCGCACGGAAGTTGTTCATGTGATCGTTCTGGACCAACGAGATCGATTCGACGCCACCACCGATCGCGATCTGCATACCGTCGTCGACGATCTGTTTTGCCGCCGTCGCAATGGCCATCAGTCCGGACGAGCACTGACGGTCGATCGTCATTCCGGAAACCGAGTCCGGAAGCCCGGCCCGCAGCACCGCTTGCCGTGCGACGTTGCCGCCGGAAGATCCCTGCTGCAGCGCGGCGCCGAGGATGACGTCCTCGACTTCGCCGCCCTCGAGGCCGGCACGCGCAACGGCATTCGAAATTGCGTGTGCAGCAAGCTCTTGTGCTTGCGTGTTGTTGAATGCGCCGCGGTACGCCTTACCGATCGGGGTGCGGGCGGTGGAAACGATGACAGCTTGTCTCATGGGGGGACCTTTCTAGTGCGGTGCGGTTCAGGGCTGGAACACGACGCGGCCGACCGTGGTGCCGTCGCCGAGGCGACCGATACCGTCAGCCACGTCCGTCAACGACAACCGCTCACTGATCAGAGGTTTGACCAAGCCCGCATCGGCGAGCCTGGTGAGCTCGACGTGGCAATCGTCGATGGCCTGCTGGTTGTACGCCTTGTACAGGCCCCAGTGCAGACCGATGATCGAATAGTTCTTGATGAGAGCATGATTGAGAGCCGGCTGCGGGATGGTGCCACCCGCAAATCCGATGATGACGATCCGGCCTTCGAAGGCGATGCACTTGGTCGACTTCGCGTAGGCATCGCCGCCGACCGGATCGAAGACCACGTCGGCACCCTTGCCGCCGGTAAACTCCTTTACCGCCGCGACAAAGTCCTCACTGTGACGGTCCACCACGAGATCGGCACCGAGCTTGCGGGCGTACTCGGCCTTCGCCGGTCCGCCGACGACACCGACCACTTTGGCTCCGGCTGCTTTGCCGAGTTGCACTGCGGCACTGCCCACACCACCTGCGGCGGCATGGACCAGCAGGGTCTCACCTTCGAGGAGTTGTGTGCGGCGGTGCAGCGCGAACCACGCCGTCTGATAGCCGATGCTCAGTGCGGAGGCTTCAGCGTCGTCCAGTGCCGACGGCGCCGGAAATGTGTTGTTCTGGTCCAGCACCGAGAATTCCGCAAAGCCACCCGCCGGCAAGCTCGGATTGCCGATCACGCGGTCTCCTACCGCAAACTTCGTGACCGAATCACCCACGGACACAACCTCACCACACAACTCCACACCGGGAGTGAAGGGCAGCGGCGGCTTGATCTGGTACTCACCACGGCACATGAGTACGTCGGGGAAGTTCGCCGGCGCAGCGAGCACCTTCACGAGCATTTCCGTGGCACCAGCGGTGGGCTCCGACGCCTCTTCCAACGAGAGGACATCGCGGGGTTCACCGAGTTGATTGACGCGCCAAGCCTTCACAGTGTTTTCTCCAGTTTCGGTAGTGAGGATGGTTCAGGACGAGATGGGGAGGTCGACGAGCTCGGCAAGCCGCGCCCGGTGCTGATATGCAGTTCCCAGCGTCAATTGGTCACTCTTGGCTCTCTTGAGGTACAGGTGCGCCGGATACTCCCACGTCATACCGATCCCGCCGTGCAGCTGTACACATTCCTCCGCCGCGTGAACCGCGACTCCGCTGCAGTACGCCTGAGCAAGCGTCGCGGCAACTGCCGCGTCGGAATCACCGCGTGCATAGGTATCAGCCGCATAACGCGCGGCCGCACCCGCAGAGCTGACTTCGAGCCACAAGTCCGCAAGACGATGCTTGATCGCCTGGTACGAACCGATTGCCCGGCCGAACTGCTTGCGTTCCTTTACATACGCGAGAGTGGTCTCGAGGCACCACTGCGCCACGGCGAACTGCTCCGAAGCCAGGAGCGCACTTCCGCAGAGCAATGCCTCCTCAACGGCCTCAGCTGCATTCCCACTGTCGACGCGGACCGATGGTGCCTCCGTGAACTCGACGTCCGCCAGTCGGCGCGTCATGTCCAGGGACAGGATCGGGGTGACGGTAGCGTCAGCGATCCGCACGGTGTGCAGCTCCAGACCGCTCGCGCCGGCAACCGGAACAACAAGAACATCGGACTCGGCGACGCCGGCAACGGTGGTCACGCTGCCGACCAGTCCGCTCGCTGTCGCCGTGACCGTGGGCGTGAAAGCGCCTGGTGCAGTGGACAACGGGACGATCAGAGCAGCGGTCGAATCTCCGGCCGCCATTTGACCGAGCACCTCGGTCTCGCCGGCTTTCAGTAACGCCGTCGTCGCCAGGACCGCACTCGTGAAGAACGGAACCGGAGCAACTGCCCGGCCGATCTCCTCCATCACGACTGCAGCCTCACGTGTGGACGCACCCGCACCGCCCAGGTCTTCGGGGATCAGCAGACCCGCCAGACCGAGTTCCGAAGCCAGGGACTTCCACAGCCCGGTGAAGTCGGCAGACACGTCGTCGTAGGCAGTGACCACGGTGTCGGCACCGGCGCGCTCACTCAGTAGGCGTCGGATGCTGGCCCGCAGGTCTTGTTCGGTCTCGGAGTACAACAGATCGGCGCTCATCGGGGCAGGTCCTTCCAGGCGATGTCCTTGTCGACGCGATGCTCGGGCGGCAACCCGAGAACGCGCTCTGCGATGACGTTGCGCAGGATCTCGGACGTTCCGCCCTCGATCGAATTGCCCTTGGCTCGCAGGTATCGGTAGCCGGGTTCACGCCCGGTGAAGTCGACAAAATCCGGACGACGCAACGTCCAATCGTCGTACCGCAACCCGTCTTCGCCGTGCATTTCCAGCTCGAAACCTGAAATCTGCTGCGCCAAACCGGCAAACGCCAGCTTCATTCCCGAACCTTCGGGCCCCGGTTGGCCGGCGGCAAGCTGCTGGCGCAGACGCTCACCCGTCAGCCGCGCGACCTCCGATTCGGTCCAGAGCCGCATCAACTCGTCGTGCATCGCGGGCCGCCGCAGCGTAGGTTGTTCGCGCCAAGCCTGTGCGACCTTACCGATCATGCCGCCCTCACGCGGTGCGCCCGAACCGATGGCCACACGCTCGTTGTTCAGAGTGGTGGTTGCAACCTTCCATCCCTGACCTTCCGCGCCGAGGCGGTTGGCGTCCGGAATCCTGACGTCCGTGAGGAATACCTCGTTGAATTCGGCCTCACCGGTGATCTGGCGGAGCGGCCTGACATCAACTCCGGGATCGGTCATGTCACAGATGAAGTAGCTCAATCCAGCGTGCTTGGACCGCTCCGGATCAGTCCGGGCAACAAGAATCGCCAACTGAGCGTTCTGAGCCCCCGACGTCCAGACCTTCTGTCCGTTCACTATCCAGTCGTCGCCGTCACGCACAGCCCGGGTGGCGACGGCAGCCAGGTCCGATCCTGCGCCCGGCTCACTGAAGAGCTGGCAGTACACCGTTTCGGATGTCCACAACGGCCGCAAGAATTTTCGTTTCTGCTCTTCGGTGCCGAACGCTGCGATGGTGGGCGCTGCCATGCCGAGGCCGATACCGTTCTTGCCGGTGTCCGGACCCGGGGCTCCCGCTGCCGCCAATTGCGCGTTGATCTGTCGCTGAAAGCTCTGCGGCAGACCAAGACCGCCATGGCCTTCGGGAAAGTGAACCCACGCCAATCCTGCATCGAATCGTGCGCCGAGAAAATCTGCTACCGACGTCGACGCCGGATCATTCTCTGCGAGAAACGTGTTCACCTTGTCGGTGAGGTCATGCGATACTGCTTCTTCGTCGAAAGCCATGCCAACTCCTCGATTCGAGCGGTGAGTAAAAACTCAGTCCTTGGGCCCACCGGCAACATAGACGACCTGCCCGGAAACAAAACCGGCGCCTTCACTGACGAAGAACGATGCTGTGTGCGCGATGTCCTCGGGTTGTCCGACGCGATTGACCGGAATCTGCGAAGCGGCAGCGGTCTTGAAGTCCTCGAACCCGACGCCCATACGCTCGGCCGTCGCGGCGGTCATCTCGGTTTCGATGAATCCGGGCGCAATCGCGTTAGCGGTGACGCCGAACTTTCCGAGTTCGAAGGCCAGTGTCTTGGTGAATCCCTGCATCCCAGCCTTGGCTGCGGAGTAGTTGACCTGTCCACGATTACCGAGTGCCGACGTGCTCGAGAGGTTCACGATTCGCCCGAACTTGGCTTCCACCATGTACTTCTGCACCGCGCGAGACATGAGGAATGCTCCGCGCAGGTGGACGTTCATCACCGAATCCCACTCGGCGACGCTCATCTTGAACAGAAGGTTGTCGCGAGTGATGCCGGCATTGTTGATCAGTACGGTGGGAGCACCGAGTTCTGCCGCCACGCGCTCTACCGCTGCGGCGACGGACGCTTCGTCGGAGACGTCAGCGCCGACGGCCAGTGCTTGGCCGCCTGCAGCCTTGATCGCGTCTACGGTTCCCGCGCACGATGCTTCGTCCAGGTCGAGCACGGCAACGGCAAAGCCGTCGTCCGACAATCTCTTTGCCACGGCAGCACCGATTCCGCGAGTTGCTCCCGTGACAATTGCTGTTCTACGTTCCTGGCTCACTGGCCCTCCATGATTTCGTGATTCGACGGACACCGGACGATCTCGTCAGATCCCGGCCTGATCTGCAATTTCCCTGGCTTTGGCCACCAAGGCGTCAATACGTTCCACTGTGGGAGTTCCGCTCTCGGCAGCATTCTGCGGTTCGTCGCGGGCGCGACGCATCACGCCTTCGGCGATCACGGCGATCTTCCACAGCCCCAAGGTGTGCCAGAACTTCAGCGCAGCCGGATCTCGCCCCGTGGCCTCGAGGTAGATCCGGGAGATCTCGTCTCTCGACGGGAATCCGGGGAGCGCCGACGCCGGAAAGTCGCCGCCCGTGTTCTCCCCCGCCGCCGGCCAGTACGCCAACAAGCTTCCGACATCCGCCAACGGATCACCGAGTGTGCAGAGTTCCCAGTCGAGGGCCGCGACAACCTCACCGTTCTGAGCGGAGGTGATCACGTTGCGTAGGTGAAAGTCGCCGTGCACCAACGTGGTTTCGGTGTGAGCCGGCTGAGCTGCAATCAGACGTCGGGTGAGATCGTCCAGATCAGGGCATTCCCGTGTCTTCGACTGCTCCCACTGTCCACCCCAACGCTTCAGCTGCCGTGCGGCGTAGGGCTTGTGGCTTGCCAGGTCGTCGAGACCGGCCTGCTTCAGGTCGACGGCGTGTATCTTCGCCAGCGTCTGAGCGAGCGAGATGCCGATTGCCCGGCGACGATCCTCCGACAACGCTTCCGCGAGAGGCATCCGGTCGACCACTTCGCCGTCCACGAATTCCATGAGGAGCAGCGGGACTTCGGTGACGGCCGGATCCTCGGTCAAACCGAACACGCGCGGCGAAGGTACAGCCGTGGATTCGAGAGCGCTCAGAATTCGAGCTTCGCGCGCTACGTCGTGAGCCGAAGCCAGCAGGTGACCGAGCGGTGGGCGTCGTAGCACCCAGCGGTTGCCGTCCGGATCACGCACCAGGTAGGTGAGATTGGACTGCCCCAGGCCGATTCGATCGAAGGACAACGGCCCGCTGAAGTCGACCCCCAGGCCTCCTATCCAGCCGGTGACCGCTTCGGTATCGAGTCCCACGACGTCGACGCTAGCCACCGGACGACGCTCCTTGCCTGAACGACGTGACGTCGCCGAGCAGCTGGCCTCCGTCGATCGTCATGATCTCACCGGTAATCCACTGAGCAGCGTCGGAAACCAGGAAAGCGATGGCCGCAGCGATATCTTCCGGTTCACCGATCCGGCCGAGTGCAGTTGACGCGGATACCGCTTCTTCATGTTCTTTCCACAGCGCTTCGGCGAGTTTGGTTCTCACCACTCCCGGCGCAACTGCGTTGACGCGAATCTTCGGCGACAGTTCGAGCGCCAATTGTTTGGTGATGTGGATCAGCGCGGCTTTCGACGCGTTGTACGTGCCTATTCCCGCCTCGAATGCCATACCGCCGATGGAGGCGGTGTTGACCACGGATCCACCGTGCTCACTCATCCAGGCTCGCGCCGCCAGCCCGGTCCACAGGACTGGAGCCCACACGTTGACGTCGAAGGTCTTGGCAAAGCGCGAGTGATCCTGGTTGATGATCGGCCCGAACGACGGGTTGGTTCCCGCGTTGTTCACCAGGATGTCGAGACTGCCGAAACGCTCGATCGTCTGCTCGACGCACTTACGGGCCGCGTCTTCGTCCGTCGCGTGCGCACCGATACCGATGGCGTTACCGGTCACCTGCGCGGCAGCCGCATCTGCGGATTCCTGTGAGCGCGAAGTCAGTACGACGTTCCCGCCCGCTGCCGCAATCGCCTGCGCGGTCGCGAGCCCGATGCCCCGCGAGGCGCCCGTGATGATTGCCGTCTTGCCTGTGAGGTCCAGTCCTGCCATGTCAGTTCGCCTTGACTTCGCGGTACTTGCGCAGTTCCTGCTTCGCGATGGCGCGCTTGTGTACCTCGTCGGGGCCGTCGGCGAGGCGAAGGGTGCGCATGTGGGCGTAAGCCATCGCGAGCGGGAAGTCGTCCGTGACACCGCCACCTCCGTGAACCTGGATGGCACGGTCGATGATCTTGAGCGCGATGTTCGGCGCCGCAACCTTGATGGCCGCGATCTCGGTACGCGCTTCCTTGTTGCCCACCGTGTCCATCATGTGCGCGGCCTTGAGCGTGAGGAGTCGAACCATTTCGATGTCGATGCGCGCCTCGGCGATCCAGTCCTGGATGTTGGCGTTGTCACTGACGGGCTTTCCGAACGTGATGCGAGTGGAAGCGCGCTTGCACATCAGTTCCAGTGCGCGCTCGGCCATTCCGATGGCACGCATGCAGTGATGGATACGGCCGGGGCCGAGGCGGGCCTGACTGATCGCAAAACCTTCACCCTCGCCGGCGAGGATGTCCTTGGCCGGGACGCGCACGTCCTCGAAGGTGATCTCGCCATGCCCCTCACGGTCCTGGTAACCGAACACCGGCAGGTTACGCAGAATCGTGACACCGGGAGCGTCGATCGGCACGACCATCATCGACTGCTGCCGGTGCGTCGCGGCATTGACGTCCGTCTTGCCCATGACGATCAGAACTTTGCAGTTCTGGTGCAAAGCGTTGGAAGCGAACCACTTACGGCCGTTCAGTACGTACTCGTCGCCGTCACGGTCCATGCGAAGCTGGATATTGGTGGCGTCGGAGCTGGCAACCTCGGGCTCGGTCATCGCAAAGGCGGACCGGATTTCACCATTGAGCAGCGGTTTGAGGTACTTCTCCTTGTGCTCGTCGGTGCCGAAGAGCGTGAGCACCTCCATGTTTCCCGTATCCGGAGCGGCGCAGTTGGTGGCTTCGGAGGCGAGGTGGCTACGGCCCATGATCTCTGCAAGCGGTGCGTATTCCAGGTTGGTCAGGCCGGGGCCCCATTCGGGGTGTGGGTGGAAGAGATTCCACAGTCCACGCGCCTTGGCTTCCGACTTCAGGTCTTCGATGATCGGCGGCTGGAAATGGGGGTTGCCGGACTCGCGCATCTGCGCTTCGTAGACAGCTTCGGCTGGATAGACGTGCTTGTCCATGAAGTCGAGCAGTTCGGCCTGGTACTTCTTGGTGCGATCCGAGAACTCAAAGACTGACATGTGAACTCCTGACAGAGAGGGAAGGAAAATTGGGTGGCCGGCGCTCCAAATGACTGGTAACACCTTCGACGACGTCCGGTCCGCGAAATGCATTGACCATGAGCGTTTCCGCGCGCTGCGCGGATTCGTCGAACGTGCCCGTCCCGTCGGCACTCAGCTGGGTTTTCATGACGGACAACGAGGTCGGCGAGCAGTTGGCCGCGACTTCTGCGGCGTAGGCAACCGCTGCTTCTACGACATCACCGTCGACGAGGTGGTCGATCAGTCCGATGCGGTACGCCTCGTCCGCGCCGACCATTCGACTCGACAGCAGTAAATCGGTGGCCCGACTCCGGCCGACAAGTCTAGGCAACATCCATGAGATGCCGTACTCGGCGATCAGCCCACGCTTGGCAAATGCGGTGGTGAATCGTGTTGCAGACGAGCCGAATCGAACGTCGCAGTACAGCGCTTCCACGAAACCAAGTCCGGCCGCTACTCCATTGATCGCGCCGATCAACGGCTTACGTAGCGACATGGGAAACTCCCGAGGCCGCGGCCGCACCAGATCCTCGTCGGAAACGTCGCCGACGTTCTTCAGGTTGCTCAGATCTGCACCGGAGCAGAATCCACGACCCGCACCCGTGATCACGATTGCCCGGACGCCGGGATCGTCGTCCGCGGCGGCCAGTAGATCGAAGTACACGTCCTCGAGTTCGTTTGTCCAGGCGTTCAGGACATCCGGACGATTGAAGGTCAGCAGTAGGACGGGGCCACGCCGCTGCGAAAGTACGAGTTCCGGACTCATCGCGTTCCGGCGAGCAACGACGCCTGGTAACGGCGCATGCCGCTGAGCCAGCGATCGTAGTCAGCACCCTTCTGCCGGTACATGTCCAGCACCTTCGGGTGCGGGAGGATGAGGAACTGCTCGGCGTCCACTGCAGCCAGGACGATTTCGGCGCACTGATCGGGCTCGATCACCTCGCCGGCCGCAAGCACAGCTCCCGTCGCAGCGACCCCGAGGGGATCACCGGTCTCTTTCCCCTCGTAGAGGAGCTTGGTATTGACACCCATCGGACACAGACAGCTGACTCGGACGCCCTTGTCTCCGTATGTCATCGACAGCCACTCGGCAAAACCCACTGCCGCATGCTTGGTGACCGAGTACACCGCCGAACCGACCTGTGTGAGCAGGCCGGCAGCCGAAGCGGTGCTGACGAAGTACCCTTCGCCCCGCTCGACCCATCCGGGAACCAACAAACGAGCAGCGCGAATGTGGGCCCGCACGTTGATGTCGAAGGCTACGTCCCAGCCGTCCTCGTCGACATCGAGACCGAGGCCGCCGGTGATACCTGCATTCGCGAAGTAGAGATCAACGGGACCGAAAGCCTCCTCGGCCTGCGCGATCAATCCCTCGATTACACCGGCGTCGGACACGTCGCCGCCGGCGGACACCGCCGATCCTGGGTGCTCCGCGTTGACCGCGTCGGACACAGCGGCAGCTGCATCCGCATTGAGATCGGCCACAACTACGTGGGCGCCATCCGCCGCCAACTTCCTGGCGAGCGCTCCCCCGATACCGCCGCCACCTCCGGTGACAATTGCAACCTTCTGCGCGACCTTCATTGGCGATTCCTCTCGCTTGCATTCACCGAAAGCTTTTACCGTGATCCACGTCTCTTGTCATGTATAGTTGAATCCGGCGTCAACTTCAACCGTCGCCAGTGGAATCTATTTTCCAACCTCCTGAACTGCGAGTAAAGGACCACGATGACTGAAGATCAATTGCCCGTCCGCCCGTCCACGTTTGCCGAGCTCGAGAAGCTGATCGGCCAGGAACTAGGCCCCACCGAGTGGTACGAGATCACCCAGGACCGCATCGACGCTTTTGCCGCGGCCACCAACGATCACCAGTGGATTCACGTCGACCCAGAGCGTGCGGCGGCGAGCGCATTCGGCACCACCATCGCGCACGGACTTTTCAGCCTCTCACTGGGTCCACAGTTCTCCTCCCAACTCCTGGCATTCAACGGCTTTGCGCACAGCCTCAACTACGGATACGACAAAGTGCGCTTCCCCGCACCCGTCCCGGTGGGCTCGCGCCTGCGGATGCGCTCAACCGTGGTGTCCGCCGAACAGTTGCCTGGCGGCATCCAGGTAAAGACGCGCCAGGTTCTCGAACGCGAAGGTTCCGACAAGCCTGTGGCCGTCGCGGAAGCGGTAGCTCGCGTCGTCGAGAAGAGCTGAGACGATATCGACGCGCGCCTCGAGCACTCTCGACCAGGGCGCGCGTCGTCAGCTCTATCCGGGGAACTTCAGCGCATTGGCCCACAGGTCGGTCACGGTGGCGACGATCTCGTCGAAATCGACCGGCCTGCCATCCACTTGCCCCTCACCCAGAGTGAATACACTGTGGGCAAATCGACTCACCATGCCGGACAATGCCATTGACGTCAGCAGCGGGTTCAAGCTGGGATCCACGACGCCACGCCCCTGAAGTTCGGCAATACCTCGCGCGTTGCGCACAATAAAGGCGTCTGCTCGCTCATTGCGAATCCTGCGGAACTCCGGGTCGATACTGGCAACTTGCTCCATCAATCCCATCAACTTTGCATTCCGTTGGTATGCAGCAAGATACGCCCGATTACTTGCCTCCAGAACGGCATGAGGATCGTCGGTGCCGGCAACCCTGCCCATGCCCGGATGCATCATTTCTTCACGAGCCACCTCGAGAACTGCCGCGAAGACCTCTTCCTTGTTGGCAAAATAGGTATAGAAGGAACCGGTGGCACACCCAGCTTCCTTCGCTATATCTATCAATCGTGCATCCAAATAGCCATCCCGCTCGAAAACCACACGTGCAGAAGCGATCAGTGCAGACCTGGTGCGAACACCCCGTTCGGTGCTCGGCGGATCACGATGCCCCGCCGGCGGGGCAAGAGGCAGTTCGGATATCCGCGAATCATCATCCACCACGCTACTCACCTTTCCGAAGTTCACTGCCACTGAGGAAGATTCACGTCAAACTCAATGTTGACACCGAGTTCAAGTGTACGCTCGGCAAAGACATCAGGACCCACAATCGGCCGATTCTCCTGAAAGGCATATCCATGGTCAGCGTTCTCGATCCGGTAACCCGATCCGCCGCAGCCACACCGGACAACATCGCGATTCGCGGTTCCGGCCAGGACTGGACATACCGACAACTCCACGACGCCTCCCTCTCGTTCGGCGGCCGAATCCGTGCTGCCGGATTGAGCGAAGGCGATCGGGTGTTGCTCGCCGCTCCGTCGGTTGCAGAATTCATCGTGGCGTACATGGGCATTCAGGCAGCCGGTTGCGTTGTCGTCCCGGTCAATACAATGTCGGCACAGCCCGAGATCGAGTACGTACTCGACGACGCCGATATCTCACTCGCCATCGCCTGGCATCAACTCGGGCCGGCGACCCACGACGCCGGCGCTGCCCGCGGCGTGCCGGTCTGGACACTCACCGAAGAAACGGCGAGAACCGACCAGGAACCGACAGCCATTGCTGACCGAGATGTACACGACACCACTGCGATTCTCTACACATCCGGCACAACCGGACGGCCGAAGGGCGCTCAGCTGACCGTGGGAAACCTGTTGTCAGCCGGCGAAATCGGAGCCGAGAGCAGCCGGGGAAACCCTTCGGACCGAACAGGAACAGGACTGCCGCTGTTCCACATCTTCGGGCAGGGCTCCGTGATGATGGCAACCTTCACCGGCGGCGGATCGCTCTCCCTGCTTCCGCGTTTCGATCCCACCGCCATGCTCGATCTGGTCCGCAAGGACAAGCTCACCATCATGGCCGGTGTCCCGACGATGTGGAATGCCATGCTGCACGCAGCAGCCGAGGTGGACAGCTCCGACTTCGATCAACTCAGAATCGCCATCTCCGGTGGAGCATCCCTTCCCGGTGAGGTAGCCCGCGCCTTCGAAACTCGGTTCGCCTGCACGATCCTCGAGGGGTACGGCCTCACCGAGACCAGCGCGTTCGGAACGTTCAACAGCATCGACCGTCCACCGAAAATCGGCTACACCGGCCAGGCAGTCCCGAGAACCGAAGTAGAGGTTCGTGATCACGACGGAAAACCCTGCCCCACAGGCACAGTCGGAGAGATATTCATCAAGGGCCCCACCGTCATGAAGGGATACTGGAAGCGCCCGGACGATACGTCGGCAGTGCTCTCCCCAGACGGGTGGTTCCGCACCGGAGACCTCGGTGAAACCGATGCGGACGGCGACCTTCGCATAGTCGATCGGGTCAAGGATCTGATCATCCGCGGCGGGTACAACGTGTACCCCGGCGAAGTGGAAGAGGTGCTGTATCAGCATCCCGACATCATCGAAGCTGCGGTGATAGGCATCCCGGACGACTACTACGGCGAGGAAGTCGCGGCAGTCGTAGCGGTGCGTCCGGGTAGCGCCGTCGATGCTGCAGACGTGACTGCATGGGCACGGGAGCGCCTGTCCGCGTACAAGATTCCTCGGGTTGTGCAGTTCATCGACGCACTGCCCAAGGGTTCCACCGGTAAGATCCTCAAACGCTCGATCGACCGCACCGGACTGGTCACGCTGAAACAGAGCTGAGTTCGCAACAAGCCCCGGCAGAATTGTCTGCCGGGGCTTTCCTGTCTAGCTACGACGCATACAGATGCGCACCAGGGATCGCTTCCGGATCATCGCGGACTTCCTTCGGATTGGTCTCCGCAAGTGCCCACGCACTGAAGAAGGTCACCAATCCCATGAGTGCGACGAACACAGCAACCAGGGTCGTGGTTCCCGTCTTTGCGATCAGCGCCGTCATGATGAACGGTGTGCCACCGCTGACAGTGATCGCCGCCAGTTGGTAGGCAAGAGACGCTGCGGAGTAGCGGACATTCGGGGCGAACAACTCGCCCATGTATGCCGCGATGGGCCCGTACGTCATCGACTGGAACACGCTGCCGACCGTGACAGCAACAAAGAAGAGCGGTAGCGACTTGGTGTTGATCAACCAGAAGTACGGAAACGCCCAGACGACGATCGCGGCCGCACCGATCAAGATCATCGGACGACGCCCGATCCTGTCCGACATCTTTCCCGACCACAGCACCACTCCGACGGTCAGGAGCGCACTGAGGAGCGAGATGATCAGAAGAGAGTTCCGTTTGAGTCCGAGTTCCGTTGTGCCGTAGCTCAAAACACCGGCAATGCTGATGTAGAACAGCGAATTGGTAGCCGCTAGGAGGCCGCAGCCGAGCAGAATCTTGCGCCAATGAGTTTTGATCGCTTTTGTCAGCGGCGCCTGCACCACCACATTCTTCTTGTTTCGAGCTGCTTCTTTCTGCAACTCCAGAAATTCCGGAGTGTCTTCGACCTTGGTCTGGATGTACAGGACGACGGGGAAGAGTAATGCACTGGCAAAGAAGGGAATTCGCCACCCCCAGCTCAGGAATGCTTCGTTCGAAATCGTCGCGGTAGCGATCAGAAACACCACGTTGCCGAGAACCACGCCGAACGAAACACCCATCTGTCCAAAGGTTCCGGAGAATCCCCGCTTCTTGGGACTCGCCGACTCAGTGAGAAGCAGGACTATGCCACCCCACTGTCCGCCACAGGCGAGCCCTTGAATGAATCGCAAGGTGACCAACAGAATCGGAGCAGCGACGCCGATTGCCGATGCACTCGGAATCGCGCCGATCAGGAACGTCGCCAATGCCATCAGGAGCAGACAGGTAACCACGGCAGGCTTACGTCCGTACTTGTCCCCGAAATGGCCGGCAACAATCCCACCGATCGGGCGGGCGACGAATCCGGCCCAGAACGTACTGAACGAGAGCAACGTACCCATGAGGGCAGACGAGTGCGGGAAGAATACCTGCGGAAAGACAAGTGCTGCAGCCGTTCCGTACAGAAAGAAGTCGTACCATTCGATCGAGCTGCCCAAAAGTCCGGCGCCGAGAAGCTTGCGATGTGCGCGCTTCCTGGTGCGCTCTTGATCGGATACGCCCCCTCCGGGCCCGCCCGAATTCACTACCGATCTAGTCATGCCTACTCCTCGATGGGTCGTAGCGATTGCATCCGAACGAAGCGCCACCCCGAGAGTAGAAACTGACGCCAACTTCAAGTTCGGATGATGTGACCAGTGTGCGGCACCCACGGAGTGATGTCAATCACTGAATAGCATTGTTGCGCACAATATTTGATGCAATTCAGTCAAACACGACAACTGCCGGCCCATCACGATTCGATGAGCCGGCAGTCATTGGAGTGTGGAATTAGCGCGGAACCCTCAATTCACGGCGAAGAATCTTGCCGCTCACGGTCTTCGGAAGGTCACTCATGACCTCGATCATGCGCGGGTACTTGTACGCGGCCAGACGGACCTTGCAGAATTCCACCAGTTCATCCGGCGTCGTCTCCAGTCCCTCCTTGAGTGAAACGAAGGCTTTCACGGTCTCTCCGCGATAGGGGTCCATGACACCCACTACTGCAGCCTCACGAACGGAAGGATGTTCGTAGAGAACATCTTCCACTTCGCGCGGCCATACCTTGAATCCCGAGGCATTGATCTGATCCTTCATCCGATCGACCACGTAGAACCATCCGTCGGCATCCATGAAACCTACATCGCCGGTGTGAAAACGGCCGTGTGGCATGGCGTGGGCGGTCTCTTCCGGCTTGTTCCAGTATCCGAGCGCGACCTGCGGGCCGCTGACAACTATCTCCCCGTACTCCCCGACCGGTACAGGGTTGTCGTTCTCGTTCACAACCTCGGCATACGTACTCGAGACAGGCACGCCTACCGCTACCGCACCCGACGCCAGGTCGACCGGCGCTTCTCGCGAATTCGGCACAACGATTGCAGGACTGTTGGTTTCGGTCAGACCGTAGCCGTTGTGGATGTAGTGACCGAACTTCGCCCGAAACGACTCGAGCGCTGCGTGCGGAATGGGCGCGCCACCCGAGTAGACCGATTCGAGACTACCGAGCAACTCCTTCGATACCGCCGGATTATCCGTCCAGGCAATGAAAACGGTAATTGCACCGATGATCGCGGTGGCGCGATGCTCCGAAATAGACTCTGCCGCAACAACCGGGTGGAATCTACACGTGAGAATTGTCGCGGCCCCCGACAGCAGTGGCGCCGCGACGTGCCCGATCAATCCAGTGATGTGAAACAACGGTGCTACGGCAAACATCGCTCCGCCTGGGCGCAGGCCCAACCAGTCCCGATAGATCTGCGCTGCGAACACCACATTGGAGTGCGTGTTCATAGACCCCTTTGGCGGACCCGTCGTACCGGACGTGTACGGCAGATAGGCAAGATCGCCCGGCTCGAGATCGACGGGATCGGGTGCGGCGCCGCGGTTCTCCTCGATCAGCTTCAGCAGATCGCGGCAACCCTCGCGCCTCGCTCTGATGGCAGACCCGAAAATCCGTTGATCACTCCGTGATTGGAAGTCGAGTTCCGACGTGGTGATAACACATCCAACATCCGTACCCGCAGACGCCGTCACCACCGTTTCGGCCGAGGACTCGAGACAGATCACCGCAACGGCACCGCTGTCGAGCAGGACCGTCGCCAACTCACGGTCGCGGTACATCGGATTGACCGGAACCACGACGGCTCCCAACTTCCATACGGCCAGCGTCGCTACAAAGAACTGCGGCACATTTTGCAGGACAAATGCCACCCGATCGCCGAAGCCGATACCGTCACCGGCGAGAGCCACTGCCAAAGCGTCAGACATCGCGTCGAGTTCGCCGAACGTGAGAGTCGCATCGAAGTACCGGATGGCGGGAGCATCAGTGTCGCGGGCCACCGACGCACGGAACATCTCCAGGGCATTGGTGTATTCGATGTCGACGGTTGGCGCAGTACCACTGTCGTACAGCGCAAGCCAGGGAACCGACCCCAGCGGCTTGCTCGCATGCACGTCGTCCATGATCAGCTCTCGAAGTATCGACGCGGATTGTCGACCAGCATCGTCGCGATCTGGTCTTCCGTGACGCCTCGCTCCAGCAAGGTCGGGATGACGTGATCGCTGATATGCGTGTAGTTCCAGTTCGGCACCGCGGCAGCCTTCGCCTCACTGGAGAACCAGTCGATGAAGCACGACGCGTCGTGAGCGAGGACCATTTTTTCTGCGTAGCCGCGACGAGCCATCTCGACCACGGTGTTCACGCGCTCCTCGAACGGCAAAAGCACATCCAGACCGAAGCGGTCCATGCCCAGTAGGGAGCCTGCATCTGCGAGCGCACACAGATAGTCCAGATCCGTCGAGTCGCCCGAATGACCGATCACGACCTTGGTCAGATCTGCACCCTCTTCGGCCAGGACTTTCTGTGCAACGAGCCCGGATTCGGTATGGGGATCGGTGTGGACAGTTATGGGCACGCCGGTTTCGACCTGCGCTGCTCCAACTGCGCGCATTACTCGCTCGACACCGGGAGTAAGCCCGGGCTCTTCGATGGCGCACTTGAGGAATGCCGCGCGAATACCGGTTCCGGCGATGCCTTCTCGAATGTCTTCGACAAACAGATCGACCATCGGCTCTCGCACATCGAACAGCAATCCTGGTCCTGTGTGATGGAATTGGAACGGAATGTCGTTGTAGGTGTAGATGCCGGTGGCGACGATGATGTTGAGATCGACCTGCTCGTTGATTCGCGCAATGCGCGGAATGTATCGACCGAGTCCGATCACGGTGGGATCGACGATTGTGTTGATCCCGCGGGACTTCAGTTCGGTCAGCTTGGCAACTGCGTCCGCCACCCGAGCCTCCTCGTCCCAAGGCTCCGGGTAGTCGGGATAGTTCTGGCGCATCTCCTCTCCGAGAACGAAGACGTGCTCGTGCATCAACACCTTCCCCAGATCGGCGCTGTCCACCGAACCGCGAACGGTCTGTACTGAACTCATCGATAAAACCCCTGACTGTGATCGGCATCACTAAGATGAGACAATGAGCTAGTGTGTCTCACCTTGGCGAGTTCGTCAATAGATAGCCAGAGCCGTACAGGGACCCGAAAATCGACACACCGGCCCACCGGAGAGAATGCCCGTATGCCATCCGATCTCGACCGCCGGCGCGCCATCGACACCGCCGCGAGTATGTATCTCGCCGAAGAGGCGCTCGACATGTCACTACTTGCCGAACGCCTCGGTGTAGGCCGCGCGACGCTCTACCGCTGGGTCGGAAACCGCGACGAACTTCTGGGGACGGTGCTGGCGGAAGCCACCGAGCGCACTTACCGCAAGGCGATGTCACAAGCATCAGGCAAGGGCCCGGAGTACGTCATCGACGTATTCGGCCGAGTGATGCGTTCAGTCGACTCTTCAACCGAGCTTCGCGCGCTCACCAAGAGGGAACCGATGGTGTTCATCAAGCTCGCGCTGATGCCCGGTGCTATCGAGTCCATTTCCGCATCCATTGCCGCCGAAATCCTGCAGTCGCAGGTCGATGCCGGCCAGCTGACCCTCAGCTTGTCGCCACAAGTGCTGGGCCAGGCGCTTGTTCGTATCTGCGACATCCACCTGTACGCACCTCTGTTAGGTCGCGAGAAGGCAGAGATCGAGACGGCTCTCGATCTGATCGCACTTCTGCTCGGGGTTCCGCGTGCGTGAGTGCGTGGTCGAACACAACCACTGAGGGTTAGTCCTCAGTGGTCTGATGACTTGTTACGCTAGGCGAATTCGATTCGAGAGGTAGCAATGTCCGACGACCACGGTGGTTTCGTGTTGCGCAGCGGTCCCCTGGTGCCGCAGATCGAAGAGATCTTCCGGTCGAAGATCCGCCAATCGGTGTGGCTGCCGACGCAACGGATTCCGAGCGAAGCCGCACTCGCCGCAGAACTGGGAGTCGGGCGTTCATCCATCCGCGAAGCGATCCGACTGCTAGCTCATGCCGGGTTGCTGGAGGTACGGCACGGGGTCGGAACCTTTGTTGTCGCAGCGGAGGATCTGGACCACGCTGACGAATTCACCCGACTACTCCGACGCTCGCAGATGCTCGAGGTTTTCGAGGTGCGCCGGGCGTTGGAGGTCGAGGCCGCCAGACTTGCGGCGGAGCGCGCACAACCGGAAGATCTCGAGCGGCTTCGACGCCGACTTTCGATCCGCCACAGCCACTTCGAACGGGACGTCGAGAAGTTTGTCGACACTGATCTCGATTTCCACACAGAAGTCGTTCGACTTTCGGGAAACGCTGTCCTGCTGTCACTGTTCGAATCGGTGCGTCCGCTTCTTCGCAAGACTCTCATCGACATGGTGGACATCGAGGAGGGAGTTCCCGACACTTCACAGGCCCACGACAGATTGCTCGAAGCGCTATGGGATTCGGATCCCGAGGCCGCAGTAGCTGCAACACGCGAAAACATCGACACCGTCCTCCGTCAGCTACGCATTCTCGATTCATAGAGAGGCTTTACCGTGGAACATCCCAGCGGCACAGTGCTGTCGACCGAACACGTCGATCTGGTCCGCGACGGCCGGTACTTGTTGCGGGACATCAACATTTCGATCGAGCCCGGCCAGCATTGGGTATTGCTGGGGGCTAACGGCGCGGGAAAGAGCACGCTCCTGAGCCTGTTCGGGGCAACTGCGCACCCCACCCGCGGCAGCGTCTTCGTGCTAGGCCACAAGTTGGGCCGCGTCGACATGCGTGAGTTGCGGATGGACATCGGGCATGTCAATCCGCGTCATACGATCGGCATTCCGATCACCGTCCGCAACGTCGTGATCACCGGACTCACCAACACCACTGAGTTGATGCCTCGCTGGTCGCCCACTCCGGAGCAGGAAGCACACGCCGACGCCTTGATCGACCTGCTTGGCATGAGCCCCCGATCGAATGCACTGTGGCCCAATTTGTCTCAGGGAGAGCGCGGACGCGCACTGATCGCCCGGGCACTCATGGTCGAGCCCCGATTGCTTCTTCTCGACGAGCCCGCCACTGGCCTCGACTTGGCCGCCCGCGAACAGCTGCTGAGTGCCCTCGATGACTTGCGTAACCAAAACCCCTCCCTGGCAAGCATTCTTGTTACCCATCACATCGAAGAAATTCCGAGCACAACAACACATGCACTGTTGATCAAGGACGGCATTGTCACGGCAACCGGAGTCGCCGACAATGTGATCACGTCGGAGAACATCAGCGACTGCTTCTCACATCCGATCGAGATCGAACGACGCAACGGACGTTGGAATGCCAGGTCCCGCCCTCGACAACTGAGCCAACTGAGCGAACTGATCTGACAGTTCGTCAGATCCGGCGGGCGCCCTGCCCCCCCAGACCGAGTTCGTCTCCCGGATTGAGCAGGTTGCAGGTCTGCAGTGACAAGCACCCGCACCCGATACACCCGGTCAACTCCTCCTGGAGGCGCGCAATCGCTTGTTTACGATCCTCGAGTCGCTGATTCCAGGCGGTCGAGATCTTTGCCCAGTCTTTCTTGTTGGGTGTGCGTCCCTCCGGCAGGGAGGCGAACACTTCCCCGACCTCCGACAACGGAATGCCGAAGCGGACGGCCAACTGGATCAACGTCACTCGCCGTATGGCGTGCCGCGGGAACTTTCGCATGTTGCCGGCGGTGCGAACGGCAGGAACCAGGCCCAGGGTTTCGTAGTACCGCACGGCCGACACCGCCACACCGGTGCGGGCCGACACCTCTCCGATGGAGAGGAGTTCATCGCTCTTGCGGATCATCCCAGCCTCCCGTCGCGCGCCCGAAGTTGACCTCAAGCGCACTTGAGACTCTACCTTCATCGACATGCATTCCCCTACTGATGTCTCCGTCGGCACATGGCGCCAATTACTGAGCGGCCGGCATCTCGGGACCGCTACCGTCCTGGCGGGCGGCGTGGCGCTGTATGCCACGAACGTCTATCTCACGACCAGCTTGCTTCCGACGGCAATCGACGACATCGGCGGGCAACGGTATTACGCTTGGACTGCAACAGTTTTCCTTATTGCCTCAGTCATCTCCTCGATGCTGGTCACCCGAATCCTCGGCGCGAGAGGACCTCGAGGCGCGTATCTGATTGCGCTTGCGATCTTCGCAATCGGCACGATTGTCTGCGCGCTCAGTCCGTCGATGGAAATGCTTCTGGTCGGGCGTGCGGTTCAAGGAGCCGGCGGTGGACTGCTTGCGGGCCTCGGCTATGCCGTCATCAACGCCGCCCTGCCCAAGCAGTTGTGGACGCGCGCAGCGGCACTCGTATCAGCGATGTGGGGTGTCGGCACGTTCGCCGGGCCGGCCATCGGTGGAGTGTTCGCTCAATTCGGCGCTTGGCGCTGGGCATTCGGCGTCTTGGTGGTCGCAACGATCACAGTTGCCGCGCTCGTCCCCAGCGTGCTGCCGTCACATACTCCAGGCAACACCACCAGCAGTCCGGTTCCGGTCCTCTCGCTGGCGCTGCTGACCGCGGCAGCGCTGTTGGTGAGCGTCGCGGGAATTCTGTCCAACGTTGCGGTGACCGCAGCTCTGGTTCTTGCCGCCGTGCTGCTGCTGATTGCTTTCGTCGCAGCAGACCGTCGCGCGAGCCATGGAGTACTCCCGCCGTCGACGTTCACCGCGTCGTCCCTCAAATGGGTGTACTTGACCATCGTCGTCTTGGCCCTGAGCTCGACGGTCGAAACGTTCATTCCCCTGTTCGGTCAGCGCCTTGCCGGCATGACACCCTTGGCCGCCGGTTTCCTCGGCGCCGCCCTCGCCCTCGGCTGGACCCTCGGCGAAATTCCGAGTGCCTCGGCAACGTCACCTCGGGCTGTCCGCACAATCGTTGTCGGCGGACCGGTTCTGGTCGCATTCGGACTTGCTCTGACGGCCACGTTTCTCACCGATCAGGCCGGCGGCGGCGCAATCGCGGCGTGGATCGTCGGACTGGTCATTGCCGGGGCGGGTGTCGGCATCGCCTGGCCACACCTGGCTGTCGGTGCGATGAACTCGGTTTCGGAACCAGGCGAGGGAGCAAAAGCCGCCGCGGCGATCAATACCGTGCAATTGATCGCCAACGCGTTCGGCGCCGCTCTGGCCGGAGTGATGGTGAATCTCGGCGCACCGTCGACTTTGCGATCCGCACAATTACTCCTGATCACATTTGCCGTCGTAGCCTGTATCGGTGTGGCGATCGCAGCGCGCGCCTTCCCGTCGTCTCGAGGAGATCAACCGTGACCGAATCTCAGTCAGCACAGCCAGGCGACGGTTTCCCGAAAACCAGCGCGCCGGCAACGCGGGCTCTTCTTGCCGCCGGGTACACCGAGTTGTCGCAGCTCGCATCGGTATCCGAATCCGAATTGGCAAAGCTCCACGGAATGGGCCCCAAAGCCCTTCGAATTCTGGGTGAGGCACTCGCTGAACGAGGGTTGTCGTTCCGCGACTGAAGAATTCTTCACACGACGCTGGCACGCACCTGATTGCCACCCTCACGTTTTGCTTGATACATAGCCGAATCGGCCACTCTGAATAGTGCGGAAACAATGTCGTCCACGGTTTCGTCCACTTCTCGGGGCGCCGTACGAATCGCGATTCCGATACTCGAACTGATTGCCGGTACGTCATTGTCACCGCTCATGAAAGTGGTGATCCGCGTCGACAGTTTTGCCACCGAATTGAAGGGCGCCCGCTCGAGCACTACAAATTCGTCGCCCCCGACGCGAGCAATCAAAGCCGACTGCGACGTCCATAGCCTGATACGCAAACCGGTCCTGATAATCGTGTTGTCGCCGATATCGTGTCCGTGCAGGTCATTGATCTCTTTGAATCGGTCGAGATCGATCACCACAACCAGAAGCGCATTGTGTTCGTCTATCTGCTCGCCCACGATGTCCGTCGCCCGACGTGAAAGCCCGCGTCGATTGAGAAGCCCTGTCAGCGGATCGAATTCCGATGTTGTTGCGTCAGAACTGAGCATCGCCAGCATGATCTGTGAAACGACGGGAATCACATAGATTGTCGCGAGAGTGACACCTATCTTGGCAATTCCCAATCCTGGGTCCGGGCTGTCTCCGAACAGTAGAGACCAGCCGGCCGCAACCGTTGCGAGAGTGGCAAAGACCAAGTGCCCGAGCTGCAACGTGGGGTTGTGGAAAAATGCGATGTATCCACCGATCGATGCAAAAACCACACAGCACAATAATCGTGCCAGCGGATCGGCGTCAGAGAACGACGCCAATGCGATGGCAATATCGGAGCCGATAACAAAGGTGTAGGACCACAGCCGGGTCGGTGGAATCAGCCACCAGATAAGGGCGGCGATCAGGCAGGCAGCCACCACAAACAGGTTGACGGATCGCCAGAACGTACCGTGGGGCCCCGCAGGACTCCACCTCATGAGCATGAGGACCAATCCCATCCCGCATGCTGTTCCACCAACCAGAATCCGGCAGGCCCCCACAAGGCCACGATCTTCGAGGTAACGCAGGAAACTCTGATACTGATCTGGCAGACGCCACCACAGCGCAAGCAGGTCGATCAAGGCTTTCATGATGGAGCCACAATCATTCGAGAGCAAATCTCTCGCTTCCTCCCGCGTGGCGTGCACCTGCCTGATTTCCCCGAAAATTCGGCCATAGCGTGCAGCATAACCATAACGGACGGTCTGACCAACATGTTCGACATGCAATAGCGCCTGGTCAAGCAACTATCCAGCTATGGACCGTCCCGAATCAGACAATAGATCAGCACCGCATCAAACCGAAAGGAGATTCTTGCCGACTCCGTAGTCGAAGACCCGAAGCTGTGGCTAATTTGCCTTCGGGTGACGATTCATGCGGAACTCGCATCCCGCGCCCCTTCTGGTTGGATGAACACCGGAAGTCGACGCACCTAAGGGGTAGCAACAGTGGTTTCAGATCCCATCTCGGGTTTGCAGATGGAACTCGCCGATATGTGGCAGCGCGGGCGCGCTCGCGCCCGTAAGTACGCGCGGGCGATCCACCCCAAACTCGATCCGGCGCTCTACTCCGTCCTCGTTCTACTGAACCGTTCGAATGCGGTTCCGATGTCGGATCTCATTGCTGCGCTCGATATCGAGAAATCGACATTGACCAGACAAATCGATTCGGCCGAGCGCCTCGGACTGGTACAGCGAATCCCCGACCCCGATGACGCCCGGGCAAAACTGGTTGCCCTGACACCCGAGGCCCGCGAACGTGTGACCACTGTCCAGAATCGCCAGACCGACGAGTGGCGCGCACGATTGGCGACGTGGGACCCCGAGGACGTCATCGCGCTGACGTCGCTTCTGCATCGACTGGGCAGCATGGACAACTAATCGCAAAACCGTTGCGTTCTACAACCAACTTAGCCTAATGTTGCATATGTCAACTAACTAAGTGGGGTCGCCGTGGTCACGCATGAAGAAGTCGGATCGATCCGCCTGCCGGAGGCCCTCGCCGCTCCGATGACACACCGGCAGAAGATCGAGGCGCTTGTCGGACTTCTCCTCGGAATGTTCGTGGCTTTCCTGTCCTCGACCATCGTCTCGAATGCCCTGCCGACCATCATCACCGAACTACACGGAACCCAAGATCAATACACCTGGGTCGTGACGGCAACCCTGCTGGCCTCCACCGCGACAACCCCGATCTGGGGCAAGTTCTCGGATCTGGTGAGCAAGAAACTGCTGGTTCAGCTCTCCATACTGATCTTCACCATCGGATCCATCCTGGCCGGACTCGCACAATCCGTCGGCATATTGATCGCCTTCCGAGTAGTGCAGGGTCTGGGGCTCGGCGGCTTGCAGGCGCTTGTCATCATCGTGATCGCAGCCATGTTCAGCCCTCGCGAGCGTGGCCGATACCAAGGCCCGATCGCAGCCGTCATGTCGATTGCAACCATCGCCGGTCCACTCATCGGCGGGGTTATCGTGGACACCAGCTGGTTGGGGTGGCGCTGGACCTTCTTCGTCTGCGTCCCGTTGGCAGTGATCGCACTGATAGTCGTGCAGCGCACCCTTAATCTTCCGGTCGTACGCAGGAAGGTCAAGATCGACTACGCCGGCGCGACGCTCATCGCGGGCGGCGTAAGCACACTCCTCATCTGGGTGACTTTGGCGGGCAAGAACTTCGAGTGGGCCTCCGGGATGTCGTTCTTCCTGTGCGGTCTCGGAATCATGCTTCTCGCCGTGGCAGTCTGGGTCGAGAGCGTAGTGGCGGAACCCATCATTCCCCTGCGACTTTTCCGTGACCGCACCACCTCGCTCGCGACCTTCGCAAGCATCACCGTCGGTGTTGCCATCTTCGGTGGCGCGGTATTCCTGGGACAGTACTTTCAGATCGCACGCGGTTACTCACCCACTGTCGCAGGGCTTCTGACACTTCCGATGGTGATCGGATCCACCCTCTCGTCCAGCATCTCCGGCTCACTCATCACCAAGTTCGGTCGATGGAAGATCTTCCTCGTTGCCGGTGCGAGCACGATGACACTCGGATTCTTCCTGCTCGCCACCATCGACCATGCCACCCCGGTCGTCTGGATCGGCGTATTTTTGTTCATCGCGGGCACTGGCATGGGAATGGTGATGCAAAATCTTGTTCTCGCAGTGCAGAATACGGTAGATGCGAGCGATCTCGGAGCGGCTAGTTCAACCATCACATTCTTCCGCTCGCTCGGCGGGGCAGCCGGAGTCTCGATCCTCGGCGCAGTTCTGTCGACACACGTGGCTCATCTGACTGCTCGGGGCTTGAGCGCAATCGGCGTCGACGCAACGGGAGGAGCCGGACTGTCCAATCTCAATGAACTGCCCGACGCCCTAGCCGACGTCGTCCGCGTCGCGTACGGCGACGCCTCCGCGCGCCTGTTTCTGATTGCCGGCGTCCTGAGCCTGCTCAGCCTTGTTGCCGTCGCCTTCATCAAGGAACGTGCTCTACGCACCCAGAGCGGCGACGAGCAACTGCTGGCCGAAGCGGAGTTGATCAAGTCGCAGCAATAACACCGGCGACGAGCATTCTGCCTGCCACCGCAACTCTGAAGTCGATCATCGCCCGCTCGACATGGTTGGCGCTCGACACCACGACAACGCCGGTTGCTCCGCGATCGGCCAGTATCCGCGCAGAGAATTGTGCGTTCTGGACGGTCGAACCCGATCGGCCTTCCTCGGTGATACGGCCCGGGTGAACGCCATTGGCTACCAGCCAATCCCGCATAGCCCTGGCTTCGGTGACACCCGACTTGGGCGCACCGCCACTGGTGATGATCGGTGCGGCTGGATACCTCTGCGCGAGGTACAAGGCAGCTTGCAGACGATCGACCAACATGTCTCGCATGGTGCCGTCGTCGAAAAGCCCGGCGCCGAGCACAACGATGTTGGTTCCGACCGGATTCAGATCGAGGAGAATCGGCGACCGCCTGGTCAACGTCTCTGCGCCCGTGCAGAACACGATCAATTCACGAACGGTGGTTTGGCAACCTCCGACTGTGGACAGAACGCCGTTGACCAGGGTTACGGGCGTGACATCGGCGCTGGCTGTTGCCGGTGAGAGTCCCACCCCCGCTACCGCAACCAACGAGGCTGCAACAATTCCCTTCAGCACCGATTTACGCACAGTGACCATCAAGCTGGACCCCCTGAAATGTCGGATGTCCGGTCACGGTAACGAGAATTTTGTCTTATTTACCCGTTTTGGCGGGATTGTTATTCAGGAAATATCCTGGATCCGCTGTCAGTTCCAGTCGATCTCGACCGCCGAGAACATCGAGCGCAGCAGATCCGGCAGACGCGCGATCATGCCCTGACCCGCAATCCGTTGAGATACCGGGGCAGCCAATGTCTCGCGCCACAGGACCGGTTGATCGTTCATGAGATCGCGGTAGACGGGCAGCAATTGGTTGGTGATGTATGTCCAACGCCCGTCTCGATCCGCCCAGTTGAAGTCCGGCAACGGAGTCGCGATTCTTGCTGCGCCGACCTGAAACTCGAGCGAATCGGACTCACGAGGTGGGACAACTCCCGGCATCGACGGCGACGCGGCAAACGTGGTCAAGTACGTCAGCGCCCGCCCGACGCTACCTCGATAATCCTTTGCCTCGTCCCATTGATCACCGACGGATTGGTACTGCTCACGCCGAAGCAGTCGCACGTTGCCGTCGAACACCGCTTCCGGATTACCGGATGCAATGTTGTGCCAGGCAATTCGCGCATTTTCGTCGAGCAAACCCGCCCGGTCCAGTTCATCTATTCCGTCGGCCCCGTTGTGAATCCATGCCATATGCATGGGGATGAGGTCCGAGAAGATGTGTTTGCTCATGGCAATAACCTTGCCCTGGAACCACATCACATCCTCAGGTCGAATTTCGTGCCCCACCTGGAGCAATGACTGGAGGTCTTCGGGCGCTGCCACCGACTGCGCGATGGGTGTGCCGACACGATCGAGTTCGCGCCACACCACGGCCATAGCGTCGCTGATCGCCCGGATGTTCAGGACGACCCGCCCGAAATCCACGTCGAGTAGTCCCGCTGCAAAAGCCGGGCCAACCATCCCACCCATTCCAGCCCACTGTAATTCACTGTGCTCGAGTTGAAGTCGCTCGTAGAACGCAAAGGTATTGGTCAGGTTGCCGAGATTTGCATGAACTCCGTCGAACGGAGTCCAGGAGGCAAGGTCGATTCCCGCAGACTCCGTTCCGACTGCAAGCCAATACTGCTTCAGCAATACCTGATACCGCCGCGGATCCACCTCTGACAATCTGGCCTGGTCAAGAAGGGTACGGAGTGCCGCAGAATCGGAGGGCAGAACCGGATGAAGCCCACCTGCTGCTTCGGCATCGGCGTTGACGGCGGCGAGATCGAGGTACCGATCCACCTCGCGCGCCGAAGCAGTTGCTCCTACCGCCATCGCACTGCCGAGCGCAACCGAGCCCACCACAACGGCGCGGGCAAAATCTCTGCGTGTCACAGGCTTTCGGATCATCTACTTGCCCTCCGCTTCATCGAACGCCGCGGCCAGCCAGGCGACGTCCTGCATACCGAGCTGATCGGTGACCGTTTTGTACAGGTTGGTGACATAGTCGAGAGGCCCACACTGCGAAGGAATCAGATCGACGTCACCGCCGTCGGCGCGATAGGTGTCCGCCAATTCCTGTGCCTCACTGAAGGGCACGAGAAAATCGTCTTCGCAGGACGAGATGAGCAGCTTCGACTGCGGTGTCTGCTTACCCAACGTGTTGTCCTCGTAGGCAGCCGCCAATGCCGGAATGGTTCGGGGCGCGGGGTTGGTCAGCAAAACGTCGAACGGAACGAACGGAAGTCCCAAATACAGTGCCTGACAAGATGTCCGAAAAGCCGCAGCAACGTCGCGGCCAACCGGAGTGAAGTGATCGTCAAGCTTGATCTCCGGATACCCGGCATCAAAACCGAGGACGGACGAGAAGACAAACCCGGAACCGATGCCACCGGCGGCAGTTGCCTCGAACGTCGCGGGATCGATCATCATCGCCTGGATCGCACTGGCCGTCACGTTCAGCTCGGGCGCGTAGGTATGAGCTTGCTCCGCCGCAAAGCCCGCTGCGACACCGCCACCGGCAACTCCGTAGATGCCAACCGGTGTATCGGATGCCAATCCGGCCTCGGGAAGTGCCAGTGCCGCGCGCACACCGTCGAGGGTGGCCTTGCCCGAGAACTGACCGACGGAGAACGGATGCGGCGACGTGTCCCCATCGTTTCCGACATCGCTCATCATGACGGCCCAACCGCGTCCGAACATCTCCGCAACGGGTCCGAGTGCCGAGAACATGGCCGGGTCGCTCTGATTACCACCGGTCCACTGGTGACTGGGAGCGCAGTTGGCTCCGAGGCTGTCGTTCGCCTCGGCATAACCGATGATCTTGCGATCAGCGGGAGCGGTGCCGTCCTCGGGAATCATCAGGATTCCGGTGCTGATCACCCGACGTCCGAAATGATCGGTTGTCGTGTACATGAGTTGGTAGGCGCTGACCACGTCCGGACGCACCTGATAGACCTGCACGCTCACTGGGCGGGCTTTGAGCAGGGTTCCCGGCGCCGTGTCGCCGCTGAGCTCCGGTTCGTCGAACCACGGATCATCCGACGAGAGTCCCAGCGGAGTGAACTCCCCCGAGATCTCACCACCCTGGAGAGCTTGCACAACCAGCGGATTGAAGACCTCGGACAGGTCGACGGCTTCCTGCGCCCCAGCCGGCGCCCCCGCCGCGATCAGGGCCGCTGCCAGGACAGATGCAGCGCCGACGCACACTGCTCGTCGTCGTGACGTCGAGTTCACCATCGCCCACGCTTCCTTACTTCCGAGTAATATTGTCCGTTACATAACCATTGACTGGCACGAACCGACAAGTCACACTGCGTTCCCCTGCTCAATTGCGCAATCACGCCTAGGCTGACGACACCTATCCGGCACGTCTGGCTTGGGAGGTTTTACGAGTGAGTGCTCCGACCCGTGTACCGCACGCCGGTACCGATTCACCACGGTCACGCCCGCGCCCGTCGAACGTCACGTGCAAGATTCTGATGGCAGTGACAGGGCTGATCTTTGCGGCATTCGTAGTTGTCCACATGATCGGCAATCTGAAGGTGTACACCGGCGCCGAACACTTCGACGACTACGCACACTGGCTCCGAACCGTCTTCGAACCGTTCCTTCCCTACGAAGGATTGCTCTGGATTCTCCGCATCGTTCTCCTGGTCTCACTGATCGCCCATGTGTGGTGCGCGTGGCTTCTCACCGTTCGCGCGCGCAGAGCCCGAGGACCGTTCCGCCGCAAGGGGTTAGGACTCTCCTCGTTCACCGCCCGGACAATGCCGGCGACCGGCGCAGTTCTCCTGCTGTTCATCATCTTTCACATCCTCGATCTCACGACCGGCACCCGGCCTATTGGCAGCACTGAATACGAAGCGGCCACCCGATCGCAGAGTTATGCCTACGACAACCTCGTTGCCAGCTTCGAACGCCCCGCTGTCGCCGCCTTCTACATACTCGCGATGGCCCTCCTCGCCATGCATCTGGCACACGGATTATGGAGCGCCGTCAATGATCTCGGCGTGACCGGCCAGCGGTTCCGCCAAGTTGCGGTGGCACTCGCCGGCATTATCGCGCTGGTTGTCATGGTGGGAAACATGTCGATCCCCATCGCCGTGCTCACCGGACTCGTCTCGACAACAGGAGTGTGATCAGATGAGCAGCTTCGACGCCGACGACCTGCGAACCATCGGAAGCCCGATCGACGGCAACGTACCGCCGGGAGATCCGTCGACGGCCTGGCCGAACCGCAAACTCGACTACAAACTCGTCAGCCCACTCAATCGCCGCAAGTTCACGATCATCGTTGTCGGTACCGGACTCGCCGGCGCCGCCTGTGCCGCGTCGCTCGGCGAATTGGGTTACCACGTCGAGTCGTTCACATTCCACGATGCACCGAGGCGCGCGCACAGCGTCGCCGCTCAAGGTGGCATCAACGCAGCCCGCGCCCGCAAAGTCGACAACGACAGCCTCGATCGATTCGTCAAGGACACCGTCAAGGGCGGCGACTTCCGTGGACGGGAGGCGGACTGCTTCCGACTGGCCGAGGAATCCGTGCGCGTGATCGACCTTATGAATGCCATCGGCGCCCCGTTTGCACGCGAATACGGCGGGACCTTGGCAACCCGGTCATTTGGTGGCGTCCAGGTTTCGCGCACGTACTACACGCGTGGGCAGACGGGTCAGCAGTTGCAGATAGCGTCGTCGCAGGCACTGCAACGCCAAATCGCTGCCGGCACTGTGAACCTGCATACCCGCACCGAGATGCTCGATCTCATCGTCGCTGACGGACGCGCCCAGGGAATTGTGACGCGCGACCTCGTGACCGGCGAAATCAGGTCCACCACAGGACATGCGGTTGTCCTTGCGTCGGGTGGCTACGGCACGGTCTTCCACAAATCGACTCTTGCCAAGAACTCCAACGCCACTGCCGCGTGGCGGGCGCACCGGCGCGGAGCACTGATGGCGTCCCCGTCCTTCATTCAGTTCCATCCCACCGCGCTGCCCGTCAATTCCGAGTGGCAGTCCAAGACCATTCTGATGAGCGAGTCTCTCCGCAACGACGGCCGCATCTGGGTACCAACACAACCGGGAGATAGTCGCGAACCCGGAGACATCCCCGATAGCGAGCGCGACTACTACCTCGAACGCAAGTACCCCGCCTTCGGCAATCTCTCACCCCGCGATGTTTCCTCGCGCGCCGCCCGCGAGCAAATCGATACCGGTCACGGCGTCGGTCCGCTGAAAAACAGTGTGTACCTCGATTTTCGAGATGCCCTCGCACGATTGGGTCGCAAGACGATCGAAGAGCGATACGGAAACCTCTTCTCGATGTATCGCGATGCCACCAGTGAGGATCCGTACATGGTGCCGATGCGTATTGCACCGGGCGCCCATTTCACCATGGGGGGCCTCTGGAACGACTACGACCAGATGACGTCGATCCCAGGCCTGTTCGTCGGCGGCGAAGCCGGCTGGGGGTACCACGGTGCAAACAGACTCGGCGCCAATTCCCTACTCTCCGCCTGCGTCGACGGGTGGTTCACCCTTCCCTATGCAATTCCGAACTACCTTGCGCCCCTGCTCGGCACTCCCGAACTCAGCCTCGACGACGAGGCGGTGGTGTCGACGCTCAATGACGTACGAGGACGCATCGACCTGCTGTTGTCTGTGGGCGGCAAGCACGGACCCGACAGATTCCATCGCCGACTCGGCGAGATCCTCTATGCGGGTTGCGGAGTCACCCGTTCGGCAGAAGGGCTGACCAAGGCCATCACGGAGATCCGGGAACTGCGGGGCGAATTCTGGTCGGACCTGCGGGTTGTGGGCACCGGAAATCAGTTCAACCAGGAACTCGAACGGGCGGGACGGGTCGCCGATTTCCTCGAACTCGCCGAACTGATGTGCGTCGACGCGCTCGACCGGGACGAATCATGTGGAGCCCATTTTCGTGCCGAGCACCAGACGCCGGACGGGGAAGCACTACGCGACGACGATCGCTGGTGCTTTGTGTCGGCCTGGGAAACCGCCAAGGACGGTCGGCACATCCGTCACGACGAACCGTTGTCCTTCACCGCCGTTCCGCTGCAAACAAGGAACTACGCATGAAAATCACTGTGGACGTGTGGCGCCAGAACGGACCTGAATCTTCCGGCGCCTTCGATACCTATCAGGTTGACGACGCGAGCGCCGAGATGTCGCTACTCGAACTTCTCGATCGGCTCAACGACCAACTCGTCGAAGAGGGAAGCAGCCCCATCGCGTTCGATTCCGATTGCCGCGAAGGGATTTGCGGTTCTTGCGGTATCACCGTCAACAACACCCCGCACGGTCCGGTAGCCAACACGCCGACGTGCCGCCAGCATCTTCGTAGTTTCTCGGACGGCGATCGAATTGTTTTGGAGCCGTTTCGTTCTGCGGCGTTTCCGGTAGTTCGGGATCTGGTGGTGGACCGGTCGGCCATGGATCGTGTACTCGAGGCCGGGGGCTATGTTTCGGTCAACGCCGGCACAGCACCTGACGCCGACAGTCAACCGCTCTCCCACCAGAGTGCCGAAGCCGCGCTGGACTTTGCGGCCTGCATCGGGTGCGGCGCCTGTGTTGCCGCCTGCCCCAACGGAGCGGCCCATCTGTTCACGGGTTCCAAACTCACGCATCTGTCGTTGACAACGCAGGGTCGCAACGAAAGGGGCAAGCGCGCCCGCGCGATGTCCGATCAGATGGAAGCCGACTTCGGGCCGTGTTCGACCTACGGCGAATGTGCGAAGGTGTGCCCGGCCGAGATTCCGCTGACGGCAATCGCCGCCGTCAACAAGGAATCCATGCGGTTCAGCCTGCGCCGCAAGGACAACTGATCACCAGGCACCGATAAGTTTCATCCACGCGCCACCGATGATCGTCCAGATGAGGATGATCACAACGCTCATGACAAACCCGATTCGGAACCACTCGGACGTCTTGATGTACCCGGAACCGTAGACCACTCCGGCGGGACCGGACGCGTAGTGCGAGATACCGCCGAACAGGCTGCCGATGAATCCGAACACCAAGGCCGAGAACAGCGGTGGAGCGCCGGTGGCAACTGCTGCACCGAGGAACACCGCGTACATCGCGACGATCTGCGCCGTGTTGGAAGCAAACAGGTAGTGCGCGTAGAAGTAGACCAGCGTGAGGATCGCGAACGCCCAGATCCACGGCAGCCCGTCGACGCTGGACGATACCTGCCCGCCGATCCACGCGATCACGCCCAACTCTTCGAGATGACCTGCCATACCCACCAATACGGCGAAGAACACCAAGGTTTGCCATGCACCCTTGTCTGTCACCAGGTTGTTCCAACTGAGCACCTTCGTGACAAGGAGGATCGCGATGCCGACAAACGCGGTGGTGGTGGCGTTGACGTTGAGTTGTGTGCCCAGACACCAGAGCACAAGCAGCAGAATGAACGTTGCGGCCATGATCTTCTCGTCGCGGCTCACGGGACCGGCCTTGCGTAGCTCGTCTCTGGCCTGCACCGGAGCTTTGGGGGTTTTCAGCATGGTTGGCGGGAAGATCTTGGACATCACCCACGGGATCGCGATCAAGCTGGCAATTCCCGGCACCGAAGCCGCCAATGCCCATTTGCCCCACGATATCTCGATACCGAGTTTGGCGGCCGCGTCGACGGCTACCGGATTGCCGGCCATGGCGGTGATGAACATGGCCGAGGTGACTACGTTGACCTGAAGCGAGGTGAGCAGCAGGTACGCGCCGAGTTTCTTTCGGGACTCCTCCGGTTCGGGATTGGAATCCTCGAGTTTGCTCAGCGAGACGATGATCGGATACACCACGCCGCCCGCTCGCGCGGTGTTCGAGGGTGTTGCCGGTGCAAGGATCAGATCGGTCAACGCCATCCCGTAAGACAGTCCCAGACTGGACTTTCCGAGTTTCGTGACGAACATCAACGCGATCCGTTTGCCCAGTCCGGTGACCAGAAAGCCTTCGGCAATGAAGAAGGACGCGACAATCAGCCAGATCGTGGTGTTACTGAAGCCCGCGAGCGCCTCCGACGGTGTCTCCGTCTGGGTGATCATTGCGATCGACAACCCGACCAGGGCAACTGATCCGGTGGGAAGCGGTTGCAGAATCAACGCGACGATCGTGCCGACAAAGATGCCGAGCATCTGCATGCCTTTGGGATCGACACCGCTGGGCACAGGCAGGAAGAAGATGATCAGACCGAGGATCACGGGCACCGCAGCGGGGTAGTACCGCTGCATCATCGACGGTTCCCGTTCAACTATTACATCGGTGCGCTCGGATTTGGCCTCGGACATTTGCATCTCCTCGACTTGTCGCCTGACGGTGATTGTCCCCCACTTGCCGGATTTTCGTGCAGTCAATCGCCGCAGCACCTCTCGACACGTCCCGACGCACAGGTAATCATCGAAGTACGCCATTGTCGACGGTCAGGAGAACCCGCATGCGCTCACAACGAATCACCACCAACCTCAAAGTTTCCGACGTAGAGACGGCAAAAAGTTTCTACGCAGACTTCCTCGGTCTGAGCACCGAGGAGTTCAATATGGGTTGGGTGGCGCGCTTCGCGTCTCCCGACTCCGATGCGCATGTACAACTCGTCACGCGTGATGCGACCTCCCCCGAGGACTCGGTCATCTCGGTTCACACCGACGACGTCGACGGAGCGTACGACGAAGCCCGGAAACTCGGATACGAGATCGTGCACCCACTGACAACCGAGGTGTGGGGTGTGCGCCGATTCCTGGTCCGGGCCCCGGACGGCAACGTTGTCAACATCGTGGCTCATCGTGACTGACCCCGGGCCGTTCGACGTTTTAGGTCATTTGACCTAGAGTTGGCGGCATGACCGACTCACTGCGCCACGACCCCGACGGTGCCATCCTCGTAGCTGGTGGATACGGAACCGTCGGCAGCGCGCTGACCGCCCTGCTTGCACCTGACTTTTCGCTACTCCTGACCGGACGTACCCCCGAGAAGGGCGCCGAGTCGGCCCGTCGGCACGGAGCCTCCGTCCGCCGCTGGGACCTCACCGATCCGACGCCTTTCGACGCCTCGGTTCGTGCGGTCGTGTCCGCCGTCAACGATCCACACGATCGCGTGCTGACTGCCGCAGTCCAAGCGGGAATACCCTACGTAGACATCACCCGCTGGACTGCGCGGGTCGCCCGCGCAGCCACTGTCGCAAGCCAGATGTCACCCACCGCACCGGTTTACCTGTCGTCCGGCTGGATGGGCGGTGTCACCAACATCGTTGCCGCCGCGCTCGCCGACGAACTCGGCGGCGCCGACACGATCAACGTCTCGATTCGCTACGACGTCAACGACATTGCCGGCCTCGACTCCGTCGAGTTCATGGACCGCCTCGGTCAGGACTTCGAGGTTATGCAGAACGGAAACCCGGTCACTGTCAGCCCGTTGACCGATACTCGCTGGGTGGATTTCCGGGGATCGCGCACCAAGGTCGGAAGGATCGACACTCCCGAGCAATTCACTTTTCCGTTGACCCTGAATGTCGATACTGCAAGCACGCGAATCGGTTTCAGCTCGAATGCGTCCACAACCGCACTGCTCGCCGCCAAGAAGGTCGGTCTGTTTCGCTGGGGACGCGGAGAACGCTTCACACCGCTCCGACGTGGTTTGCTGTACTCACCCGGCACAGGTGGTAGCGCTCAGGTACGAGTCGACGTCACCGGGACGAACGGCGCTACCACCGCAACAATTGTCGATCCGCTAGGCCAGGCGCATCTCACAGCAGTAGGCGGCGCACTCGCAGTGCGGCACGTCCTGAGCGACGACGCACGTCCCGGAGTTGCCTTCCCCGAATCAGTTCCGAATCCGGGCCGCGCTGTCTCCGAGTTGGAGAATCTCGGCGTGGCAGTATTACGAACATGACCCCGACCAAGGGCGCCATTCGCGCGGCAGCACTCCTCGACGCTGCAGAACAGGTACTGACGACGCAGGGTAACGCAAACGCTGCCATGCGCGACTTTGCCGCCGCGGCGGGCGTGCGGGTGGGGCATCTGCAGCACTACTACCCCACCCGCGCCGACCTGATCCGTGCAGTCATGGCGCGCGCGTTGACCCGTTCGCTCGACCGATTGGCCGCCGTGACGGACCCACCGCAGACGGTGTCCCGCGAGGAATCCGAGCAGTTCGTCAGAATCCTGCTCGGCGAACAGGACGACCCGGCCACTGTTCGGCTGTACGTCGAGGTGTGGGCATTATCCGCCGCCGACGAGGAAGTCTCCGTTGTGGTCCGAGATTTCTACGCGCAGTACGTCTCGCACGTGGAGCGGGTCGTCGCGTGCACTCAACCTGATCTTGATGCCACGGGGCGCACAGCAACGGCGCAGACGATTGTGAGCCTGCTCGAAGGTTCTGCAGTTCTCCGCTCGGGAATCGCGGGCCGCAAGTCCGAGGATTCGGACCGAACACTGGTGAACACGCTGCAGTACCTGATTCACGGGTCCTGACGCGGACGTATCGTAAAGCCCATGAGCGTTGCAAACGAATGGGGTCGAATCACCACCTGGTGCCGCACACACGCACCGGTGACAGCGGCCGCGTTTCATCCAGGGCTCAGTGACAGCATCATCGACGAGTTCGAAGCGTCGACCGGTGTTTCGTGGCCTCAGGACCTTCGTGATCTCTATCGAGTCCAGAACGGCAGCCTGACTCACGACGACAGGACCGGACTCTTTCTCGGAAGCGTTCTTCCCGACAAGTTCTTGTACCCCATCGACGTCGCGACGGAGGTTCGTCTCACGCTGCTGGAAACGTGGGACGAGACGATCTACGAGAATCCCGACCTCTATCCCGCAGACGAGATGGATCGACGCGATCGAGACGATGCGGGTAGTGCTGCAAACATGTTCATCCCGACGTTCATTCCCTTTGCCGGACTGGATGAATACCACTATTTCGTTGACACACGGGGCGGTGCCCTGCACCATTGCGTAACCGAATACGCGTCGGACGGGACCGACAACGGCGGACCGATCTGGGCGTCCGTCTCCGTCATGTTGGCGGCCCACGCCACCGCACTCGAGACCGGCGACACCATCGGAGTGTGGAAACCTGTTGTGAGCAAGGGTGTTCTGGAATGGGAAGTTGACGCATGACTCCAGCGCCCGGTCCGACGCGTCGGACGCTCGCCGACGGTCGACACATCTACTACTACGACGACGCGGGCACCACCCACACGAGGACCGCACGCGATCTACGCGAACTACCCTCCGCCACAAACGAGTCGCACATGCGGTTCGACGTACTGACCGGCGAGTGGATCACGATGGCGTCGCATCGAATGACACGAACGCACCTACCCAGCGCAGCGCAATGCCCCCTCTGCCCCACCACTCGAGTCGGCGCCCCCACCGAAATACCCGAGACCAACTACGACGTCGCAGTGTTCGAAAATCGGTTTCCCAGTTTTGCGCCCGAACGAGGTGAAGTAATGCCCGCCAGCCGTTTCGGGCCCGATGATCGGCGCGCAGACGGCCACTGCGAGGTGATGTGCTTCTCGAGCGATCACACGGCTTCGGTGGGCGAACTACCGGCCGAACGCCTGCGCACTATCGTCGGCGCGTGGATCTCGCGGACGGAGGAGTTGTCGGCGGATCCATCGGTGGAGCAAGTGTTCTGCTTCGAGAACCGCGGAGAAGAGATCGGTGTGACTCTCACCCATCCCCACGGCCAGATCTACGCCTACCCCTACGTCACACCGCGAACCCAGGCGATGCTGGTTCAGGCGGACAAGCACTTTCAGAGCACCGGACGCTCACTCCTCGCGGACGTCCTTGCCTTCGAACGACGCGACGGGGCCCGAGTGGTCTACTCCGGGGAGCATTGGAGTGCCTACGTCCCGGCCGCCGCGCGCTGGCCCATCGAGATTCATCTGGCACCGCACCGCGACGTCCCCGACCTCCCGTCACTGAATACCGAAGAGCGCGAGGAACTTGCGCATGTCTATCAAGACCTACTGCGGCGCATCGACGGCTTCTATCCGGGAGTCGACCGCGTGCCGTACATAGCGGCGTGGCATCAGGCTCCGATTCGCATCGATCGGCATCTCTGGCGATTGCACCTGCAGTTGTTCTCGATCCTGCGTGCACCCGGCAAACTCAAGTACCTCGCCGGGTCCGAGTCGGCGATGGGCGCCTGGATCAGCGACACGGTGCCCGAGGCAGTCGCAACCCGCCTACGTGAGCTCGCTTGATGAGTTCCGTATCGAAAGATTCTGTACTCCAACAATTCCGCGACACGTACGGATATCAGGCAACCGGCGTGTGGTCGGCGCCGGGCCGCATCAACCTGATCGGCGAGCACACCGACTACAACAGCGGGTTATGCCTGCCCGTCGCACTAGAGCAACGGACGCTGGTAGCAGTTGCCCCGCGCGACGACCAGGCCGTCCGCATACACAGCAGACAGTCCGAAGCGACATATGTGGGTGCCGTCGGCGAAATCGGCGCAGACTGGGCGGCGTACCCCACGGCAGTCCTGTGGTCGCTTGCCCGCGAAGGCATGACCGTTGGTGGCATCGATCTGGTAATCGACTCGTCGGTTCCGGTAGGAGCTGGCCTGTCCAGTTCAGCCGCTCTCACCTGTTCAGTTGCCCTGGCGGTCAATGATCTTCACGGTTCGATGTTCACCAGGGATCAGCTGGTGCAGGTGTGCATCCGAGCCGAGAACGACGGCGTCGGCGCACCGACCGGCGGCATGGATCAAACCATAGCGCTGTTCGCCAAGCCGTCGACCGCACTGTTGCTCGACTGCCGGGACGGATCTATCGACCACATTCCCTTCGACCTCCACGATGCCGGATTCGAACTCTTGGTCATCGACACGCGTGTGAAGCACTCGCTCGCGGACGGGCAGTACGGGCTGCGCCGCGCCCAATGCGTGGACGCAGCAGCCATTCTCGGTATACCCAGCCTACGAGAAGCCACCGCGGAGCAGGCCGAATCCCTGAGCGATCCGATACTCCGGGCACGGGCACGGCATGTGGTTACTGAAATCAACCGAACGTTATTGACCGCAGAACTATTGCGCACCAGAAGATTCGACGATATCGGTTCGCTGTTGGACAGCTCCCATACCTCACTACGAGACAACTTCGAAGTCTCGTGCGATGAACTCGACGTCGCGGTCACCGCTGCCCGAGTCGCCGGCGCTGCGGGAGCTCGCATGACCGGCGGCGGATTCGGCGGATCAGCTATCGCACTGATACCGGCTGGGAAGTCCGCAGATGTCACCGAGTCCGTCCGTGAGGCATTTGCAGCGCAAACCTGGCAACCGCCCCATTTTTTTGACGTCGCCCCGGGCGGTTCGGCCAGCCGCCTTTGAGCGAACGTACCTCTCATCGCCTCAGATGCGCCGAAAGGTACGTTCGCTCCCTCGAGATCCCCCTCACATAAATACTCATCTCAGATGCGAATTATGTAGATTCAAGTCATGCAACTGACGCAGTTCACCGACCTGGGATTGCGCGTCGTCATGCGGCTAGCCGTACTCGACGCCGACGCTTCCCCCAGTACGCGGGTAATTGCCGAGCAACTCAACGTGTCGTACGCCCACGCAACCAAAGTGGTCACACGACTCGGTGAGCTGGGCATAGTCAACACCAAACGCGGGCGCGGTGGCGGACTCTCCATCACCGAACTGGGTCGGACCGCCACCATCGGCTGGCTCGCCAGACGCCTCGAAGGGCCCGGCGAGGTAGTCGACTGCGAAGGCGACAAACCGTGCCCCCTGCGCGGCGGTTGCCTCCTGCGGAGTGCACTGCACGACGCACAAGAGGCGTTCTTTACCTCACTCGACGGAGTCACGATCGAAGACGTGACGCGCCAACCGTCCAAAACTGTTCTGCTTCGCCTCACCACTCGGAGCGACGAAGCAGGCTGAACAACCGAATTTCGACCGAACGGAGCATCTCATGCTTTCCAGAGCGTCAACCGAGGTCATTCGCGCCACCCTTCCCGTGGTCGGTGCCGCCATCGGAGATATCACAACCCTGTTCTACCGCAAGATGTTCGAGGCCCGGCCCGAACTCGAACGCGATCTGTTCAACCGTGGCAATCAAAAGCAAGGTGAACAGCAGAAAGCCCTGGCCGGAGCGATCGCCGCCTTCGCGACACTCCAACTCGAACCCGACAGCGCGAAGGTCGATCTGATCCTTTCGCGTATTGCTCACAAGCACGCGTCGTTGGGAATCACCCCGGACCAGTACGCAATTGTGCACGAGCACCTCTTTGCCGCAATCGTCGAAATCCTCGGCGATGCAGTCACTCCCGAAGTTGCGAAGGCGTGGGACGAGGTTTACTGGCTGATGGCGGAAACGTTGATCACCATGGAACGTGGGCTCTATCAACTCGCCGGAATCGAACCCGGAGACGTATGGCGGACGGTTCGAATCACCGAACGGGTATTGCAGTCCGCCGATACCGTGTCGTTGACACTCACGTCACTCGACGGCAGCGTTCTCCCCACATTTGCTCCCGGACAGTATCTTTCAGTCGGCGTAGTTCTCCCCGACGGCGCTCGGCAGATTCGTCAATACAGCCTCTGTTCGGTACCGAGTAGCGCCGACTGGCGCATCAGCGTGAAGAGAATTTCGGGGACACCCGACGGTGAAGTGTCGAACTTCCTCTACAACAACGCGTTCGAAGGTTCCGAACTATCGGTAACCACACCGTTCGGCGATCTGATGATGCCGGACGACGATTCGCCACTCCTGCTCGCGTCTGCCGGAATCGGATGCACGCCGATGATCGGCATGCTCAATCATCTCGCAGATACCGGCGCGCAGCGCTCGGTGTCGGTGATTCACGCGGATCGCTCGATCGCTGATCACGCTCACCGCGCTGAACTCAGCGAGCTGGTCGACAAGATTCCGGCCGCAACATTGCACCGGTGGTACGAAGACCTCGGCTCGCTTGCACCCGTCGGCGCAGTTCACGAAGGACGCGCTGATCTGCGTGACATCGAACTCGAACCGAACACGCAGGCATTTCTCTGCGGCCCGATGCCGTTCATGCTGTCGATGCGCGAATCGTTGATAGCGCGCGATGTTCCGGCGCAGAATATCCACTACGAGGTGTTCGGGCCGGACAGCTGGGCAAATATCTGAAGTGCCGCCGTCTCAGCCCACCACCGGAAGCTGCAGCGGACCTGAGGCGTCGGCGAAGATTGTCACCGGCATCCCGGCAAGACCGCCCCGGAAGCTGATGTCTCCCCCTGTGATTGCCAGTTGCACAGCATGACCGGGTTCGAAACGATGAACGATCGCGGGCATGGTCACCGGCACCGGTTGCGACGGATCACTGATCCTGATGGGCGCGATCAGGCCATTGATCAACGTCGAGCTTCCGTCGGGCGCCACGTCGTACACCTTGGCAAACACTACCGGTTGGCCGGGCGCCGCAACCCGCAAGGTGACAGTCGGCGAACCTACGACATCCATCGTGTCGGTCATCGGAGCCGAGGTCCACAGGGCCTCGGTTCCGGGGATCTGCACATTCGGAATATTGCCTGCCGGAGAGATATTGAGCGGTTCGATGCCAGTCGGAAGCCCCGCCGGAGCGGTGACTATCGTGTTCGCGCCGGGTACCGGCGGCACACCGCCGGGCAACAGCGCGCCGTCTGCAGAAAGATGGAAGTTCCGGTTGCTGCCGACGTTCACGGTATTCGACGTCGCGTAGGCAGGCGCCGCATTTCCCTGGTAGTCGATCCAATTACGGAAGTAGGCAAATTCCGGTCCGGTGTCGGTGTTGTCATCGCGAAGATAGTGATCGAACCAGTCGAGGAATCGGCCTGTCTCGTACTGAGTTTCCGCGTCCGGAGCACTGAAGCTGAATTCGCCTGGCGCAGCAGCCAAGTGACTGTGTCCCCACGAATGCCAGATCATCTTCACATCCACACCACGGCTTTTCAGCGCTTCATAGGTGGCGCTCGCCTCGTTCAAATCGAACAACGTGTCCTGTTGCCCCTGCGCGAGCAACACCGGGATCTTGATCTGATCAATGTAGGACACGACCGACGACGCCAGCAGATCCGCGACTATCTTCGGACCCACTTCACCTGTAACCACCGCCTGCGCAATGGCATTGCACATGTACGGCACGTAGTTCGGGCAACCCTCGAGCCGCGCGGGGTCGGCGACATACCCGTCGACGCCAGGATTCGTGACCCCCAATCCGAACAGTAACGACGCGAACAGCACCTTGGACGCACCGGGTTCCACCGTCGACACGCCGGAGACGATGCCGGTACTGTTGGGTGCCAACGAATACGACAGATCGTTCCAGGTGATCATGGGAATGATCGTGTCGATTCGCGGATCGACACTGGCAGCGGCAAATTGAATACCCCCGCCGTACGATCCGCCCGACATGCCGACGCGCGGATCGTTGATCGACGACTCACCGTTGTGGTCCACGAAATCTTGCGCCACGACGTCCAGAGCCGGAAAAGGTTGCGTCAGACCAGGATCAGTGAAAGCAATTCCCTCTGCGCCGCCGAGGAAGCTGACCAACTGCGACGCGGCAATGCCGTCGTACGCAGGAGCGTCGAGAGTGATCTTGCAGGTGGTTCCGCCGAAGCCCAGGCCTGAATACGTCAGACCCACGTACCCGTTCTCGGCAAGAAATTGCACCATCGGTATCTGGTCTTTGTACGATCCGCCAAACCCATTGGTGGTCAGGATCGCCGGCGCTCGATTGCCGGCACTGACGCCGTCAGGGATGGTCAGCTCGCCGACAACCGTGCACTGCGTTGCCTGATCGGGGCCGACCTGAACCGAAAAGTACAGTAGCTGCGACGAATACGTACTGTCTGCGAGCGCGGGCGGCGCGAAGCCGAAGGCGCAAACCACTATCGTGACGATACCGATTACCAGTCTCCGGCGCACCCGCATACCGTACACCCGGAACTGTTTCCGGGCCGGTTATTCACGGCAAAACGGATCTCCCCAACCGAGCGAAAGTACCTTTCAGCGCATCGAAGGCGACCAAGATACCTTTCGCTCGGAGGGAGGGCCTATCACTTCCTCTCAATCCTCCACGGTCAAGGTCCCGTGCATGTCCGAGAAGTAGGTGCAGTGGAACGCGTATGTCCCCGGTTCCTCGGGCGCTGTCAGACGAGCGACTTCGTTCTCGTTGACAATGACATCGAATAACCCTGGCGTATCAGACGTAACGGAATGCTGGTTGTCATTGTTGTTGCGGACCGTGACAGTTTGACCCGGCATCACGGGGGCCGGTGTGGAGTATTCGAAGCCGTTGATCACAATTTCCGCTGCCTGTGCGTTTGCAGCTGTCACTCCCATCTCAGCAGAGTGACTGCCGTGGGAATCGGCGCTGGTGTCACTGCAACCGATCAAGGTAAATGTCGACAGGAACAGCGCCGCGATTGCGGCGACGATCCTTCTCATGGGTACCGCCTCCTGGTCGAATCCCCCCGTCATCCCCAATGCGATGATTACCCCTGCACTGAGGCACCAAACGGCGAGGAGGGCATCGGTGACGTTCGACGTACTCGCACTGGTTGCATTCGCCGGTCTCCTCGGGCCGCTACTGGCGGCGCGCGCAGGTTGGCATATCCCGGTCGTAGTTGGTGAGTTGGCGGCGGGTGTCGTTCTCGGGATCACCGGGTTCGGATGGCTCGACGCGACTGACCACACTTTCACGTTCATGGCCGACATCGGATTTGCATTGACGATGTTGGTTGCAGGGTCGCATGTGCCGGTTCGCGATCCTGCGGTTCGGTCGGCGATGGGTAAGGGCGCGGTACGCGCAGTTGTGGTGGGAGTTCTGGCCGCGGTCGCGGGATACGCGGTGGCATCGGTTTTCGATACCGGTCACGCCGCTCTGTACGCGGTGCTCATCGCGTCGTCGTCTGCAGCACTTATTCTTCCGATCGTAGATTCACTCGCGCTCGGCGGAACATCCGTTCTGCAAATGACGGCACAGATCGCCATCGCCGACACGGCATGCATCGTGGCGGTGCCGCTCGTAATCGATCCCGGGAACGCGGTGCGTGCGGGACTCGGTGCCTTTGCCGTCATCGCCGCTGCGGTCGTGCTCTATTTCGGGCTCCGGTCATTCCATCGCTCCGGATCGTGGCGACGGCTCCACAAGTTCTCGGAGAAGCGAAAGTTCGCTCTCGAATTGCGGATCAATCTCGTGATCTTGTTCTCCCTAGCGGCGCTGGCAACCAGTACTCACGTATCGGTCATGCTCGCAGGCTTTGCTTTCGGTTTGGTCCTTTCGGCGATCGGCGAGCCTCGACGCCTGGCGAAACAGCTCTTCGCCGTCACGGATGGCTTTTTTGCGCCGCTGTTCTTCGTGTGGCTCGGCGCTTCCATCAATCTTCGGGACCTTGTCAGCCATCCGTCGTCCATCTGGCTGGGTGTGTCTTTAGGCATGGCAACTCTCGTAGTTCATGCCGTGGTTCGGGTAATGGGTTTGCCTCTTCCGCTCGGCATCTTGTCTGCTGCGCAGCTCGGTGTTCCCGTTGCCGCGGTAACGGTGGGCTCGCAACTCGGCGTGCTCGGCGACGGTGAACCGGCAGCAATTCTGCTGGGCGCGATGATCACTGTCGGTGCCGCGACATTGGCCGGAGCAAGTGCGGCACGATCAAGTCGACTACTTACAGGGAAACCGTGAAAAACTCATTGCCGCGACCTATTTCGGTTCTCACCAAAACACGCACAAAGTCAGTTCTGCGAAGTATTGCGGTACTTGTCCCCCGCGACGCTCCGAAGAAATCAACCTGGCGAATGTTAGTTTTTCTTCGCTCGAATTCAATGCCAAAATAGGACACATGCGCACCCCTGTCCATCTACCAACAGGGGGTACCTCATGGAATTTGCTCGGTGATTGGTTCCATGAGGAGCACGACTACGAATGGATGAAACTCCACCGCTCCAGCCGCGCAATTCAGCCCCTCTGTCGCGCTTTGCTCGGCATCATCTCGATGATCTTCGGTCTTACCGCGCTCGTTAAACTCGTCGGACCCGACGCGCCGCCGACAACACTCGGGAAATACCTGGGGGCGATCGTGGTCGTCAGTTGTTTTGTCATCGCGGGCCTTTGGTTCACTCGTCCCTTTCCCGGACGGCGTGGGCTTATCGCCTTCGCAATTTTTGCCGACATCGGTCTGGCTGGGGCGGTTCTCATGGTGACTGATCGCGATTCAGCGACTTTCGGGTGTATCGCCTTTGCCGTGAGCGGCACCTACGCGACATTGTTCGTCAGCGCTAAATGGCTTCTGGGCCACGTCGCCTGGGCTACCGGCGTCAGCATCATCGTTTTTGTTCTCGCTTTCGGTGAGGGAACAGTCGACCACGGCACACTCCTCGCCCGAGCATTGGTCCTCTTTGCCGCAGTAACCCTTCTCCCGATCTTCTCGCATCTGACGTGGCGGATGATGTATCGAGATGCCCGCGAATCCGACCACGACCCCCTGACCGGTCTATTCAACCGTCGTGGACTCGACGCGGCGGTTACGGTTCTATTCGATCAGGCCCGCGATGACGAGTGGTGTCTCGCATTCATCGTTGTCGATATCGACAAGTTCAAGTTGGTCAACGATGTACACGGGCACCCCGCAGGTGATCGGGTAATCCAGAGAACAGCCAACCGGCTGAGCGCTCACCTGGGTCAGCGAGCCGTAATCGGTCGAGTCGGCGGTGAAGAGTATCTCGCTGTCATATCGGGGCCACCCGAGACGATTATTACCTTGACTGAGGGCATTGTTCCGGCAATCTCCGATTACCCGGACCCCATACGCACAACGGTGAGCGTCGGAGTGGCGATCATGCCGACCGAGTCGAAAGCATGGACGGGTGGTTCGTCAGCCATCTCGGTTGCGTCGAACGCCGCCGATTCGATGATGTACCAAGCGAAGGCTGCCGGTGGAAATAGCGTCCGAACCACCAATATCTGAGAGCAAACAGCGCTCAGAGAGTGATTGCCATGCCTTCCCATACTCGAATGCGAGAATGAACCACATGTCCAGTCCGGAACGCGTGCACTCGAGGAACACCTCGTGGCGCACGCTCAAGGAATGGTTCGACGAACCACACGACTACGAGTGGATAAGTAACCAACGATCAAGTCGCGCTATCGCGCCGATCTTCCGTGGCTTGCTCGGTGTAATGACTGCCATCCTCGGATCGGGCGCATTCTTCAAATTGATCGGACCCGATACACCGACAACCACTGCCGGCAAATTCCTGTCGGTCTGCATGGTCATCGGATCGCTTATCGTCATGACCTGTTGGTTCACGCTGCCATTTCCCGGCAGACGCGGACTGCTCGCATTCGGCATATTCGCCGACCTCGGAATCGCATCGGCAATTATTCTTGTCCCCGACCGCGACTCGGCGTTGTTCGGGTGCATCATCTTTGCGATAAGCGGTACCTTCGCAACGCTGTTCGTCAGTGCGAGATGGCTTATGGCGCACGTAATCTTTGCAACGTCGATCACGACGCTCATCCTCGTTCTCGCCTATCAACAAGGAACCGTCGACCCCACGACCATCGCGGCACGAGCCACCGTTCTACTGGGCGCCGTGACCGTCGTGCCGATTTTCTCGCATTTGACGTGGCGCACCCTCTACCGGGATGCCCGCGATTCCGATCGTGATCCATTGACCGGACTGTTCAACCGCCGCGGCCTCGAGGCTGCTGTCATCAATTTATTCGATTCGGCCCGGGTGCAGGAAAAATGCCTGGCATTCATAGTCGTCGACATCGACAAATTCAAAATGGTCAACGATCTTCACGGGCATTCCGAGGGCGACCAAGTGATCATTCGCACTGCCAACCGCCTGAAGACTCATATAGGAAATCAGGGCGTAGTAGGGCGGGTGGGTGGCGAAGAGTACCTGGCTGTCATTTCAGGATGTCACGAAGAAATTGGCACATTGATCGACGGCATTACTGCTGCAATTTCGGATCATTCCGATCTCGTCCCGACCACTGTGAGCGTCGGGGCAGTGATAATGCCGGCGGGGTCGAAAGCCTGGGCCGGTGGATCGTCCGCGATATCTGTGGCATCGAATGTCGCGGACTCGATGATGTATCAAGCGAAGGCCGCCGGAGGAAACGGTTTGCGGGTTACGGAAATCTGACGAACGGATGAATATGACGGCCTGATTCAGTCTTCGTTGCGGCAAAATATTCTTCCAAATTCGCCGCATCCAGAGGCTTGCTTATGTGAAAGCCCTGAACAAGCTGACAACCCGCGGCTTGAACACGTCGCAATTGCACTGCCGTCTCGACGCCTTCAGCCAACGACTTCATCCCTAGTGTTCCGGCCAGTTGAACTACCGATTGCACCACCGCCATCGGCTGGTCGGCACAATCGACAATAAACACACGGTCGATCTTGAGGACGTCGATGGGTAACCGCTGCAAAGTCACAAAAGACGAGTATCCGGTACCGAAATCATCCAGAGCTACGGTAACCCCGAGTTCGCGCAATCGGTGCAGATCTGCGACGGCCCGATCGTCGACAACTCCGGTTTCGGTAATTTCGACCTGCAACAAATGCGGTTCGAGTCCGGTGGATCTCAATACATCGACAACGGTGGCAAGAAAGCCCGTTGACACCAGCTGAACGGATGAGACGTTGACGGTGACCGCAATGCCGACGGGCCAATTCGCGGCAGCCGTACACGCAAGGGCCAACGCGCGCGCCCCGAGCGGAATGATCATCCCGGTTTCTTCAGCCACTCCGATGAACTGGCGTGGTCCGAGAAGACCTCGCACAGGATGGTTCCACCGAATCAATGCCTCGAACGCCACTACCTCACCGGTCACCGCGTCTACCTGGGGCTGGTAGTGAAGTTCGAATTGGTCGGCCGCGATTCCACGGGCGAGCTCCTGTTGCGCGGTGGCACGCTCCGATGCCCGCGCCCGTAGCGCCGGGGAGAATCGGCCAACCCGGTTACGTCCCGTCGACTTGGCCTCGTACAGGGCAAGATCAGCGAGCATGACCAACTCGTCGACGTCGGCGGAGTCATGTGGGTTTGTCGCGAAGCCGATGGTCGCGCGTACTTCGATCCGGTTGCCGTCGACAAAGAACGGATCGTGCAGGACGTCGAGATATCGTTCGAATCCGCCTCGCTCGCTCTGGCCGGCGGGCATACGGGCGATGAATCCGAACTCGTCACCACCCATGCGCGCGCACACATCCGAATCCGCTACGGCACACAGTCGCTCGGTGACCGCGAGCAACAACCCGTCTCCCACGGGATGTCCCAGTGTGTCGTTGACGGATTGGAAGTTGTCGAGGTCGAGGATCGCGACATGCACCTGGCCTTCGTCACGGTCCGCGATTGCCTGCTCCAGCGCTTGTCCGAATGCTCGCCGGTTGGGCAGTCCTGTCAGGGCATCAGTCTCCGCCTGCCGCAAAATATCCTGCCCGCGGACGTACCACTCGGTGATATCGGAACCGACACCGCGCCATCCGAGCATTGCACCGTCCTCGCGGATTCGGGGCTTTGCGGAGAGTGACCACCAGCGGCAAACGCCGTCGACTCGGACTGACACCACCAGATCACCGAAGGGCACCCGGCGTTCGAACTTGTCGACCAACAGATCAACTGCCTTCCGGCCCTCCGCACTGGAGGTAATGGCAAGTTGGTCGAGCATCTGATCGAAAGTCCTGTCCTGTAGCTCGCCAACCGCTAACCCCGTCACCTCCGCGAACCGGGGGGACGTGTGGGTGAAGCGTCCCGCAGCGTCGACTTCCCACAGCCAGTCGCGCGATCCACCTTCGAATCCGTCGAGCAACAAGGCCACTGTCTGACGTTCCGATTCGGCTTGCATCTCGGCGAGCCACCTCCGCTTGAATGACGCGGACAGATACAGCGCACCGATTGTGAGTGCAAACGTGTAGATCACCAGTTGAAGCATCAAGACCGGGAGATACGGCTTCGTGTGCGACAGAAAGATGATGAACAACCCGACACCATGGATATATATCCAGGTCAAACTAGCTGAGCGAAGGGTATAGAAATTGATGGTTCCGGCACCCATGAGACCGGCCATTGTCGCGATCAGGATCACGTCATCGGTTGCCGTCTCGGAAAACAGCAGCGCAAACAGAACGACGTCGAGGACTCCCAGAACTACAACCTCGAACATCAGACCGATGTAGTCCCGGCGAACAGATCGTTGCGCTCGCTTCTGACGCAAGGAGATCCACGCCTGAGTCGAGTTCAGGAAGACAAGAAGAATCGCCACAGCGCCGACCCAGCGAATCAGGTACTGCTCCGGAGGAATGACAAACACGAGCACCGAAGTGATGCCGGCCATGATGGCAAAGTTCGCCAACGGCGCGACCGCAACGGCCTCGTTTACCTGGCGCCGGAAGAAGTCGCTGTGCTCGGATTCCGGCAGTGCGGACCGGCGACCTGATTGTCGGACAGAACTCAACATTCAGGTGGCCTGAGACCGTGGCGGATCGCAGCCGGACGCTGGTGTCCGGGCATCGGTTCCTCCTTTGTCGCCATACCGATCGGATTGCCGGTTCAATGGAGTTTTCCAGACTTTTCGACTGTTTCTTCGCTCGACGTTAGCCGACTGCGAGTTTCCAGTTCGCGAAGATCGCTATTTCTCGACGTGCAGGACGCAAAAGCACATATCAGTCGGAGCTAGAAATTTCACTCTTTCGATCGTCGGACCCGACCGGTTGGCGCGGAATCCGACCGGTCGCGAACAGTGCCGCGACCGCAAGGAACGCCGCGACGGCAAATGCGACACGCAGAGCTTCGAGTCTGGCCTCGGAATTGACGTCGACGATCGCTGCGGAAGTCTGCTCGTCCAGGCCGGCCTGCGCCAAGGATTCTTGAAGTTGGGTGGTCGAGAGGAATGGAACACCGGACACCATATTCGTCGTGGCTTGTTGCTGCACCGATGCTGGAACAGCCGGATTGTCCTCGATCCCGGCAATTGCCGACGTTGTCAGTGTTGCGATGAGCACCGAACCGATCAACGCCGTTCCCAGCGACGCACCGAGGTTGGTGGCGGTGTTCTGTAATCCACCTACTTCTGCGCTCTTGTCGTCCGGCAGTGCCGACACCGTGACGGCTCCGAGTTGTGACGACAGCGCCCCCAAACCGAACCCCAGGAACAACATCGGAACCATCACGATCGCGGCATTTGCGCCCGGATCCATCCCGGCAACCAACAACAGGATGCCGACGATCATCGACAACAACCCGATGCGGACGACGCGACGGGGATTCGCCGTCGGCCGGAGCTTCGGAATTCCGATCGCGGCCAGTACCAGGGCCGCCGACAACGGCAGGATTCGCACCCCGGTCTCGAGTGCGCTCAGCTCGAGAACCACGGACAGGAATAGCGGTACTGCAAAAAACACTCCCGCTTGAACGAGAAATTGGGCAAAGAACATCGAAAGCCCGCCCGTAAGTTGCCGATTCCTCAGCATGTCCGGATCGACAAGTGGTTCCTTACCTACGCTGACCAACCACGCTTCCCAGCGGAGGAAACCGTAGACAACCAACATTCCACCGAGCAATAGCCACACGACCGGGGACATCCCCAGCATCTCTGGCCCTTGGGGTTTGGCCTGCAACCAACCCCACTCACTCGAACGCAGAACACCGAACACGATCATGCCGAGCCCAGCCACGGACAGGAGGGAACCCACACCGTCGAGGTGGCCCTTGGTGGGGGCAACATCGGCAACCTTTCGCAACACCAACAAGATCGCAACAACAAGGACAACCTCGCCGAGGAAGACATACCGCCACGACGCGAACGTCGTGACGGCGCCACCGATCAGTGGTCCGACGGCAACTGCCATCGCGCCGGCGGCGGCTACCAATCCGTATGCTGCCGGGCGTTTTTCCGCCGAAAAGTTCGATGCCACCAGCGCCACGATCGCGGGCATGATCAATGCCGCACCGATCCCCTCGAGGAGCGACCATCCGATCAGCAGTACGGCAAGATTGGGCGCGATCGCCGTCGTGAACGACCCGATCCCGTAGATGACGAGCCCCAACCCGAAGGCCCGTCGTCGGCCGATCATCGAACCGACCTTGCTGCCCGTGATCATCAAAGTCGCCATCACCAGGGTGTACAGCGTGATAGCGGTTTGGATGCCGGTAATGGTGGTCCCGATGTCGGCGGCCACAGTCGCCATCGAGACGTTCATGACCGAACTGTCGAGAGTCATCAAGAATTGGCCACATGCCAACACCGCGAGGACCAAACCAGAACCTGCTCGAGTTGCCGATGTCTGCGCATGGGTCATCGCGAGGGCATACCCGAACATGTGTTCTTTCAAGCAGGGCGATTTTTGTCTGCCCACGCACCTACGTCGCCACGCTCCAACGCCACCGCCAGTAACTCCGGGAACTTGTCCGGCGTACACGCAAATGCCGGAATCCCCAGCCCACCCAAAGCAGCGGCGTTGTCGTGATCGAAGGAGGGTGCACCGTCGTCGGAGAGCGCCAGCAAGACCACCACCTGCACGCCGGCCGCTTTCATCGCGGCCATTCGTCGAAGCATCTCGTTGCGAATTCCGCCCTCGTACAGATCGGAGATGAGCACGAACATCGACTCGGACGGCCGCGAAATCAACGACTGGCTGTAGGCGATAGCTCGGTTGATGTCGGTGCCGCCCCCCAACTGAGTTCCGAACAGCACGTCCACCGGATCCGCCAATTTCTCCGTCAGATCAACCACCGCGGTATCGAACACCACGAGCGACGTCTTCAATGCGCGCATCGACGCCAGGACTGCGCCGAATACCGAGGCGTAGACAACACTGGACGCCATCGAACCCGATTGGTCGATGGCCAGTACCACGTCGCGTTGTACGGCCGTGGATTTCCGTCCGTAGCCGATCAGTCGTTCCGGCACCACAGTGCGATACTCGGGCAGGTAATTCTTCAAGTTCGCCGCGATGGTGCGGTTCCAATCGATGTCTCGCAGCTTCGGATTGGACGTCCGGGCAGCACGATTGAGCGCTCCGGTCACCGCGGCTTTGGTCTTCTGAGCAATGCGCTCCTCCACTTCGCGCACGACCTTGCCCACCACCATCCGGGCGGTGGCCTTGCTGGCTTCCGGCATCACCTGGTTGAGGCTGAGCAAGGTCCCCACCAAATGCACATCAGGTTCGACGGCGTCGAGCAGTTCCGGTTCCAGCAGCAGGTGCGTCAGTCCGAGTCGTTCTATCGCGTCCTTCTGCATCACCTGAACCACGGTGCTGGGAAAGTAGGTACGGATATCGCCGAGCCACCGTGCAACTTTCGGCGCCGACGCACCCAACCCCGCTGAGCGCCGAGTTCCCTTCGTAGGTGTCGAACTGTCGTAGAGAGCGGCCAGCGCGGCATCCATCTGCGAGTCTCCCGGCAAGCCGAGTCCACCAGTCGACTCCTCCGCGGATTCACCCAGCATCAAGCGCCATCTCCGCAACCGCTGATCGTCTTCGCTCATGCGTTGACCCCCAAGATATCCGAAACGACAGCCATCGCTGCGCGGCCGCGTCTGGCATCGGTTTCGACTGCGGTCTCCGTGTCACGGCCACCGCGCACGGCCTGCCCGATCGCGCGCCGCTCCCCCGCCTCGAATGCACCGAACGTCCGGCGCAGCAACGGGAGGGTGTCGATGAAATCCTGCTCGCGCAGTCGTCCCACCCAACTGTCGATCAAGTCCAGTAGCGCTCGATCATGCACCAGGACCAGCCCACCACCGCCGAGAAAACCGTCGACCCACCCCGCTTTGTCGACTGGCGCGCTACCGACAGACAGTGCCCGTGACAACCGCTGCGCCGCATCGATTTCCGATATCGATCCGGCATCACGGAGCAATCGGACCATCCGACCCGTCAGGATTCCGTTGACGTCGTCACGGTCGATGAGACCCGAGACCACCTTCAGCCATCGCTCGATGGACTCCGGATGGTCGCGCATCAACACGGCCGCGTGCACCTTGTCAAGATGATCACGGAACTCTTCGGCACTCGCGTCGTCAAGTCCGGTGACCGCCACCGGCAGGCCGGTACAGATTCGAACCAACAGTCCGTCGGCAACCTCCGTCAGCGCAGATACGTCGGTACCGCGCACGTCACCGTAGCGCAGCGTCCGTGTGAGTATCGGCAACGCCGCCATCAGATGTGTCACGTCATGATCAAGAGCTGCAACAGTTTTGACACTCGTCAGCACCCTGGTGAGCGCGTCCGGAAGATCAGCGAGGAGGCACTGTTCCAAGAGTTCGATCAGCGCAGCGAGCGCAATGTCCGGCGCCTGCACTCGTGCCTCGATTTTGGCCGCAGCTCCGACCGATACCGTTGTTCCCCATAGCGATGCCTCGATCACCGACACCGCAAATTCCGGCTTCCATTGCAAAGCCCAGGTTTCCCGGAAGGTACCCGTCGAACGCACTTCGTCCTCCGCGGGCACTCCCCAGTCGATATCGAGGAGAGCCAACCTGTGCAGGAATCGTGAACGCTCGACGTCGATGTCGCGGCGCAAGTCCAGATCAAGGTTCTTTGCGCCGGCCTGCTGTTTGAGACGCAACGTTTTTGCCCGGGCCCGCAAATCTGCTTCCAGCGGAACCGTCGGAGTTTCTTCGGGTACTTCACCCAAAGATTCACCGACCACCAGTTTTCGGGTGATCAGATCGAGCAACACGTCGTTGCCGTCGCACATCACCGACCTTGTCGCCTCTGTCACTTCCGACAAGCCGGCAAGAGGCCGAGAGCGTATGACTGCCAGTGCTTCTGCCAGTCTCACCGCTTCGATGACGTGTGCACTCGAGATCGGCAGATCTTCTGTGCGGAGCACCCGGGCAACCTTGGTCAGCCAGCGGGTAACAGTCTTGTCCGGCGCTGTGAACAGGTGGTGATACCAACCCGGCGAGGTGATCCCCGCCCCGTACCCGGAGACGGACGCAAGCCGCGAATGCGTCCAGGGAACCCACGTCAACGACGTCTTGATCTTGGTCATTCCCTTGAGGATTCGAGCATCCACCGCAGCGGGACCGAGCGGGCCGACCAACGCAGGCGCATGCCATGCACCACAGACGACGGCCACTCGCTGCAGGCCGTCCTTGAGTGTTTTTCGCAGCACTTGACGCATGTACGCCTCGCGATGCGCCGTCTCCTCGTCGATCGGAACGGTCTCCCGAAGTGCGGCCATCGCGTCGGTGATCGCATCGAAGACATCCGAGCTACCCGTACCCGAGTCGGATTCGATGACGGAATCCCACCAGCGCTCGGTGTCGTCGTAACCTGCAGCCGCCGCCAACTCGGCCAGCGGGTCACCTTCACGCGTGCTCAGTTCACGCTGATCCGCCAACATGTTGTACGCGGGTAGGTCACAGAAGCGTGCCTGCACACCGTTTTTCGCGGCCCAGTCAAGTGCCTGCCACTCCGGCGAGAATACTGCAAACGGCCAAAATGCGGCCTTCGACGGTTCCCCTGTCGCATACGCCAGTAGGGCAACCGGTGGCGACATGGTTTCCGATGCCGCCAGCATTACCAGTGGATCCGCATCCGATGGACCTTCGATCAGGACAACTTCCGGAGCAAACTCCTCCAACCCACGCCGAACCGCACGCGCCGAACCTGGCCCGTGATGACGGATCCCGAAAACTCGGACCCTGCTGTCCTGCATGGCAAATGTCACCCGGTGACCTCGCGGCAGGCCCGGTAGAAGTCGGACCAGTCGCCTCGTTCACGCACCACGGCCTCGAGGTACTCGTTCCACACGACACTGTCCGCTACCGGGTCCTTGATCACCGTGCCGAGAATTCCGGCCGCGACGTCTGATGCGCGCAGGACACCGTCACCGAAGTGCGCGGACAACGCCAAGCCGTTGGTGACTACCGAAATCGCCTCTGCTGTTGACAGCGTCCCGGACGGGGACTTCAGCTTTGTCCGGCCATCTGCCGTGGTGCCGGACCGCAATTCGCGAAATACCGTGACGACTCGACGAATTTCCTCGGCCGCTGCCGGAACGAGTGGCAACTCCAGCGCCGCACCCAATTGTTCGACCCGCCGGGCCACGATGGCCACCTCGTCTTCCTCGCTGGCAGGCAGAGGCAGAACGACGGTATTGAAGCGTCGGCGCAACGCGGAGGACAGATCGTTGACACCACGGTCGCGGTCGTTGGCAGTGGCGATGAGGTTGAAGCCCTTGGCCGCCTGCACTTCCATACCCAATTCGGGTACGGGAAGCGTCTTCTCGGACAGAATCGTGATGAGCGCGTCCTGCACATCGGCCGGGATGCGCGTCAACTCCTCGACTCGGGCGATCTTCCCGGTTTCCATCGCGGTCATCACCGGCGAGGGCACCAACGCGCCGGCGGTAGGGCCTTCGGCGAGCAGACGCGCGTAGTTCCAGCCGTACCGGATCGCTTCTTCGGGTGTGCCGGACGTGCCCTGAACCAAGAGCGTCGACGCCCCCGAAATGGCGGCCGAAAGATGCTCGGACACCCAGGTTTTAGCGGTTCCCGGCACCCCGAGCAAGAGGAGTGCGCGGTCGGTGGCGAGGGTCGCGACAGCGACTTCCATCAGCCGACGCGGGCCCACGTACTTGGGGGAAATAACGGTACCGTCGTCGAGCGTCCCGCCCAGTAGGTAGGTGACCACCGCCCAGGGTGAGAGATTCCACGACGGTGGCCGCGGACGCGTGTCGGCTGCGGCCAGTGCAGCTAGTTCATGTGCGTATTCCTGCTCGGCGTGCGGACGCATCAGTGAGGTCGGATCAACAGTGGCACTCATGTGAGCTCCTCGAGCAGTGTCTTGCGGTGGACGATGGCGTTGGCGGTCTTGACAAAAGCTTGCTGCCAGTCGAGATCACGGGTACGTTCCGCAGCCCGGCCGAGCACAGTTACTGCGCTGTACGGGAAGCTGGCCTGTGCAAGACGCAGCGACTCGGAGTACTTGTAGCGCGAGAACTCCGCAGATCTGGCCCCGCCGTCTGCACGCCGGGCCGCGGCGCGTTCCCACTGCGCCACCACGGAAGCTGTAATGTCCTCCGGCCACGGGCGAGGCAGCGCCTGGAAGATCGCCGCCCGGTCCGGGTGCAGGATGTTCGCGTCACCGGTTCCCGACAGAAGGAGATCGGCCAGATCGCTCGGCGGGATCATCGGGAGAAGGCGCCTGTCGGTGGACAGACCACGCGTGCGGAAAATCGCCTGAGCCCACTCCGAGCTGTTTTGGAGTACAGCGGCTGTGGACCAGGCGTCGTGAAGGATCGGTTCCCAGGTTCGGTCGAGACTCAGGTTCAGCACCGCCGGCGGTTGACCGATTATGTTGTTCCACAAAGATAGTGGAGCTGCACTGATCGCCTGCCGTACGTACTCGGCACGGTAATCGGTGTGTGGGTTCGGTCGATCCTCGATCCCGTCGCGCTTCGCGGCCGCATCGATTTCTTCGGGTGCCTCGACCACAAGTCGCACACCAGGCTGTGTCCGTTCGATCCGCACCCATTCCTGGACGCGCCGAGCCATACGTTCACCGAAAGACGACTGCGGCAGTCGGGCGAGAACCGTCGCTGCTTCGCGCCTGACATCCTTGCGCCTGTCGTCGAGGGCGCGTTCGAGCAAAGGCACGTCATTGGCACTCAATCCGGTGACGAGAGCTGCGACAAACGCCGCTTTGTGTTCTCCCCGTTCCGTTTCCCAGGATTGCATCAGCTCTTCCGACGCCTTCGCCGGCTCGCTCCGGCGGGTATCGACCAACCACCGGAGACGTTCTGCCGGCGTACCGTGCCGCCACCCGTCGACGCCGCCGCCGTGACCACGAATCAGCATGGACCACTCGGGATTTCGGGCAGCCAGCCACTGCCCGCGCTCGCCGGCGATTCGCAGGATGTTCTCACGGTAGACCTCACCGGCTCGCGCGTAGGCCAGCAATTCCGCGACCAGATGATCCGGTGCCCGGAAGTTTCGCTCGAGCGCCAGCGCAAACCACTCGTCGAGTAGCGTCGCCTTGGCGGCCAGCATGGAAAGCAGATGCACAGAGGACGATTCGGGGAGAACCAGCCGCGGATCGTCCTCCGCAGGTGCAGACAGGTCGGCAGTGACGGAACCTGCTCCCCCTCCGCGGTAGGCCCTGGCCAGTGCTGCCGCCTCCAGCAGCACTACTGCCGGATCGCCGCCGAGTCGTGTGGCAGCCGAACGGACATCGACCGGAAGATCATCGAAACTCGGTGCTGTACGCGATGTTCCGAGCAGAGCCGCCGACATGAGAGTGCTCACAGCGCTATCACCTGGCCATTCACGAATACGGAGAATGCCTCGATGCACCGCGCATTCCACGTTCCGCAGACACTCACCGGATGCCCACCGGAAATTCCGAGGAGTGTCCACATCATGCGCGAATCACCTTCTGCGGGAAGCGCTGAACCGGACTGGTCCACCAGAAACCATAATCCGCCGACATACGACGGAGTCACATCCGTGACCACAACCGGCCATGACCGCAACCACGGATCAGCGCTGACAGCGTCGGTGTAGTGCTCCAGCGCCGCTGCAATGTTTCCCGGCGGCAGCGTCGTGAACGGCTCCGCGTCACCATGTGTTGTTCCGAGTCGTGCCCGCAGCGCCGCCGCACCGGGATAAAAGTGCAGGTCCGCGTCGACAACATGTCCGACAGGCGGCACGACACCCGAGAAGTTGGGGGAACCGTGCGAGAAGTCGAGCAAAATCGCCCAGCGTCCCGTAGCTCGCCCCAGGAGCCACGTGGTGCGGGTGAAGAGCCGCTTCTCCTCCGTGATGCGTGAACCCATCACCATCCAGTGTTCGCGAACAGTAGGCAGTGCCATCACACTATCGGTGGACACGGGGTATCCGACGTGCGCTCGCACCGAATCCCGAAGTGGGCCGGGAAGTTGGTCCATTCTCTGATGCGCAACAACAAGGAGATGTAGGCGCACGAGTTCACCCAACACCAGTTCGGGCCAGTTCTCCGCGCCGGCTACCGCCCCGGCCAGTGACCGGAGCGCGCCGGCAACCCCGGGGGCCTGCGCGTCGACCATGCGCGCGGCCACTCCGTCGAGCGCTTCCCAGGAGATATCCATGGATGCCAGGCCGCCACGTATCTGGTCGGTGATCCACAGGTCCAGTTCGACCAATCCGCTTGCCACTCGCTCGGCGCGTTTCTGGGCAGTGGCCGGATCGGCAACTGCCTTGGCGGCGGGTACCGGTTGCTGCGACGCCTTCTGCTCCCGCTGTGCCAACCACTCCGTAGCGAAGTCCGGCGGTTCCGATGCCACCGGGACGCATCCGGTCGACCATTCGAGAAGAAGGCCGAGCGCGTGCTTGCACGGGAACTTGCGGCTGGGGCACGAGCACTTGTAGGCCGGACCATTCAGATCGACTATCGCCTGGTAAGGCTTCGATCCACTGCCCTGGCACAGTCCCCAGAGCGCGTTCTCGATCTGCCCCGCCAGCGACCACGAACCGGCCAGTTTCTGCGCAGCTGCCAACGAGGAGGCGTCGGGAGCTACCGATGCCACCTGCCCGGCGGTCCACGGCGAAGTCACGAGAACACCGTAGGTCACGCTGCCGACACCACAGCTTCCAGACGCTTCACCAGCACAGACACAAAGCTCGAAAAACTTGTCGGCATGATGTCGAGAATCCGTGACTTGCTACGTCCCTGTAGTGAAGTGCGACCAGAATGGGTGGCACCAACCCGAGGAGATACACGATGGCCAAGTACCTACTTCTCAAGCATTACCGCGGCGCTCCGGCTTCGGTCAACGACATTCCCATGGATCAGTGGACGCCGGAAGAGATCACGGCTCACATGCAGTACATGCAGGACTTCGCGGATCGACTCGAGGGAACGGGCGAGTTCGTCGACGGTCAGGCGCTCGCCCCTTCAGGAACATTTGTCCGGTACGACGGAGAGGGTCGACCGCCCGTCACCGACGGTCCGTTCGCGGAGACCAAGGACCTCATCGCCGGCTGGATGGTGATCGACGTCGACAGCTACGACCGTGCCGTCGAACTGGCGGGTGAGTTGTCGGCAGCACCCGGAGCAGGCGGAAAGCCGATCCACGAGTGGCTCGAATTGCGCCCCTTCTTGACCGCGCCACCCACGATCACGGACTGACCTCGCCAGATGAACGAGGTCTTGCTTCGGAGCCTCACTCCGAGCGTGCTCGGCATTCTCGTCCGCCGCGGAGCAGATTTCGCGGCGGCCGAGGATGCCGTGCAGGATGCACTGCTCGAGGCACTCCGAGTCTGGCCGGATAACCCGCCGCGAGACCCGAAGGGCTGGTTGGTCACCGTGGCCTGGCGGCGGTTCCTCGACGCGACCCGAGCGGATGCCGCTCGCACCAGGCGTGAGCAGCTACTCGAGGAAGAATCGGTGCGTGAGTCCGCGCCCGCGGTGGACGACACACTCCAGCTCTACTTTCTGTGTGCTCACCCGTCTCTGACGTCGTCGTCCGCGGTCGCGCTCACGCTACGGGCCGTCGGCGGGCTGACCACCCGCCAGATCGCGCAGGCTTACCTGGTCCCCGAATCGACGATGGCGCAGCGCATCAGCCGGGCCAAGCGCGCCGTATCCGGCGTGCGGTTCGATCAGCCGGGCGATGTCGCCACGGTCCTGCGAGTCCTCTATCTGGTCTTCAACGAGGGGTACTCCGGCGATGTCGACCTCGCTGCCGAGGCCATCCGGCTCACTCGGCAGCTCGCGGCCACAATCGATCACCCCGAAGTGGTGGGGTTACTCGCCCTCATGTTGCTCCACCACGCCAGGCGGCCTGCCCGAATCTCGCCCGACGGCAATCTTGTGCCCCTTGCGGAGCAAGATCGCAGCCGGTGGGACACGGAGGCGATCAGCGAAGGCATCACGATCTTGTACGCCGCGCTCGCCCGCGACCGGCTCGGTGAATACCAGGCTCAGGCCGCCATAGCGGCACTCCACGCTGACGCGCTCACCGCCGAGGAAACCGACTGGGTTCAGATCGTCGAGTGGTACGACGAACTCGAGCAACTCATCGACAGCCCGGTTGTCCGCCTCAACCGAGCGGTCGCCGTGGGAGAGGCTGACGGAGCACGCGCCGGTCTGGCGGCACTGGCAAGGTTGGACAACTCACTGCCCCGCTACACGGCGGTGGCGGCGTATCTCCACGAGCGCGACGGAGACCTCACGACGGCTGCACACCTGTACGGCGAGGCCGCGCACAAGGCAACCAACCTCGCCGAACGCGACCACCTCACACGCCAGGCTTCCCGGCTCAACTCCCGCCGGAGTGCAGACTGAATTCCTGCCTCACCCGGGCGGGCGCAACACCGAACGACCAAGCAATTCGCACACCTGCAATGCCAGAGCAAGATCCAGCTTGTCACGCCCGACGATGACTGGATCGCCGAGCGCCTTGTTGATGCGGTACTTCACGGTATTGCGGTGCAGATTCATCTGATTGGCAGTGTGGAGGTGACTTTCGCCGTTCGCAAAGTACACGCTCAGCGTCGTCCGTAGTGACGCCGCCGCCGGAGTGTCGGCGGCCAACGGCCCCAGCACTTCCCACACCCAGGACTTGGTCGCATCGAGATTGTCGGACAGGAGAGACACCACCGCGATGCCTCGGTCACCAAAACTCACGAGTGGCCGTCCCGGCGTATCCGGCACGGTTGCAACAGAATAGGCGGCGCGCGCTTGCTCGTGCGAACGCTTGAACCCGGACATCCCATTCCCGGGAAGACCGATGGCGACGCGGGTGCCACCGTCGAGTGGCACGGATGCCGACAGTACCTGCAGATCCGGTCCCGGAACGCGGCGCCCGAAGGGCAACCACGCCCACACAGTTCGACGGTCGATCGCGGTGACGATCACTGATTTGTCAGCGCCGGCCGCCGCGCCGAGATCACGCACCAGCCGATCGAGGGCATTGAAGCCCAACGCATCGGCATCCCACGTCGACCAGGCAACCACGGCAATATGGTTCTGGTCCAACCGATATCCGGTTTCAGCCTCGAAACTTACCGCGTCTGCACTAGTTCCGGACAACAGTGCGTGGATCGCAGCCGAATGCAAGTTGCCCTGTGCGTTGATCCACCGACTTCGCTCCTGCTCGTACGCATCGAAGACGTACAACGTAATCCAGTCGATGTAGCTGTACACCACATCCGAAGTATGTTTCAGGACAGCCAAGGTCAGCCGGGCTGGAATGTCGAGGGCGCTGACCTCATCATGGCAGATCCTCATCAGATCGCCCTGGCCCATGTGATATGCCCGTACCAACGAGTTGGACGGGACGTCTCGTTGGGCGAGCCTGAGCGCGTATTCCACTGCAGCGGTAGTGGGCTGGAGATGATCGATGGGAATGTCGTTTGCCAGCACGTGGATGATGGTCGTGACATTTCCCTGCACGCTGGCTTCGAGCATCTCGATCAAATTGGCATCGTTGTCCAACTGGTCGATCTCGTGGGCCATCATGACGCTCATTTCACGCGCTATTTCAGTACTACGCGCGTCGAGGCGTCGCGCCAATTCTGCAACCACGGCAAGTACTTCCGGGTCCGCAGCAGCCGGCACCCGGGCGAGGCGCCGCCTCGCAACGGCGTCTCGATCCTTGTGCGATGGACCAGTCACAAAACCTCCGCACCCTTCCGCCTGAGATACTTCAGTGCAGATTCGGCCGCGTTGTACCCACACATTCCGTGTGCCCCGGCCCCTGGCGGTGTCGATGCCGAGCACAGATAGGTGCCCTCGATCCCGGTACTGTACGGATCTACAGCGATGCGTGGACGCAAAACCACTTGCAGTTCGGAGTTTGCTCCGCCGATGATGTCGCCACCCACCTGATTCGGATTGTCTCGGGCCAGATCTGCGGTACTGCGACTCGATGTCGCCACGATCTGATCCCGGAACCCCGGTGCAAACCTTTCGATCTGTCGAACGATCGCCTCGGTAGCGTCGCCGGTATATCCTTGTGGCACATGCGCATAGGCGTACAGCGGATGGATGTTCCCGGCGGAGCGGGTGGGATCAGCGAGGTATTGCTGACCTAGGAGCACGAACGGCCGCTCCGGCATGTGCCCCGCATTCGTCTCACGCTCAGCTGCCACAATTTCGTCGAAACCGCCTCCCAGATGGACTGTTCCCGCCCGAGCACAATCCGGATTCGTCCACGGCACATTACCTTCGATCGCAAAATCGACCTTGAAAGCGCCGGGTGCCAACTTGAACTTCCGGTAGGCCTTCGCCACTCGGGCGGGGAGACGATCCCCCAGGATTTCGAGAGCACCAACTGGATTGACATCCATCAGAACAACATCGGCGTCGGGAATCTCGGCAGCTGAGCGCACCCGGGTACCGGTGTCGATCTTGCCACCATGATCGCGGAGCATCGCCGCTAACGCATCGGTGATGGAGCGTGAACCGCCCTCGGCAACCGGCCAACCGTAGCGGTGACCAGCCGCGGTGATCATCAACCCCACGGCCGACGTGGCCGGACGGTGAAGTGGGTAGAAGGCGTGCGCGGCGACCCCACCGAACAACGCCTTACCCTTGTCCGTCTTCCACAATTTCGCGGTCACGGTTGCCGGAAGCAGTGCTCGCGGACCGAAAGCCGCAAGCCTCAGCGGATGACGCGGAACGTTCACGATGGGCCGCATCAGGTCTGACGCCAGTGCGTCGAAACCCGTCGACAGGTCGCTGAACATGCGCTGCCATCGCGGCCCGTCCGCGCCGAGCCCCGCCGCGGTCTGCTCCAGCGAGCGGTACAGAACACCGGCATCACCGTTGTCGAGGGGGTGCGCACAATCCGCCTCGGCCCACCGCCAGATCAGCCCGTATCGCTCGAGGTCGAGCTTGGACAGGTATGGCGAACCGATACCCATCGGATGAAACGCCGAGCAGTGATCGTGGATCAACCCGGGCACGTCGATCGGACCGGAGCGCGTTCCTCCGCCGATCTGGTCGGCGGCCTCGAGGACCTGCACGTCCACACCGCTCCTGGCAAGGTGTACTGCGGCAGCGAGCCCGTTCGGCCCGCTGCCGACAACTACGGCCTTTGTCACTTACCCACCTCTTGCTCGATACTGCTGCTCTTCGTCCGCATCCTCGGCTCGGAGACGACCTGAGGGTCTGTCGCCGCGCGGTCGGCTCGTACGTCCAGTGTCCACTGAACATCGAACGGAATGGGGCCATTCGGCAACCACGGCTGTTCGGCTACCGCGTCGGCCACCTTGAAGGTCCCCCGTTCGATGACGCCCAACGCCGCGTCGATCACCTTGTACTCCTGCGTGCCCTTGTGGATGGGCTGGGATTCGATCCACGTCACCAGGAACTCGCCCGGCGCGAAGTTGCAACGACGCTGTATCGCCGCGATCATCTTCTCGTCGTGCAGATGGCCGTCGCCGAAGTTGAAGGCGACGATGGAGTTGCACATGAATTCGGCCTCCCTCAAGGAGTACGTGTTGATGTCCTCACCGAGGTGCCTGATCATCAGTGAGAACAGTGCACGCCCCTGGCTGTGCATGGAACGCCAGCCCAACAGCTGATGCAGAACGACATCGGACACGTCTTCGGGGTACATCGTCATCAACTGGTTACGGGTATCAGGCGACGGACGCTTGATGCACTGATCGATCTTGGCTTCGGCGCCGGGCGCGAATGCCCACGTTGCGGATGCCCAGTTTCCGGCGTACTGACGCATCGACGGCAGGAAGGACACGAGATCAGGTCGAAGATTGCCGAGAATCGGGAAGAAGGCAAGGGCTGCAACAATTCCCGCGGTGATCCACGGCGACGACATGGCGCCGAGGCCGTAACCGTCCCACGCTGGGAAGCCCAGGAACAGGAAGACCGAGGCGTAGGCGAACAGAAGATTCCATTCCAACGGAACGGCCAGCGGGAAGGTCGACGCGATGAAGAGGTGGAATCCGACCATGAGGATCACGGCAAGGATGGTGAGTGTCTTGTTCGTCGAGAACAGCAGGATCAAAGGGGTGACGATTTCGACCATCGTTCCGGCCACGTGTGCGACGCCGCCGCCCAGATGCGAAGGACGCAGATCCTCCGGGAAGTTGCGGTAGTGCGCTCGCTTGATCTTCTTCGACGGGATCCACGGCGTATTGCTGAGCATCGGGGGAACCACCAGCGAGAAGTGGCGGCCGAACTTCGAGACACCGGCACCGATCCACACCATGACGATCAGCAGTTTGAGCGCCAGAATCATGTCGACAAACGGCAGGAATGTGAAGAAGAAGATTGCCGGCAGGTACTGCTCACTACGGGCAGCGATGAAGGGCACCTTGTCCCGCAACCCGAGAATCACCATGAGCACGAGCAAGGAGTACAAGACCGTCGGGCGTACCAGTCCGGCGTTGTCGGCGATCGCCGCGTCGATTCCCGTGGTGTGCACTCCGGGAAGGACAGCGGCAACAAGAAGATTGGCGACCGCCGCAACGTAGATGAGCACGTCGAACACCGTCCGGGTGTCACCGGAGGTGAGCGGAACCTTGCCCGGCCACGGTGGCAGGCGAATCGTTCCCGGCCGTATCCAGTAGAGGACACCACCGGTCATCGGCTTGAAGTGGCCGGCCAGTGGACCCCACGAACCTGCCAAGCCCAGCAGCTCGAGCATCATCGTCCAGAGGATGAGCTTTTGGTAAACGACGGGTTGATTCCACCATGATCCTGGATCAACCCAGGAAAGCCCGGAAGTCAGTGTCGCAACTGCGGTTCCGGCCAGAAGGTAGAGAAACAGCAACTTCATGATGTAGACGGTATGGACCATCTTCGGTGTCCCGAAGCCGTAATCCACCCAGTGCGTGGACATGTCGCGAAGACGCTCAAGGAAAGGCTTGTCCATGAACGTGGCCGGGTCGACGGGAGGGAAGTTTCCTTCTTTGAATCCCATGATGTGCTCCTGAAATACGGAATGTGGGCATGACGGATCAACTCGACGCACGTCGTCGAGTTGTGCTGGTACCACAGGGATAGGACTAGTGGGCGGGAGTTGCGCTCAGGGCTCGTCGCATCCCGGGTTTGTCGATCTTGCCCACCGGATTTCGGGGAAGCGTATCGACGACGTAGATCGCCACTGGCACCTTCACTCGGGTGAGCAAGGCCGTGACATGTTCGAGCAGTTCGTCTTCGGTGACGGGTGCATCGGGATAGGCGACGACATAGGCAACAGGAACCTCTCCGTAGACCTCGTGCGGAGCTCCGATAACTGCGGCTTCGAGCACGGAAGGATGTGTGGCGAGCGAGTTTTCGATTTCTTTGGGGTAGATGTTTTCTCCTCCCCGGATGATCATGTCCTTGATGCGGTCGACCAGGGTCAGGTAGCCATCCTCGTCCAGCACTCCGACGTCGCCGGTGTGCAGCCAACCGTCCACAACAGTTCTGGCCGTCTCTTCCGGCCTGTTCAGGTAGCCGCGCATCACGTTGGCACCCTTGATGATTACCTCGCCCGCGACGCCACGCTGAGCAAAAGTCCCGTCGTCGGCGAGGATCGCAATCTCTTGCCCGGGCAACGCCGGACCGACGGTGCCGAGTTTGCGAATGCCGTCATAGGGATTACACGCCGACGCACATGTTCCCTCGGTCAGTCCGTAGCCTTCCACGATGACAAAACCGAACCGCTCCTCGGCGCGCTCGAGGAGTTCCTTACTGATCGGTGCAGCGCCGCAGACACCTAGTCGCAACGACGACGTGTCGAGCGTTGCACCTTCGGACTGCGCCGTCAGCATCGCATAGATGGCGGGAACGGCGGAAAAGTACGTGGGCCGCAAGTGTGCCACGTCGTCGAAGAACCTTGATACCGAGAACTTTCCGGTGATACTGACCTGACCGCCGACGATCAGTGGGGCGAGAACGCTCACGCATATAGCGTTGACGTGAAACAGTGGCAGCACCAGAAGACAATGATCTGCCGCCGTGATGCCGATGCTGCGCCCCATTGACGACGCCATGAACTGCAGGTTGGCATGGGTCAGCATGACGCCCTTGGGTGTACCCGTCGATCCACTGGTGTAGATCAAGAGCGCAAGGTCTTCCTCCACCACCGCAACGTCCGGCAACGGTACGCGGGGTGGCGCAGCAGCCAGATCATCGACGCACAGCACTGCGCGTCCACCGTTAGGCGCATCCAGTCCAGCCGTAACGACCAGTTGCGCACCGGAATCCATGATCTGATAGTCAGCCTCATTGGCCGTGAACATCGGATTGATCGGTGTCGCAGCGGCGCCGACACGCCAGGCCGCCATGATCGCTGTCACCAACTCGACTCGGTTGGGAAGCATGATCGCAACGACGTCACCGCGCCCGATACCCCGGCTTGCGAGTTGCGCCGCAACAGCTTCTACGCGATCGGCGAACTCCGAATAGGTCAGTTCACTTCCATCGTCACGAAGGCACGGAGCGGATCCGTACTTCTTTGCCAGATCGGGGGCCAGATATCCGATGTCCACCACGTGAGTCAGCACCTTTCATTGCATGTGACTCAGAACACTATCGGCGATCCGGGGCCGAAGAAACGGTCGCCGAGGCTCAACTTGCTGAATTTCTTTGTCTCCGGAGCACAATGGGTCAGGCATTCGTTTGAGGCAAGATTTCCCGTGCTCGAGCAGCGACGGCGTCGGCGATTCGCACCAAAATGGGCGGCGACAACTTCCACTGCTGCCAGAAGAGCGGCACGTCGTCGACAAAATCCGGATCGAACCCGATCAGCGTATCCGCCGATTCGTGACTTTGCAGATCAGGCAACAGGCCCCAGCCGTAGCCCAGTCGCACCGCGTCCGAAAAACCCGCAGACGAGGGCACCTGGTGACGAGGGGGATCAACGGGATACCTGACCTTCCTGTCCAAGTACCTGTCCTGCAGCAGATCCTTGCGGTTGAACACCACCACCGGAGCCACTGAAAGTGCTTCTGCCGTAACACCGTCCGCGAACCATCTGTCACAAAATTCGACGCTTGCCATCGGCCGGTAGCGCATGATGCCGAGCCGGCTCGACGTGCACCCTTGAATCGGCGTCGCCGCCGAGGTTACTGCTGCCATCACCGACCCGTCACGTAAGAGATCGGTTGTATGGTCCTGATCGTCGATATGGAAATCGAAACTCGCTTCGGCCGTGAAATCTGCAAGCACCTGAAGTACCCACGTGGACAACGAGTCTGCGTTGACCGCAACCGAGATGCGGGCCAGAGAACCCTGCGCGCTGTCAAGACCCAACTCGCGCACGGTATCCCGCGAGAGAGCATCTATCTGACGGGCCAAACGCAGTACTTCGCGCCCCGAGTCAGTGACCTGAACCGGCTTGGTGCGTTGCAGCAGAATCCGGCCCACCGCCCGTTCGAGTGCTTTGATCCGCTGACTGACTGCAGATGGCGTGATGTGCAGTTTCCGGGCCGCCGCGTCGAACGTTCCCTCGTCGACCGCAGCGTGGAGCGCTTTCAACTGCTCAATGTCCAACATAATCTGAAGTTACTCTTATGCGGCTTAAGAATCATTAGCTGGACTGCTGATTATTCGGCGGCCAGGCTGGTGACATGCTCAGCAATAGTGACCCGACGTCCGCCGTCGTCGGTTTTGGTGTCGGACTCTCGCTCATCGTTGCGATCGGCGCCCAGAATGCGTTTGTACTTCGCCAAGGCCTGACGCGCTCGCACGTACTCCCGATTGTGACAGTCTGCGCCGTCTCGGACGCAATTCTGATTCTCGCCGGTATCAGTGGAATCGGAGCCATTCTCGAACACGCACCGTCACTGATCACTTTCGTTCGCATTGCCGGTGCGATTTTCCTTCTCAGCTATGCAGCATTCGCCGCCAAACGCGCCTTCAGGCCGCAGACGTTGGCGCCCGATCAACACGGCAACGGATCAAGGCTTGCCGCCGTCACCATGGCATTGGCACTAACCTGGCTCAATCCACATGTCTACCTCGACACCGTGGTTCTGATGGGTTCGATTGCCAACGGCCGCGGCGAGATCGGACGGTGGTGGTTTGCTGCCGGCGCCATCACCGCCAGCGCACTCTGGTTTGCCGCTCTCGGTTACGGCGCACGTTTGCTGACGCCACTGTTTGCCAAACCCAACGCCTGGCGAGTTCTCGACGCCATTATCGCCGTGATGATGACGATTCTCGGGGTCAGCTTGCTCCTCGAACTCTGAACGCCGGGCGGGCCGAAGTTTGTATCCCGTTCACTGGAACATCGACAACCGCACGCGGGTAAGGCCGTGCTTAAAATCACTTTACGTCGACGTCGAGGACATCACTGACGACATGGTTCGCCGCTTCGCATCTGTACACCAGTAGCTTTCCGTGCGTGGACCCACCTGGAAAACCGGCTTAGCCGGGAAAGGCTGAATGATGATGAACTGGAACGAAGAATACGACGTACTGGTCGTCGGTTCCGGCGCCGGCGGCGTCACCGGCGCCTACACGGCGGCTCGCGAGGGACTGACCGTGAATCTTATCGAGGCGACCGACAAGTTCGGCGGCACCACCGCATATTCCGGCGGCGGCGGCGTCTGGTTTCCGTGCAACCCGGCGTTGCAACGCGCGGGTACCGACGACACCATCGAGGACGCGCTCGAGTACTACCACGCTGTAGTCGGCGACCGCACTCCGCGCGAGTTGCAGGACACGTACGTCCGCGGCGGCGGACCCCTGATCGAGTACCTCGAACAGGATGAAAACTTGAAGTTCGAAATGCTCCCCTGGCCAGACTATTTCGGCAAGGCACCCAAAGCCCGCCTCGATGGACAGCGGCACACCATGCCCACCCCGTTACCGGTCTCGCAGGCGCCGGAACTGCGGGAGGTTGTGCGCGGTCCCCTCGACTTCGACCGTCTCGGGATCCCCCAACCCGACGACTTTTTCATCGGCGGACGAGCACTGATCGCCCGCTTCCTCAAAGCCATCGAAAAGTATCCGAATGCGAAGTTGACCTTGAACAGCCCGCTTGTCGAGCTTGTGGTCGAAGAAGGAGCCGTCGTCGGCGGCATCGTCGAACGCGATGGCGAACGCGTAGCCATCCGTGCCCGCAGCGGCGTGGTCCTGGCTGCCGGAGGTTTCGAGGCGAATGACGAACTGCGACAGCAGTACGGGGTTCCCGGCCACGCCCGCGACACCATGGGGCCCGGAGCGAACCTCGGCAAAACGCATCAGGCTGCCATCGCAGTCGGCGCTGACACCGACCTGATGGATCAGGCATGGTGGTCACCAGGACTGACCCATCCCGACGGGCGTTCGGCGTTTGCACTGTGGTTCACCGGCGGCATCTTCGTCAACCAGGACGGTGCACGGTTCGTCAACGAGTCGGCTCCGTACGACCGCCTCGGGCGCGATGTGATCGCTCAGATGGAACAAGGCACCCTCACCCTGCCGTATTGGATGATCTACGACGACAAGGAGGGCGAGCGCCCACCGGTGCAGGCACCGAACGTGTCGATGACAGAGACTGAAAAGTACGTCGACGCCGGCCTGTGGCACACCGCCGACACTCTTGAAGCCCTCGCTGAAAAGATCCGAGTGCCGTCCGAAATACTGGTGGAGACGGTCGCTCGATTCAACAAGATGGTCGAAAACGGCGTCGACGAGGACTTCGGTCGTGGTGACGAAGCCTATGATCGTGCGTTCTCGGGCGGCGAACCACCACTGGTGGCGATCGAGCAGGGCCCGTTCCACGCGGCGGCATTCGGAATCTCCGACCTCGGCACCAAGGGCGGGCTGCGCACCGACACAGCAGCTCGAGTTCTCGATACGTCGCACAATCCGATTCCCGGCCTCTATGCGGCGGGAAACACCATGGCAGCGCCGAGTGGAACGGTATATCCCGGCGGGGGTAATCCCATCGGCACCAGCATGCTCTTCAGCCACCTCGCCGTACAGAACATTCTCTCCGAGCGCGAGTAACGCACAGGCTGCCGGCGCACATGCGTTACCGTTCACACGACGCATGTTCCACGCAATTCACGTTTCGAGAGTTGTGACCGTCAGGTAGGACTGACCACGATGACCGCGGACGATACCGGCGACGAACCGCGTGAAGCCAGCCGCGGGTTGGTGTTGCTGTGCCTGCTCGCGATCGTCGCCGGAGCTTGTGTCGGCTTCATCGGTGGAGCGTTCCGTTGGTGCCTGCACAGGGCGGACAGGCTGCGCGAGACGATTCTGGAATGGTCACATGGGATTCCCTATGTCGGCTGGCTTGTCCCCGTCGCACTGGTGGCGTTGTGCACAGCGCTTGCCGTCGTGATCGTGCAACGCGTGCCGCTTGCCGCGGGAAGCGGTATCCAGCATGTGGAAGCTGTCTTCCGCGGCGAGGCACAACCTCCGCGACTTGTCCTCGTGCCCGCAAGATTTGTGGGCGGCCTGTTGGCGATCGGCTCGGGACTCGTGCTCGGCCGCGAAGGCCCCACCGTGCATATGGGTGCGGCGATCGGAGCAGAAGCAGGTCGGCGAGCCAGGCTTTCGGCACCGGATGTGCGACTGCTTCAAACATCCACGGCCGGAGCCGGACTCGCCGTCGCCTTCAATGCGCCCATCGGTGGCGCCTTGTTCGTCTGCGAGGAAGTCACCAAATCGTTCCGGCTCCGAACGGTCCTTCCCACCCTGTTCGGCGTAGCGGTGGCAGTGGCATGCTCACGGCTGGTGATGGGTGATCGGCCTGACTTCGCGGCCGGCGCTGTCCCCAGCCCGCAGATTGCGCTGCTACCGCTGTTTGTCGTCTTCGGACTGCTCACCGGGATACTGGGGATTATCTATAACCGCCTGGTTCTGGGAATGCTCGATCTTGCCTCGCGCCTCCGCCGTATTCCGCCGACCGTCATCGGGGCGATGATCGGTGCTGTCATCGGCGCCGTTTTGTTTCTCAACCCACTGGTCGGCGGCGGCGGTGATACCGTCTCGCAGATACTTGTCGGTGGGCGCACCTTTGTCATGCCGATTCTGCTGCTGTACTTGGTTGTTCGATTCTTCACCGGCCCGCTGTCCTATGCCGCTGGAACTCCCGGAGGCCTTTTTGCTCCACTACTCGCGCTCGGCGCTCTCTGGGGTTCACTTTTTGCCGGGCTGGCAAGCTTCATCCCCGGCGTCGACGCGGGAGTCACCGTCGCGATGGCGATTGTCGGTATGGCCGCGTTCTTCGGCGCCGTGGTGCGCGCGCCGTTCACCGGCATTGTGATCGTCGTGGAAATGACAGCAGTCACTTCGGTACTCGTTCCGATGCTCGCCGCCACCGCTGCCGCAGTCGTTGTCGCGACATTGGCCGGATCAGCACCTATTTACGACAGTTTGCGCGAACGGATGCTGCAAAGTCAACGCCCACCTCGCACGTAGCGAAGTGGGCGTTGGAAGACTCTGCGTTACCGGGCAACCGCGAGAGTCAGGCGGAGTGCGCCAACTCGGGTTCCTTCTCGAGCACCGGTGGAGCAGCTTCGATTTTCACCGGTTCCTGCGTGTAGTGGAAGTGCGGGCGACGGTGGCCGATGAAAGACCCGAACCAGGACATCACTGCGACATAACGGTTTCGGAAGCCCACCATGTACATGACGTGCACAGCCAACCACATGAACCATGCGATGGTGCCCTTGAATTCGATCTTCTTGCCCACCCGGACCACAGCGCTGAATCGGCTGATGATCGACATACTGCCCTTGTCCATGTACTTGAAAGGCGTTCCGGCCTTACGCTTTCCATTGACAATCTTGGCAGCGTGACGGCCACCCTGCATCGCGACGGGAGACTGACCCGGCAACCCGTTGAGCGAGGTCATGTCGCCGACGGCATACACGTTGGCGAAACCACCCACGGTGAGGTCGGGATTGATGAGGAGTCGGCCGGCACGGTCGCTCTCACAACCGGTTGCAGCTCCGAGAACTGCGGCAAAGTCGTTGGCGCGCACACCGGCCGACCAGATGACGGTCTCGGCGTCGATACGCTTTTCTTCCTTGGTCTGGATCGACGACACTGTGACGCCATGCTCGTCGATGGCAGTGACCATGGTGTTGAGAACTACCTCGACACCGGACTTCTCGAGCGATTTCTGCGTGTACTCACTGAGCTTGCCACCGAAGGCCGGCAGTGCAACGCCGGCACCTTCGACCATGGTGACGGTGACTTCTTCTGCACTGATGTTGTTGATAGCCATCGCGAAATAGCGTCGTGCCAATTCCTTGATCTGACCGGCCAACTCGACGCCCGTTGCACCGGCACCGACAACAACAAAGCTCAGCAGATTCTTGCGAGTGACTGCGTCGGTGGTGGTGTGAGCCTCTTCGAAGCAGCGCAGGATCTGCTTACGCAGCAATTCTGCGTCTTCGACGGTCTTGAGCTTGTACGTGACCTCAGCAAACTCGTCGCGGCCGAAGTACGCCTGCGTTGCTCCCGTTGCCGCAATCAGTGAGCGATATCCGAGAGTGTGCCGTTGGCCCGACGCCTCGTAGACGATTGTGCTTTCTTCGGCGTTGACCTCGACGACGCGCCCGAGACGAACATCCGCGTCGGGGAACTTCTGCAGGATGTTGCGGATCGGCGGAGCGATTTCGCCGGCCGAGAGCACGCCAGTCGCAACCTGGTAGAGCAGCGGCTGGAAGAGATGCTCAGTGGTTTCGGAGATCAGGACAAACGGGGTCTTGGACTTCGTGAGCGTCTTCGCGGCAGCAAGCGCCCCGAACCCGGATCCGACGATGACGACCGGCGTCTTCTCGTGTCCCGTTGCATCCACATCTGCGCGACCCGCAGCAGTTCTGTCCACCACAAACTCCTTGACCAAATTGAAAGTATGACTATTACCGTATGGAACAGTCATAGGCTCAGTCCAGCTAGCTGCAGTATTCGCAAGACTGTTATCTGTTTTGCTCATAAGTAGGATGTCGGTATGGACTTTCGCCAACTCAAGTATTTTCTCGTCGTCAGCGAGGAACTGAGCTTCAGTCGCGCTGCCGAACGGTGCTTCATCTCCCAATCCGCCATCAGCCATCAGGTGGCGCGACTGGAGAAGGAACTCGGCGCGACGCTCTTCGAGCGGTCCACCCGGGCGGTGCACCTGTCACCGGCAGGCTCCCGATTGGTGCCGATCGCTCAGCAGGTTCTCAGTCTCGAAACCATGGCGTACTCGGTGGCACGCGACCCCAGCGCACGCATCCGCATCACCGGAAACATGAGTTTCGCCGGCCAGACGCTCGATGCGATTGCCCATGTCCGCGAACGACATCCGGACCTCGACGTGGAGTTCGTGATCAAGAGTTTTGCGCACCGAATGGACGCGGTCGCGTCGGGTGATGCAGACATTGCACTTATTCGTGGCAGCGTCGATCGCCCCGGGCTTGAACCTATCGACCTCGGCGTCGAGGATCTTCTGATCGTCATGTCGAGTCGGCACCCGTTGGCCGGCCAGCAGAGCGTCGACCTGAATGATCTCGCCGCGTATCCGCTACTGCTGCCACCTCGCCAAAGCCAGGTTTTGATTCACCAGGTCGTGGAGGACGCCTTCCGGGAAATCGGGCGTCGAGTGCAGTTGGGTCCGGCAATTCCGAGCGATCACACCGCCACACTCGACGTCATCACGAACCCAAAGGCCTGGACCCTGCTGTACTCGATCACCGCCGGCGAATCCCCGCGCGCCGGAATCAGCTTCATGCGAGAAGCTAACGGCCGCTTGCGAATCCCCGTATCCGGTGTAACCCGCAGCGGCGCCACACATGTGCCGGAATTCAACGATCTGATTCAGGCACTCAAAGATTCCATGAACCCGTCTTTCACTGAGTGAAAGTTGGGTGGTCATCAATTCCTGGGCAGAGCAGCGTGGTGGGTAACCATGTGATGCGGCCGAGCGGCGCATCCCTTTTCCAAGGAGCGACCATGACGAGTTTGATGACCGAACCGGTCTGGGAATCGAAGATCTTTGCGGGAGAATGGATCGCCGGCGGGGCCGCAGATCGCATAGTCGTCGAACCCGCAACTGGTAATCAGCTCAGCACCGTCGGCATGGCCACGCCTGACGACGTCGCTGCCGCAGCAGCAAAGGCCAACGCTGCTCAGAAAGACTGGGCAGCACGGCCGTACACCGAGCGAGCAGCCGTTTTGCGCCGCGCGGGTCAACTGTTCGAGCAGTACGCCGACGAAATCGGCGAGTGGGTGATCCGTGAGGCCGGCAGCATTCCGGCCAAGGCCGGGCTGGAAACCCACACCGCCGCAGAGGAGTGCTACAACGCCGCTGCCCTGGCCGCCCACCCGGTCGGTGAGGTTCTGCGTTCGGAACAGCCTCGCCTCAGCTTCTCGCGGCGGGTCCCCGTCGGAACTGTCGGCGTCATCGCTCCCTTCAACTTTCCGATCATCCTGGCCATCCGCGCGGTTGCTCCCGCCCTCGCGCTGGGCAATGCGGTGATCCTCAAGCCAGATCCGCGCACCGCGATCTGTGGCGGCGTCGTCCTCGCCCGCATCTTCGAAGAAGCCGGCTTGCCCGCGGGCGTGTTCAGCATGCTGCCCGGCGGCGCCGACGCCGGTGAGGCCATCGTGGTTCATCCGAGCGTCCGCGTCATCGCATTCACCGGATCGACTCGCGCCGGCCGGGCAGTCGGCGAACTGGCCGGCCGGCACCTCAAGCGCGCCCATCTCGAACTGGGCGGCAACAACGCCCTGATCGTCATGGATGACGTCGACCTCGAAAAGGCAGTGTCGGTAGGCGCTTTCGGTTCGTTCATGCACCAGGGGCAGATCTGCATGACGACCGGCCGCCAACTTGTCCACGAGAGCATCGTCGCCGATTACACCGCTCTCCTCGCCGAGCACGCCGAGAAACTTCCGGTCGGCGATCCATTCACCGGCCAGGTAGCGCTCGGCCCCATCATCGACGCCAAACAACGCGACCACATCCATTCGCTGGTCACCGAAAGCATCGCGGCCGGAGCAAAACTGGCCGCGGGCGGCACCTACGATGACCTCTTCTACCGGCCGACGGTCCTGGCCGATACGCCACTCTCAGCACCTGCCTTTGCCGACGAGGTGTTCGGCCCGGTCGCTCCGGTGACGTCCTTCTCCAGCATCGACCAGGCGGTCGCCATCGCAAACAACTCCGAATACGGCCTTTCCCTGGGCATTCTGACCGCCGACGCCATGCGTGGACTCGAGATCGCCCAGCAGATTCCGACCGGCCTCGTGCACATCAACGATCAGACCGTCGGCGACGAAGCCGTTATTCCGTTCGGCGGCATGGCGTCCTCCGGCAACGGGGGTCGCGTCGGCGGCATCGGCGCCAACCTCGACGCCTTCACCGAAACTCAATGGGTAACCGCGCAAAGCACATTGCCCGTCTACCCCTTCTGATCCGAATCACTCAGGAGCGCAACATGTCCCAAACAGCACGTGCCGCAGTCGTCGACAAGATCGGCGACCCGTTCACCATCGGCGATGTCACACTGGACACGCCACGGGCGGACGAGGTTCTGGTCCGCATCGTGGCCGCGGGGGTGTGCGGCACCGACCTGGGCGTTCAAGGCGGCCACATTCCCTTCCCGTTGCCCGGCGTTCTGGGCCACGAGGGCGCGGGTATCGTCGAAGAGGTGGGCAACGCGGTCACCACGGTCAAGCCCGGCGACAAGGTCCTGCTGTCCTTCACCAGTTGTGGAACGTGCCGAAACTGCCGCACAGCGCACCCGGCATATTGTCAGGAATTCTTGCCGCGCAACTTGATCGGCGGTAGCCGAGCCGACGGCACTGCCACTATCTCGCGCGGTGGCGAAGACGTGAGCGGCCACTTCTTTGCTCAATCCTCATTCTCCACCTACGCCCTGGCCGACGAACGCGGCGCCACCAAGGTCTCCGACACCGCAGATCTTGGTCTACTCGCTCCGCTCGGATGTGGCATCCAGACCGGCGCAGGAGCGGTACTCAACATCCTGAAGCCGGAATCCGGCTCGACCATCGCAATCTTCGGCGTCGGAGCAGTGGGCATGGCGGCGGTCATGGCGGCGAAACTGACGGGCGCGGAGCGCATCATCGCGATCGACATAGTGCCGTCCCGACTAGACCTGGCGCGCGAACTCGGCGCCACCGATGTGATCAATTCGAAGGACGTCGACGCCGCAGCGGAACTGGACCGGATCAGCGGCGGCCTGGGCATCGACTACGCCATCGACGCCACCGGTAACGCCGCGGTGCTCTCGACTGCGATCGAATGCCTCGCTCCGCTGGGTACCGTCGCTGCCATCGGCGCTCCGGCGGCCGGAACTACCGTGGCAGTGGACGTGAATTACCTGCTCAACGGCCGCAAGTTCATCGGCGTCACCGAGGGCGACGCGGTGCCGCAAGTATTTCTGCCGTCGCTGGTGTCGCTGATCGAGCAGGGCCGTTTCCCTCTGGAGAAGCTCGTCAAGCACTACCGGTTCGATCAGATCAATGAAGCCGCTGAGGGCATCAAGGACGGCAGTGTGCTCAAGCCGGTTTTGCTGTTCGACTGATTCCCAGCGAGCTTCGGTGAACACAGCCGTTGACGGGATCAATTCCCCGGACCTACGATCCAGAGAAATTTACTTCGCCACATTAAGTACATTTCTCTTGTAGTTCCCGAGAAGGACCCATTGACGAATACCACTACGACAAACACTGCTGCCGCGAGCTCCGCAGTCGAATCCATCGCACCATCTCCGCGCCGAGAAGCGATGATCATCGCGGCCCTGAGCTTGGCCGCGATGATCGTCTCGATGATGCAGACGTTGCCGGTTCCGATTCTCGGACGGATCCAATCCGACCTGGGAATCTCGACCGCCGGCGTCAGTTGGGTGACAACGGCGACCCTGCTCTCTGCAGCAGTTTTCACCCCGCTGCTGGGCCGCTACGGGGATCAGCATGGCAAGAAACGCACACTGGTCGGCGTTCTTGTCGTCATGGTGATCGGTTCGATCGTCGCCGCGCTGGCACACAATCTGCCACTGCTCATTCTCGGTCGGGTCCTTCAAGGAACTGCAACCGCGATCTTCCCATTGGCGCTCTCGGTCTTGCGCGAAGAGCTGCGGCCGCACAAGCTTCCCGGCGCAATGGCCTTGGTCAGTGGAACTCTCGCATTCGGCAGTGGGCTGGCCCTTGTTGCCACCGGCCTTCTCACGTCCGCCCCGGATGCCGACTACCGCAACGCCTTCTGGATGGCCACAGGATTCGCGGTGCTGGCCTTGATTGCCGTCATCACCCTGGTCCCGCCCACCACACACAAGAGCGGTGGGCGCGTTGACCTCATCGGTGCGCTGAGTCTGGGAGCAGCACTACTTCTGCTTCTGCTGTCGATTTCTCAAGGCCACCAATGGGGTTGGCGGTCGCCATTGACGATCGGCGTTTTCCTGGCCTCGATCGTGATGTTCGCAATCTGGGTGTGGATCGAGAAGATCGTCGACGAACCGCTGGTCGACATGCGGATGTTCGTCCACCGCCCGGTGATGATGGCAAATCTTGCCGGCGTCGTGGTGGGCTTCGGGATGTTCGCCAACTTCCTCGGGATCTCGTATCTCGCACAACTTCCCCGCGATCTCACCGGCTACGGATTCGACGCGAGCATTCTGCGTGCTTCGGTCGAATTCTTGCTGCCAGGCGCGTTGGTTTCCTTGATCGCCGCCCCGATCGGCGGTCGCCTCATCAGGCTTCGCGGGCCACGCTTCGTCCTGGGGCTCACCGCGGTCCTCGGGGCGTTGCCCTTCGCGTGGCTGGCGTTCGACCACACGCACACCGCATCGGTCATCGGTGCAGGCATGGTGATCGGGGCCGCCCTCAGCCTCGGCTATGCAGCCATGCCCGCCATCATCATGTCCAGTGTGCCGCTCCACCAGAGCGGCATCGCCAACGGCATCAACTCGATCTCGCGCTCCACCGGCAGCGCCATGGGCAGCGCAGTGGTGACGACGATTCTGGCGTCGATGACCATCGCGAACCTCCCCGACGGGGTACCCGCGATGCCCAGTGAATCCGCCTTCACCGTTACGTTTTCGACCGCCGCCGTCGCCTTCGTTCTGGTGGGACTGGTTGGGTGGCTGGGTCTGCGACCGTCGCGTTCCCTTGCAGCTTCGGAGCAACGTGCCACCCCGGAACTACCTCCCGCTAAGTGAGTTCGGTGGCCCGGCGATCTGACAATGGAATGCGAGATCGAGACGCAGCAAAACAAGCCAACCTCCACCGGAAGCGGCGTGCACCCGCACGTCAAAGCCGAGACGGCCTCATAGCGGGGCGATAATCGGAGCCTCGGGCGCATGCGTGACGGTGGTGCGCCCTGTCTCGAGGTATTCGGTGACGGCCTGATCGATGACGGCGTTACCACCCTGGATACCGGCACCGTGATCTCCACCTTCCACGGTGATCAGATTCGCGCCCATGTCGCGGGCTAGCCGCACCCCGCCCTGATAAGGCGTCTGCGGGTCACGCAACCCCTGCAGAACAAGCGGCGCCGTCGCCAGTCCCCGGTTGCTCAACTCGGGCAGCGCGGCAACGGGCGGCGCACCGGCACAGAAGGTTCCGGCACTGTAGCCGTACCCGATGAGCTCGAAAAGGTCTCCGGTGACGAAGGTCGAGAAAAGCCAACCCGGGATACGGTCGGGCCGGTCCGCGACACTGTTCTCGTTGCACAGGATCAGTGACTGCATCATCTGGGACTGAGCAATTCGCTCCAACTCTTGCTCCGGGATGTCGTTCATCCCGGCGCCGCCGGGAATCGCCTCGACACCGTCGCGGATTACCCGGGCCATGAGCGGCCAACTGTTCCGAGCGGGAAGCACCTGCCGCGTCATCACGTAGATGCTCGACGACATCTGCGTATGCGACGAATCTGCGAGGCCCCGAATGAACGCCTCGAACTGAACGCGGGCCGGTCCCGTCAGATCGACGCCGCTGCGGTAGGCATTTGCGAGTGCTTCGAGGCCGGGCGGTACGTCACCGACCTGGGCAGGCGGCGGCGCAAGCGTCGGGTTACCACCGGCCTCCGCCACAATCCCGTCCGACCACCGCTGGTAGACCTTCAGCGGAGTCTCGCCCAAGCCGTAGGTGTCGTTGTTGGCGGCGATCCAATCCATGAGGTCGTAGAAGCGAGCTTTGTAACCGTCGTTCTGCTGCCACAACACGTCGTTCCACAACCAATTCTGGTCGACCGCGGAATCGAGAACCATGCGACCGGTGCGCTCAGGGAAAAGCGTCGCGTACGTGGATCCGAGAATAGTGCCGTAGGACAGACCATAGATGTCGATGACATCCTCGCCGAGCGCAACCCGGACCTGCTCCCAGTCCCTCGCCGTGTTCTCGGTCGTCAGGTGCGCCGCGGCGCCCGGCGCACCGGACTCGCATGCGTTTCGTGCCGCGGCCCCACCGAAACCGAAGCCCGCCGCCGTCGCCTGCTCGGGACCCACTACGCACGAGAGGGCGCCGGCATAGGGGAGTCCGCGTGGTTGGACCCCGATCACGTCCCACTGAGCGCGAATCGCATCGGGCAGGACGTCGACGAACATTCTGTTCGAGCCGATCGCGTCTCCACCAGGTCCTCCGGGATTGGTGAACAGCACGCCTTTGCGCGAGCCCGGATCTTCGGCGCGGTGCCGGGTGACGAGCACGTCGATCATGCCGGCGTCAGGTTCTGCGTAGTTGCGGGGAACGGTGACCGAAGCACACTGATCAGATGCCGGATCGAGCTGATATTCGGCTGGGCAGGACTCCCAACGAAGATCTCCACTCGGTGCCGGCTCCGCAGCGGCGATGGGTGCGCCCCCGACGGAGATCACCGCGGTGACGCCGACGGCAAGAGTCACGAGTCGACTACGCCGCGAGAACGTCGCATCTTCACGCCGCATCGAATTCAATTTCCTGTCGATCCCCGGCATAGTCTCGCAGCCCCCTCGTAGTCAGTGTCGTGACGGCAGTGGCACCCACCCCACCGCTTCACCGCCAGTATTTCAGACGCACCACTGAATTCAGGAGTCACCCTCGAAGGTATGGGCACCGATTCCTATGCTGCAGTAGCCGGCTTTCGGCGCCTCGAGGGCGTACTGTTCCGACGAACTCAACGCCTTGTCCGCCAGTGCTTTTCCGGGCCCTGAGGCCGGGCAGAGAAAGGGAGACCGCACATTGTGCGGTCTCCCTTTGATTTTCGGTCAGTCGGTGTCAGCTCCTACTACGGGCATCCACCTTGTCGTCATCGTCGTCGTGCTCGCCGGCTGCGAACTCGATGTCGGAATCCCGGGCTCCGGCATCACCGCCCGTCTTCTCGAGCTCGACCGGCGTGTCACCGGACGCAACCTCTTCTGTGTCAGGATCTTCCGGTAGCGGCTTCTTGAGGCTCAAGATGATCGAGCCTGCCAGCACCACGATGATCACGGCGAGGCTTACCAGCGACGGAATCTCGGGAATAGACGTGCTGATCACCTTGTGGCCGGCCTGCATGATCAGCTTCACGCCGATGAAGGCGAGGATGATCGACAGTCCCTTGGACAGGTAGTGGAACTTCTCGAGCAATCCCGAGAGCAGGAAGTACAAGGCGCGCAGACCCAGGATCGCAAACGCGTTGCTGGAGTACACGATAAACGGGTCGTCGCTCACTGCCAGAACTGCCGGGACACTGTCGACGGCAAACACGAGGTCGGCCGCTTCGATGGCCACGACAACCGCGAACAGCGGTGTTGCGATGCGCTTTCCGGCTTCCTTCACGAAGAACTTGGTACCGACATACTCGTCCTGAACCGGCATGATCTTGCGCAACATGCGAACCGCGAACGACGTGCCGGGGTCGAAGCTTTCGTCCTCGTCCTTGAGCAGCTTGTAGGCGCTGTAGAGAAGGATCGCGGCGAACACGAACAGGACTGCCGTGAACTTACTAACGATCGCGACACCGGCAGCGAGGAAGATACCGCGGAAGATCAGGGCGCCGATGACACCGAAGAACAGCACGCGGTGCTGGTACTCACGCGGCACCTTGAAGTAACCGAAGATCAGGGCGAACACAAACAGGTTGTCGACCGAGAGACTCTTCTCCAGCAGCCAGGCCGTGGTGAATTCGACACCCGAGTTCACCCCCAAGGTCAGGGTGACAACCACCGCGAACACCAGCGACAAACCGACCCAGAGTGCACTCCACCTGGCGGCTTCCTTGAATCCGATGACGTGCGCGCCGCGGTGGGCAAGCAGGTCGATCAGCAGCATGATGACGATGACGGCGGCAAACGCGGCCCATGCCCACACGGGAACCGTCATCGCCGATCACCTGCCCGACTGCCACGGCTAACTTCAGTCACGGGATTCTCCTTTGCCTGGAAGACGATTACTTCGATTGCTTACTTCGATTACGACGGCAATTTCACCGTCTTCACCAGTTTTCCTTGCCGACTTCAAACCATCACGGTCTATTTATCGACGACTTTTCCCGTTGAAATTGCCGGATTACGGCAATGTTGGCTCAATTAGGCGGGTCGGCAATCCGTCCGAGTGTTCTAGCCTGGCAATCATGAGCACCTCGTTGTACTACTCCGCCGTTCGCCCCGAACCGTTGTCGGCCGACGAGAGGACGGAAATCGACCGTCTGATCGCCGTGCACAACGACGAGTTCCCCTTCGACGCCGAAGTCTTGGACTTGTACGACTCGGACATCCCGAACACGGTCCTGAACGGGTCCACCAAGATCTCGAACGACGAAACGGAAATCATCCCGTCACTCGTGTACTGGTTCAACGCACTGACTGAACTCAGGCGCGCCTTGCCCGGCGCGCAGTGGGATGTCTCGCTCGACGACACGCCCGTCGACTGGGACGACGAATCAGGTTATTCGCTGCCCGGGTTGCCCGACATCAGCTGAGAGCAATCAGGTGAGCGGGATTCGGGGCCAATCGAGAAGCCTGGCCCCGAGCACCGCGGCGTGCAGAGCAAAAGCATCGCCTGGATCATTCACGTTCTGGCCGGTGAGCTCACGAATGCGATCCAACCGGTAGGTCACCGCCCGCACCGACAGGTGCAGATCCCTGGCAGTCTTTGCCGTGTTCCCGCCTGCCGCGAAGTAGGCGAGCAGAGTGTCCACCATCGGCTCCGCTCCCCCACGCGCCTCGAGCAGCGGCGTGAGGAGCGTCTGAATCAGGTCGGTGACTGCCGGCCTGTCGTTGACCAGCACGCGATAAACCAACAGATCCCGCGCGTCGATCACCGGTGAGTCCAGTGACAACCGCTGCGCTAAATCGAGTGCGTCGAGCGCCTCGCGGTACGACGCCACCACACCGGCGGCTGTGGTGCGCGGTCGTCCGACCGCAATCTGCCAGGCCACGTCCATGGCGCGTCGTTGCAACTGAACGCGTCCGGCGCCATCGGTCCCGGATTCGAGAGCCACCCGAATTCCGCGAAGCACATGGTCGATTGCATCTCGATCCGGCGCCGCAAACACGATGACGAGTTTGCCGCTCTTGCTGGCGACCAGCGCGTCGGCGTCTCCTTTACTGCCGAGCACGGCCCGCTCGACAGCGCCGACCAGAGGATTGTCGTCGGTAAATTCGCGCGCAGCGGTCACGACGGCCACCGAATGCGGTCCCGACAAATGCAACCCGAAACTCGAAGCGCGAGCAAGCAATCCGACAACATCGGCGCCACCGGTCAACAAATCGTCCACGAATTCGCGTCGCGCGGATACTTGCGAACGCACGAGCGAGCGCTGCGCGAGCTGGAACCCCTCCGTCAATTCCGCGACGGCGTCGTCGACAGCCCGGAGCATCACCTCACCGGCTGCCACTACCGCGTTCGGATCCGATTGCGCTGCAATGACAGCGGGAAGTTCACGCCACAGACGCCAGGCAGACGAGAGGTACAGATCAAGCAACGCACGTAAAGCAACACCTTGCTCGGCCGCGTCCTCACCACGGCCGCGGAATCGGTGAAGTTGCCTCCGCTGCAGCGGTTTACCGTCACAGACGGCTGAACTGATCACATCGAGGAAATCGCCCAGCAGTTCGATCGGCAAGCCACCGGCGTCGTCCGCCCCCGCTTCTGCAACCCGTCGAAGCACATCTGCGGGTACACCGGTTCCGTTCACTCCCGCATTCTCTCACTGCGCGGGCATCAGGACAGATGCATCGAGCCCGTATCGATGTAGCGCTGATGGAACGAGAAAGCCTCGCCCAGGATGTGCGGAGTCTGACCCGCGCCCGGCTGTGCATCGGCGCGGGCGACATAGTCATGAAGCAGCGGACGGAATTCGGGGTGCGCACACTTGTCGATGATCAGGCGGGCGCGACGTCGCGGCGACAGGCCGCGCAGATCCGCCAGGCCTTGCTCCGTGACCAGCACCTGGGTGTCGTGTTCGGTGTGGTCGACGTGCGGCACCATCGGGACGATCGCCGAAATCGCGCCACCGCGGGCTGTCGACGGGCTCAGGAACATCGAGACGTAGCCGTTACGCGTGAAGTCGCCGGAACCGCCGATGCCATTCATGATCTTGGTGCCCATGACGTGGGTCGAGTTCACGTTGCCGTAGATGTCGGCCTCGAGCATGCCGTTCATCGCAATGATGCCGAGCCGACGGATCACCTCGGGATGGTTGCTGATCTCCTGCGGACGCAACGTGATGTGTTCGCGGTAGAAATCGACATTCGCGGTCAGTTCTTCGATGCCTTCCTCGGTCAGCGCCAAGGCCGTCGACGACGCGTGTGCGACGGTTCCGTCCTTGATGAGGCGAAGCATGCCGTCCTGGATGACTTCGGAGTAGCAGGTCAGGCCTTTGTACGATCCGCGGTCGAGTCCGCCGAGTACCGCGTTGGCGACGTTGCCGATGCCGGCTTGCAGTGGCAGCAGCGTATCGGCGGGCATGCGGCCCGAACGCACCTCGAAGTCGAAGAACTCCAGGACGTGACCGGCGATGGCCTCGCTGACGGCGTCGGGTGCAGTCAGTGGGCTCGCACTGTCGCGGCAGTTGGTCTCGACGACGGCAACTACCTTGGCGGGGTCGACCCGGAAGGTCGTCTGACCGATGCGGTCCTCGACGCGAATGATCTCGAGCGGCTTGCGGTGAGGCGGAAGGGCAGTGCCGTAGTACACGTCATGCATGCCTTCCATAGCCTCGGGCACCCACGAATTGACCTCGAGAATGACTCTGTCGGCAACATCGAGCCAAGTTTTGTTGTTACCGATCGACGCGGAGGGAATCAGCTCACCCGACGCGGTGATCCCGGCGACCTCGACAACTGCCACGTCGACCTTGCCGTAGTAGCCCTCCCAGACCTGCTGGGCAACGTGCGAGAGGTGGATGTCGACGTAGTCCATCCGGCCGTCGTTGATTCGCTTACGGGCCGTCGCCTCGGACTGATACGGCATGCGCAGTGCGATTCCGTCGACCTCGGCGAGTAGGCGCTCGGTCTCGGTGGAGACCGAAGCGCCGGTCAGGAGGTTGATCGTGAAGTTCGACCCCTCTCCGCGAGTGTGGTGAATCCGCTCGGCGAGGGCAGGAACGATGACCTTGGGGGTGCCGGCGCTGGCAAAACCGCTGATCGCGACGGTATCGCCGGGGTGAATGAACTTGACTGCTTCCGTCGCGGACATCACTTTCGAAGCAAAAGCTGTGCTGCGAATACGTCCGGAGGCTGCGGTGTGCCCGGGCTCACCCAATGAGGAAGTCACGCCACCAGGATAAACAGGGCACGTCGAAGCGACTTACGGGGATAACCCAGACAGAATCGCTCCGACGTGCTATGCGCTCAGATCAGCTGACGACACCGTAGGCGCCTTCGCCGACCAAACTCGCGATTCGATACTTCTGAATCTTGCCTGAGCCGGTCAGCGGAAAGGCCTCCGCACTGAACCACTCCTTGGGTGCCTTGTGGCGCGCGAGTCGTTCGTTGCAGAACTCGACCAGTTCGGCGGCAGTCGGTTGGTCGGACACGTCCTTCCACCGAACGACGGCAACCACCCGCTCACCCCACACCTCGTCGGGAACACCGACCACCGCGACATCAAGAATCTTCGGATGCGTGAAGATCACGGACTCGACCTCACGCGGATAGATGTTCTCGCCGCCGCGGATGATCATGTCCTTGAGCCTGCCGGTCACCCGGACGTATCCACGGTGATCCATCGTCCCCAAGTCGCCGGTGTGCAGCCAGCCGTCCTTGTCGACGGTGGCTGCCGAAGCCTCGCGCTTGCGGAAGTACTCGGTCATGACGAGGTACCCGCGAGCGCAGATCTCACCTTGCTCTCCGAGCGGCACGCTGCCCCCGGTCACGACGTCGGAAATCTTCACCTCGACCTGAGGCAACGCGAGACCGACCGTCTCAGACTTGTCTTCGGGGGTGTCGGCGGGGCTGGTCTGCGTGATCACGGGGCTCGCTTCGGTTTGTCCGTAGACGATGCTGAACCCCGCACCGAATGCCGACTCCACAGTGCTGACGAGTTCGGGCGGGACCGACGATCCACCGGACACAACCACCGAGCAGTTCGAGAAATCGCGGCTCGCGAAGCTGGCATCGTTGATCATCGCGATCAGCATCGTCGGGACTCCACTGACCACGTCGGCCCGAAAGCGTTCCGCCGCATCGAGAACCGCAGTCGGATCGAAATACTGGATCAGACCGACGGACATTCTTCGCTGCGCAGCACCGAGAACCAGGATGCCGCACCCCGCGGTGTGAAACAGCGGCATGGCCGAGACCACCGAACCCCGTTCGGGGAACTGGCCTCTGCGACTGACAAAATCGGCATTGTTGACCAGTCCTCGGTGATGCAGCAGCGCACCTTTGGGAACACCGGTGGTTCCCGACGTGTACTGAATCTGCGCATTGTCGTCAGGAGAGACCTCCGGCAGTGCGCCCCGCTCACCCGCCCAGCCTCGAACCTGACGATCCCAGTCCTCGAAGTTCACTGCCAGAACTTCTTCTCCCGCAATCGAAATCGCCTCGGATGCAACCGCTGCCATATCACCACCGCGAAACTTGCCGGTATGAAAGAGTCCGCGAGACTGCGACTGCGACAGGACATACGCCAATTCCTCCGCACCCAATGCCGGATTGGCGGTCACCAGAACCATTCCGGCAAGCGCCGCGCCGTATTGCAGAATCATCCACTCGGGAACGTTCGGAGCCCAGACGGTGATCCGGTCTCCACGATCGAACTGCGACAAGAGGTAGTGCGCGCACCCCTCAGCTTCCGCCAGAAGTTCGGCGAAGGTCCACGTGCGATCGGTTTCGGCGGCCCCGGACAGCGAATGAGATTGCGCCGGGACTACTTCTCTGATTGCAATCAGGTTCGGCGAGTCCGCGGCGCACTCTCGCAGCAGCCCGCCCACCGTTTGTTCCGCAATCGGGTCCGACACGTCGGCGGGGAAGTACGACGTTTCGAGAACACTGCTCATCTCACATCCACTTTCTATCGAGGAGGGGTATCGGATGCGGGGAGCGGCCCGCCTCCGTCTGGAATCTTGCGGCCGGAATCGCGGTACTGCACCGCGGCGTGAAATCCGTCGCGTTCGGCAAAATCCTTGAACCAGCGCCCTTCCGGAGAGTGACGCGTAATTCCGTCGAACAGGGTTGCCAGCACCTGGGTGCCCTGCAACCCCATGTTGTCGTACGCCTGATTGATCATCATCTTCTGCATCGCCAGTTGATTGAGCGGGACACCGGCGATGCGATCCGCCAAAGCCTCCACCGCAGCATCCAATTCGTCGGCGGGTACCGATTCGAGCGCCAATCCCCAATCGGCCGCGGTGACACCGTCAATAGTGTCTCCCGTCAACAACATTCGCTTGGCGCGTTGGGCGCCGAGGCGGTACACCCACATAGCCGTGGTCGGGCAACCCCACACGCGCGCAGGCGGGTATCCGATGCGGGCGTCGTCAGCCATGATCAGCATGTCGCAGGACAGCGCAATGTCGCTTCCGCCTGCGACTGCATACCCCTGAACTTTGCAGATGGTCGGCTTGAGCGATCGCCAGAGCGTGAAGAAGTCGTCTGTGTTCTGCTTCATGCCCCGAAAGTCCTTGATCGGGTCCCACACCGGGCCTTGATTCCACTTTCCGTCGAGATCTCCTTCGGCGAACTTCTTCAGGTCGTACCCGGCGCAAAACGCCTTGCCGGCGCCTTGCAGGATGATCACGCGAACGTCGTCGTCGTCATTGGCCGCCGCAACTGCATTTCGGATGTCCGACGGCATCCGATCGTCGATTGCGTTGAGCCGATCGGGGCGGTTCAGGGTGATGTACGCCTTACCACCAGAGGTCTCGTATTTCAGGGTCACAAAATCCGTCATCATCGGTCCTGTCGATCGAGCGCACCTCGAACGAAACGAGTTGCGCTAGTTCTGGGTGAGCAGCAGGCGAACGACGCCCGCCCATTGACTGATCGAACGACGCGCAGAGGCATCGCTCTTGTGCACTGCCCGGGACAACGCCAAACCACGGAGCATCAGCACGGTTAGATCTGCAATTTGCGAATAGTTCTCGGAAGCAACAATTTCGGGCCCGAATGCGTCGTCGACCACGCGTCGTAGATCCCGTCCGGCGTCGCGCTCCGACTCACGGAGAACCTCGGCCAACACCGGATCCGTCCGAGCCGCAGACCACAATTCGAGTTCTGCTTGAAACGGCGGACGGGTCAGGGCTGCATAGAGAGCGGAGATCGAGTTCTCGATCGTATCCACCGACGGATCCTGCCGAGACATCGCGACTCGCACCGCCGCCTCGTTCCGCACGACGATGTTCGACACCAACGCCGCAGTCAGCTGCTGCATGTTCGGAAAGTGGTGCAGGAGAGCGCCACGACTGACACCGGCGGCCGTTTGCACCGACTGCGTCGTCAACGACGAATATCCTTCTGCGATCAGTAAATCCGTTGCCGCATCAAGGATCCGGTGGCGTGTCGCTTCGCGCTGCACATCACGCAGGGTCACGGTCACACCTCCAACGCCTCGAGTGGCATGGCTCACAGTTTCACAGTCCATTTGGACTGTCAATAGGTTGCGACGCTCGGCGTACTCTCGTTTCACCAGACTCACAGACCGATGGGAGCAGCATGTGAGGACCTCACCGCCGACCGTCACGCTGACGCTCGATCAACTTGCCACACGCGCAGCGTCACTGATTCCCGACGGTGGCAGGCACATCCTCGGCATCACGGGGGCACCTGGAGCCGGGAAATCGACGGCATCACAGGCGATCGCACGGAAGCTGGGTTCGCGATGCGCCATAGTCGAGATGGATGGTTTTCATCTTGCCAACCGGGAACTCGACCGACTCGGCAGACGTGGGCAGAAGGGCGCTCCAGAGACTTTCGACGCCGACGGTTACGCGGCGCTTCTACACCGCCTCCGAACTTCGAATTCCACGGTCTACGCACCCGCCTTCAATCGCGACATCGACGAATCCATCGGCAGCGCAACCGCTGTCGAGCCTCGAACACCGTTGATCGTCACCGAGGGAAACTATCTCCTCCTGCCTAGCGCCAACTGGCGGGAAGTACGAGCGGCGATCGACACCGTCTGGTACCTCGAGGTTCCGGAGGCGACACGCACGGAACGCTTGGTGAAACGCCACAGCCGCTTCGGAAAGAGTTCCGAAGCGGCCGCAGACTGGGTGAGACGGGTGGATCAACCGAACGCCGACATGATCGCGGCAGCCAGGTCACGTGCGGATCTGATCGTGGAGATCCGCTGGTGACTGCCGAAATTCGGCAGCTTCCCGCACCCACCCGTCATCCAACTGAACGCCGAAGACTACGGTAGTTTGATTTAAAAACCCTGGTCAAGTCGATTTCATATCTCCATACATACGTATGCATGGATCCTTCTTTCGGCCATCACCTACCCGGCAAGAAACTCTAACGTTGATCGCCGCCGTCAGTTGGTCTCCGCAGTGAAGCTCGACAGTCGCGCAGCAAACAGATTCAGTACGTTTGCGGTTATTCGTTCGGTAAAAGGATCGCGGTGAATCAGTCCACTGACCCACTCGGTCGTTCCGGCATTGAAAACGGTTCCGAGACCGCGCTGATGTGTTGCCACCATTCCCGAACCGTATTCGAACTCGCGCAGATGCTCGGGGAGTTCTCTCCCATAAGCACTTTCGAAGATTCCCGGCACCTCGGTGAAGGGCGCACCGATCGGAACGGTGCCGTTCCAGTTGTCCCGTGGCCCCGATACTGCCGGAGCCATTGCGATGATTTCCAGATCCTCGGGTGCACCGTCGACACCAGTGGCGTAAGGCCGACCTTTCCTGAACGTGTAGTCCGCACCGTCCATCGCGAAGGCAGCAATACAGGCCGGCGCGATTCCGAAGTTGTCACCGTAATACAGGTCGGTTCCGTTCAATGCCCAATGATCCGGCCGGTATACGGTAAAGCCTCCGGATGACCTCGGAGTTGTTGCACCGTAACGGTTGTACACCCCCGCCATCGCGGTCAAACCCGTCGTCCACGCGCCCGGCCGGGCAATCTCGGGGGAATCCCATGCCGTGGTGACGCGGGTGGGATCCACTTCCCGCATGGGATCGTCGGAGGGGTTCTTGTAACAAATCTGCGCGTCACCTTCGATACGTACCTGCCACAGGAAGTTCCCGCCGAATCGCGCCAGGCCGCCTCCTCCTTCGACAAATGCGTCGAGACGATCACGCATTTCCCACGACCAGTACTCGTCGTGACCGACAACGACTGCACACGAATATCCTTGCAGCGCTGAGGGATCCTCATGTAGGTCGTGCTGGGTAAGGTGGTGCACGAGAAACGCTTGCTCCTCCGCCCACACCGTGAACGGGCGTTCGTACGTCGCCCAGAATGCGTCGGAGTGATGCCGCGAGTAACCGTTCAACCATGCCCACTCGTGCGACGGGTGGCGCGGAACCCATCCGATGCCCGGCGTATCAGTGTGAGTATTACGCGCGGCACCTTCAGGTTTGCGCAACATGCCTCGCGCGATGGGGCGCTGCGTCGACGAAATCGGTGTCGCAATGTCTCCGGAACCGTCCGGAACACCACGGTAATGGTTGGCGCCACCCCAGTCGTTATAGGCCAACATCGTGCTCGTGGTGTGGATGAGGACCATGTCCGCATGCTCGGGCTCACACACTTTGACGATGAAGAAACCCTCGCGTTCGACGACCACACCTTCGTGACGCATTCGAACCAGGATCAGATACATCCCGGAAGTCCAGTTCGGCGCGACGGTAAAGGCAACGGATTCCGTCCAATCGCACCCGACCGCATAGGCGTCGTCGGGCGTGGGCTGTTGTTTGCCTGGTAGACCGAGGTACTTGACGATGCTCTTCGGTCGTGCGCCGTCTCGCACCACCTCGAGATCGTATTCGTCGGCGGTGGTGTGTACTCGAACCGAGACGGTGTCGCCGGCAAAGTAGGAGAACTTGTCTGCGTACACCCAAATCTCAGGCGCTCCCGGAATCAATCCCGGCCGTTCGACCAAACCACCGGGGGCCGACCACGCCGCAGCAACGCCAGCGTGATGCGGACGGGTTTTCTCGATCATGGGGAACTCCGTGGATCATCGTATGAAGGCGCTGCTGGAACTAGGAATGGCGTGCCCGAGGTCGACCGAATTTCATTCGAAGTTATCCCGGTGTTCTACGAGAGTGCCGAATCGTTTCAGCATAGTCAAGAGCGCCGATGAAACGATTCGGCAAAATTGTCCCAACTAAACAATCGCCCACGAGGACGGGGCTTGCCGAAACGATTGGGCGTTACTCTTGAGTAGAAATCGCCCAGCAACTGAAGGACGCGACCCCGATGATCACGCCGAACGTTCCGACGCTTCGCGACGTCGCGGCTGCTGCGGGCGTCGCCGTTTCGACCGTTTCCTACGCACTCAACGGCAAGGGCAGAGTCGACTCGGCGACTCGCACACGCGTTCAAGAGGCCGCCGACCACTTGGGATACCGGGCCAATCGCTCGGCACAGAATCTTCGGGCAGGCAGAACTGCCACCCTCGGACTGATGCTCCCGGTACCGGACGAGTTGACCTCGGACGAATACCTCAACTTCGACCGGTACGGACGCATGGCAACCGCCGCCACTCAGGCCGCGTTCCAGGCCGATCACTCACTCTTGCTGCTGCCGTCGATGAAAGACCCGAACAGTCTTCGACGCATAGCAATGGACGGAGTGATCGTGGCCGATCCGATCGCTCAGGATCCCCGCGTCGATGTACTCGAGAAAATTCGAATGCCCTCTGTAGCAATTGGTCCCGGGCCTTCGGACCATTTCGGATACACCGTGTGTCCGGACCTGGTCGCGACCACCGAAGTGCTGCTGAACCATCTCACAGAACAGGGCGCAACTAATATCCTCGCCCTGGCGCCCGGCCCGGAATCCGACTGGACCCGCGCCACAACACAGGCCTATGCCGAGTGGTGCCGCGTCCGGGGCATACGGGCTCGGGTCAGCAATCCACGCAGTGCACAACCCGAACGCACTGTCGAGGAACTTGTCCACTCCGCATATTCGTCGGCCCACGATGCGTTGACGTCCGAGAACCCGCCCGACGCGATAGTCTCACTCATTCTCGGTTGCGCGGCGGCGGCGGCACGAGCTGCACTCGACCTAGGTCTGTCTATTCCCCGGGATATTCTCATTGCCCAGGACAGTGACGAACCGACCCTCACGATCTCGGATCCGCCGATCACGGCAATCGATCTTTGCCCCGAAGAACAAGCAGAAGTTGCCGTCGCGGTGTTGATTGACCTGATCAACGGCGATGAACCCAGCTCTCATGGTCACACCCGGAGCGAACTTCGCATCAGAGCCAGTACGGACCGAACCGTAGTCACCTGAAATTCACTTATCGTAGATAGACTCCTCTTTACGACAATCACCCCAGCGTGACGAGAGGAATCCGGCCATCGCGCACCGCTCCGCCAACCGGCTGCTTCGGTATATCGCGGTTGCGCTGGTCTGCTTGTTCACCCTCGTCATTTCCGTTTCCAGCGCGGCGGGCACTGACCGATCCGTAGACCCTGTCCGCGTTTCTTACGCCGCCGACACGGACACGTTCGGGGATTTGTATCTACCTCCCGGCGACGGCAATTCACTACCAGTGGTTGTCCTCATTCATGGTGGCGGATGGGCCCAGAAAAGCAACCTCGACTACGCGGGCGCGTGGGCGCGATCGTTGACGCCCTACGGAATTGCCGTGTGGAACATCGAGTATCGCCGTGTGGGTGGGCACGGCGGATGGCCGACCACACTCTCGGATACCGTCACGGCAACTAACGCTTTGGCCGACGCAGTGCAGGAGAAGGCTTCCGGAAGACTGGATTTGGGCCGCGTGCACGTAGCCGGCTACTCCGCGGGAGGCCAACTCGCCGCCTGGGCAGCGTCGCGACCTAGCCAAGGTATCGACGCACCCGAACCGGCTCTCGAGGTACCCATTCGTTCCGCCACGATCATGGCCGGCGTCTTCGACATGGAACTCGCGGCCACCGCTGGCAAGGATCGATTTGTTCGAAATCTTTTGGGCGGCATGCCGTCCGACTACCCGGATCGATACCGCATTGCCTCGCCGATCGAACATCTTCCCATCGGCATCCCGATCACTGCACTGCATGGGCAAGCTGACCGGGTGGTCTCGATCGAACAGAGCCGACGCTATGCCGACGCCGCCCGCGCTGCCGGTGACCGCGTCGACCTGATCGAACTTACTGGCGTCGGCCACGGCGAATTCACCAACACCGAATCCGCAGCGTGGGCTACCACCAAGCAAGCAATTATCGATCACGTAAACACGCCCTGAACAGGCGAAACCGCCTACTGTGAGCATGATCGCCCGGAAAAGGATTAGCTGAAACCGACTCCATGACGTACGGTGGGGTTATCAGAGGGCAGCCGTCAGTCAGGCAGCCGGTCGCTTCGCCCGGAACGACAGTTCCAATATTCGTTCCAGGGGCAAACTTCCAGTTCGGTGCAAATCCGCACCTTTGATCACTACGCACTTTCATCAGTCCCGCAGATTGTTGACCAGGCCGAAGGCTCCGACGGAGCCCGCCGCCAATCGCGTACCGACTGCACCAGTATCAACACGCGCTACACACCGCACGGGTCCAAAACTCGTGTGGTTCAAAGGAATACCTTGTACAACACCATGATTCATCCCGACAACACGACCAACGACACGAACAGTGTCACGACAAACGGTCTACGGATCCCGACCACTTCGGGCCGTCTCCGTGCACGCGGCATCGAAATCGTCTGCACGCTCTACCGCTGCACCACCGACGAGGCCGCCGACCTGCTGGTCCGGCATTCTCAGACCAACAACCTCAAGGTCACCAGCCTGATCAAGGCGCTTGTCGCCTTGATCGACGAAGACACGTCCGGCACAGGCTACGGCAGCAATAATGCACTGGCGTCTCACTTCTGGCTTCGCGAGATCAGGAATCTCAGCCAGGCCCATCGACGCAGCGATCACTTTCATCGCCATCTCGTCGGCGCCTGAGAGACAACCGACAAAAAACGACAGCTGGGGCAGTACACGGACATCGTGTACTGCCCCAGCTTCGTATTTAACTCCGATACCGCACTCCTCGTACGCGCGAGTAACCCTCTTTGCCGGATACGGTCTCTTCACCGTCCACCGACCCCAAGAGGCCCACTCGATGTCTGAATCGAACTCCCTGTCTGCATTGAAGCAAGCATCGCAGCACGCGGCAAAACAAACCCTGTCCATGACCGTCCTCATGACGCCGGACATGTCCAACTTCTCGGGCAACGTGCACGGCGGAACGATTCTGAAGTTCCTCGACCAGGTTGCATACGCGTGCGCGAGTCGATACGCCCAGACGTACGTCGTGACCCTGTCTGTGGATCGTGTCGTGTTCCGCGAACCGGTGCATGTCGGAGAACTCGTCACCTTCACCGCTTCCGTCAATTACACCGGGCGCACGTCGATGGAAATCGGAATACGAGTCGAAACCGAAGACATTCTTCTCGGAAAATCTCGACATACCAACAGTTGCTACTTCACGATGGTGGCAATGGGCAGCGACGGAAAACCAGCTGAGGTACCCCAACTCCGACCAACCGGAACAACTGCGAGGCAACGATTCGAGGCGGGGCGTAGGCGCCGTGAGCTTCGCAGAGAGAACGAACTTCGTGAACAGTCCATACGAGCCGCAGTTCGGGACCTAACGCCCGAACATGACGACTGAGCTTCTCACCAACCGTCACCAACCCCGTAGGTAACGGGTTCGCACTCATCGGCGACGCTGGTGAAGACGACAACACACGGGCTCGATTCACATCGGAACGTAAACGCTGCTTTGACTGAATACCGCAGTGCCAGAGCCGGTATGACGAGCCATGTCGACTACCTGAGCGGGTACGCGGGCAGCCGAAAGTTCACAGTGTTCGAACATCTGCTCCCGATTGATACCGGAGAGCACCACCTCTCCGCCCGATCGGTGGCGCGCGCAGCACGGAAACATCTCGGGCATCGCCTGCGTCGTAAATCTGTGGCCGGGACGTAACCTGCACGGCGTTTCTTCGGCAGCACCAATGGGGAACCCTCCGATCGCAACCGAGTCGGAGGAGCGAGCATGCGTGCACACATCGCCATTCCGAGCGAATCCACTTGTCAAAGGTACGTAATCGCGGTCGCCGCCTCCGCCTTTGCCGAATCGGTTATCTGGTTCGACGGGCCGGCGTTCGACGCGGTACTTGTGCTGGGCAACGAGATTCCGCAGCACAGCGGCCACCGAGCCGTACTCGCCTGGAACCACTACTTCGGGTGGGCGCTCGGTGTGGAAGACACGCCGGATGCGTCGTTCACCGTCGTCGAATGCCTCGGCATCGGGAGAATGCCGGATCCGGAACTGTGCGCCGACCGCGTCGTCGAGTTGATTGCCCAGGCGAGTAGTTAAGGAACTCGTCGCGCGGCGCTCAGTCCAGCGGGCATAAGATCGAGCGCGAGTTTCGCACGCCCGACGAAAGAGAGCCCGACATGGACCCGCTGAGCAGGCCTGCCGGTCAGTTGGCTCTCGAGAACGAACCAGACGCCAGGGCGACCCTGCGCGCGCGTCAAACCCCTCGCAGTGAGCGGCGCAAGATCGGAAAGAGTCTACGTAAACGAGTGGCACGGTCGTCACTTGGCGATTGGACGCCACCACCGAACCGACGTGACCCGGTCGATCAGGTCAACACTGCCCACGAGGGCAGACTCGACTGGTTGGTGCCGATTCGGGTGGGGCGCATGGTCGCTTCACCGTACGGATTCCTCCGCGGCACTGCCGGACTGATGGCCGAGGACATGGCGGCGCTCCCGGCCACCGGCATCACACCCGTCATCTGCGGTGACGCCCACGTCGGAAACTTCGGGTTCTACGGATCGCCGGAACGCGAACTTGTCATAGACCTCAACGATTTCGACGAAGCACATCCCGGTCCCTGGGAATGGGACCTGCGTAGGTTGGCTGCGAGCATCTGGGTGGCCGGTCGACAGAACGGCCTCACCGAATCTCAATGCGAAACAGCGACAACCTCGTGTGTGTCCGCGTATCGCCTCCACCTGGCAAAGCTGTCCGAGCGTCCACTGTTCGATCGTTCCTTCGACCGAGTCGATCTCGACGGGCTGACCGACCACGTCACCGATCCAGGCTTGCTCGCCGAGATCCAACGCGCAGCGGAACGCGCCAGGCGACGTACGAGCGATCACGCGGTTCCCCGATTCACCGTCGAGGATCACGGACGACGACAGCTACTCGAGAACCCGCCGCTCACAACACGACTCACCCCACAGGACACCGACTTTCTCTTGGAAGGTCTCGACGAGTATCTCGAAACCCTTGCACCGCACTGGCGTCGAGTGGTCTCGGGATACAACGTGATCGACGTGGCACACCGGGTCGTCGGAGTTGGAAGCGTCGCACTGCGAGCCTATGTCGCCCTGTGCGAAGGGAGCATCCCCGACGACGTCATATTCCTGCAGCTCAAACAGGCTCGCCGATCCGTTGTTGCGCCGTTCGTGCACGGCGACTCGGCCTGGCACGATCACCAAGGACGACGTGTCGCGGAATACCAGCAGGCTCTCCAGACGGTCAGCGATCCACTGCTCGGTTGGTGCACCGTCGACGACCGTCAGTACTACGTCCGTCAGTTCCGGAACATGAAAGGTTCGGTGGATCTGAACAATATCGATGCTGCGGCGCTGACCGACTACGTCGCGATCTGCGGCCGACTGCTCGCGAAGGGTCACGCGCGCACCAGTGGCGCGTCATTGATTTCCGGTTATCTGGGAACTTCGGACGTGGTGGACACCGCCCTCACTCGGTTCGCTCGGCTCTACGCCGATCAGACCGAACGCGACCACGATGCCCTGTGCCGAGCGGTATCCGCCGGCACGATCGCCGCGGAGCCGGGAATCTGATCCCTCACGTCCGACTCACTGCAGTTTGACGCCGGATCACGCGACTTGATCGAATGAGTCATGACTTCGTCGTACATCGACCTACGCTCGGACACCGTCACCAAACCTGACGCGGAGATGCGCAAGGCCATGGCCGACGCAGAGGTCGGTGACGACGTCCTCGATCACGACCCGACCATGGCAGCACTCGAGGAAGAGGTCGCACATACTCTGGGCTTTCCGGCCGCCTTGTGGGTACCGAGTGGATCGATGGGCAACCTGATTGCGCTGATGTTGCACCTCCGCCGGGGTGATCAGTTCCTGGCGCCGGAGCACTCCCACGTCCTGGGTTCCGAGTTGGGCACTGCCGCCTGGCTCGCCCAGGGGATGCCAATGGCGCTGCCGCACGACGGCGGACCCGGACGGCCCAGCCCCGAGACAGTTCTGAAGGCCGCAGGCTCCCCCGGTCCGTATTTCACGTTGAACACCACGCTGCTCTGCCTCGAGAACACCCACAACTTCGCCGGTGGCGCCGTCATGAATCCGGCCGAATGGGCGGCGCTGGTCGAGGCAGCCCGTTCGCGCGGCCTGAACATTCACCTCGACGGTGCCCGTCTCTGGAATGCGGCTGCTGCACTGGATGTTTCACCTGCCGAGCTGACTACCGGCGCCGATACCGTGCAGGTGTGCCTGAGCAAGGGACTCGGCGCGCCGGTCGGGTCGATACTGGCCGCGTCACCCGAACTGATCACCGAAGCCCGAAGGATTCGCAAGATGCTCGGTGGCGGCGTTCGTCAGGGCGGCGTGCTTGCCGCGGCCGGCATCGTGGCCTTGCGCTCGCAGGCCCGACTGTCCGACGATCACGACAATGCGCAGCGCCTAGCGTCGGGGCTTCGTGAGCGCGGTTGGGCTGTCGACGAACCCGCCACCAACATCGTTCTCGCCGCCACAGCCGATCCGTCGGCCACCGTTGCTCAGCTGGCCGCTGCCGACGTCGGTGCCGTCACCGTCGCCGGGAAGGTTCGGTTCGTGACGCACCGAGACGTGAGCACTGCCGACATCGACACGGTCCTGGCCAGAGTGACCTTCTGACCTATACCAACAGCGGTTGAACCTCCTGCGCGACAAGACGAATGAACTCCCGAACATCTGGCTCGTCAACAGTGGGTTGAAGTACGACGGTGGTTGCGCCCGCGTCCGCCCACCGCCGTGCAGCTGCCGCGACGTCGGCGGCTGTACCCACGGCAATCGCATCCTCCGGCGACTCGCTACCGGACGCTGCGGCCTCGGCCAACGCGCGCTCACGACCGCCCGAACCGAAGGCACAGAGGACGTAGACGACCACATCGTGATCCTGCGCTCCGATGTGATCGATCGCCCGGCGCACGCCGTCCGGCGTCGTCCCTCCCGACAACACCGTGCCCTGCGCCAACTCGCCACTGAGCGCCAAAGTCTTTGGCCCCGTGGCTCCGACGAGTAGCTCCGGCATCTTCTCCGGCGGCCACGCCAGCGTCACGTCGTCGAGATTCACGTACCTACCGGACACCGTCACCGACTCACCACGCAGTAGCCGCTCGACTGCACCGAACTGCTCACGCAGGAGTGTCAACGGCGATTCGACCTTGGCGCCGATCTGCCGCATCCAGCTCTGAACACCGTGGCCGAAGCCCACCCGTAGTCGACCCGGATGAATTCTGGCCAGCGCCGAAATCTCCATCGCCGTGATCGCGGTGTTGCGCATCGGCGTCGGCAGCACACCGATCGCCACTCCCAGCCGCGAAGTTGCGGCCAATACAGTTGCAGCAGTGGCTATTCCTCCACCGAAGAAGCAGTCCTCCCACAGCCAGACCTCGTAGATACCGACTTCGTCGGCACACCTGGCAAGCTGGATCAGATCCTCCGGGGGCAGCTCCGGACGCAGAACCACGGCAATCCGAGCCCCACTCATGCCGTCACCAGAAACGCGGCGATCTCGTCGGCTGTTCGACGGCCCTGTTCTCGGCCGAGTTCAGCTGCCGGGCGCCTGGTTGTCGGCGAGAGGGAGTTGGTTCCGATCGCTTCCACGACGGCATCGTCGGCGAAGATCGGCAGTACCCGCGACTGCGTCATCGCGTCGATTTCTCTCGTAGGCTGCCGCCCAGCAGATTCGGGGCGGGATCAGCGGCGGGTGAAAGAACCACGACCACATCGCAGTCCGCGGCCAAATGAACATTCGATCCGCTCGCCATTCCGCCGTCCATGTACCGGTGCCCGTCGATCATGACCGTCGGCCACACACCGGGGACGGCGCAACTCGCTCCGACTGCGTCGATCAGGTCTACGCCGGCCGAACTGCCGAAGACCCTCGATTCACCGGTCTCCGCGTCGATCACCGGGATGCGCAACTCCCGGTCGGGCCACAACCGATTGGGCAGCCTTGCCTCGATGACCGCACGACGCACGCCCGGTTCGACGGTGTCCGCACTCATCGCGGCCTCTCCGAGTAGACGTAGTTGTTCGGACCGATCCTCGGAACCTGCGATCGCATCGACGAACATCTGTCCGAGGACCTCGACATCGACCTTCGGATCGATCTCAGCGGTCGCATCCGCTGTTTGTGCGTCGAAAAGCTCCTGCAGTGTCGCGCCGCCCGCAATCTGAGCAGTCACGGTGGAACCTGCAGAAGTGCCGATCAACACGTCCGCCGCCAGCAGCGCTGCGGCAGCGTCCGCCGACTTGTCCTGAACGCCCAGCAGAAAACCGGTTTCCCAGGCGATTCCCGCAACGCCGCCACCGGCAAGTACCAACCCCAATTTCATGCCGTCCACCTCTCGTCGATCACGATCCGTGCCCGAACTCGACGTTAGACCTACTCTGAAGTGATGTTCATGCGCAGCGCAAAGACATTTGTTCCCGACGCACTCCGCGGGTTGATTGCATCCACTGACGACATCGCGTGGAATCCCGACCCCGGATATCTCACTCGCGCGGTGCCACTTCCCCACGGACAGGTAGCGCTCGTCTCCGGCGGCGGTTCCGGTCACGAACCCATGCACGCTGGATTCATCGGCGCAGGCATGCTCACCGCGGTCTGCCCCGGCTTGGTTTTCACCTCACCCAACGCACTGCAAATTCACGAGGCCTCCAAAGCCGTCGACGCCGGCGGCGGTGTCCTCCACATCGTGAAGAACTACACCGGCGACGTCCTGAACTTCGGTATCGCACGAGAATTACTGCGGGAAGACAACATCGATGCCGATGTCGTCCTCGTCGAGGACGACGTGGCAACCGAACGAGCTGACGGCGACGGACCCGGGCGCCGCGGTACGGCAGCCACCGTCGTCGTGGAGAAAGTATGCGGTGCCGCGGCCGAGCGCGGCGAGTCTTTGGCAGAGGTTGTCCGGATCGGTCGCCTTGTCTCCCAATCGGCACGCAGCATGGCCGTCGCGCTGGCGCCGTGCACGCTCCCTGGCTCAACGGAACCTTCATTCGATCTACCCGCTGGCCAGATGGAACTGGGCATCGGCATCCACGGCGAGCGAGGACGCGAGCGTATCGACGCGTTGCCTGCTCCCGAACTGGTGCGTCGCCTGACCGATCCGATCATCGACTCACTCGACCTGGCCGATGGAGATCGTGTCATCGCGCTGGTCAACGGATTGGGTGCAACGCATCCCCTGGAACTGCAGTTGCTGTTCGCCGAACTCGGAGAATATCTAGGCGAGAAGGGAATTCAGATCGAACGCCCCCTCGTCGGAACATTTGTGACGGCGATGAACATGGCAGGAGCATCCATCACCTTGGTACGCGTCGACGATCAGATCCTCGAACTGTGGGACGCCCCGAGCGCCGCGCCGGCCTGGCCGAATTCGCCGGCACGAAGTTCCTCGGCGGTGGGTCCGCGGGAATCCTTCGGCCCTTCGTACACGGCGCCGCCGACACCAACTTCCGACGGAAACATCGGAGCCTGGGTAGCCGATTGGGCGCAGAAGGTCCTCGACGAGGAACCTGCCCTCACCGATCTCGATCGTCGGGCGGGTGACGGCGATTTCGGTACCAACATGGTGGCCGCACTGGAACAGTTGGATTTGACCGAGATGCGGAATACCTATTCCGCACCAACAACATTCGATGCCATCTCGCAAGCCTATCTCGGCCATGCGGGTGGAACGTCCGGAGCGCTGTTCGGCATCTGGTTCCGGCATTTCTTCCGAGTAGCCCGAGAGGGCGAACTGGATCTCGCGACCATTGCCGCAGCGGCACGCGCAGGTCTGGACAACATCACTGCTCTCGGGGGAGCACGCCCCGGAGACAAGACGATGGTGGATGCGATAACCCCCGCCGTGGAAGCACTCGAGGAAGGGGTTCGGCTCGAGGCCACCCGCGCGGACGTGTTGCGACGAACCTCCGACGCCGCCCGCACTGGAGCCGAGTCGACGGAAGTCATGGTGGCCAGCCGGGGCCGCGCGAGCTATGTCGGCGAGGCTGCCCGCGGTGTCGTCGACCCGGGCGCACTCGTTATCGCATGGTTCTTCGAGTGTGCAGTGGGTCACTAACACGGTGCCCCGGCGATATGACTAGCCTGGCATCACACACCCTCGACTGCGACCGGTCTGGAAAGCACAGGATCGCATGACAACCAGGAGTAGCCCATGCTGAGCACGATGCAAGACGCCCCACTCTCCATTGCTCAAATCCTGCGGCACGGAGCCTCCGTACACGGTGACGCCGAAGTTGTTACCTGGACCGAAAGTGGTCCGCGTCGTACGTCGTATGCCGAGGTGGGACGTCGCTGCGCTCAGCTGGCTCACGCACTGCGCGGACTGGGCGTCGACGGGGATCAGCGAGTGGCCACGTTCATGTGGAACAACTCGGAGCACCTCGAGGCATACCTCGGCATCCCCGCAATGGGCGCTGTCCTGCACACCCTCAACATCCGGTTGTTCCCCGAGCAGCTGATCCACGTTGCCAATCATGCCGAGGATCACGTGATCATCGTGGATCCGTCACTGATCCCGTTGCTCGCACCCCAATTGCCTTCGCTCACGACGGTCAAGCACATCATCGTGACGGGCTCTTCCGCCGCCGGCCTCGAAGCGCCCGCGGGCGTTGAGGTACACACGTACGAAGGTCTGATCGCGGAGCAGCCGACAGAGTTCGACTGGCCCGAACTGGACGAGCGCAGCGCCGCCGCGATGTGTTACACCTCCGGCACCACAGGAGACCCCAAAGGTGTTGTGTATTCCCATCGTTCGATCTACCTGCACTCGATGCAGGTCTGCATGAGCGACGGACCCAACCTCAAGCAGGGTGACCGCGCACTTGCCGTCGTTCCACAGTTCCATGCGATGTCGTGGGGACTTCCCTACGCCGCGTTCATGATCGGCGCTTCGCTGATCATGCCCGATCGCTTCCTGCAGCCGGCACCGTTGGCTGCGATCATCGCCAGCGAGAAGCCGACCTTCGCCGCCGCGGTCCCCACGATCTGGCAGGGCCTGCACCTCTACCTCGAACAGAATCCCCAGGACATCTCGTCTATGCGAGAGGTTCTGATCGGCGGCTCTGCAGTTCCGCCGGCACTGATGCACGCCTTCGAAAACGACCACAACGTGAGCGTCCTGCACGCGTGGGGGATGACGGAAACGTCGCCGCTCGGCTCCGTAGCTCGCCCACCGCTCGGTGTCGCCGGCGACGAGATGTGGAAGTACCGTTACTCGCAGGGCCGCTTCCCCGCATCCGTCGAAGCACGCCTCATCGATGATGACGGCAAAACTGTTGCCCACGACGGCGTTTCAGTTGGCGAGCTCGAAGTGCGCGGCCCGTGGATCGCGGCGTCGTATTACGGCGTCGACGCAGCAGACAAGTTCAACGACGGCTGGCTCAAGACCGGGGACGTCGGATCCATCACGGCAGACGGTTTCCTCAGCCTCTCGGACCGTTCCAAGGACATCATCAAGTCGGGCGGTGAGTGGATTTCGTCGGTCGACCTCGAGAACGCAGTAATGGGTCATCCCGATGTCACCGAAGCAGCTGTGATCGGTATTCCCGACGAGAAGTGGGATGAGCGACCGCTGGTGGCGGTAGTCCTGCGTGCGGATTCGGCAACAACGATGGCCGAACTGCAAGAGTTCCTCTCGGACAAGATCGCAAAGTGGCAGCTTCCCGAGAACTGGGCTGTGGTGCAGGAAGTTCCGAAGACGAGTGTCGGCAAGTTCGACAAGAAGCGTCTGCGGGCCGACTACCATGACGGCGGCCTCAACGTCACGCGTCTCTGATTCAGGGTAAATACCGAAAGGCGGGCAACAGGTCTTAAACCTGTTGCCCGCCTTCGTTTACGGTCGATACCCGACTGTATGGAACGCGATGTCGACGTACTTCTCTGCCAATTGGGACGGTGACATCGGACCACCCGTCTGGAACCAACGTGGTAAAGACTGAGCCATTCCGAGTATGGCCCGGACCGTCTCCTCGGTATCGGTGACCGAGAAATCTCCTGACGCCACACCGTCGCCGACAATCCTGCGCATCAGCAACTCGAGCCGTTTTCGACTGGCCGCATATCGGCTTCGGCTTTCCGGGGAGACATGCCGGATCTCGGTATCCAGCGCGGCGTGATGCGCCCGGTGGGTCATGTACAGCACGATCGCCTCGACCACCAACGCAAAACGCTCCACCGGGTTTTCGCCGGCTTCTGCCTCTGCCGCTTCGGTTCTGGTATTCAGTTCGCTCATCGATACGTCGAACAGTGCAACCAGAACGGCTTCTTTGTTCGCGTGGTGATAGTAGAGCGCGGGAACGGTTACCCCGACACGGTTGGCAATCTGCCGCACTGTTGTGCCGTGGTAACCGTTCTCGTCGAACAGTTCCAGCGAAGCCGTCAGGATCTCACTCATCATCAGCGGCGGGAAGGACCTCCAGTCCGCTGCCACCGAATCCACGTTCATCGCTTCGCCAGTCATGTAACGCCCGAAATTACCGCGGTGCCATACGGATTGCGCCGTCGAGGCGGATCGTCTCACCGTTGAGCATGGGGTTGGAGACGATGTGCGCTGCGAGTGCGCCGTACTCGCTGGGGTCACCCAGGCGGGAGGGGTGCGGCACCTGAGTGCCGAGCGACGCCTGAGCCTCTTCCGGCAGGCTGGCGAGGAGCGGTGTCTTGAACAGGCCCGGAGCGATGGTGTTGACGCGAATGAGCAGCGACGCGAGGTCGCGGGCGATGGGGAGCGTCATACCGACAACGCCGCCCTTGGATGCGGAGTAGGCAGCCTGGCCGATCTGTCCGTCGTATGCTGCGACCGAGGCGGTGTTGATGATGACACCCCGCTCGCCGTCGATGGGTTCGGTCTTCGAAATGCGCTCTGCAGCAAGGCGAAGCACGTTGAATGTGCCGATCAGGTTGACATCGACGACCTTCTTGAACGCGTCGAGGGGGAATGCGCCCTTCTTGCTGACTGTCTTGATGGCGTTGCCGATTCCGGCGCAGTTGACCGTGACGCGGATCGGTCCGAGGGTCTCCGCGAGATCGAGAGCGGCCGACACAGCTGCCTCGTCCGTGACGTCGGCGGCAGCAAAGCGAACGCGGTCGCCGAGTTCCTTGGCGATGGCCTCACCGTTGGAGGACGGTAGGTCGATGATGACGACGCTGGCGCCGTCGGCGAGTAGAGCTTTGGCGGTGGCCAGGCCGAGTCCGGAGGCTCCACCGGTGACGACGGCTACACTGTCGTTGACGATCATGTGAAATTCCTTTCGAAAGATGTTGTGTGTCAGATGCGTTCGATGATGGTGGCGTTTGCCATACCAGCACCTTCGCACATGGTCTGCAGGCCGTAGCGTCCGCCGGTGGCCTCGAGGTGGTTGACCATCGTCGTCAGCAAACGCGTGCCCGAGGATCCGAGTGCGTGGCCGAGCGAGATGGCTCCGCCCCACGGGTTGAGCTTGGCCGGGTCGGCACCGAATTCGTGTGCCCACGCGAGCGGCACCGGCGCGAATGCTTCGTTGACCTCGTAGGTGTCGATGTCGTCGATGCTCAGTCCTGCGCGAGCAAGGACCTTGTGGGTGGCCGGGATCGGTGCGGTGAGCATGAAGACCGGGTCGTCGCCCATCACGGAGAACGAGTGGAAACGGGCGCGAGGCGTCAGACCCAGCTTGGAGGCCATCTCTTCGCTCATGATCAGAGCAGCCGAAGCGCCGTCGGTGAGCGGTGAGGAGTTGCCGGGAGTGATCGACCACTGTGCTTCCGGGAAACGAGCTGCGTACTTCTCGGAGTAGAACGACGGCTTCAGACCAGCCAGGCCTTCGGCTGTGGTCGTGGCGCGCACGGTCTCGTCGACGGTGTGCGTAACAGTTTCTCCGGCGGCATTGGTCACCGAGATCGGCACGATCTCCTTGTCGAACAGTCCCTGCGCCGCAGCAGCCGCAGCGCGCTGATGGGACTGTGCGGAGAACGCGTCGAGCGTGTCGCGGTCGAACTTCCACTTGGCCGCAATCAGTTCAGCCGAAATGCCTTGGTTGACCAGGCCTTCGGGGTAGCGAGCGGCGATACCGGGACCGGATGCGTCCTTGCCCATCGTGGTGAACCCCATGGGTACGCGGCTCATGGATTCGACACCGGCAGCGATCACGATGTCGTACGCCCCGGCGATAACGCCCTGAGCGGCAAAGTGTGCTGCCTGCTGGCTCGATCCACACTGGCGGTCGATCGTGGTGGCCGGCACGGATTCGGGGAAACCGGCCGAGAGCACGGCGGTGCGGGTGATGTTCAATGCCTGCTCGCCGGCCTGGCCGACACAACCACCGATGACGTCGTCCACCAGCGCCGGATCGATGCCATTGCGCTCGACGATCGACCGAAGCACGTGGGCCAACAGTTCGACGGGATGTGTCCCGGACAGTGCCCCGCCCGGCTTGCCCTTGCCGGATGCGATCCGGACTACATCGACAATCACTGCCTTGGTCATCTTCTTCGTTCCCTTCGAGGACGTGCATTTGAGACGGTCCGGCACCCAAGACACATGCATCAGGCACCGGACCGAGATCGTGTTGCACAAAGCCAACCACTGACTTAGCGCTCGTTAAATAGCTACCATGTCGGACGTGCCAGCGTCAATGGTGACCACTGGGATCGATACCGGGTGGGCATGGGACAGAGAGCCGCCCTGCGACGGAATCAGGACACTACGTTCGACCATCAGGAATCTCACCGACGATTCCATCCGGGAAAGGTGGCCTCGTGCACGGCGCAAGCGGGCAAGCACTGTTCTGGATTCGCGCATATGAAGTGCTCGGGCACCCAGACGATCTCGCACACGCCGAAGATGCACTCGAGCACGACATCTCGCCTGTCGTACATCTCCGGCGGATCCACCGAGACTACGGCCGGACACGCGAGCACATTGGGAGGTAACTATCCGATGATCTGGCCGGCAGTGGGAATGACCGCCTTTACAGTCCAACCGTTGTCATTGGGTCCGGCAAGAAGGGTTCCGCCCAGAAGGGTGACGCGTTCACGCATCCCCGAAATTCCCAGACTCTGACCGTCTGTCGCGGGTGTTCCTCTGTCGGCAATGTTGGTGACGTCCACGCTGATCGAATCGCGCTCACGTCGCACAGTCACTGTTGCGGAACTTTCCGGCGCGTGGCGAAGAATATTCGACAATGCTTCTTGCACAACACGGTAGGACGACAGTTGCACAGCGCTGTCGAGTTCGGTGAAACTATCCTCCAGATCGAGTTGCAAGGACGGAATGGACGCTCGACATCCCTCCACAAGTTCCGGGATATCGGCGATCATCGGTTGGGGGTACTTGGGATCGGCCTCGCCCAACCGCAGAATCCCCACAGTTTGACGCAAACTGTTCAGTGCGCGATCACCATGGTCGATCACCCCGCCGAGCAGGGCCTTCGCCTGAACCGGGTTGGATGAAAACAATTTGTCCGCCGACCTCGCTTGGATGAGCAGACCAGTGAGGTGATGAGCGGCGACGTCGTGCAGTTCGCGCGCCATATTCTGCCGTTCCTCTGTAATCGCGTCACTAATTCGTGCGTCGCTGTTCAACTGCATTTGCTCGATGGCTGCGGCACTGGCGGATGATTGAGCCCGATATCTCTGCACAACTTTCCCGACAACGATCATGATCGCGTAGCTGGTCATGATATTCACAGCGGGTGCGAACAAGAACTCTGGCAAATCCCCAGCCGGAACCTGAGCAAGCGTCACGCTTTCACCAGCGTCACCCGGTCGAAATCTGGTCGTCATCCACAGATCAGCGAGCATTCCGGTAATCGTCAGTAGCACCAAGCGACTTCCGGTAGTTCTCCCAGCCATGACAATGATCGCAAACCAATACAGCGGAGTGGTCGCTGCAACTCGATCCTCGAACAGCAGGGCCAAAGCGACGGTGCCGACGAGAGTCAGAAGATACATCCACACCGGATGGCTCCGACGGAAACAAGCGACCACTGTCAAGGCAGTCAGAATGAGCACTGTCGTGATGAGAACAACCGGGTCGCCCGCGGCCGGCTCTCCCGAATAGTCACTACCTCGCGCCACCGACCAGGTTGCAACGAACATCCACACGAGGCTGAGAATTCCGGCAGTGACCGCCAGGACGGCTGGGTTCCGCGATAGAATTTCGCGAGCACGCAGCGGAATCTTCCTGACCCGCGCCGGTTTTCGGCGAATGTCTGCCACTGGTTGTTCCCCTACTTCATTTCTCGATCAAGGTTTGCGCGCATTCGCCGTCTTCAAAGTACGCCATGCCCTCATTTATTTTCGCGATACTTTGACAGCCAGTACTTTCAGATTCCCGAACGTCGAACGAAAGCATCTGTCGCAGAAGGTGATATAGCACCAATGGCCCTGAGCAGGCCGGCGTAGCGTGGATACAACTCGATCGGACGCGTTTCGATCGCCCGCAGGATCCACGACGCTGCCTGCTCCGCGGTCAATGCCGGTTGGTTGACGTAATCGGCGGTGGGCGCAATCATCGGCGTCCGAATCAGTGGAAATTGCACGGTACTGACGTCGACCCCCGTGCCGTGACACTCGGCGCCGAGACTACGACCGAAGGCACTGAGCGCAGACTTCGACGCGTGATAGGCACTGAACCTTGGCATCACTCCGGCGCTCACACCCCACGTCCCGACATTGACGATGTGTCCGGAATCGGCCTCGAGCATTGACGGCAAGAGTCGAAGCGTCAGCCGCGCCGGACCGAAGTAGTTGAGCGCCATCGTGCGCTCGTAATCGTGGAATCGTTCTACGGAATCGGCGGCACTGCGGCGGATGGAGCGGCCCGCGTTGTTGATCAGAACATCGACGGTCCCGAACTGGTCGGCTATCGCGTCGGCAAGTTCGTCGACGCTTTCACCGTTCGAGAGATCCGCGGGTAGAACGTGGGCCCATCCTCCCTCTCGGTGGATGTCGTCACGCACGCGCTCGAGTTCGTCACTGCCTCTGGCGACCAGGATCATCTCGGCGCCGCGCGCGGCCAACGTGTGCGCGGTTGCCTCCCCGATGCCGGACGACGCCCCGGTCAGCACGATGGTTTTGTCCGAAAGGTCGACGCGGGGGCGCGAAAGCAGCGAACGAAGCCTCGTAGGCGGATTCAACACGAAATTGCCCACCAGCCTGCTGATCATCGTCATCGCCTGTCCTTTTCTATAGGTTGACGAGATTACCGAGCAGTAAGTTATTGCGCGTCCATACGCTCGAAGATCGCGGAAACGCCCACGATGGAGTACGCAAAGCGTCGGCCCACAAAGCTACTCACCAGTAGCTCAAGCCGCTTGTCGATCGAGAACTGTCTGGGACTAGCTTTTCCTGATACCTGTGGTTACATTAAAGCCAGACCGAGTGCCTGCCATCACACGAACCGGCCCTCGATACCACCGAAACCGCACGTAAGAACAGCGGTGACCGCGACAAAGAGGGAGACGCACATGACGCTGACAACGCCGTTCGACAAGAACGCGGAAGCATCGGACCACTCGTACAACGAGACACTTCGCCTCCTGTCCGAAGGATCCGTGAACAAGCACTTCGATCCGTATCTCGACATCGACTGGGATGCCCCCGAATTTGCGGTCACGCCCGGCGATACGCGCTGGATACTCCCGGCTGAGACGGATCCGCTTGGCGCCCACCCGTGGTACCAGGCTCAGCCGATCGACAAGCAGATCGAAATCGGGATGTGGCGTCAGGCCAACGTCGCGAAGGTCGGCCTGCAGTTCGAGAACATCCTGATCCGCGGCATGATGCAGTACGTCTTTGCACTCCCCAACCAGTCGGCCGAGGCTCGCTACTGCACTCACGAGTCCGTCGAAGAGTGCAACCACACCATGATGTTCCAGGAAATGGTGAACCGCATCGGCGCCGACGCTCCGGGTATGAATCGCGTGATGCGCATGCTGGCGCCGTTCATCCCGCTTGCTGCCGGCCCCTTCCCGGAACTCTTCTTCGTGGGTGTTCTCGCCGGCGAAGAACCTATCGACCACATCCAGAAGAGCATCCTGCGCTCCGGGGGCGATATCCACCCGATCATGGCATCCGTCATGGCAATTCACGTTGCCGAAGAAGCGCGCCATATCTCGTTTGCACACAAGCTTCTGAGCCGACGCATCCCGCTGATGTCACGCCCGAGCCGCTTTGTCCTGTCGCTTCTCTTCCCGATCACCATGCGAATCCTGTGTGATGCCATCGTGATTCCGCCCAACACATTCTGGAAGCAGTTCGACATCCCGAAGTCCGTCAAGAAGGACCTGTTCTGGGAGCTACCGGAATCGCGTCAGACGCTGCGCAACTACTTCGGCGACGTCCGCATGCTCGCAACAGAGACGGGTTTGATGAACCGCGCGTCGCGACTGGTGTGGAAGGCCTGCAAGATGGACGGCCGCGCATCACGTTTCCGCAGCGAACCCCACCGCAGCGCACACAACGCTGCCGCATAATCCGAGATCGGACCCAACCGCCATGCCACACGTAGTCACGCAGTCCTGCTGCAGCGACGCCTCGTGCGTCTACGCCTGCCCGGTCAACTGCATTCATCCGACGCCGGACGAACCGGATTTCCTCACCGCCGAGATGTTGCACATCGATCCACAGGCCTGCGTCGACTGCGGTGCATGCGTCTCCGCCTGTCCGGTCGACGCGATTGTTCCCGAGTCGAAACTGACTGAACCGCAGCGGGTTTTCCTCTCGATCAACGCGGATTTCTACAAAGAGCAGCGGCCCCGCCCGCTACTTGCCAAGGTGATACCGGCCGCGACTATCGACCAGGGGCGTCCACCGCTGCGAGTGGCGATCGTCGGCTCCGGTCCATCCGCGATGTACGCGGCAGACGAGTTGCTCACGCAACCCGGTGTGCAGGTCAACGTCTTCGATCGGCTGCCGGTTCCCTACGGCTTGGTTCGCGCCGGCGTGGCACCTGATCATCAGAAGACCAAGCAGGTCACTCGACTGTTCGACAAGATCGCCGCGCAGCGGGGTTTCGAGTTCTACCTCAACGTCGAGATCGGTAAACACCTCACTCACGACGAACTTCTCGAGAACCACCATGCCGTTCTCTACGCCGTCGGCGCTTCATCCGACCGCGGCCTCGGCATCCCGGGCGCAGACCTCCCCGGAACTGCGTCGGCCACTGATTTCGTGGCCTGGTACAACGGTCATCCCGATCATGTCGACGATGTCTTCGACCTCTCACATCGGCGGGCCGTCATCATCGGAAACGGGAACGTCGCACTTGATGTTGCCCGCATTCTGACGGCAGATCCCGAAAAGCTGGCCGGCACCGACATCTCTGCTCACGCGCTTGCAGCGTTACGGAAGAGTCGGGTCGAAGAAGTAGTGATTGTCGGCCGACGCGGAATTGCGCAGTCTGCCTTCACCGTTCCCGAGTTCACCGGCCTGATGGCGCTACCGGATATCGAACTGTCCGTCGGCCCAGACGACATGGTTCTCGACCCGATCACCGAGAAAGCCGACTCACTGCCGCACGCCGTCGAGCAGAAACTCCGGCTCCTCGAAGCGCTGAAGAATCGCGATCACGTCGAAGTGGGTGGCAAACGCATCACCTTGCGCTACCTTCTGACGCCAACCGAGATTTCCGGTGAGGACCACGTGACCGGGGTCGAATTCGAGCGCAACACGCTGGTCGACGCCGACGGGACTGTCCGCATCGAACCCACCGGAGACACAGAAACCATCGATGCCGGCCTGGTACTCACGTCCATCGGATACCGCGGTGTACCCATCGCGGGTGTTCCATTCGACGAGCGCGCCTCGGTTATCCCGAACGAGGGAGGCCGCGTCGGCGACGCACCAGGCGTGTACGTGACGGGCTGGATCAAGCGCGGACCAAGCGGCTTCATCGGCACCAACAAATCCTGCGCCCAGGAAACCGTCCGGATGCTCGTCGACGACTTCAACCATGGACGTCTGCGGACCCCGGCTCCCGACACGGCTGCCCTCGATCGGCTTGTCCGGGCGCGACAGAATGCCGTCGTCGATCGAGCCGGTTGGCATGCCATCGACAAAGCCGAAGTTGATCGCGGCGTCGCGCACGGACGCGTTCGGGAGAAGATCCTCGACCAGAGTGAAGTGTCGTCCATCGTCGGAGCTGCACGCCAGGTGAAACCACCACGTCGAAAGCTCTGGAAAGCGTCCCACTGACCGAAAATTTCGCCCCATCTGCGCTGCTTATCGTGTAATACTGCAACCTGTTCCAGTAAGCGGCACAGCGGGCCACGATCCTCGGATCCGGCACGCCCACCAGATGAGGTTTGCATGAGCGAGACTGCAACGTCGGCACCGAGCGGCAGCGTGACACCTGCGGTGGAGGGTTGGTTCACCACCGGCCCCGACCCGGCTCTGATCGGCACGAAGTGCCAATCCTGCGGCACCATTTCCTTCCCGCGCGAGACCACGTTCTGCAAGAACCCGAGCTGCTCGGGTGAAGAGTTCGGTGACGTCGAACTTTCCCGCCGGGGCACGGTCTGGTCGTACACCGACGCGCAGTACCAGCCGCCGCCGCCGTACATCCCCAGCTCCGACCCGTACGTACCGTTTGCACTGGCCGCCGTCGAACTGCCTGAGGGCATCGTCATCCTCGGCCAGGTAGCCGACGGATTCGGCGTCGACGATCTCAAGGTGGGCAGTACCGTCGAATTGGTTGTCGAGCCGCTGTACACCGACGAAACCGGAGTTCGTACGACGTGGCGCTGGAAGCCTGTCGCCGCAGCTGATCAGGAGTCGCAGTCATGAGCAAGGACGTCGCAGTACTCGGTGTAGGTATGCACCCCTGGGGCAAGTGGGGCCAGTCGTTCGTGAAGTACGGCGTTGCCGCCGCTCGCGCCGCCCTCGCTGATTCCGGTGTGGACTGGAAGGATGTCGACTTCATCGTCGGCGGCGAAACCGTCCGCAACGGATACGGCGGATACGTCGCCGGAGCCACCTTCGCTCAGGCCCTCGGCTGGAACGGCGCCCGCGTCGCCACGTCGTACGCAGCGTGCGCGACGGGCGCACAGGCACTCGACACCGCTCGCGCCCGAATCCTGGCCGGCCTCAGCGAGGTTGCCTTGGTCGTCGGCGCAGACACCACGCCGAAGGGCTTCCTCGCTCCCGTCGCCGGTGAGCGGTGGGACGACCCGGACTGGCTGCGCTTCCGCCTCATGGGTATGACCAACCCGGCGTACTTCGCGCTCAATGCGCGTCGACGCATCGATCTGTACGGCGCCACCGCCGAGGACTTCGCCAACGTGAAGGTGAAGAACGCGAAGCACGGTCTGAGCAACCCCAATGCGCGTTACCGCAAGGAAGTCACCGTCGAGAACGTGCTGGCATCCCCCGTGGTATCCAACCCGCTGCACCTCCTCGACATCTGCGCCACCTCGGACGGCGGCGCAGCCATCCTGCTGACGTCCATGGAATACGCCCGCAAGATGGGCATCGCGGAACCTGTTCGCATCAAGGCGATTTCGACGGTCACTCCGACATTCCCGCAGACGATCATGGACATGCCGAACTTCTCGACCGACTCCAGCTCTGCTGTGTCGGCTCCGGAGCGCACGTTCAAGGAATCCATCGGCTACGCGGCGTACGAAGAAGCCGGCATCTCGCCGGAGGACGTCGACGTCGCCGAGGTCTACGACCTCGCCACGTCCGTCGAACTCGACTGGATCGAAGACCTCGCACTCTGCAAGCGCGGCGAGGCCGAACACCTCCTGCGCGCAGGCGACACCACCATCGGTGGCCGGATCCCGGTCAATCCGTCCGGTGGCCTCGCCTGCTTCGGTGAAGCTGTTCCCGCCCAGGCACTTGCGCAGGTGTGCGAGCTCACCTGGCAGCTGCGCGGACAAGCCGAAGGCCGTCAGGTCGAAGGCGCCCGCATCGGCATCACCGCAAACCAGGGCCTCTTCGGCCATGGCTCCTCGGTGATCGTTTCCGCTTAACCTGTCTTACCCTCGTGGCGGTCGCACACTAACTGTGAGCGGCCGCCACGATCACGTCTGCGACCGCACCCGGCTGCGAGACCAGCGAAGCGTGAGAGGTCGGGAGTTCGCTGGTGGTCGCGCCCATCCGGTTCGCCATGAACCGTTGTGCGGTAGCCGGAATCACCCGATCGTTACCAGCCACGAGGTACCACGTCGGTGTGTTCACCCAGGACGGCGGACCGCCGAGTTCAAGGTTTGCCCACAGCGCCGCAGACTTTTGATGCGCCAACATCGTTGCCGCCGTCTCGTCCGAAACATCTTGCGCGAAAACCGAATGGAAATACTCGTCGGTCACATATCCGTCGACGTTCTTACCACCAATCGCGTGAGCGTCGTCGACGATCTTCAACCCCAGTGCGGGAGGTAGCAGTTGGCTACCCGGGAACCGAATGGGGTCGATCGTGATCTGAACCGGCTCACCCTCCACCGGAGCAAAAGCCGCGATGTACACCATCGACTGCACCTTGGGATCGTGCACATTGGTGATCACGGCGCCGCCGTATGAATGCCCGACCAAAACTACGGGACCGTCGATATCCGCGACGGTCTTCTCGATCACTGCCGAGTCGTACGACGGCCCCCGGAGCGGATTATCCGGAGTCACAACCTCATAGCCTCGCGAACGTAAATCGGCGGCCACACCGTCCCAGCTTGTAGCGTCGGCAAAAGCCCCGTGGACCAGGACCACAGTTGGCTGGGGCGCGGCACTCGCGCCACCGGAACCGAGAATCACTCCGGCACTCGACACCACCACTACCGACAGAACTGCGGTGAATACACGAGAAATCTTCATGTGTTTCCTTCGAGTCGGATGGGCGATCACATCGGGCGGGACATCTTTGCCCAGCGGGAATACCCCTATTCCGCCGATGAAAACCGACGAGTCCGAACTCCCTGGGGTTGCGTCAGCGCCGAGAAGTCAGCAGCGCAACAACATCGGCCTGCCCCAGATTCTGCGCGTTCTCCAACGCTGTCCGTCCGCGTGCGTCCCTGATCTCCTGATCCGCCCCGGCGTCGAGCAGTTGCGTGATCACATCGAGGTAGCGCGGCGAACCGTCTCCGTAGACAACAGCCTCGAGCAGGGCCGTCCACCCCGGGTCGTTGATGTGATTGACAGGTACTCCCGCCGCAATCAGCATCCGAACCGTGTCGACGTGCGCGTGCTCGCTGGCGGGAATCAATGCGGTGCCACCGAATCGGTTGACACTGTGGACATCCGCTCCGTGACTGAGCGTCAACGCGAGAATCTCGTTCAAACCTTCCGCTCCGGCGTACAGGTAGGCCGAATCCTGAATGGAATCCTTGGCGTTCACGTCGGCACCGGCAAGGATCAGGGCGGTTGCCGTCTCCACGTCGTTGGCTTTGGTGGCCGCGATCAGCGCCCGCTCGGATTCAGGAGTCGAGCGAGCCGGGGCAACCGATGGCTCTGATGACGTGGACGCTGCGGCAGTATCGACGGACGCCGAAGGCGAAGTTGCAGGTGACACCGTCGAACCACAACCAGCCACGGCAAGAACAACGCCTGCAGCAAGAACGATTCCCGACAGCCGATTCACCGTTCACAGTGTTCCACAACCGGGTTCCACAACCGGGTTCCACAACCGGAAACGGCCGATACACCTCCCGCCGGGACCTTGGTCACCATCTTCACTCCCGCTGATTAGCAAACGTCCGGTTTGGGTAATTGCCGTAATGGGACTACACCGCGTCGCACTCACCAACTCAGGAGTTTGATGAGCAGCTCGGTTCGTGCATCCGTTTCGACGGCCAGATTGTCGAGCCCAGGTATAGCCGCGCGCGAAAACGAGAACCGCTTCCGTCCCCCTTCGGCGATCTCCAACGTCATCTCGCGGCCGCGCCTGCATCGAAAGCTCTCTGCGGCACATCACGCTCGCGCGGTGAACCTACTGTGCGCCCCTGCTGGGGCAGGCAAGACACTGCTGCTGGCCGACTGGGCTCGTAAACAGTCCCCTGCAGCAGTTTCCTGGCTGACATTGGCGGAGCGTGAGAACAACGCGCAAGTGTTGTGCACCTCCCTCGCCGAAGCACTGGCCGCGCATGTCGAACCCGTCGCATGCGGTGCACCGACGCAGTTCTGGCACTCCCGCTTCATGAAAGCGATCGAGGCCAGCGGACAATCGATCACGCTGATTCTCGACGACGTTCATGCCCTTCACGATCCGATGTCGATCAGCACCCTCGACCAGGTTCTTGCGGATGCACCACCAAACCTCACGATCGTTCTCGCGGCTAGGTACGAACCTCCGTTGACCTGGCATCGACTAGCCCTCGACGGTCGTCTGACTCGATTCGAAGCACATGATCTCGCTTTCGACAGCGACGAAATCAGCGTGCTGTTAGGCGAATACGACATCGAACTGGACCAACGACAACTTGCGCTCATCGAATCGTTCACCAAAGGATGGGGCGCCGTGGTTCGGTTGGCTGCCACCTATCTCGCCGGACGAGGTGACACCGCGGTCGCCGTCGACGAGTTCACACACACCCCCAGGCCGGTCGCCGATTTCCTGGTAGACGAGGTCTTGGCCGCACTCCCCACACATCTCACGAGCTTCATGCTCAAGACCTCTGTGGCCGAAGCATTTTCCGTCGACTTGGCAGAGGCGCTCACCGACGAAGACGCCGTGACGGAAATCGACACACTGATTCAGTTCAATTTGCCACTCACTCGCACCGATTCAACCGATCACACAACATGGTTCAGCTACCATCCACTGCTGCGCGAACACCTTCGCGCAGAGTTTCGCCGGGTCGACCAGAACGAACGCCTCCGAGCGCATCATGAGGCCGCAACGTGGTTCGAGGCACATCAACACGAACTCGAAGCACTCGAACTCGAAGCCTCCATCGGTGATCCGGAACGTATTATCGCCTTCCTCGATCGCTGCGGACTCGGGCTCGTTCTTGACGGATACAGCAGCGATCTGACCCGAATACTCGAGTCGGTACCTACTCTCGTATCCGAGTCACCACGCACTCGAATGCTCCTCGCCGTCTCAGCCCTCCACAGCGGTGACGTGACTACCGCCAGGACCTACCTGAATTTCCTCGAAACTGCGTCACCCGGGCTGGATCGCGATCCGCTGTTCTACGCGTTGAAGCTGCAGGCTCTGTACGCCGGGGCGGGTTTCGACACCGCATTCGCCCGGCACGCCGAACGCCAACGCAGCACTCACTCCGATATCGAAGCGTTTGCACACCTGCAAACTGCGACCGGATACTTCCTCGACCGTGACTTCGAGCGCGCAAGCACCGAATACACCGAGGCCGCCGCACTCGGAATGCTTCGTGGTCGAAGCAGTTTAGTGCTGAGGGCCCTCACCGGTATCGGGTTCTCTGCCGCCATGAACGGCGACATCGAAGCGATGATCGCCCACATCACACACGCCCTCGCCTACGCTGCCGAGCACAATCTCATGGGCACCGCAGAATACGAGTTGGCAACATCGGTAGCAGCACTTGGCGCATATCTCTGCAATTCACCGGATCACCCGTATCGGATCCCCACCATCGAAAACTGCCGCCAGGCAGATGTTCTCGGCGTCAGCATGCCCGCCTTCGGTTGGCACAGTGTCATCACTTTCGGGTTGCGTCGACTCGACACCTCAGACGATCGACGCTCGACTGCGGCGGACATCCGTGATGCCATGATCAAAGCCATCGAACTGGGGACCTTCCCGATCGCGACATCCGCACTACTACCCACAGTGGTCAGCGTCTGCCTCTCGGTGGGCGAATTGGACTGGGCAAGCCGGCTGATACACGACGCATCTCAGCAATTCGGAGCTACCACCGAGGCACACTTGGCGTTGTCGTCGCTGCGGCTGGCCGGCGGCAGGCTCACCGAAGCGCAGGCCGAGTTGACCGCCGCTGTGGAATCACCCGAACGCCCATTACTCGCTCATGGCGTCTACACGTCGGTGTTGCAATCCGTCATTCATTCCGCCAATCACCAACCACGCAAGGCATTTCGATCACTGCACGACGCATTACGATCCGCCCAGCACGGAAACATTCTGCGCCCTTTCCTCGACTACGGTCATGCTCTGCGCGAAATCCTTGATGATTTCACCGGCCATTTCGGAGACCAAGAACTCTTTGCCGAACACGTACGGTCACACCTGCAACCACATGAACTGGCCATCGCTCCGATTCTGACCCCGGGCGAGTACACAGTGCTGCGCGAACTCGCTTCGGGCGACACCACGGAATCGATCGCGGAAACCCTGTTCCTCTCGGTCAACACCATCAAAACCCACCTGCGCGGGATCTACCGCAAACTCGACGTCAGTAATCGTCGCGACGCTCTGAAAGCCGCGCGGCGTGGCGGACTCATCTGAGCAGACGCGCCGCTCGATGCGCATACAGTTGCCCCCACAGATCTACAACACCACCCGCGACCGCATGAAGGTGTGGGTAACCGTCACACCACGTCGTCGGCTCGCATCGCGTGTTACGTTCGACATCGTCGAAGTCGGGTTGGTGGACAGCGCGATGACCCTTGCGGCACAGGCATTCACATCCCTACTGCCGGTGATGATCGCCGCATCAACCCTTCAACAACTGAAACCACTCTCGGACGCTGCGCGCGACAATCTCGGCGCCGAATTTCCACCGAGCGATGTCACCACCGGATCCGCGACAGCTTTCGGCATCGTGGGTCTGCTGATGCTGTTGATCAGTTCGACGTCGTACGCCCGAGCACTGGGTCGGATGTACGGGCGGATCTGGCGCGTGCCGATTGCGACGCTCCGACAAGCCTGGCGGTGGCTCGCCGTCGTTTTTGTCATCGCAGGTTCCGTGGTCATCGCCGCGGTGTGCCACAAGTTGGATTCGATTCCCGCAGTAGGTCAATTGCTCGGATTCGTGGCCGTCTACGGCGTATGGGCACTGGTCTGGACATTGGTTCCGATGCTGCTGACAGCCAACCGGATGACCACCCGTATGTGCATCGGCTCAGGACTGTTGACGGCCACCGGTCTGAGTGCCCTTCACGTTGCCAGCACCCTCTTTCTTCCGCGGATCACACGCACATCGCAAGACCAATTCGGTCTTCTCGGAGTGATGTTCACGCTCATCAGTTGGCTGTTCGTCTTCTCCGCGATTGTTGTCATCGCCGGAACGATCGTGGGATCAATTGCCAAAGACGACGGACCATTGGGGCGTTGGCTTCGAGGATCATGAACTCCGGCGATCATTGCGATCAGCCATGGCTTCCGCAACGCTCTGGTAGACATCGAGTTTCACACCACCACCAGGCGTACCGGCAAGAACGTCCCCGAACTGCCCCACGTCGCGCGCGACCCGGAACACGATGTTCTTTCGTGCCAGCGAATCCCGCAACTGCTCGAGCATTTGCGCACCGCTCACATCGATGAACGGTGACGTCTCGGCGTCGAGGATGATCATGGACGTACTGTCGGTGACAAGATCGTCGATCCGATCTCGAACATGATCGGCGTTGGCAAAGAACAGGCCGGCTTCCACCCGCACGACGATCACCCCGTCGGACGGGTGCAATTCCGGATGAGACGCGATATCCACCCATCGCGAGCCGCTCTTGGCCAGTTCCGCCACATGCGGTTTGGAGACGCGGTACAGAAGCAGCAACATCGACACGGCGATTCCGATGATCAAACCCGGCAACGTGTCGAAGAGCAGCACACCGAACATAGCCGCTATGGCTGCCGCGAAATCGGCGCGTGCCGCTACGCCGTAGATGCTGCCCAGTCGTTTGGTCCACACCCGGTACAGCGCTGCGAGAGAGGCGAAGTCGACCAGCTCGACCACCGCGGCGATCACCACGGCAGCGAGTGTCGCTTCGGGCAGTTTCTCGAACAACCCGGTGAGAAAGAGAAGCGTCAGCACCGTCAGCACTGCAACCGTGAGCCCACTGACCTGTGTCTTGGCTCCGGCCCCACCATTGACTGCGGTCTTGGAAAGACTGCCGTTGACCACCATCCCCGAGCACAGGCCGGATCCCAAGTTCGCGGCACCGAGTCCAGTCAGTTCCCGGTTCGCGTTCACGGTGTAACCGGCCTTCGCCGCGTAAGTCTTGGCCGCGCCAAGACCTTCGGCGAAACCGATGAGCAGTACTCCGATGGCGGGCCCGATCAAGTCCAGGTAATCCTCGGCTCGCATTCCCTCCGGCAACCCAACGCTCGGCAGCCCCGCGTCGATGTGGCCGACGATGTCGATGCCGCGATCGTCGAGGCCGAACAGTGCAACCGCCGTGATGCCCAGCAGAACGACCAGGAGTGACCCTGGAACCAGCGGTAACCACCTCTTGACCGCCAACACCAAAGCCAGGCTGAGTAATCCGACGAAGACCGTGAGTCCGTCGGCGCTCCCCAACTCCCGCACCACGGCCGCGGCTTGGACGAAGAAATTACCTTCGCCCTTCTCGACGCCAAGCAGCTTCGGAACCTGCCCGATGATGATGGTCAGCGCCAATCCGACGATGAACCCCTTGAGCACCGGTTCGGAGATGAACGAGGCGATGAATCCCAGCCGCACAAATCCGGCGAGCAACCCGACCAGACCGGTGACGACGGCAAGTCCAACCGACAGGGCGACAAAACGTGAGTCGTCGCCACCGGCAAATGGAGCGATCAATGCCGCGGACAGTGCCGCAGTTGCCGACATCGGACCGACGACAAGGTGACGTGAACTACCAGCAGCCGCATAGAGAACCAGCGCGGGCACTGCTGCGTAAAGTCCGACAACGGGTGGGACGCCGGCAATGGTGGCGTATGCCAGGGCTTCCGGCACCAGCACTGCCCAGACCGTGAGCCCGGCGATGATGTCGGGCCGAAGCCACGCACGTTGATAGCCGGCCAACGAACCGAAGAGAAGCGGGGTGTGAGTGTGTCGAGTGCTCATAGTCCTTGGATCCCTTTGCTTATCTGCATTGCCGAGATCAAGATCAGGAGGCCGACGTTCAGCAGATGGGTATTGGTGGCGATCCACGTCCGAATTCGCTGCAACGGCTCTGTTGCCTTCTCCTTCTTGATCAGGAGCAGCGCGACCGGAACTGCGACCGAACTCGCCGATACCAGCGCGAACACAACGGCGGAAGCCCACTCCGCGGACGGTGCTGCGCTGCTCAATCGAAAATTCATGGCCGCCGCTATGGCACAGGACATGTCGATGGGATTGAGGACGAAGAGTGCAAAGCCGAGAACACCGGAGCGCACCGGTGAGAAGTTCTCGACCGACTGCAGCATCTTCGGCAATTGAGGGGCCGCAGCGGCAATATCACCGGGTCCGGTTGCCGCCGCCATCGCCTGCATCCGCCGATGACTCCGGGTGTACACGAACCAGGCACCGCCCAGAAGCACCGTTCCGAGAATCAAGTGCAGGATAGGTACCCATAGCGGCGGGTGTGTCCGCTGATGAACTTCCAGCGCTGTCAAAATTGCAAACGAGACGGCCAGCGACACAATGATTCCGAGGAACCATCCGACGAGATACGCGATGCTGTTGATCCGTGCTCGCTCGGAGAACAACACTGCGACTACAGCCACTATCGCCAGTGGGCTCATGATGATACCGAGCGCCAGCGGAATCTGCTGTAGCAACAACGACCCCATGACTACCTCCGCTCGGTCAGAATCCGCCGATTCCCTTGCCGATCAGCACAACTCCGATGACCAGGATCAGTACGCTCATCACTGTCGCGTTGTTCGCCTGCAGCCAGACCTTCAGCTCGGCCAGCGGTTCGCGCAAACGATCCGCCGCGATCAGATACCCGATCACGGGTAGGCAGACGGTCGATGCCGCGATGACGGTGAAAACCGCGACAGCAATGACTATCTGCCCGGTCGGTAGCGATGCAGCGCCAATCGAGATACCTGCGGCGATACACATCATCAGATTTTTCGGGTTGACGGCGGCCAGCGCGAAGCCGAGTCCGAATCCCTTGGCTGCAGTCATATCGTCAATGGCCTGCATCCATTTGGGACTCTCATGTTCACCGCCGCGTCCGCGCCACTGCTTGACGCCGAACGCAAGCAGGAGAACACCCAGGGCGATCTTGATCCACGAAACACCGGCCGAAGAATCGGTGGATTTCTCCAATTGATTCGACAGGAGAACGAATATTACTGTTGCAATGACGATTCCGAGTAACCAACCCAAGGCGAACCCGATGCTGGTACTTCCTGCCCGCTTGGACAGGAGCATCAGGATGGCCGCGATGATCGGAATCGGCGAGATCGCCACTCCCAATGCAAGGGGCAACAGATCTCCGATGACAGAACCCATTTCGGCCTCTTCTCTCTCCCGCTAGAGACTAGGGAAAACAGTCGGATTCGACCTCACACAAAAAGGATGAACACAAGCGAGAACCTTGAAGAAGACACTGTTTCGACGAGACCTCGTGGCCGTATGTCAGGCATTCACCCGTAGGGGATGACGTATTCACCACGCGGCAACGCAAAAATAAATGGGTACAGACTAAATCGATGCGCAACGTGTGATGGGAGAGAGAAACGATGACTGCTCCCACTCGCTACCAATTTCTCATCGACGGCGAAGTATCGGATCGCGTGAAGGCTGCGTTCCCCGAATTGAGTGTGGCACCAACCGCCGGTGGCTACACCAGCCTGTACGGTCCCGTTGCCGATCACAGCGCCATGCGGAGCATCATGGCACGGCTCGATTCGCTAGGACTGACCGTCGCCGAATTACGCAGACTCCCAGACTGATCGACACTGACATGACTGTGGCCCCGACTGGGGGAATCAGCCGGGGCCACAGTTTCTGACGCGATGATCTACGCGGTATCCCATGTTGCGACAGCCCAAATGACCACGATGTCAAGCGCAATCACCAGGATCGACCACATCGGGTAGTACGGCAGCCACAAGAAATTCGCGATGATGGAGAGTGACGCAATCACGATTGCCGACGCTCTTGCCCACACCGCACCCGTGAAGAGTCCAAGGGACACCACAATTCCGATGATGCCCAGAACGATGTGGATCCAACCCCACGTCGAGATATCGAACTTGTAGGTGTAGTTGATTCCGACGACAAACAGATTGTTGTCGGCGACAGCAGCGATCCCCTGCAGCAGGGCAACGATGCCGGCTGTCAGCAGCAGAATCGCCGCCGCGAACGTCGTACCGACCGCGAACCCCTGCTTGACAGGGTGTTCGGCGGGTTCTCGTGGTGGAGCAGTCATCAGCGTTCCTTTCGACGAGAAAGCACTTCCCTCTCTAAGTCTCGAGTACCCATTTAGGGAAGACATCACCCATCTCGGATGAATCCCGTCCGCGGGCACCACGGACAGGGAACTCAGGTGCGTTTGTTCAGTCTCGCGAGGTAGTCCGAGACGGGACCGGCCGTAAGCATTCCGCTGCCTGCGCCGGCAATTTCGCCTTCAGCAGGCAAAAGCGCAGCGCGCGCTCGTTCCATAACCTGACGGTCACCGACTGCGACGGAAACTGCTGCGACGAGGCACCACAGCGCTTCGGAAACCAGGTCCTTCGGCGGGTCGGGCAACTCGCGCACCGCTTCTGCGGCCTCGTTCACTTTCCCCTGTGCGAGAAGCAGATGTGGCCGAGCCCAGCGTTCGTACGGGCCCCAGTTCGTATCGGCGTCGAAGGTCGCCGACACGCCGCGCCAGACTCGGAGCGTGAGAATTGCGAGAGGGAGAATTCCGTCCTCGAGGCCGGGCATGCCGGAACCGGAAAGACTGATCGCCGCAGATTCGTACAGCATCTCGCAGTGCGAGATGTCCGCGCCTGTGGCGGCAATTCGCATGGCGCGGAACCAGGTGGTGAATACCGCTGCCAACGGACGCTCATGCCGTCCGGCCAATCGATCCACTGCGTCGGCATGTTGTTCGGCGGCATCAAATTGCCCGAGTGCGCCGAGAGCTTGCATACGCACCAGATGTCCGAGAATTTCGAAGGTGGCCAGATCGTGCCGAGCAGAGAGCGCTATCAGTTCACTCCCGATTGCGTCGCGCTCTGGCGCCAGACCAGTTCGCCAGAAACTCTGTATGAACAACCCGTTGAGAGTGAAGGCAAGAAGTCCGGGGTCGTCGAGGGAGCGGGCGATCTGAACGGCAGTGCGGGCATGTTCGAGCCCGGGATCGCCGGCAAGTCCGCGTGATTCGAGTGCGATTGTCGCCAAGAGTCTGGCCCGAGCGAGGTCGTTCCCGTCAGGAAGTCGATCGATGGTGCGCTGAGCGGCCTCGACGATCTGAGCAGCCTGCTCGGGATCGTCGGATCGCGTCCAGATGGCAGGCACGTCGTAGTTACCGATAATCCGTGCGGTGAGTTCGACGTCGTCCAATTGTTCAGCGGCACTGATGATTGCCGGCCGCTGGTTTCGAGCAGTCTCCAGTCCGCTTCCGCCGGCAACTGCCAAACTTCGGAGCAGGCCAACGGTGGACTCCAATCTCGACTTCGATCCCGCCGCTACGGTTCGGTCGTACGCCGCCGACACCTGAGTGAAGATCCGTTCTGCCGCTCCAGGATCCAGATGCCCCTCGCGTCGAAGGATGTCGGACTCGAGGTTGGTCAGTCGCGGACCAGGGTCGATGCCGAGTTCCTCGGCGAGTAACTTTCGTGCGCGACGCAGGACTGCCAGGGCGTTGCCCTGACGGTCGGAGCGGTAGAGTGCAAGAGCGAGCAGTCGCCAACCATCTTCTCGCCAAGGGTGTTCCGTCACATGGGCATCCAGATCGGGAATGACTTCCGTTGCCTGCCCGAGATCCAGTTGGGCAGAGGCCAAACGTTCGACGGCTGTCAGACGCAGTTCCTCCAAGCGTGATCGCTCCGATCGAGCCCAGGACTCTTCGGCGAAATCCGCATACGCTGGCCCTCGCCACAACTCGAGGGCGGTTCGGAGCAGTTCGAGTGTTTGCGCTGGCGATGAATCTGCGGCTTCCCGCACCAGACTCTCGAATTTCCCGGCATCAACCCCGTCGGGTGCGCCATGAATGGCGTAGCCGCGCCCTTCCGTCACAATGACTTTCGGCTTGGTTCGCGGCGGACGCCCGGGTTCGAGCGCGCGCCTCAGTGCGGAAATGAACGTGCGTAGTGCGTTGGTCGCCCCGGCCGGGGGATCGACCCAGAGGTCGTCGACAATGACGTCCACCGGAACAACACGGCCGCGGGCGACGATCAGCCGAGCGAGGACAGCGCGGTGTCGTGGGCCCTTCAGATCGATCAGGTCTCCCGAGTTATTCCATGCGACCACCGGTCCCAGCACTCCGAAAACCGGGCTTCCAACTGTGTGGTCTCGCATGTCACCACGCTATCGCGCTCATCGAATGCTCATCGAGTGCGCCGAAGCTGATTGCCATCACCCCGACAAACGAGAGCGATCGATGACAATCACCATTCCGGGATTCGACTACCAGCAGATTTCCACCAGTGACGGCGTGCGCCTCAACGTCGCGGTCGGGGGAAGCGGCGCACCGCTCGTCCTTCTTCACGGCTTCCCTCAGACTCACCTCATGTGGCGTCACGTGGCCACCGAATTGGCGTCGGATCACACCGTCATCTGCCCGGATCTCCGCGGATACGGAGCCAGCGACAAGCCGGCAGAGAAAAACCCCGACACCTATTCCAAAAGAACAATGGCTGCCGACGTCGTCGAGGTTGCGAAGAGACTGGGACACGAGAGATTCGCTCTCGTCGGCCACGATCGAGGTGCATTGGTTGCCATCAGAGCCGGCCTGGATCATCCGGACGTGATCACCCAACTCGGTTCGCTGGACGTGCTGCCCACCCTGGATATGTGGGACATCCTGCACGGATCGAATGCCGCAGTGGCCTTCCATCTCTATCTGATGGCTCAGCCACCGGGTCTCCCCGAGCAGATGATCAGCGCCAGCGCCGACGCGTTCTTCGGATACTTTCTCGACGTCTGGACGACTGATCGCGAAGCGATTCCGGCTGACGTGCGGGCGGAATACCTGCGGGCCTCACGGGAGGCAGTGCCGTCGATCGTTGCCGATTATCGCGCGTCGGCAGGCATCGACGTCGAACACGATCAGGCTGATCGCGATTCGGGCAACCAGCTACGTATGCCGGTCACTGCCATCCAGCAGGACTGGGGTTCGATGCTCGGCTACGACGCCGAGGCCCTGTGGAAAGCGTGGGCGCCCGATCTCGAGCACCGCACGCTGTCCGCAGGTCACTTCATGGCAGAGGAGGCGCCCACCGACGTGGTCGACGCGATCCGAGCCCTGCTGAAGCGGTAGTTTCTACCGCTTGACCCCGGCCGCCAAGTCGTCGACCAGAACCTTGGCGGTCAGGGCATATCCCGCGGCCTTGTAGTAGTCGAACGGAACCACTCGACCGGCCTGCGCCGCCGGCAGCCGCAGCCATGTGGGCGAGGTGTACACGCTGCCGGTGGCGCTGCGATCCAGCGCAAAGATCACGTCGGCGTCTTCCAGACGGTTGAACTGTTCCGGTCCGAGCATCACGCGAAGATCGGCGCCTTCACGCAACACCTCGAACCCCAGATCCTCGGCGACGGCCGTGCGGAAATCATTCTGGAACCACGCGATCTGATCCTCCGCGGCGGCGACGAAGGCGACCTTCTTGCCGGCCATCAATGGTTCAACGGTCGGGCGGACCTGCGCAACATGAGCGTCGTACTCGGCAAGCGCTTCTTCAGCGCGATCGCTGCGTCCGATACCGATGAGGAAATCCACCATGACTTTCCGCCACTCCGGAGTGAAGTCCTTGCCGACCGGCAGGACCGGCGCGATCTGCTGCATCCGCTCGTTGCCGTACGAACCGGTGTCCCACCACCCAGCGCTGAGGACAAGCAGGTCTGCCCCCAGGGTCGAGATGTATTCGAAGTTGGGATCCGAAGCACCTTCGGCGAAGATCTCGACGCCTGTGGCACTGGGAACTTCACGACGGAGATGTTCAGCAGCGCCGGCGGGGTAAGCGGTCACCGGGTATCCGGCGAGGATCGACAGCTCGAGGCCGTCGCGGGGATCGAGGGCCACCACGGTCTTCGGGTCCGTCGGAATGATCAGCTTCTCATCGCCGCGCGCGAACTCGAAGGTCTCCGCGTTTTCGGTTGTCGCACCCTCCGAACTGCTGCACGCGGCGAGAAATGCAGCGGCAGCAACGCCCGCTCCGACGCCGAAGAATCCGCGTCGGGTCAGGTTGTTCACGATCGCCCAGTAGTCACGATCGGTGGTGGTCGGAGAAAGAAGTCGAGTCATGTTAATTAGGTTAGCCTTAGGAGCTTACGTCAGGAATGGGAAAACAGCTCCCACCAGCGCCAACAATTACGGCGAATACGCCAGCACGGCGGTAGAGGTATCCCATCGGCTATCCCTATGGCAAGCGGGACTACGAGCTTGAATCAGGGGTAAAGAGACCAAAACCCACAACCGCAGAATCGGATGCCCAATCCAAATCGTGAACCCGAACCTTGCCGAACTCGTTGCCGCCTACGGTAATCGCCTTGTCTCCGTCGACAGATACAACAATGTTGGTGTGCTGACCGGACCATCGGGAACTGTCGTAGATCACGACGTCGCCGATTTCAGGTGTGTAGCTGCCGTCGTTCTCGGCGTAGGCGTCAATTCCCTGGTAATACTCCTGGAGGGTGTAAACACCTGGAATACGCCAACTTCCGGAGTTCGGGTTGGAGAGCGGGCGTCCGACTTCTCGCATGATCCAGCTGACAAAATCAGCGCACCATTCCTCGTCAATTCCCTCGGAGTAGAAGGTGCCTGGACGGTCCTGCTCATGCTCGGACCGCAGTAATTCGAGCACACCCACTTGATCCGAGGAGAGTCTGCTCGCATCGACTTCCGGGAAATCGGCAGTATCCCACGGCAAGTAACGCGAAGGTGCGAATGCCACAACGACGCCGCCGATTACAACAACGATGCCAAGGACCCCGGCAATCCAGAGCAGGATTCGACGTCGACGGTTCGGTTCGGTTCGGCAGGACTCACCCTGACAAGTGTGCCAGCTGCTCGGAATCCAATTGCTGAGCGAGAGGTTACGACCGGACTTAGCGGGAAGGGCACACGCTTGTCAGCCGATCTGCTCGAACAGGGACACAATGATCCCTTCGGGTCCACGCACGTAGGCCATCCGCACGCTGTTCTCATACTCGCCGATGCCGCCGATGAGCCCGTACCCGTCCGCCGCCACCGCGTCGACGGCCGCCTGAAGGTCACCGACCTCGAAGGACACGTTGCGCAGCCCAAGCTCGTTGGCCATCGCCGTGGGCGATCCGGGCACATGGTCGGGCGTGACGAAGGACGAGAGCTCCAGCCGGGACCCTCCGCCGGGCGGCCGCAGCATGGCGATCTGACAGTGCGCACCCAGAATGCCGCAGACAGTCTCCACGAACTCACCCTCCACGGATCCGGTGCCCTCTAGCTCGAGACCGAGCCCGACGAAGAACGCCGTTGCGGAGTCGAGATCCGCGACGGTGATGCCGATGTGGTCGAATCGTTGTACGTGTGCCATGGGATCCATCTTCCAATTGTTCTCTTGTTGTTGTCTTGCCGGGACGGAGTCAGCGGCTGAGAATTCCCATGGCTTGATTCAGAATGGCGGCGGGTCGTTGCCGTAGTCGACGGCTTTGTGAGGCAAACGCTTTCGCGGTGTGGAGATCGGAAACGCTTGCCGGCGTTTTCGTTCCGCATGTTTTGCCGCCCGGTACTGAATCTTGACGCGCCGGTGTTTGCGTTCACTTCGGATGCGGGCGGCCTTGTTTTCCAAACGTGTTCGTCGCGGTTTGCCGCCTTCCGGTGGCAGTGGTCCTGTTGGCCGGTGAGTGGTCCGGCATCTCTCGTGCGGTAGCAATGCCCCGTCTGCGAGGTCAGCGTCATGCTGTGATCCGGATTCGGATCGAGCCGCCACGTGCCGGAGTGCTTGAGGCGGTGATGGTTGCGGCAGAACGCGCTCAGATTCGACGCGACCGTCTTCCCGCCCTGCGTGGGGTCGGTGTGGTTGAACGGAACTGCGTGGTCGAGATCGCAATTCCAGGCGGGGACATCGCAGTGCGGCCACTGGCAACTTCCCGCAATGACCCGCAGCCACGTATCGAGCGCCGCGCCGGGGCGGTAGACCAAAGCCGAGGTGGGCTCAGAGGCGGGCACAGGTGTTTCTGGCACCCGCGCTTCCCGAACGTCTGCGTCTTTCGCGATATCGCGGGCATGCTCGGCGCTGATCACGCCGTACCCGTCGAGATGAGCGGGCTCGTCGCTGCCGGGAGTATCGCTGCCGGCGAAGGTGGATTCGTGCATCACCACATGCACGAGTGGCCGGCGAATGATCACCATGCCACTACGGTCCTGCGGGCAATCATCCCGGTCGCAGTCGCACACCAACACCGTCGAACCACTCACCAAAGCGCCCAACGCATCCGCGCGGCGCTGCTCATACGTACGCGAATCATGACGGCACACCGACATCGCCAACTCCCGCAACCTGCCGTCGAACGCACGGGCTTGTTCGGCCGGAATGCTGCCGAGGATGCGGGCCATACCGTCTTCGGCGGCACTGACCCCGACAAACCGATCCGCCAAGGCCCGGCGTCGGCGCTCCCGCAGTCCTTCCGGATCAACCCGGGCCACGATCCGGTCGATCGCCGCCGTCAATCGGCGGCCCGTCAACCCGATACCACCGTCCACTGCTGGGGCGAGAACCTGCTCGAGGAGCAAACGCTCGACTTCGTCGATCAACTCGTCACTGACATTCGCAGTCGCGGACTCGATCAAACCGACACGATAGAAATCGAGTTCACCGCGGGCCATCGCCGCCCGCGTGCGATGCAACCGCGTCTTCAAAGCAAAACCCAACCCGATGAGCTTCCCCGCCGCAGCGCGCCCCATCGTCAGGACCGCGCCGACCTCCGATTCGGCCAACTCGTGCGCCGACGACGTCCACGTACCGCCCTCGACCTGCTCGGCACTCCGGCGAGTGAAGAACTCCGCCACCACCGCCAGTTTCCGCTCCACCAGCATCGCTTCACACGAATGCAACTCGGCCATCAAATCGATGAGGGCACAATCGGTTTCGGCACCACTCAGCTGCGCTGAAATACCGAAATTCCCCAACCCTGGATCGAACATTCCCCCACCGTAATCGAAACCCTGTTCGAATAAAACAGCAATTCGAAATCAGTCGGAAAAGTCCGAAAAAGTGTCCGCGGCGTCCTCACGCATCACAATGTGTGCCACATGCCTATTGCAATGGCATCAAAGTGGTGCCATAGTGATGCCATGGACTTGACACCGTACGTCGACAACCTTCGCCACGAACTCGCGGTGGCCGCCGAAGCCGGCGGAGAAGACGCAAAGGCACTCGCCGAACGATTGACCGCACCGCTGGAATCAGCAGTGCGGCTCACGCTCCTCGACGCGTTGTCCGCGGCGGCCGCAGAAATCACCCGCGACCTCGCACCAGGCTCGGTAGATCTTCGCCTCCGGGGACGCGAACCCGAATTTGTAGTGACACCCGCTGTCAGCGAACCGACTCCGGCAGACGTCGAAGAGCAACCGACGCCAGTTCCACGCGCCATCACTGAGTCCGACGACGCGGCGATGACTCGAATTAACCTGCGACTGGGTCAAGAACTCAAGGACCGGGTGGAGGCAGCCGCTCGAGAGGCGGGAATATCGGTCAATGCGTGGCTGGTCCGCTCGGCAGCGGCCGCCCTGGAAGGCAGTTCGAGCCGGAACATACCGAGGCAACGACCATCCCGAGGTTCCGAGAGCTTCACCGGCTGGGTGCACTGACAGCAGACTCACTTACGTACCAACCCCTTTCATCAACCGAAGACAACATCATCGGGAGTATCACCATGCCTGTATTCAGCACACCGGACCCCATCATCGCGAGCATCGACGTGGCTGTCGGACATATCCGGATCAGCGCAAGCGACCGTGACGACACCATCGTGGAAGTACTGCCCAGCAACTCATCTCACGATGCCGACATCCGCGTCGCCGAACAGACTCGCGTCGAATTCGCTGGTGGACGGCTACAGATCAAGACGCCGAAACAGCGTGGACTCGGTATCTTCGGCAAAACTGGATCTGTCGACGTCTCCGTTCAGCTTCCCTCCGGTTCGGGACTCGAGAGCACCGCAGCAGTCGCAAGCCTCCACGCCACCGGCACTCTGGGAAGATCTCGCGTGAAACTCTCGAGTGGGGAATGCACGCTCGGCACCACCGGACCGCTCGACATCAGCACCGGGGCAGGCACAATCACCGTCGAGCACGTCGTGGGTGACGTCGATGCCAGCACCGGTTCAGGAACCATCCGCATACGCCGCATCGACGGCAACGCGGTCATCAAGAACTCCAACGGCGACAACAACATCGGCGCGATCACCGGCACGCTCAAGGCGAAAACGGCAAACGGTGACGTCATCGTGGAGCAGGCCGAATCTGATGCCACGGCGGCAACAGCCAACGGCGATATTCGCTTCGACAGCATCGAGAGTGGGGTTGTCTCCGCGAAAACCGCTGCCGGGAAGATTCATATCGGAGTTCGGTCCGGAACCGCCGCTCGATTCGACGCCCATACCTCGTTCGGCCGCGTCGACAACCAGATGAACACCACCCACGGACCTGCATCTACCGAGCGCAGGGTGGATGTCCGCGCACATACCAGTTACGGCGACATCGTCATTCGACGTTCGGAGCCTCCAAAAATCTAGCGAAAGGGAACGCTGATGACCCGCAAACCAGCTATCACCGCAACGGGCCTGACAAAGTCATACTCCGACAAAACGGTACTGGACGGAATCGACATTTCCGTCGACAGTGGCACCGTCTTTGCACTTCTCGGCCCCAACGGCGCCGGCAAGACCACCATCGTGGAAATCCTTTCGACCCTTGTTCCCGCAGACAGCGGCAACATCCGCATCGCGGGGTACAACCCTTCCGACGATCCCGACGCGGTGCGTGCACGCATCGGTGTCACCGGACAATTCTCGGCGGTGGACGACTATCTCAGCGGCGAGGAGAACCTTCTCCTCATGGCCGACCTCCATCACCTGAGCCCAGACGAACGCCGCACTCGCACTGACGATCTCCTGAAGAAGTTCGATCTCGTCGACTCCGCCGGAAAGCTCGCATCCACCTACTCGGGTGGAATGCGCCGAAAGCTCGATCTTGCAATGACATTGATCGGCCGGCCGGAAATCATCTTCCTGGACGAGCCCACCACCGGCCTCGATCCTCGAAGCCGACGCTCGATGTGGCAGATCATCCGCGAGTTGGTGAGCGGCGGTGTCACCATCTTCCTCACAACGCAGTACCTCGAGGAAGCCGACCAGTTGGCCGACCACATTGCCGTACTCGACCACGGCCGGATCGTGGCCGAAGGAACAGCGGCAGAACTCAAACGACACATCCCAGGCGGACATATTCGCCTGCATTTCGCAGGCCGAGACCAACTCGACTCCGCTGCAGACATTCTCGACCATTCCTTGCGCGACGATGCCGCCTATGTTCTGCAAGTTCCCAGCGACGGCGGCGTCAGCTCACTTCGTTCTCTTCTCGACCAACTCGACGCTCACTCGATCGATGTCAAGGAACTCTCCGTCCACACACCGGACCTGGACGACGTGTTCCTGACGCTGACCGCCACCGAAAGGACCGACGTGCGATGACTACTGCAACTCTTGCCTATCAGGACTCGAAAACCATGCTGCGCCGCAGTATTCGCCATATTGTGCGATATCCGTCGATGACGGTGATGCTGGTCGGGATGCCCGTCGTCTTCCTGTTGCTGTTCGTCTACGTTCTCGGCGGGACACTCGGGAACGGCCTCACCCCGGGCGGCGGTGGTGGCGGCCGGGCGGAATACGTCAATTATGTTGCCCCGGCGATCATTCTGATGACGGTTGCAGCGGCTGCGCAGGGCACTGCCATCTCCGTTGCCACCGACATGACTGCGGGGATCATCGCACGATTCCGTACGATGGCAATCACACGCACTTCTGTCCTCACGGGCCACGTTCTCGGCAGCCTCCTTCAGACGATAGTAAGCCTCGTTGTTGTCATCGCGGTGGCAGTCGCCGTCGGCTTCCGACCGAGCGCCGGCGTTGTCGAATGGGTCGCCACGTTTGCGCTACTCATCTTGGTGTCGATTGCCATGATCTGGTTGTCCGTTGCCTTCGGGCTTGTCAGCAAGAGCGTCGAGACGGCAAGCAACCTTCCAATGGTGTTGATCCTCTTACCTTTCCTGGGAAGCGGATTCGTACCTACCGAGTCGATGCCGACCGTGTTGAGATGGTTCGCCGAGTATCAGCCGTTCACTCCGATCATCGAAACGCTCCGGGGACTACTTCTCGGCGAAGCGATCGGGAACAACGCAATTCTCGCAGTCGCGTGGTGCGTGGCGATCACCTTCCTCTCCTACCTCTGGGCGCGGAGTCTGTTCAACCGACGCCCGGTGCGCTGAGCTCGAAACACACGATCTTCGAGAACAGGTACGGTGTCGCTGTCGTCGAGTTCGGAGGCGATGGCGACGTCGTGTGGAAACCCGAGAACGATCAACTCGCGCCCGGAGGCGCAGTCTCGTAGGCGGTCCTCGATCGAATCCGACACCGCCGCCCAGGCATCCGCTGCCATCCGAGACTCCGGCGATACGGACCCGTTCCAGCCAGCCGCAATCAGCGCAGCGACAACAGCACCCGCTCCCCACAGATCCTCCACCGCCGGGCGCAATTCTCCACCGGGCCATTTCTCCCCGGACGCAACGATCGCCACCCGAGATCGCGAACCATGTTCGTGCACAACCCAATCTGCGACGGCGGATGCATTCCTCAACGAAGCGCCCACACAAACCGGAACAAGGGCCGCCAGCGCAAACGCGATCGTCGACCCGTTGGGGGACGGCAATACCAACCGTGCCGGACGTTCCGAATCGCGAATCGACTTGGGAGACAAACTGATCTGGCCTTCAGAAGCCACACTGCGTCGCACAGCCAGAACCGCGTCGACGTCGCGGGCGTAGTCAGCAGCACTCTCGTCGTACCAGGAATAGGGATAGACGTCGATTCCCGCATCAGCAGCGACGCTCAGAGTCGTCGTGAACGAGAGAACATCAACCACAATGGCCAGGTCGACACCAGTAGCGATCGCTTCGGCTCCTGGTCGGCCCCAGTCGAATCGAAGTCCGTACTCGAGTTGGCGATGTTCCGAATTCATGGCGCAAGCATCCCAGACGGGAGGTACCGACGTTTTATCTGGAGTTTCTCGACTATGGTTAGGGTACCCCAATAATTGAAGGACGAGGTAGCTGTGAACCCCATGTTGAGCCGCCGTGCCATGTTGTCGGTCACCTTCGCCACGGCAGCAGGTTTTGTCCTTGCTGCCTGCGGTGACAGTGCGAATGACGAGTCCGCTACAAGTGCCGAGGGCGGCCACGCCGAACCGGGCGCCTTCCCTGTCACGATCGATCACAAATTCGGGTCCACCACCATCGAGCAGGCCCCCAGTCGTATCGCAGCTGTCGGTATCGGTGACGCCGATGTCCTGCTTTCCCTCGGGCTGACGCCCGTCCTGGTCCCGGTGTGGAAGGGCTCGACCGACGACGGAATCGGTGTCTGGGCTGACTCGGCCGTTCAGGGCGCTGAGCCGACACCATTGGCCAACGCCACCACCGAGTTCGATATCGAGACGATTATCGCTTCGGCTCCGGACTTGATCATCGCAGTCAACAACGCGATCGACGAAGACCTGTACAAGCAGCTCAGTGCAATCGCACCGACGGTGCTCCACGCTGCCGATCAGACCGATTGGGTTCTGCCCTGGCCGGAAGTGACAACCCGTATCGGCACTGCAGTGGGCGTTCCGGAACAGGCAAAGCAAGAGGTGCAGGACGTCCAGGATCTGATCGTGCGCACTCGCGCCGAGAACCCTCAGTTCGAAGGCAAGACTGCAGCACTCGTCATTCGGTGGAGCGACGGCAATCTGCGCGCATTCAGCCCCGAGGCCGCGAGGGCTCAGCTGCTCACTCAGTTGGGGTTTACTGCGCCCGCCGCGCTGAAGGAGCGTTTTGCGGGCAAGCTGAATTACGAGATCTCCGCCGAGAACTACGACCTTCTCGAATGCGATTACCTACTTTTCGACAACTACGAGAAGGCTCGCCCCGAGATGGAGTCGCAGGCTGCGTTCACCAATTTGAACGTCGTGAAGTCCGGAGGCCTGATCAGCTTGGACCCCATCGTCAGTGATGCGGTGTCCATGCCGAATCCACTCACCATTCCGTTTGTCCTGGAAGACTTCGTCGCGAAGATCAATCAGACGATCGCGGCTCGATAGCCTTCGTTCGACCTGACCACACCCACAACGCAACAGCCGACACGGCCACGCAGACCGAAACGATCACCCACGGTGACGCCGGCGCTGCGTGGCCGTTGTCGACGAGGTCGTACACAAAACCGACTCCCACCGTTCCCAGCAGCGCAAGCAGCCCGCCAATCGTGTTGAGCATGCCGAAATGCGCCCCGAGGTTGCTTTCACGGCCGAGGATCGCGATAGTGTCGCGCATCGGTGGCACCATCAGCATCTGACCCAAGTGGAGTAGTCCGATCCAGAGCGCCAGCCCGACTATCTGCGTCGACGCCGTGGCCGCAGAACTCACACCGGTAGCCAGCGGCACCAGGAACGAGCCGGAAATCAGCACCAGTCCGAAGGCGATCGCTCGGCGATGACCAATGCGGTGCGCCACCGCAACCGTCGGCCCCTGCCCCACTATCACCAGTACCGCCGCGCCCACATAGAACCAACCGAGCGCAGACTGGGAACCGATTCCGCGCTCGAGTTGTTCGGGAAGCATCAGGTACAGCTGGCTGTAGGCAACCAACTGGAAGCTGCACAGGGTGGCGAAGATCAGGAAGCTTTTGTTGGTCAACACACTTCGCCACACGTCGCGCAGCGTATAAGTCGAAACCGGACCGTCATGCGCGTCGCCCGGACGGGGAAACCAGACGAAGAACCCCACCCACATAATCGCGAACAACAGGGCTGCCGCCGACGCCGTCCACGAGAACGGAAACACCAGCAGAGCAGCACCCAGCGCCGGACCGATCACGGTTCCCAGTCGACTGCACATCTGTTCCACTGCAAACAAATCGGTACGACGCATAACTCCCGAGGTCTCGAGTTCGCGGCCGTATTCGGCATTGGCCGACTCCACCGCGGGAGCAAAGAGCGCAGCGGCAAAACCCACCAGGAGCACTCCGACAATCACGGCGGCCATACTCTCGGCCAATCCGAGCATCAAGAAACCGACTACTCGAACGGCGATGCCCAACAGAATGATCGGACGCTTACCGAATCGGTCGGCAAGGCTTCCGCCGATGAAGAACATGCCCTGCTGACTGAACATGCGTAGCCCGAGCACCAGGCCGACAATCCATGCCGCAAAGCCGAGATCTTCCGAGAGATGTACCGCGAGAAAGGGTACAACGAGATAGAAACCGATGTTGAACAACACCATCGACAGAAGTAGCAACTTCACAACGGGTGGTAGAACGCGAACCTTCGCGAAGGTCTTACTACCGGGGAAACGCGTACTGAGCACCACAACCGAGAACACTATTGCCCGAGCGGGCTTCAGTGGAAATCACGTGTACGGAAATTACGCACCATTCGCGGAGCTGCCAAGTTTATTCAGCGCCTCCACCATTGCCTCGTTGAATCCACCGCCACCGTGACCCGCGTCGCCCTGGACTACCAATTCACTACCCGGCCAACTTTGGTGAATCGCCCAGGCAGTATCGAGCGGACCGGAGACGTCGTAGCGCCCGTGTACGAGAATCGCCGGTATCTCTGAAAGACGATGCATTCCGTCCATGATCTGATTGGGCACCAGGAAGCAGTCGTGGCTCCAGAAGTGCGTCACCAATCGGGTGAACACCCGGCGAAAGGCCGGATCTTCGTATCGTTTACTCGGAGTCCACCCCGGCATCAGCGATACATGTACGTCTTCCCACCGACACCATTGCAGCGCAGCATTCTCCCGCACAACAGGATTCGGATCCGCAAGCAAACGCGCGTACGCCGCCGGGATGTTTCCGTCTCGTTCATCCATCGGTACCGGCTCGATGAACTCTTCCCACTCGCGAGGGAAGACTCTACCCATGGCGCGGGTGATCCACTCGATTTCGGTCTTGGTGCCACCGGTGATCGCACCCAATACCATCGCGATCACACGGTTGGGAAACGCCTGCGCGTACACCAGTCCCAAGCTGACGCCCCAGGAAACACCGGTGACGATCCATCGTTCGATACCAAGATGCTCGCGAACGCGCTCGATATCGTCGACGATGCGGGCCGTGGTGTTCACCGTGAGATCGACGTCGGGCCCGTCCGCGAGCGGGCGGCTACGCCCACAACCACGTTGATCGAACAGGACTGCGCGGAAAGCATCGGGATCGAAGAATCGCCTGGCGCCGAGCGTGCACCCCGAACCCGGCCCACCGTGGAGATACAGAACCGGAACACCCGCGGGTACGCCGACGCTCTCCCAGTACAAGGTTTGCCCGTCCGAGGTGTCGAGCATCCCCGATTCGTACGGATCCACCGGAGGGTACAAGCGAGCACTCATGGACCGATTCTGCCATCCCAAAACCCGTCGACGAACATCGACTTTCCAAAAAGACTGTCCACCAGAATAATTCGACGACCGTCCAGGTAAAATGTTTCGCCCTCCAATGTGCGGGATATGCAGCGAGAAAGGCCGACAGGTGGAGAACTCATGAAACGAATGATCGCAACACTCATCGTCGCAGGCGCCCTTGTGTCCCTGCCTGCCTGTGGCAATGACGACACGAATACAGATACGGAAACCAGGACCAGCAGTATTGCCGAATCTACGACCGTTCAAATCAGCTCCGTCACCTCCACCGCCGATCTGGGAATGGTCGACCAGGCAAAACTGGCTGCATTTGTTGCGGCTTTCCGCACCGCCTACGGGGATCTCTCGCAAGATCGCGACGACGAAAGCATCCAGGAAATTGTGTTCAGCTCGTGCAACGCCATCGCAGACGGTGCCACCGAGCAAGAGGTCACCAAAGAGATCCGGGATCTCGCCGCGAACAACGGCACGGAAGCGACGCAGACTCAAGCCGAGCAGATCTATAAATTGGTGGTACCAACCTGCCCATGACGCGCCAGGCCCAGGCGCTTGTCGGCCCGGTGGCCTACCGTGTGTAGGACATCGCGGCGACGGGAGCACACCACATGCGTGAAGGTTTTCGCTTACCCGGCTACGGCGGTGCCGCTGTTTTCCTACGCAGCCACGCTGTTCCGACGCGGGTGTTCGACACCAAGGCCCCGACCCTCGTGTTCGACGTGGGATTACTGAGCCCCGACGAATACAACCAGTACCTCAGCCGGCACGCCGACGACGGATTCGTGGAACGACTGTCGACATTCTTCTTCCACGCCGCGGCCGACTTCCACCCGGAACTATCGCTGCCCACGTTCAGTGACGAGACCCTCGGATTGACGATCTCCGTCCGCTCCAGCACCGATCAGTGCGTCGAACTCGAACTCTCGCTTGCCGGAGACGCGACCGGATCGGACTCCGAACGCGATGAAATGGGCTTCGAGACAAGCAGAGTCGTCCTCGCGACCTCAGCTCAATCGGTGGGCCGACTCAGCGGTCTGACAAGCTCGCATTTCGACGGGCAGGCGTAGCCATGGGATTCCTGTTCGAGGTTCTCGATTTCCCCGACGGCAGCCGCATGACGGATCTGTGGAACAACACGTGGGCCGACGAAGCCAAAGGTGAAGAGATCGCATCTGGCCACTTCATCCACCTGGGCGACGATCAACACGTCAACGTCGAAACCGACTTCCTGAGTAGCCATCTGCCGTTTCACGTCGCCGGATTCGGCGGAGTCTTTCCCGACGGCAAACCCTGGATGTTCATCATGCAAAAAGCACCGGCCGACATTGCGATTCTCCTTCGTGGACAGGAAGATCCGCATTGGATGCTTCGCGAAGCAATCGATCGCGCGATGGAATTCAACCCCGATGCTCTAGTCGCAGAGGAGATGTCCTGGCATCACGGAGATCTCGTGAACATCTACGAAGACGAAGGTGTCGCTGCCTCCTCGGTCGAGAACTGGTCGGTGGCCGATCTTCTGCGTGGACTCCTGGCGCAATGTTGCCGGGTGGACTTGACCGACATTGTCTCGGGATTCCCGGACTGCGCCTTCCCGGACACGGCGCACGCGTGTGAGGACGATGTTTTCAGCGACATATTTGCCCGCTGGGTAGCCGGCCTGCAGTGATGTGACGAGCAAGACAGCCACTCGCAATATTTCGGAGTACACTCATTTATGAGCGTGATCCGAAATGAGACGAGGTGAGCGGGATGACGAAGTCGGACCAAGAGCTGGGTCGTCGTGAACGCAACAAACTCGAGAAGCAGACACGCATCTTCGACGCCGCGGCCGAACTGTTCGCGGAAAAGGGCTACAGCGCAGTCACAACTCAAGAAATTGCCGACCGCGCTGATGTAGCCGGTGGCACTCTCTTTCGTTACGCCGCAAGCAAAGCCGAGCTACTGCTCATGGTGTACAACGCGGAGTACCGCAAGCAGATCGAATTGGGAGAAGAACGTGAGGCCACGTCGACAGACACGGAAACCCGTGTACTCGAGCTGGTTTCACCGCTGTTGATCGCAAGCCGCCAAAACGACGAGAACACCGGCGTCTACCAACGAGAAGTGTTGTTCGGCGAGCCCACCGAATGTTTCCGGGCTGAGGGCCTGGAACTGTCGCAGCGCCTACAAGCGCGAATTGCAGAGATCTTGGCCGAGGCCCATCCCCGTCACACCACCCAAACCACCACCGCAGCCCGAACGATTTCGAACGTGCTGCACTTTGAAATAGCCCGCGCGGCATTGGACCGGATCACGGCTGACGAACTCACGAACATCGTTGCCGCACAGGTTCGATTGACGCTTGCCGGACTACCCACCGAATAGGATTGAGGATCGAAAATGACTGAACTGAAGCAGATCACCGTTCTGGGTACCGGAGTTCTCGGCTCGCAGATCGCCTATCAGACCGCCTATCACGGATTCGACGTCGTCGCGTACGACATCAACGCGGAGGTCATCGAGAAGGCCAAGACCCGGTTCGACTCGTTGGTAGCAGCCTACAAGGCCGAGAACGTCGCGGGCGCCAAGGAAGGCAAGGCCGACGAAGCGCTGCAACGTATTACGTACTCGCACGATCTCGCCGAAGCCGTCGCCAAGGCCGATCTTGTCATCGAGGCAATCCCCGAGGACATCGCCATCAAGCGCGACACCTACGAGAAGCTTGCCGCAGTAGCTCCTGAGCACACCGTGTTTGCAACCAACTCCTCGACGCTCCTGCCGAGCGATCTGAAGGAGTTCACCGGTCGCCCCGAGAAGTTCCTGGCACTGCACTTCGCAAATCACGTGTGGGTCAACAACACTGCCGAGGTCATGGGTACCGAGTCCACCGATCCCGCCGTGTACCGCGAGGTTGTCGAGTTCGCGAAGAACATCGGCATGGTGCCGATCGAACTCAAGAAGGAAAAGGCGGGCTACGTACTCAACTCGCTCCTGGTCCCGCTCCTCAACGCGGCCTCCGACCTGCTGATCGACGGCATCGCCGATCCCGACATGGTCGACAAGACGTGGCGTATCGGCACCGGAGCACCGTTCGGTCCTTTCCAGATCATGGACGTCGTCGGGTTGACCACCGTCTACAACATCTCCTCCCAGGGCGGCGAGAAGCAGCGCGAATTCGCCGACTACATCAAGAAGAACTACATCGACGAAGGCAAGCTCGGCGTCGCTGTCGGCGAAGGCTTCTACAACTACAAGGGCTGATCAACTTACCGGCTCACCGCGCGGTGGCTGCGATGTGAATATTCACGTGGTAGCCACCGCACGGTCGTCTGTTGGCAGTATGCCTGAAACACCCCTGAGCGATTGTGACGCAAGCTTCTTCACGCGCGCCCACATTCCCAGGAGACCTCCCCACATGCGTCGTTCCGCTATCTCGGCTCTCACTACGCTGGCGCTTCTCGGCGCCGGAACACTGGTCAGCACACCCGCTGTCGCCGCTCCACTCGCGTGTGGCGGCATCTCGACCGGTTCGTTCTCCGGCTCCGCCGGCGGTTCGGAGTACCTGTGCGCCAAAGAAGGTGACCTCCTGGACGTGCGTATCGGCGACGTTCATGCGACGCAGCCTTCCCTCGGCTACGACGAGGTGTACTACAAGCTCGGTCGATACACACTCGGAAAAGACGAGATCAACAAGAAGTTCGACGACTGGTGCGAAGCCAACGGTCAGGTCGAGGCCGAAACAGCCTCGGAGACATCGTCACTGAAAGATCCGGCATCCTTCACTTGCGCTCTTCCGGTCGGCTCGGAAACCGCCGAAAGTATCGCGCCGATGAAGACAGTTGTAGTCGGGCCACGCGGCGAGCTCTACCTCACCGACGGACACCACACCCTCACGTCGTTCTACGAGACGCCCGACGGCGGCGCTGACATGCACGTTCGGCTGCGGGTGCTCGGCAACCTCAGCAATCTGAGCGAGTCCGCATTCTGGGCCGAAATGGAGAAGAACAAGTGGGTGTGGACGCGCGACGTCGACGGCAACCACGTTTCGGTCCAGTCCTTACCCAAGGGCGTCGGCCTTGCCAACTTCGCCGATGACAAGTACCGCAGCCTCCTGTACTTCGCCCGCGATATCGGCTTCACACCCGGCTCGATCCCGTTCCAGGAGTTCTACTGGGGTGCCTGGGTCCGCGACGCCTCGCCCGTCGATCTGAGCGGCTGGAACAACAACGATCTCACCAGCTACCTCAGCACCGTCAAGTCCGTGTCACAGGCTCAGACCGCATTGCCCGGTAATGCCGTCGTCGACAGCGGTTTCACTGCCACCGATCTTGGCGTACTGACCGCCTGGAACGACGGTAAGGCGGAGTCGAAGGGCGAGTTTGCGAAGCTGTCGAAGCCGTACACAGATGACAAGCCGGGCAAGATCGCCTACTCACTGGCTTACAAAGCAACTCTCTGATCTGCAAACAAGCCGGCGGCACGTGCCCTTGGGTGTATTACAAAACAGGTGACATCGCCGGGAACCAGATGTCGGTCAGGACCTCCGCCGCCTGAACCCTGGTCACGTCGATGGTTCCCTGCACTGCCCAGCGGGTGAAGAAACGCTCGAGTTGGCTGACCAGCAGTTCGACGCGCAGCCGAGCCTCGTCGCGCTGATCGATCGGCCACCTCTCGAGATACTTCGGCATCGCATTCGGCAGCTGTGTCATCCCGTCACGCGCAGTGATCCGGAATTCCGGCTCCAGTGCTACGGCCTCGTCCCACGCCGGCAGCAGCCGCTTGTTCTCGTCGAACCAGTCGAACGCACGCTCGAGCCACGCAGTGAATTCCGCTCGTGAGTGTGTGTCGAGCACACGGTCGAGATCGATGTAGAAAGTGAACGCACTGGCGGCCATACCGGCTTCGCCAATGGTTTTCAGCATCGCCACTTTGCTGGGGAAATGCACGTAAAACGTGGCTCTGCTGCATCCGACGGCAGAAGCTATGTCGTCAACCGTGACTGCCGCGTACCCGCGTTCCTCGAACAAGGTGCGTGCCGCGTCCACGAGTTTGGCCCGCGTTGCGCGCTTCTGCTCGTCCCGCAGGGTGCCCCGCTTGCCTTTCCGACCATCCGTTGCCGTGCTCACATCGACTACTTTCGTTCACTTTGCTCGCCCTGGCAAATCGCCGACTAACTGTCATCGAGCAACATGGCGTCATTCATTGACACTACGTCAGTCAATGATGCACTATGACTCAAGTCACTTTTCGGGCTTCGATTCTTCTTCTCGTACGCCCGAGACAGAACAGAAAGCGATGGCGAATGAGCCCCTCCCCCTTGCCGAGCGTCTGCATCATCGGCGCCGGGCCGACCGGAATCACGACGGCCAAGCGAATGAAGGAATTCGGAATACCCTTCGACTGCTACGAAGCATCCGATGAGGTCGGCGGAAACTGGTACTACAAGAACCCCAACGGGATGTCGGCCTGCTACCAGAGCCTGCACATCGACACGTCCAAGTGGCGATTGGCCTTCGAGGACTTTCCCGTCTCCGCAGATCTACCCGATTTCCCGCACCACTCCGAACTTTTCCAGTACTTCAAGGATTACGTCGAGCATTTCGGCTTGCGCGAGTCCATCATCTTCAATACCAGTGTTGTTGCAGCAGAACGTGATGCAGATGGACTCTGGACCATAACGCGCTCAGACGGTGAAGTTCGCACCTATGACGTACTGATGGTCTGCAACGGCCACCACTGGGACCCCAACATTCCGGACTACCCGGGTGAGTTCGACGGCGTGCTGATGCACAGCCACAGCTACAACGACCCGTTCGATCCCGTCGACATGCGCGGCAAGAAGGTTGTCGTGGTCGGAATGGGCAACTCCGGCTTGGACATTGCGTCCGAACTGGGGCAGCGGTACCTCGCCGACAAGCTCATCGTCTCGGCACGCCGCGGCGTGTGGGTGTTGCCGAAATACCTGGGTGGAGTGCCCGGCGACAAACTGATCACCCCGCCCTGGATGCCTCGAGGTCTGCGTCTGTTCCTGAGTCGTCGATTCCTCGGTAAGAACCTGGGAACCATGGAGGGCTACGGACTACCCAAGCCAGACCACCGCCCCTTCGAGGCTCATCCGTCGGCCAGTGGCGAGTTCCTGGGACGCGCCGGGTCCGGCGACATTACCTTCAAGCCGGCGATCACCAAACTCGACGGAAAGCAGGTTCATTTCGCGGACGGCACTGCCGAAGACATCGACGTAGTCATCTGCGCAACCGGCTACAACATCAGCTTCCCCTTCTTCAGCGATCCGAATCTACTGCCGGACAAAGACAACCGATTCCCGCTCTTCAAGCGAATGATGAAGCCCGGAATCGACAACCTCTTCTTCATGGGGCTGGCTCAGCCCATGCCGACGCTCGTCAACTTCGCCGAGCAGCAGAGCAAACTCGTCGCGGCCTACCTGACCGGTCGATACCAACTGCCGTCCGCCAGCGAAATGCAGGAGATCACCAAGGCCGACGAGGCGTACTTCCTCGCCCCCTATTACAAGTCTCCGCGCCATACCATTCAACTCGAGTTCGATCCCTACGTCCGCAACATGAACAAGGAAATCGCCAAGGGCACCAAGCGCGCCGAGGCTTCAGGGAACAAGTTACCCGTCGCTCCGCGTGCCGCAGCACACGAACCCGAGAAGGCGGACCGCGCATGAGCCTCGTAAAAGGTCACTGCAACAGCGAGTTCGAGGCCGTCTACAACGCCTTCGACGCGCAACTGGCATCCGGCGAGGAACTGGGCGGCGCCATCGCCATCACCGTCGACGGGGAATCCGTAGTAGACATCTGGGGCGGATACGCCGACGAATCCCGCACCACTCCTTGGGGTTCCGACACCATCGTGAACACCTTCTCCATCACCAAGACCATGGCAGCACTGTCCGCTTTGCTTCTCGTCGAACGTGGACAGCTCGACGTCTACCAGAAGGTCGCCCACTACTGGCCCGAGTTTGCGGCAAACGGCAAGGAAGACATCGAAGTTCGTCACCTGCTGTCACACACGTCGGGGGTCTCGGGTTGGGAGCGTCCGATCGACCTGAAGGACATCTACGACCTCGAGACGTCCACCGCCCGCCTCGCCACCCAGTCGCCGTGGTGGACGCCGGGTACGGCGTCGGGCTATCACGCGATCAACTACGGTCACCTGATCAGCGAGGTGATCCGACGCATCGACGGGCGGACCCTCGGCAGGTTCTTTGCCGAGGAGCTAGCCGGCCCGCTGGGCGCCGACTTCCACATCGGCACGTCCGCAGAGCATTTCGGCCGAATCGCCACACTTGTTCCGCCGCCCGCGCTGGAATTCGACCTGTCCACGCTCGACCAGGACAGCATTTTCATCAAGACCCTGACCTGCCCTCTGCTCGACTACCCCGAGGTCAACACCGCGCTCTGGCGGGAAGCTGAGATCGGCGCAGCGAACGGCCACGGAAACGCTCGTTCGGTCGCCCGGATCCAATCATTGATCTCGTGTGGCGGCGAGCTCGACGGCCAGAAGTTGCTCTCGCAGAGCACTATCGACCTGATTTTCGAAGTCCAAGCCGACGGTATCGACCTCGGGATCATGACTCCCCTCAAGTTCGGTATCGGCTACGGACTGCCACACCCGGATACCGTGCCACTCGTTCCAGGTGGACGCGCGTGCTGGTGGGCGGGCATCGGCGGGTCGATGCTGGTCAACGATCTGGACCGGCGGATGACGTTCGCCTACGTCATGAACAAGATGGCGCCGGGCCTGATCGGGTCCGACCGCAGCAACGCCTACCTGAGCGCCGCATACAACTCCGAAACCAGCGAGGTCAGCTCATGAAGGCAGCTCAGCTCATGGGGCCTGGTCTCCTCGAGATCAACGACGTACCGATCCCCGAGATCGGTCCGTCGGAACTGCTCATCCGCGTTGGCGCAGCGGGAATCTGCCACTCCGACCTGCACCTCCTGCACTTTCCGTACAAGATGCGCGAAGAACCACTGACCATCGGCCACGAAATTGCCGGCACCATCGAAGCCGTCGGGGCTGCCGTAGACGGTCGCTCCGTCGGGGAACGCGGTGTCGTCTATCTCTGCTGGTCGTGCGGACAGTGTCGAGAATGTATGAGCGGCAACGAAAACATGTGCCTCGCCGCCGGACGAACCGCAATGCCTCCCTGTCCCGGGCTCGGCCCCGAAGGCGGCATGGCCGAGTACGTCAAGATCCCGGCTCGCTCCTTTGTCCCCATCGGAGATCTCGACTTCCTGCAGGCCGCACCACTCGCCGATGCGGCACTGACGAGCTACCACGCCATTCGCGGTGCACGCGAGCATCTTCAGCCCGGCGCCACCGCCGTGGTGATCGGAGTTGGTGGACTCGGACACGTTGCAGTACAGATACTTCGGGCAATCAGTGCCGTGCGCGTCATCGCCGTCGATGTCGGCCAGGATCAACTTGATCTCGCCAAACGGTGCGGCGCCGACATCACTCTCGAATCAGGGCCGGACACCGCACGCCAGATCCTGGACCTCACGTCGGCCCGCGGAGCAGAAGTTGTCTTCGACTTCGTCGGTGTTGATGCCACGGCACAGATGTCTGTCGAATCCGTTGCCCCCAACGGCGCCTATCGCATGGTCGGTCTCGGTGGTGGAACGCCCGGCATCACCGCCGAAGCTGCCGGCGGACCTGGCTGGCCCTGGGGTGCATCGGTCCGGAAATCGTATGGCGGCACCAGAAACGACCTCGTCGATTCCATCGCCCTGGCGCAGGCCGGTCTGGTAACGGTAGAAGTGGCCCGCTTCGACCTCGCTGATGCCCGCGACGCACTCGACCGTCTCGAGCACGGCAAGGTCACCGGACGCGCAGTGCTCGTACCCTAATTCTCGAAAGGTGCTTCACGTGACCACTCCCGCTGATACACAGGCATACATCGCGTCCGTCATGGCCGGCCTGACCGGCCCCGGTGGGCCGTTCGAAATGGGTGTCGAAGACGTTCTCGGTAGTTCGATGCCCGTCATGAAGAACCGCGACAAGTCGCTGGGAGACGTACTCGCAGCGTCTGTCGACTACGGTTCCCGGGACTACCTGGTGACCAAGGATCGACGCTTCAGCTACCTCGAACATGGTGCGGCCGTTGCCGCGCTCGCCACTGCGCTGCGCGAACAGTACGGCGTCGGCAAGGGCGATCGTGTGGGCATTCTTGCCGCCAACACACCGGAATGGGTGATCACATTCTGGGCAGCCCAGGCGCTCGGAGCCATCGCCGTCGGTTTCAACTCCTGGTGGGTGGCACGTGAGGTGGAGTACGGCATCACACACACCACACCTACCGTGGTGATCGCCGATGCCAAGCGCGCACACATTCTTTCCGGGTTGGACACCGACATTCCGGTGCTCACCATGGAAGAGGATCTGCCGGCCCTCATCGAGAAGTTCTCCGGATCACCGCTTCCCCGTACCACGGTCGACGAGGACGATCCGGCCGTCATCCTGTACACGAGCGGAACCAGCGGACGACCCAAGGGAGCCGTACACACCCACCGAAATGTGTTGGCAGTCATCGACTACCACCGTTACAGCGATCGCCTCGCTGCGGCCTTCACCGGGCAACCCACCGATGGACGACCGAGCGACTTGCGTTATCTGCTGACCGCGCCGCTCTTCCACATCGCAAGCCTGCACAACCTGGCGGTCCCCCGACTGGCCACGGGCGGCGCCGTGGTCATTCATCAGGGCGCCTTCGATGTCGACGAGGTCCTCTCCCTCGTCGAGCGCGAGAAGGTCACCAACTGGGCTGTCGTCCCCACCATGGCAAGCCGTCTGCTCGAGCACGGCAATCTCGAGAAGTACGACCTGACGTCACTGAGCGCGTTTGCGTTGGCTTCAGCGCCGTCGTCTCCGGCTTTGCAGGAACGCCTACGCGCGCAGCTACCTTTTGCACAGCACGCTCTGGTGGACAGCTACGGACTCACCGAATCCTCCACCGGAATTTCGGTTGCGACGCCTCCGGAACTTGCAGCATTTCCCGGAACTCTCGGCCGGCCGATCATCGGTGTGAGCGTGGAGGTCCGCGACCCCTTCGGTGTTGCGGTTCCGGACGGCGAGGAAGGCGAGATCTGTGCGCGCAGTCCCTATGTGATGTTGGGATATTGGAACGACGAAGCAGCCACCGCAGCCGCAATCGGCCCCGACCGATGGCTCCGGACAGGCGACTACGGAATCCTGGAAGACGGTCGACTTCGACTCACCGGGCGCAGATCCGACCTGATCCTGCGCGGCGGCGAAAATATCTATCCCCTCGAGATCGAACAACTCCTCGACGAGCATCCCGCTGTGCTCGAATGCGCTGTGATCGGCTTTGATTCGGCAGACCTCGGCCAAGAAGTTGCTGCCGTCGTCGTTCTGCGCAGCGAGGGCGCCGCGACGGAAGAGGAACTGCGCAGCTATGTCTCTGAACGACTCGCCTACTTCAAGGTGCCGGTGAAGTGGCAACTCGGTACAACTCCTCTGCCCCGCAACGCAACCGGAAAAACCATACGCACAAAGGTGGTTATCGCATGACCTACGACGCCGTGATCAACAACGGACTGTGGTTCGACGGCACCGGAGCCAAACCGGCAGTACGTAACCTGGGGATCCGGGACGGGCGAGTCACCGCAATCTCGCTCGACCCCCTCGACGAAACCGATTGCCCCCGAGTCATCGACGCCCGGCGAAAGTGGGTGATTCCGGGAATCGTGGACATTCACACGCACTACGACGTCGAGATCCTCGAAGGGCCGGCGCTGAGCGAATCCCTGCGGCACGGGGTCACGTCGATCTTTGTCGGATCGTGTTCCCTGTCCACCATTCACGCCAGCCCGTCCGAAGCAGGCGATCTCTTCGGCCGCGTCGAAGCAATCCCACGCAAGCACGTCGTCGAATCACTCACGCGGACCAAGACCTGGAACTCCGCGCGCGAGTACATCGCAGCGCTCGAGTCACTTCCGTTGGGTCCCAATGTGGCAGCCTTCATCGGGCACTCCGACATGCGAGCCGCCGAAATGGGGTTGGACCGTGCAACGCGGAAAGACGTGCATCCCAGTGATGCCGAACTCGCGTCGATGGAAGCACATTTGACCGAGGCACTCGACGCTGGTTTCGTCGGGATGTCCAGTCAGCAACTGCTGTTCGACAAACTCGACGGCGAGACCTGCCGCTCACGCACGCTGCCGTCGACGTATGCAACCGCGAAGGAACGACGCCGACTCAATGCGATCCTGCGCCGCCGAGGACGAGTATTTCAGGCCGGCCCTGACCTCTCCAATCCGGTGAGCACCGGAGCGATGGCGTTCTCCAGTGCGGGTCTCTGGCGGAAGCGACTCAAGACGAGCATGCTTTCGGCGGCCGACATCAAGTCCAACAAGTTGGCCGTGGTGATCCTCGGCCCACTGGCGCATCTGGTCAATCGACTCGGCGGCGACCTGCGCTGGCAGCACCTGCCAGTTCCCTTCGAGGTATACGCCGACGGAATCGATCTGGTTGTCTTCGAGGAGTTCGGATCCGGCGCTGCGGCACTACATCTGACCGACGAGATGGAACGCAACGTTCTCATGCAAAGCGAGGAGTACCGTCGACAATTCCGCAAGGACTACGACCAGAAGTTCGGCGTCAAGGTGTGGCACCGCGACTTCTTCGATGCCGAAATCGTCTCTTGCCCGGATGATTCTCTGGTGGGTAAGACCTTCGGTCAGGTCGGTGTCGAGCGTGGCAGCATCCACCCGGTCGACGCGTTCCTGGATCTGGTGCTCGAGCACGGAACCAAGGTCCGTTGGCGCACAACCATTTCCAACCACCGTCCCAAGATCCTGGACAAGTTCGCTCAGGACAACGGCGTGCAACTCGGATTCTCGGACGCCGGTGCGCATTTACGCAACATGGCGTTCTACAACTTCGGCTTACGACTCCTGCGCCGAGTGTACGACGCCCAGAAGATCGGCCGGCCCTTCATGACGGTCGAGGCAGCGGTGCATCGTCTCACCGGCGAACTTGCCGAGTGGTACGACGTCGATGCGGGCCACCTTCGATTGGGTGACCGCGCCGACCTTGTCGTGATCGATCCCGCCCACCTCGACGATTCACTCGAAGCTTACGCCGAGAGCCCGGTTGTGGAGTACGACAACCTCTCTCGCATGGTCAATCGCAACGACGAGACCGTGACCGCCGTATTTGTCGGCGGCGAGTACGTGTTCGGCGACGGCGAAGCAGCACCGGTTCTCGGCAACCGCCGGACCGGAAAATTCTTGAAAGCAGGTGCCCATTAACACGTCCAGATTTGCCGGTAAAGCCGCGGTAGTCACCGGCGCAGCCTCGGGTATCGGCGCGGCCATCGCACTAAGGCTCATCAGCGAAGGCGCGCGAGTCGCGGGACTCGATATCTCCGAGAGTGCGCTGAAGGAGATCGCAGCACAACACGACGGTTCCTTCCTCGCCGCACCCGCCGATGTGACCAAGGAGTCCGACGTCGCCGAGGCCATTGCCGCTGCGGCAGCGGAATTCGGTGGGATCGACATCGCGTTCAACGTTGCCGGGGCGTCGAGGGTGGGGCAGATCGTCGACCTCGACGAGGCGGATTGGGACTTCACCATCGATTTGGTGCAGAAGGGTGTGTTCCTCTGCACCAAACATGAAGCGCGCCATATCCGTGAGCATGGAAGGGGTGGAGCGATCGTCAATGTCTCCTCGCTCAACGCCCATATTCCGAGCCCGTACGGAAGTGCATACGCCACCGGCAAAGCCGGTGTCGAGATGTTCAGCAAGAATGCCGCGATCGAACTCGCGGCGTCGGGAATCCGTGTCAACGCGGTTCTCCCCGGTCTGGTCGACACCCCGCTGGTCGCGCCGGTGATGGGTTACGAACCCGCCCGCGACATGTTCCTCGATCGAATCCCCATGGCCCGAGCGGCAACTCCCGAAGAAATTGCCGCTCCCTGCCTGTATCTCGCCAGCGACGACGCCACCTACATCACCGGAACATCACTGGTGGTCGACGGCGGTTGGGAAGTGTCGAACTACCCGGATCTGACAAAACTCGGTAGCTGAATCAGTTGCCGGGCAGCACGCACTGCGTGTCGAGGCCGAGGACGTGGTTGAGTCGGCCGAAGGCCAACCACGATCCGAGGCACATGCTCAATTCCACGATTTCGGCCTGAGAGTAGTGGGCAGTCATGCGTTCCCAGAACTCGTCGTCCAGTCCGTGATGATCGAGTGCGTACCGCTCGGCGTACTCGGCGGCCAACCGTGTCCTGTCGTCGAAAGCATCGGTGGTTCGCCAGTCGGTGACGGCCTGCGCAAAATCGGATTCGACAGTTGCACCGTCACGTTCGGTTCGCCAGTCCTGGCAGAAGATGCAACCGTTGATCTGAGCGATACGCAGCCGAGCGGCCTCGAACTCTCGGAGGCCGAGAGTGGTGTCGGAATACACCTTTTGGGAGAATGCGGCTGCGGCCGGGCCGATGCCCGGAACCATCTCCCCCCACACGTAGCCGATCGGATTCTTGCCCTCAGGGATGTCGATGTTCATATTCGGTCCTCCAGGTATCGGCGCCGAGTTTGCCGACGCCGGGGGTGAGTGGGACGTCGAGCGCGTCGTACAAGCCAGGTTCGGCGGCCCGCAACCACGGAATCGCATTGACGAGACGCCCTACAGCAGTGGCATTTCCACCGGCTGCACGGTTTCCACCCTCGTCGGTGGCCTCGACGTTGATCTCAATTCGCGGGCGGCCTTCGATGACGACCTTGTGCACCCCGTCCCCACCGCCGGGCGGAGACGGCCAGTCAGGTGCGCACGACGGGTGAATCCGGGTGACGTGTTCGATGACGATCAACGGTTTGCCGTCGACGATCCCCTGAACTTCGAATCGCAAACCGCCCTGGGTTCCTGCGGCAAATTCACCCATGTGCTCGGTGGTCACCGTCTCGTCGAGAGCTCGGCGCAGCAAGGTCTCGCTGATGCCGTCGAGTTCGACCCCCAACGCGCGCGCGATGAGCCGAATCTGTCCTCCCCACACCATCGTTGGGACGCCCGGCGCGACCATGGGCGGTTCGTACTCCATCGGCTGACCCATACCGACGAAGTAGCGCACCGAATCCGGTTGGTCGTACGTCGTGTAGTCGAAAATCTCCTGACACCGAATCTGGTCGATGGTTCCGGCCAGCCCTGTGATCATCACCGGCAGAATGTCGTTGCCCCACCCAGGATCGACGCCGGAGACGAACAGCGCGCCGCCACCGGCTTTGGCTGCCGCCAGGACAGGGTCCCGCACTTCTGGCGGGGCCGAACGCTGGTCGTACAGGGCGTAGACCGAGGGCGTCACCACTACAGCGCCACCTTGTAGGGCTCGCTTGATGTCCGCAATTGCGTCGTCCGGTCGGATCTCACCCGAAGCTGCGTAGACAACGGCATCGGGAACAGTGGCCAGAACGGCGTCGGCATCATCGGTGGCAACTACACCCAACCGGTAACCGAGTTGAGCTAGGTCTCCCGCATCTCGGCCGACCTTGTCGGGATTTGCGACTACGACTGCGCAGAGTTCGAGCGCCGGATTGGCGGCGACGGCCCGAATCGAGGCGCGGCCGACGTTTCCCGTCCCCCACACAACCGTCCGGATCTTCGCCTCGATGTTGCGGTCATCCATAATTCGGACAGTACCCATTCCGGGGTGGTTGTCACGGTCGAATGCGCGAATCTACCCGGTGAGGAAAACCAAGGCTTGCGGCGGAAGAGTCGCACCGGGGCTGCGCCGATACATCTCGGCCGGTCGGCCCGTAGCAGCCCTCACGTATTCCCCGGTACTGATCAGCGCGTCGACAACATGACGCCGGAAGCTGTCCTTCTGCAATTCACGATCGAACACCACCTCGTAGAGTTGCCGCAGTTGGGGGACGGTGAAAGTGTCGCCGAGGAGACCGGCCGGGTCGACGGCTTCGGCATACCGGCTCCGGAGGTCTGCAACTGCCAATCCGACTATCTCGGCGTGGTCGAAAGCCAGGTCGAGGGCTCCGTAGGCATCGAGGAGGGTCGCGTCAACCGGCACGTCACTTTCCGGCAGCGCGGCAGCGTGCGCAACCGACAAGACCCATCCCCTGTCGTCACGATTCGGGTTATCGAGAATTGCCAGTTGATGGAACTCCGCGTTTACCATGCCCGCTTTGGACCGCAAGGCCCGATCTGCTGCGGCAGTGAGCAATTCGCGTTCATGGAGAAAGGTTCCAGGCAGGGCGAACTTGCCCAGCTGATGCTTGACCACAAGCATTTTGAGGGCAGCATCCGAATAGGTCAGGACGGCGACGTCGACGGCGACCGACGGCCGCGGATAGTCGGTTAACGCTTTGCCACTCGAGTCTGTCCATTCATTCACTCTTGCATATTAGCTCAGCCATGATCTATGTTTAGCGCAGAGTTGAGCAAAGGGGTTGACGTGAAGCTGAACGCACTACAGTCCGATCGCGCGGCAGGGGTACTGCTCGGCACGGCGGCCGGCGACGCACTGGGCGCCGGATACGAATTCACCTATCCGAAGGCCGAGGTTGTCATCGACATGATCGGCGGCGGTCCGTTCAAGTGGGCGCCGGGAGAGTGGACGGACGACACCTCGATGGCCGTGGCTATCGCCGAAGTCGCCGCCACCGGAATCGATCTTGCCAGCACCGAGGGCCTGGACGCCATTGCAGCGCAGTTCATTCGGTGGTACGACTCCAAACCCGAAGATATCGGCAATCAGACCCGAGCCGTGCTGTCCGCCCGCTCTCCCGACGCAGCGGCCATGACGGCTCGTGCGAGGGCAATCAGTGGACTCAAGGGCGGCAACGGTTCACTCATGCGCACTGCACCCGTTGCGCTCGCTTATCTTGACGACCCTAAAGGTGCTGTCGATGCCGCAGCGAAGATCGGCGCACTCACGCATGACGATCCACAGGCCGGTCAGGCTTGTCAGATGTGGACCTATGCCATCCGCCACGCGGTGATCCACGGAGACTTCGACGGCGTCCGCGACTACCTGACCGTCGCCGATCAGGAGGTGGTCGATTATTGGCGACCGCTGCTCGACCAGGCCGAAAGAGGCAGCCCGCAAGACTTCTCCAAGAACGGCTGGGTCGTTCACGCGCTCCAGACGGCATGGTGGGCCATCACTTCCACCGACAGCAGCAACACCGAACATCTGCAGCGTGCGCTCGAAGCCGCCGTACGGGCCGGCGGCGATACCGACACGACCGCAGCTATCGCCGGCGGCCTACTCGGAGCCCGCTGGGGAGCGTCGGCGGTACCGGAACGGTGGCGCCGCATCATGCACGGGTGGCCGGGGTACACCTCCACCGACTTGATTCGTCTCGCGACCAACCCCTAGGAGCGGCAATGCCCACCATCTCCGTCGTCGAAGGTGACATCACCACGCTGGACGTCGACGCAATTGTCAACGCCGCCAACACCGGCCTTCTCGGAGGCGGGGGCGTCGACGGCGCCATTCACCGCGCCGGTGGCCCGAAAATCCTCGAAGAATGCAAGGCTCTGCGCGCCTCCAGCCTGCCCGACGGCTTGCCGGTGGGCGCAGCCGTAGCCACCACGGCAGGAAAGATGAAAGCGCGCAACGTGATCCACACAGTCGGCCCGCGATACTCGCGTTCACAGGACCGCTCGGCGCAGCTTCGGTCCGCGTACACACAAAGCCTGGCCGAGGCCGACTCTCTGGGTGCCCGCACCGTCGCCTTCCCACTCATCTCGTCGGGCGTCTACGGCTGGCCCAAGGAAGACGCTGCGAGGCAAGCTGTTACGGCGATTCGCTCAGCAGACACCGCGGTGGACAACGTCATTCTGGTTGCCTACGACAAGGCGTCGGCGGACGTGCTGCGGCGAGCACTCGAGTAGTGCCTAGCGGACCCTCATCCGGCGGCTCAACTGCCGACTTTCGAAGTCCAGACCCGCACCGTCACTGGTGGCCAGTGCCGTCAGCACGGCGGCGACGAGCAGCGATATGACTACTACACCCATGATGCGCACCTCGTTCGGACTCGAGTGGAAACACTTTTCTGAAAACAAGTATATGTAACTAAGGGTTACGTGCAATGTGTTGTCACTCACCTCGGTCCAGCGATCGCGCTCCGCCTGCGCGTCGGCGTCTCAGGAAACCGAGGATCTGTTTCCGCGTAATGGCGTCACGCGCCACGCCACAGCCGTCAGGGCGGCGGCAGTTCCCGCCGCCGGCCAGAGGGAATGAATGCCGATCCACCGATGTGCAAGCGCTCCCAGGACGGCACCGCCGATCAGGCCCGCGCACATTCCGAAGTGCTGCAGCCACGCCCACCGCGGGCCACCAAGGAATGCGCCCGTCAAACGTTGGCCCATTTTCACCAGAGCGCCAGTCATGTAGGTGACGCCGATGGTCACCTCGCCGTCACGCTGGAACACCGAATTGACTGCGCCCATCGCCAACGCCATGGCAGTGACCGCGCCGGGAACGATGTCGAAGCTACTCAGTATCGCCCCCAGCACCAACAACGCTGTGACCACCGATAGCACGGTGACCTTACGGGTCCGAACCGAATAGCGTTCCGTGACATAGGTGATTACCGTGCCGAGCGCGATACCAAGCAGAAAGAGCACTATCACCGCCGCGGGCACTCGTGCGGCCGACCACAAGCCGTCAGCGAGCGAGACGCTCATCTGAGTCATGTTGCCGCTCATGAACGATACGAACTGTCCACTGAGAACGATGAAGCCGATCGCGTCGACGTATCCCGCCAGCCCGGCAAGCGCTATCGCCAATCCGATGAGCGATCTGCTGTATCCCGTCACCCGAAAAGCCTGTCACAGTCGACCGTGAACCGTGCAGGTCATGCGTCGAGCGCTGTGAATCCCGCCAGTTGACGCAGTCTCACCAGATCGACTTTCCGCCGCGGACGCGTCACCCCCGGGCGACCCCGCGGAACCCGAACCCGAAGCGCGGCGGGCCTGACCTCGCACCGCACCGGGACCGGGAAGATCAATGCTTCACCGTCGACGCCGACGGGAATCTCCGGCCGGTCCGCGTCGACGATCACCTCTGATGCCGTGGCCTGCGTCAGTCCCCGCCGATGTGCGCGGCGAAGCAATCCGAGCGCCTGCCGTGGACTGTTGACAGACAACGCGACAACACCGAGTGTTCCCAGGTCCAACCGCGGGCGTTGCCCAAGTCCGGCAAGATCATCCATCTCGTACGGGCCGTTGCTGACCAACACCGCTTGCGGTGACTCGATCACTCGGTCCTGAACGCGAACGACGAACTTTGCACCCTGCTGATCCGCCAGCACATCCGGGAGCATCCGCACGACCGTGCTGGTCTTGGCATCGCGATACGAAGGGCTCTGCACCACTTCGGCATACGCACCGAACGACGCGTTGTTCACAAACGGTCGATCCCCCACAGTCCCCAAATCCACGTAGATGTCGACGCCGTCATTCAAAGCGTCCAGGCATCGCGACGGATCCTGCAGATCCAAACCGAGATCGGCGGCAAAGTGATTGCGCGTACCCGCGCTGATCACCAGGTAGGGCAGCCCGTGTTCGGCGGCGACCGCCGCCACCAAGGCCTGTGTTCCGTCGCCGCCCGCGACACCGAGTAAATCGGCCCCGTTGTCGACGGCCCTGCGCGCCACGTCTGCCACGTCCACCGGGTGGGCGGCGTCGAGAACGTAGACCTCGGCGCCCAATTCTCGAGCCTTGTCGATCAGACCGAATTTGCCGACCTTCCCGCCGCCCGAATTCGGGTTCATCACGAAGAAGGGCCGCTCCGCAGGACTCGGAGGATGTTCCGGGACAGGAGAACCCGACTCGTCGTCCTGCAGGGCGGCGCGGGCGCACAACGCAGCCAGAGCCAACAAGCCGATCGTCACCAACACCACCGCAAGCAGATTCGCCCGGATCAGAAAGACGAGCACAACTATTGGCGTCAACACCCCGATTGCCAGAGCGAACCAGCGTACAAATCCGCGACTGGTGAGGAACCAGTACGCGGCAACCACACTCACCACCACAGCTCCGACACCCATGATCAACAGCATCAACGTCTTCAAACCCGCAAAGACCAGCAGAACCACCACTGCTGCGAACGCCACGACCACAGCCGCTCTGGCCAACCATCGCTGCTTGCTCGTTCCCATGTCAGCTCCCCTGTTGATCTACGTCGTACGTCATGACGTCAAACGTGAGCGGCATCTGATTGCTGCGCTGACCGGTGTCCACGCCCGTTGCGAATTGCGCCGCGGCCCCGGAATCCGTGACCGAATCGAGGTTGCCCTGGTTCACGATTCGGTTTGTCAGATCGAAAGAACGTATCTCGAACGGAAGTCCGTTCGACGCCAGAGGATCCGGTCCGTCCATGATGTGGAAATGCAGATGCGGGGCGTCGGTGTTGCCGGAGTTACCCAACTTGCCCAGCGATTGACCCGCCGTCAGATTGTCACCGACTTCGAGCGGGATACTTCCCCTCTGCAGGTGAGCGTAGAAGGCATATCGACCGTTTCCGAGATCCTGAACAACATGATTACCGCCGAATTGATCGAGCGTGAGCCCGACGGGATTAGCGCCAGGAGTCTGTTCCGGAAGGTCATTCACCATCGAAACAATCTTGCCCTCCGCTACGGCAAAAACATCGCTGCCGTAGTAGGGATAACTCTTGACCGACGTTCGATCTCCATTGAACATCTTTCCGTCGGACGTCAGCTGAACGTAGTCGATGGCAAATCGCTCCGGAGCAAAAAGTTGTCCGTTGAGAGGACTGACGGCACCCCGGTGTGCGCTCACACCACAACAGCCGTTTCCGTTCAACCAATTCTCACCGTTCAGCGGCGGATCGATCACGACCGCAGACTGGGTCGATACCGTGGTCCGAGCCACGGTTTCCGTCATCTCGGCCGGGAGAAGCGGCGGATTCGGGGTGGCCACCGTCACCGAAACTCGATGTTCGACGACCTCGGGAACCTCGGAGCTGGACGGTACCGTCACATCTATCCAGGCCAAGGCCGATTGGCCGGGGCCCAGAGTGGCCGTGGGCCCCGTAGCGCCGAATACCCTGATCCACGGCAGAAGGCCGTCGGTAATCGGACTCTGTAACGAAACTCCGTTCGACACCGGCTCGATACTCCGCAAGGTAAGCGGCTGTGCGAGGGTATTCGTGAGGAACAGCTCGTACGCGAGGTGCACCTCTCCGTCGGTGGCGGTCACCGGAATCGGAGCGGCAAGGGTTGCGGCAATCAATGGGGTGAGCATCGTTTGGGCTGAGTTTGAGCCAGGTGCAGAAGTGAGCGAAGATTCCGAGGGAGGCGTCTGTGAATCCTGCGCAGTGGAGCACGAGACCACCATCGCCGCGGCAAGAAGAACTAATGCAATACTGTTCTTTCGACTCGGACTTGCCATTTCAGGAATGTTAGACCTGAACCAGTCCGGCTGCGATAAATGCGCTCGATATTTACCGTATCGAATTCAATTCTTGGATAAGCGCGTTTATGTATACCCACTAGGACTTCATTTATTCGCCTCACGGCATTTTCTCGAGTCGACGCAAGATTCGCTACCATCGGGCATCGTGCTCCCACCCCTAGATCAGCAGGCTGAACGACTCATCGCTCTCGGCGTCGGTGACATCGCCGGGATAGCCCCGGCTGCGTTACGTACAGCAGCAACGTCCCGCGCTGAGAACTCTCTGCTCACTATCCACGAAAAGTACGCTCCCGCTTCATCATTGGCTCACCTTCTCGAACGCCAGGGCAAACACGGCTTTGTTGTCACCGACATGACCGATGTCGATCAGTTCGCTCCCACCGAGCACGCGGTGCCCCCGGACAATCCCGTGTACCTACTCGAGGACCTCGACCGAGGCGACACAATGTCCAACTGGAGTCCGGACGAAGCGCTGCCCGCAATCCTCGAAGCCGGGCGCACGCCGTTGACCCTCACCGAGGGTATCCACTGGCTGCTCCAATGCCCGGACGTTCTCGAACGCGGCCACTGCTTCATGACTATCGGCTCACGCTTGCGCAAACCCAACGGAGCCCTGGATACGCGTACCCCCGCCCTGTGGATCAGCAACGGAACCGGGCGCGACGGTAAGGACAATCGCAACGCTCCCAAGGTCGGCTGGTGCTGGGCCGGCAACCGTCACACCTGGTTGGGATTTGCGTCGGCGAACACCCGAATTCCGATCAACGCATAGATCCACGGAGACCGGGTAGACAGCAGTACCGACTGCTCGCCAACCCAGTCCAGTGGAGTACACGATGTTTCTCAGTGACCAGTCTCTTCGCAACCGCACCCATCGCTTCGGGACAGCCATGTCGTCCGCCTCTCTGCAGTGGCCACCACCGACGCCGGCGCAACGCACTGCGCGCTGGGGCGAAAGATCGGAGATGCTCGGCGCCCTGTCGGTACTCGTGTTCTGGGCTTTCGGCGTCGGCATCCTGCTGGGTGCTGGCGCCGTCGTCATGGGAATCTTCACCTTGCGGCGCCTTCGCCAGGATCCGAGTAGCCCGCTGCCGGGAGACGCCGTCGTCGGCCTGATCACCGGCATCATCGGGCTTGCCCTGAGCGCATCGTTCTTCGTGGGAATCCTGCCGTATGTGTAGCTAGTGTGTTGTGCCGCTGATCTTTTCAGCAGCCTCCATCAGTTCGCGTACTGCACCGCGGGCCAGATCCTCGGACGCGGTGATCAACGTGAGGCAACCGGCCGGCTCATTGGCCGGCTGTGTCAATGGCACCCCGAGGCCCCAGTATCCCGGCTCGACTTCGCCGTAACTGACGACGTAGCCGTCCCGGCGGGCATCGGTGACTCGACTCGATTCCCCGGGGACGGGCGGCTGCCCGGCCAACAGCGCATAGCCTGCGGCGCCGCGGTCGATGGGGTGGCGACCACCCTCACGGAACGACACCCAGTACCGAGCATTCTTCGGCTCGACGACGGCGACGGCCACCGCTTCGGAGCCTTCCGCGACGAAGAGCGCAACACTCGCGCCCAGGGAATTCGCGAGCCGACGCAACAACGGTGTCGCCTCGTCCCGAAGGCCGGCGTACAAATCCCGAGCGAGCGCCGCCAATCCACCCCCGGCCCGGTACTTGCCGTCCGCGCCGCGCTTGATGAGCCGGAAGTCAGCCACAGTGGAGAGCAACCGCGACGCGATGGTCCGGTGAACACCCAGGGCATCGGCAACTTCCTGAATTGTCATCCCGTCGGGAGTGGTGGCAACCAATTCGAGAGCCTGCAATCCCCTCGCCAGTGTTTGCGAGCCCGGTTGTTTGCCGGACGACCCATTCGATTCTGAAGCCACGCCCTTGACTCTATTCTCTCGGGGCTTGACGCCGGATCATCACATCTCTCGAGCGTGGACTGGGTCGGCCAGGTCCTCTTCCCGGCTCGCCTCAGGCGTCTCCGGATTTTCACTGCGGCCGCGGTAGGTCGCGTCGAGAAGCAAGGTCGCGATTCCGGCGATCACCAACACCCCACCGAACATCATGTAGACGCTCTTCGGAGTCCAACCACCGTCGAGGAGGTAGCCGGTCAGAATCGGAGCGATGATCGAGACGGTGCGACCGCATCCGATCATCCACCCCACACCGGTGCCCCGGGCTGCCGCCGGGTAGATGGGCGGGCTGATCGCGTAGAAACCGGTGATGCCGCCGTTGGCAAAAATGCCGACCAGTACCGCGAGCGTCAAAGCCAGCGCGACGATGTGGAATCCGGCGGCGTAACCGATGAAGGCAAATACTCCACCGAACATCAGGAGAACTGTCACAACTCTCGGCCGCAACACGATCGACAGGCCGGCGAAGATAATCGATCCGATGACACCACCGACGTTGACGAGCACACCGGCAGTCACGCCCATGTTCGAATCGCCCGTTGCATCGGACAGCAACTTCGGCGTCCAGGTATTGGCGAAGTAGAACGACGCGATCAAGCACGAGTACCCGAGCCAGAGGAAAACCGTACGACGCAGCATGATTCCCTTGAAAAGTCCGTCACGCACAACACGTTCGGTCTTTCGAACAGGAACGGGCAGTTCCGGCGACTGCTCGTAACCGAGCCGATCCGCGATCTCGTTGTACCGCTCCAATGCCCCCGCCGGTCGCTTCTCGATGAGGAACTCGATGGATTCCGGCAGGGTCTTGATCACGACAACCAGCATGATCGCGGTGATGATCGTGCCGAAGATGAACGCCGACCGCCAGTCGAACACGGAAATCAGGACGCCGGAAATCGCGCCACCCACAGCTCCACCGAGCGGGTAGCCGACACCGTAGATTCCCAGTGCGGTGCCACGACGCTTGTCCGAACTGAACTCCGATACAAGAACATTCAGGTTGGCGACGAGCCCGCCGATTCCCAGGCCCGCAAACGCACGGAATGCGATGAGCTGGGGAACGTTGACGGCGCAGGCGGACAACCCCATTCCGACAGTGATACCGACGAGGCACCAGATCGCAAGCCTGCGCCTGCCGATCTTGTCTGCCAACGGGGATATGAAGATAGCGCCCAGAGCGGTGCCGATGATGCCGGCGCTGAGCAGGTAGCCGATCTCGACGGAGCTGATGTCCCAAGACTTTCCGAGGTGAGGCGCTACGAACGCCATGACCAGGATCTCGAAACCGTCGATCATGCTGAGGATCAGACAGATCGCGATTGTCGAAATTTGATATCGGCGCATCGGTTGCGTCCGAATCGCTTCACGAACATCCATCGAGGTCTACTTTCATGAGGTGGGAGGGGGCTTTGCCCGCAGAGCAAGAATCAGATATCCCGCAGAATCGCGGTCGTGACGGCAAAGCCGGAGATGTATTCCTTGATCGGCCGGTAGAACTCGTAGGCGATCTCGTATTCGCCGCAGGCCCGCAGGGCAGAGTAGGCAGCCACCCAATTGCGCACCTCATGCGAGGAGTGCCCGGCTACCGCATCCATGTCGTCTGCGGTGTAGCGATCAAAATCCTCGATGCGCCCCGAAGCGCACACGTCGAGAAATCCTCTGTCCCACTCCGGATTCAGATCCATGATGTCGGCCTCGTTCGCCGCGAACTTGACGGCAGTGTCGATGACTCGCTGTTGCCTGGCCGCCCGCGCTTGCGGCGTCGGATTCCGGCCGTCGGTCAGCATTTTCCGCTGAGCCTCATTGGCGGTGGCAATCTGCGGAACCGGCGGATCATGCGACAGCCCACCGGAACCGATGAACAGCACTTTCTTGTCGGAATTCTTGAAGTACGCGCCGACAGCCTCGCCGAACTTACGCACGCGGGCGACCTTCACGAACGGCCGAGCCACCGAATTGACGAAGACCGGAATCAGCGGTTTCGACGCCACGTCGCCGTAGATGATCTCCATCGGTTGCACCGCACCGTGATCGACCTCCATCTGGCGAGAAATCGCAATGTCGAGGCCCTGGTCCATCACGAACTGCGCCAAGTCCTCGGCCATAGCCTCCGGCACGTTCAGTTCACCGGCAAACGAGTCGTAATCGCCACTGCCCTTTGCCTTGTAGCCGATGCAGAACGGCGGCATCAGGTCGTAGAAGAACCCGTTGTAGTGATCGGGTCCGAAGTTCACGATCACATCGGGATCAAAATTGTGGACAAACGCGCGCGCCTGGTCGAACGCCGCTTCCACCGATGCTTTGACATCGGCCGGCGGGTCGAGGTGGTGCAAAAGTGGGCTGTGCGACATGCACAGCAAAGCCTGCTTCATGACTAGCTCACACCCCGAGCGGAAAGATACTGCGTGATAACGGTATTGAACTCCTCTGCCCGCTCGACCTGTGACCAGTGGCCACACTGGCTGAAGATGTGCACATCAGCGTTCGGGATGACGTTGAGCAACTCCCACGTACGTGACACCGGGATCACTACGTCCTGGACACCATGGATCAGCAGAACCGGAATATCCAAGCGGGAGAGCACATCGAAATCGAGCGGCAGTTCGGTACGGTCACGATCACGGGCTGCGACCACCTCGGCCAGACGATCCGACGCCGTATCGTTGAGCGCGGATTGGTACCGCAAGGACACCAATTCGTCAGTCACAAGCGACTTGTCGACAACAAAGAGTTCGAGGGTCTTGCGAATACCCGCTTCGGTCAGGTTCGGGTTGGAGTGGCCGGCGAGGGCGCCCGTCAACTTTGCGCCGCCCGTGCCCATCGAGACGATTCCCAGAAGGCGTTCCGGGAAATCGATGGCAAACTGGAAGGCAAGCCAACCGCCGAGGGAGTTACCGACAATCCACGTCTTCTCGATGCCGAGGGCGTCGAGAACGCGCACGGCATGGCGAACCCATTCTTTGATGCCGTACTCCGTGTTCGGAGCAACAACGCTCTGCCCGTAGCCGATGGAATCGATTGCGATGCAGCGTCCTTGCTCACTGAGCGTCGGGAGGTTGAGCCACCAGTTGGCCGCGGCGGTGACGCCGGTGCCCGAACCGTGCAGAAAAAGGATCGGGGTACCTTCGCCCAGTTCGTGATAGTGGGTGAGTTCGCCGTCTGCGGTCTCGATCCACTTGTCTTCGAGGCCGAAGAAATCATCGGTGACATATGCGGGAATCTCGGTTGTAGTCATGTATCCGGCTTTCTCGTAGGTGTGTGTGGCTGATAGTTAGAGCGCGACCGGCACTGCGACTGCGTCCGCAACAACGCCGGCCGGCGTGAACTTCATTGCGGCCAGGATCGCGTCCAACGTTGCCGGGGCATGCTGCGTCAGGCAGGCGCCGGCAACAAAACGGTCGGGGCGAAGGAAGACCAAGGGAGTGGGACGGTCGTCGAACCACTTCTTGAGTCGGCCGGTGTGATCGCCGAGGACCATGACGTCCGGATCCATATGCTTCTGAGCCCATTCGCGCTGGGTCTCCGGAACTACCGCCACAAGACGGGCACCGAGTAGAGACAACTTGTCGAGCGAATCCTGTGGGAGCACGTCCTTGGGGCTGTTGCCCCACACGATCACCGACCACCAGTTGCCGATCGCGTCGTCGAGCAATTGGTCCGACGCATCACGCGAGTTCACACGCGGCTGCGGGAACTGAACGCCAACCGGAGAGTTCTTGACGTTGGCGGTCAGCACCGGGATGAGCTTGCTCGTGAGTTTCGCTGCTGCACTTCCCGATTCCCGAGTGTTCGGGTCGGCCAGCACGCCTCTCGTGTAGCGCGGCATCGGCTTGAAGCGCATGTCCGCGAAGTAGCTCTTGACCTGAGGGAACAGATTGAGCACCGACGACGCAGCGTCGCGGAGTGCAGCGCCGACCGGATTGGTGATCTTGATGAGCCGTCCGAACGTCAGCGACAGATCCACCATTGCCTGAGCGTGGTCCCTGCGCTCCGATGTATAGGTATCGAGCAGTGCGTCGTCCGCCTGACCGGAAAGTACGGCGGCCAACTTCCACCCCAGGTTGGTTGCGTCGCGCATACCCGAATTCCAGCCCTGACCCATCCACACCGGCATCAGATGCGCGGCGTCGCCCGCGATCAACTGGCGGCCCTTGCGGAAGTCGGAAGCCACGCGGCCGTGATGGGTGAAGACGCGTCGTCGAATGAAATCCAGCTCAGCCGGGTTGGGAACATGATCTGCCAGAAGAGCATTCACGTAGTCGGGGTCCGTGACCTGCTCTTCGGTTTCGTCGTCGTGCAACATGAATTCCCAGCGCCGAACCGCGTGGGGTAGACCGATGGACACGTACGGACGCTTCGGATCGGCACCCAAGAACACGTTGGGGGTGCCCAGCGGATCGTTGTTGACGTCCACGACAAGCCAACGTGTAGAAGGTGATTCACCCTCGAAGCTGACACCGAGACGCTTGCGAGTCGGGGATTTACCACCCTCGCACCCCACGAGATACTGCGCGCCGAAGCGTCGTTCCTCGACAGTTCCGTCGGGGCGGGTCACCAACGCGATAGCGGTAACAGACTGGCCGTCTTCCTCGACGTTCTCGACGCGATGGCCGAACAGCACCTGAACGTTCTCGAACCGGGACAGTCCCTCGTACAGTGCTCGGTCGGCTTCAGGCTGGATGAAGCCGTGCTTGCGTTCCCAACCGAATTCCACGGTCTGCGGATTGTTGACCAGCATGACCTTTCCGGCCCCGTTGACCAGACGCATGATGTGCTGCGGATTTGTGTGCGGGCGGATCGCATCCACCAGGCCCACCGTCTGAATGGTGCGGAATGACTCGTCGTCGAGTCCCACGCCACGCGGGTAGTCGATCAGCGTATCCATGGCCTCGAGCACGGTGACCCGCTTGCCGTACATGCCGAGGATGTTCGCCAGCATCAGGCCGGCGGGACCGGCGCCGACGATGAGTACTTCGGTGTCCTGAGTGGTTTTCATGGCTTCCTATCTGCGCTGGTGTAACTATCGCGCGCCGTAGCGCACTATATGCACGATGCGTCTATTAGAAACCACGAAGCGGGGTACGTCAATGAGCTTTTGTGACGGGGACCGCATTCGGCGCCCAATGGGACCGCTCAGACACACCGGGCGCGGCATCAAAACTGCAGCTAGGGCACCGTTGCGGACGTCGTCGATTCCTCACGCGGCTCCCGATAGCGACACTTAGGCGGCACGCAACTGGGGTACCCCTGACTTCGCGCACACCGCCGATCGCGAGGAGCAAGATCATGAACCTCAACTCACGAGCCATGGCGTCACTTGCCACCTGCACCGCGTTGGTTTTGGGTGGCTGCTCGAATTCGACGAGCCCCGAGGTCAGCTCGACCACGGCTTCCCCGAGCAATGGCGACTTCGCCGGACTGGTGGACATCGGTGGCGGCCGCAGCATGTATTTGACGTGCAAGGGGACCGGATCGCCCACCGTCATGTTCGTGTCCGGCCGAACCGATCGCGCAGATATCTGGAAAACCGTGGCAGATCCGAACCCGACCGAAACTGCAGTTTTCGACGCCGTGGCCGAGACGACGCGGGTGTGCGCCTACGACCGCCCCGGCACCGTCACCATCACCGGCGAGCACGTCGACGCGAGCCGCTCCACTGCGGTGCCCCAGCCCACCACCGCCGAAGACGGAATGCGCGACCTCCACACTTTACTGAGCGCGGCCGATGTTCCGGGCCCCTATGTCCTGGTCGCTCACTCCTGGGGTGGGTTGATCGCTCGCCTCTATGCCGACACCTATCCCACCGACGTCGACGGCCTGGTCCTCGTGGATACCCTCACCGAACTTCTCTACGACGGGCTGACTCCGCAAGAGCAGCAGTGGTGGCTCACGCTCAACAGCAATTACTCTCCTGATCTCGAACCGTACAACCAGGAGAAGAGCAATTTAGAGCCCAGCTTCCAATCACTACGCGATGCAGGCGATCCCCCTCCGATGCCGGTTGGCATCCTTGTCTCAGATCAACCGTTTGACCTTGAACCAATCTCGGCTGCAGGTGAATTGCCTCCAGGGATACCTGTCGAGTTCGGTCCGACGATATTCGCAGCCCACATTGCCGGACAGCAAGCTTTGGCCGAACGTCTACACGCACACCTCGATCTGGACACCGACGCCAGCCATTACGTCCATACCGAGCAGCCAGGACTCACCGCCGAGGCAATCGACGAAGTTGTTGATGCTGCTCGAACAAATCCGGATCAGTGGTTTTCCTGAAGAACGTTCAGAACGGCAACACCACATATTTGGCTCTACGCTCAGTCACACACTTTCCGTGCGAGAGAAAGCCGGTCGACTGACGATGAGCACACACGACAAGCGATCCGCCCGCTCTGTTCTGCACACACCGCGATTCTGGCTGGCACCGGTGATCGTTGTGCTGTTGCTGATGTCGGCACTCGCTGCGCTGTACATGGGCGGAATCCTCGACCCCAAGAAGCATCTGGACGAGTTCCCGATCGCTCTGGTGAACGAAGATGTCGGCGGTACCCTGCCCGGCAGCGATCCCGCTGCAGTCAAGAACTTCGGAAACGACATCGCCACCGCGACTCAGCTCCGGGACGCTTTACGGTTCCATCGTCATCCCCCGCGACTTCACCCAGCAGACAATAGCTCTGGCACAGGGAAGCATCGCCGCCACTGAGGTGCAACAACCGATCATCACCATCTACACCAATCCACGTGCCGGCTCCATCTCCGCGTCGCTGGTGCAGTCGATCAGCACAACTGCGCTGGAGCCGGTCAACCAGAACATGGGTGAGCAACTCACCACGCTTGTCACACAACAATTGCAGGCAAGTGGTACCGGAATGCAGCTGTCCGGCGCTAGCCGCCTTCTCCTCGAAAATCCGGTGAATGTTCTTACCGTTGCACATGATCCGCTCCCCGACGGCACAGGATTCGGTCTAGTCGCTTTCTATTTCGCGCTACTGCTGGTGCTCGCCGGATTCACCGGAGCGACAGTCGTCAATTCACTGGTAGACGGAATGCTCGGCTACGCACCCACCGAGTTCGGTCCGCTCTTCGTGCAGAACGACGTAGTCGGGATCAATAGATTTCAAACGCTTCTCATCAAATGGGGCTTCATGATCGTATTGTCCGGCGTGGTGTCCGGACTATTCCAGCTGATCAGCCGCACCCTCGGAATGCCTGTCACACAAGGCTTTGCATTGTGGGCGTATGGCACCCTCGTCATCATCGCGGTTGGAGTCACCGCCATGTCGGTGATGGCGGCGTTCGGATCGCTTGGCATGCTGATCAACCTTTTCGTGTTTGTCATCCTTGCCTTGCCATCGTCCGGCGGCACGATACCGCTCGAAGCAAGCCCCGGCCTCTACTCCTGGCTTGCGCAGTTCGAACCGATGCACCAGATCTACATGGGCACACGCGCGATCCTGTTCTTCGGTGCCCACGGCGACGCCGGACTGACCCACGCGATCTGGATGACGTTGCTCGGCCTGGCAATCGGACTGGTCCTCGGATTTGTTGTCACACGCCTCTACGATCGGAAAGGCTACGAACGAACCCATCGCGCAAAAACAGCCTGAAGCAGTTCCCTCGCTCAGGTGTGCCGGTCACGAAGTGCGTCCGCTTTAGCGATGAGCACCACCTTTTCCCGGTCGTTGCCTGCCAAACGAGCAGCCTCGAGCAGTTCGGTGCGAGCCTCTTCGGTTCGCCCGAGCCTGCCGAGGAGCTCGCCCCGAACACTGGGCAACAGGTGGTACCCGGCGAGTTCACCGGAAGCAACAAGCTTGTCGACGAACTCGAGAGCAGGCGCCGGACCGTACGCCATCGATACCGCCGCAGCATGGTTCAGATCTACGACCGGCGATGGGGCAAGCTGTTGCAGCGCCTCGTACAGCAGCACGATTTTCTTCCAGTCCGTCTCCTCGAAAGTTGCTGCTCGTGCGTGACATTCGGCAATCGCGGCCTGCAGTCCGTAAGGTCCTCGACCCCGACCGACGTCGTCCGCCCTCGCCAAAGCAACCAGACCACGTGTGATCTGGGTCCGGTCCCACCGCGCTCGATCCTGATCCGCCAGCAAAATCGGTTCACCGTCGGCGGTAGTACGTGCGGCAAATCGTGATGCCGACAGCTCCATCAACGCAACGAGACCGTGCGCTTCCGGTTCCCCCGGAACAAGTTCCGCAAGAATTCTCGCGAGACGCACTGCTTCACTGCTGAGGTCGGTTCGCATCCACTCAGTGCCTGAACTGGCGGCATAGCCCTCGTTGAAAATCAGATACAGAACACCGAAAACAGCGCTCAGCCGACTCGGGAACTCCTCCCGCGGAGGCACTTCGAAGACCACCTTGGCCGCCGTCAGCGTCTTCTTTGCACGCACTATCCGCTGCTGCATCGTTGCGGTTGGCACAAGAAACGCCTTGGCGATTTCCTCCGTCGTCAAGCCTCCGACGACGCGAAGAGTCAATGCCACCTGAGCTTTTCGATTCAAGACCGGATGGCAGGCCATGAAAATCAACCGAAGAACATCGTCGTCGATGCGATCCGGATCCCAACCGTCTTCGTTGAACCGATGTGCATCGTTCTCGAGCTCACGCGCAAAATGCGCGTATCGCTCGTCGAGGCGTTCCCGTCGACGCCACCCGTCGATGGCGCGCCGCGTGGCGACGGAGGTCAACCATGCCGCCGGATTCCGGGGAATACCCGTGACAGGCCACTGCTCGATCGCTTCGAGCAGTGCCTGCCCAGCAACATCTTCGGCAAGATCGAGATCGCCGACGGTACGAGTGAGTGCGGCGACGATCTTCGCACTGTCGATGCGCCACACCGCATCGACGGCGTTCCTCACCGCATCATCAGTCACGGCTCAGCTCGAGACAGGGCGATCTGTACCCAGCTCTTCACGCCAGCCGGCTTCCTTCTGGATGTACTCGTTGCTCTGGTCGAAATCTTCCATCTCCGAGACCCGGCGAACCTCGAGCTTGCTGCCCGGTCCAAGGGGGCAGCGCTTAGCCCACTCGAGAGCCTCGTCCTTGGTAGCGGTCTGAATGATCCAGAAGCCCGAGAACAGCTCCTTGGTCTCCCCGTAGGGGCCGTCGGATACGAGCGGCGGATCGGAGTCGAAATCGACGATGAATCCCTCCTCCATAGCCAGGCCCTCACCAGCGAGAAGGACTCCTGCCTTGATCAAGGACTCGTTGTACTGGCCCATCGCGGCGATAATTTCGTCGAAATCCATATCCTTCGACGCTTCGATGGCCTCGTCGGTGGATCGCATGATCAGCATGTACTTCATGGGATTCTCCTTCGTTTGTGGACCGCTCATTCGGTCCCTCTGTCTACACGTCGAACGGCGAATACTCCGATCGACATAACTTCGGAAAAAAATTCGAACCACAGAGATCGAGGCCACGGACGCAATGCCAACGGTATCGACAGACGCATCTTGGGGCAGGTCAAAAGTCGAGAAATCCCGGTACAACGTCACGAACGAGCCCGGTCTCGTCGCAGCTCCCGTAGAGGTACACCGAGCCGTAGCCGAACAGGTACTCCTCGATGAACTCTGGTTGCGGCTCGGCAACCACGGGCCACCCCTCTTCATTGATCTGGAACAGGAAGTGATGTCCGTCCGCCTCGACGGCGTCGGCGTAGGACGGTTGATGCTGGATGAGCACCGGTTGCGGCGCGATCAGCACCAGCGGCATCACCTCGTCGACCGCGGGAATCTTGATCAACGCCGCGCTCCCCAGGCCCTCATGACTGCCGGCCGATTCCCCACTTCGTTGTGACGGTGGATGCAGGACTGCGCGAACCCCGATGTCCGGGTAGTCGAGGTCGTCGTCGCCGATGGAGAAGCCTCGACGGATGAAGACGGAAAGCTCTCGCGCACCGAGCCACGGAGCCGTGTGTGCCGCGAGCGTGAGAAGGTACTCGTGCGTCTGCAGGATCGACTGCCCGGCAAAAACCTGTGGCGGGCGTCCACCGATCCTGGCCCCGACTTCCGAATCGCTAGAATCAACCCCGAGACGCAGTGTGTCCACCAGCGTCATCCTAGGGAGATCCGACACCCGTCGGATAAGAACCCGACAATTTCCTACAAACCCCAGGTGACACAGGTCAAACTCGAATCCGATGATGTGTGCATGACAACCTTCCCCACCCTCGACCCCGAACTGGCGCCGGCACTCACCATGCTCCCGCAGCTCGACTTCGCAGACCTGCCCGCTGCGCGGGCCATGCTCGACACCCTGGGCAGGCCCGTGCTGGCTGACCTGTCGTTCGACGGAGTCACACTTCGCGAACTGTCCGCCCCCGGCTGGGACGGCGATCCCGAGGTCACGATTCGATTTGTCACTCCGGACAATGTCGACGGTCCGATCCCTGTTCTGGTCTGGTTCCATGGCGGCGGATTCGCCATCGGCACAGCCGAGTCCAGCGATCCATTTTGCGTCGAGGTTGCCCGCGAACTCGGATTCGCCGTTGCCAACGTGGAATACCGCCTCGCACCGGAAACCCCTGACCCCGGCCCCGTCAATGACTGCTACGCCGCACTCCTCTACGTCTACACAAACGCAGAGGAACTGGGCATCGATCCGAATCGCATCGCAGTCGGCGGCCAGAGCGCCGGCGGCGGACTGGCCGCTGGCACGGCACTGAAAGCCAGAGACGAGGGCGTCGTGCCCGTCGTATTCCAGTACCTCGAAATCCCTGCACTCGACGACCGTCTGGCGACGGTCTCGATGACGAACTTCGTCGACACCCCCATGTGGAACCGCCCCAACGCGATCGTGTCATGGCAGTACTACCTCGGCGAGTCGTACTCAGGTTCCGAAGACCCTGACGTCTCCATCTATGCCGCGCCCTCGCGGGCCACCGATCTAACCGGTTTGCCACCGGCCTACGTGGCCACGATGGAACTCGACCCGCTCCGTGACGAAGGAATCGAGTACGCCCTACGACTGCTCCACGCCGGAGTCAGCGTCGAACTGCACTCATTCCCCGGCACCTTTCACGGGTCAGGTCTTATCGGAGCCGCTGAGATCAGCAAACGAGCAGCCGCTGAAGCACTCACGGTGCTAGGGAGAAGGTTGCATTCGCCGTCACGGGTCTCGTAGCGTTGCAAGATGCAAGGACTGATGTACCGGCTTGCCGAGCTCGATGCCGACTCGGCAGGCCTGGTACGCGTCATCGATTACTTCGACACCCTCGTGCGTCACGGCGCCGACACAGCGTCACTACTTCGCGCGAGCGCCCAGTTGGCGGATTGTGTTGCGGGCATCGAGATCGCCGAGCACGGTCGAAGCCACCGGCGCCGTTGTGACCCTCGCGGCCGCTGGTCACCCGAACCGCAGCTCACCCCCAGCATTGTCAGAGACATCGCTGTCGACGACGAGGTTCTCGGCACGGTATGGATCGAGCGGCCCGGTGCGAACTTGCCGCTCGACGAGATGCTCGTCGACCGGATGGCTCTCACGGCCTCGATAATCTTGCGGCCCCGACGCTTACTGACCGAAGCCGAGCACACTCACAATCTGCTCTTCCCGATGGACGAGCTAGCGGTGCTGACATCGTGTGCGGGTCTCGGCCTCGACCCTGCCGCTTCAGTGCGCATCATCGTTTCCACAACCAATCAGATTGCGCACCTGCAATTCTCGAAGGATTGGACACCGGGCCGAGCGACCGGAATCGAAGTGGGCGGCGAATGCCTGGATCTCGTCACGGGTTCATTCATCTCGTCGGCAGAATTTTCCGAAATCGCACAAGCGATGCCTGTCCGGGCCGGAATATCTTTGGCTGCCGCCGCTTCCGAAATCCACACACTCATCGGCACCGCGCGATTCGCCCGCAGTCAATCATCGGCCACCACACCGATTGTGAACGCAGACGATCTCGGCGCTCTCAACCTCTTGGCACCGGGCACAAGGATCGATCACACCCGAATTCCGGACCTGGTTCGCGCCAAAGAGTTCCGAGGCACCAAGGATGGCATCGAACTGCTGGAAACACTGAGGGTGTATCTGCGATCCGGCACGTTGCGAGCCGCAGCAGACTGCCTGCACCTTCACCACAGTAGCGTCGCTCACCGCTTGGCGAAACTTTCCCACCACATCGGATTCCACGTCGATACCATCGAAAACCGTGCTCGTGCAACGGCAATGATGATGGTGCTCGATGCCGTGTAGGTTGTTCTCGCTTCTGCGAGAAAACTACGCTTTGGTCATCGGCACGAGGAATTGCCGTGCTATTGCCTCCATCTGCGCATCGTCGTGAAGGTTGACGGCCTCGCTGGGAACCATCAGGAAGGAAGCCGTCACTCGGACGAACATCTCGGCCACGAGGTCGACATCCACCTCATCCACAATGGTGCCCGCTCCCTGCTCCCTACGCAGTTGAGAGGCAACGAACTGCCGCACCATTGCGAGTGTTCGTCCGTTATCGCCGAGAATCGATCCATGTACGTGCGGGCCGGCGTCGATGAGCGCCGAGATCAGTGCATTGTTGGAAATCGCGCGCAGCGAGCTCACGAACCCTAGAACTATTCGATCATCCACCGTTTCCGCGAGCTCTATGTCAACGAGAAATTGATCGAAGTATTTGCGGAACTCCCGGAGAACGACCTGCTCGACGAGCGAATCCTTGGTGGCAAATTTCCGGTAGACGGTAATACGGGAGAGGCTGGCTCGGCGGGCCACGTCCTCCATCGACGTGCGCTGAATTCCCACTTTGCAGAACTGTTCGTGGGCCGCATCGAGCAGCCGGATACGCGAGCGATCTTCCTTGCCTGGATCTTCTTCTGCTATCGCATCCCCGAGGAACGTAATCGATTCCAACGCAGATGAATTAGGCGCCTTACGGGTCACATGCACTCCTTCATGCCGCGAGGGTGCGCAGATGGCAGATCAGACAAAACACTTGTGGCGCCCATCACGCTATGTTACCAATGATACGGAGATACATGAATTGTTTCATTGCTTCATCGGACTAACCGGGAGTAACGACATGGACGATCTCAGTAGGCGCAATGTGTTGAGAGTTGGCGGTGCACTCGGGGCACTGGGAGCACTCGGCGCGCTCGCGACGCCAGCCGGTGCGCAGCCGTGGCACTGGTCACCAGCAGGTTCGGTGCCCGGAACCGGGAGCGGTGCAGATCCGAGACAAACGTGGGACACCGAAGCTGACCCACTCGTGGCATCTCTCCTCGACCGAGGCGACGTTCCGAAAGTCAACGAACTCTTGCGTACCTGGAAGAAGAACGGCCAGCCGCTGCCGACGGGACTTCCGTCCGACCTTCGCGAATTCATGGAACAGGCCCGGCAGCTACCGTCCTGGGCCGATCAGAACAAGCTCGCGGCGGCCGTGCGATTCAATGAGAAGCGAGGTCTCTACCTCGGCGTTCTCTATGGCTTCGCCAGCGGAATGATGAGCACTGTCATACCTAAAGAGGCGTTGGCTGTGTATTACTCCAAAGGCGGAGCGAATATGAAGAACCGCATCTCGAAAACAGCAAAGTTGGGATACGACATCGGTTCTCGCAACGCATTTCAGCCTGACGGCGAGATGATCGTCACCTCCGTCAAGACCAGACTTGTGCATGCCGCGGTGCGGCATCTGCTGCCTCAGTCTCCACACTGGACGCACATGGCGCCGGAGGATGTTCCGATCAGTCAGCACGACATGATGGTCACGTGGCACAGTTTGCCGACGACCGCCATGCGAAACCTGAACGCGTGGAACGTGAAAGTCCCCGCCGACGAGTCCGACGGATTTCTCCATTCGTGGCAACTGAGCGCTCATCTTCTCGGTATCGAGGATCAGTACATTCCCGCGACGTGGAACGACGCGGAATCTCAAGCCACACAAGTCCTGGACCCGATCCTGGCTCCCACACCGGAAGGAATCAAGCTCGCCGACATTCTTCTCGATCTGGGTGCGGGCCTCGATTTCACACTTCTCACTCGGCCCATCCTCGGCGCGTTGACTCGCTTCATGCTCGGCAACGAAATAGCCAACTGGCTCAACATTCCACGGGAACCGGTGTGGAGCACCCTCCTGGAAACGGCATGGGGTCCATTCGTGAAGGTCCGTGAAGGGCTCCTTCCCATCCCCCTTGCACCACACGCCTACTGGACCTTCGACGAACTACTCCGACAGTTCGTTCTGCTCTACATGTCCGAACTTCGACCGATCAGCATCGAGATCCCCGAGTTCAACAACCCGAATTACCGTTGACAGGGCAAACTACGAGCTGTTTCGAGAAGCGTCCGCCCGCACCGCCGGTGCCGATTCACACTACGACGGCGATAGCGCGATATCCGTCTGCCGATCGCGCCCTTCCGCGGTGCGGCGAGCGCATTCGTCGATCACCTCGGTGATGCCGGATCGTGCCAGCGTGCGGCGTTGCACCATTGCCCCGTTACCCTGATCGAAGACTTTCTCCAGTGAGGCAATAACCCGCTCGAGCTCGCCGAACTCGGCCAGCATCGGCGCAACGTAATCCAGCAGTCGCCGAACCAGCTGACGCGTGGGCACCAGGCGCACAGCATCCATGTCGAGAGCTTGACCGGCGATCCCATCGCGGGCTGCCCGCCAGCACGCTGCGCGCAAGACCTCCTGATCGATGATCGGGGCAGGGCTTCCAGCTGTGATCTCTTTCATCACGGTGACAACCAGCGCATGTACCAGCGTGGCATACGTGATCGTCTCGTCAACTGTGGCTGGAATGTCGCTGATCCGAATCTCCACGGTAGGAAGGTGATCCGAGACCCGAACATCCCAATAGACCATGTGGGGGTCCAGAATGACACCCGCCTCGAGCATCGTGGCGATTGCGGCGTCGTAGTGATTCACGGACTCGAAGTACGGCGGCGGCCCGCAGCTCGGCCATCGCCCGTACATGATGTAACGCCAACTCGCATAGCCGGTATCGATGCCGGCACTGATCGGTGAGTTCGCAGTCAACGCCAAGAGCGTCGGCAACCACGGACGCAGATGGTTGATGATCCGAACGGCCTGTTTACGGTCCTCCACACCCACATGCACATGGCAGCCACACATCACTCCCGCAGTGAGAGCACCGAATTCACCGGCCATGCGTTGATATCTCGAGGTGTCAGTGGTCTCGTTCGGCGGTGGGTCGTAGAACGGTGTCCCCACTGCCAGCAGCTGACATCCCGCGTGGGCTGCAGCGTCGGCCGCGGCGAAGCGAAGTTCACGCAGTTGATCCCGAAGATCGCAGATATGACCCCCGATCGATGTGGCGGTCTCGACCTGACAGCGAGTGAGCTCCAATTGAAGATCGACTCCGAGGTCTCTTCCTGCGGCTGCAACTTCGGTATTGCGCAACCTCGGCTGTTTGGTCAGCGGATCGCACAGGAGGAATTCCTCCTCCACGCCCAGAGTGGGCGTGTCTAGGACGGCAGATTGAGGCGGAGCGGTTTTTGCCATGGGATCCTCGGCTTCGACACTCACAAACCACGAGCCTTCAACGGAAAGAGCCCAATTCAGTGGTTGCGAAGTGCGTCGATCAATTCACTTTTCTTCATCTTCGAGTACCCATGCAGGTCAAGTTCCTTTGCTCGCGTCTTCAATTCCTCTACTGTCCACTCCTCGTACGAAGCGGACCGACCGCCAGTTTCAGCTACGTTCGAACGACCACGATTGGCTGCTGCATTGGAAATCCGCGCCGCTTTCTCCTTGGAATCTCCCTTCTCGCGCAATTTCTCGTAGAGGTCCTGGTCTTTGAGTTGTGGTTGTGAGTCCCCACGAGCCATCTGGTACGTCCTCTCTTCTGCTGGAAGCATGCCTTTTCCTGAGTGGATCGCTGCACTATTTCGGACCTACCCGAAAGAGTGTTCGGCCAAACTGGTAGACACATAAGGATCGACGACTGGGGTTGCAAACAGGTCACGATACGTGCCAAAGTGCCTACCGAACAAAGACTCTCGACCTAATCGCGCAGGCGTGATCGTAGCGCCGCCCCGACTACCGATATCGCGTTGTCGCCGACCTGATGGGTACGCAGTGCGATGCCGATCCTGCGGGCCGGTGGATCTTCCAGCTCGAGGACGCGAACTTCGCCAGGCAATTCGGGACGGCCCAGCCGGGGCACCAGAGCGAGCCCGAGACCCGCGGCTACGAACGGGACATGCAGCGCGAAATCTGAAATTTCCGCGGTGATACGTGGCCGATGACCATGCAGGGCGAACATATGGGTAAGCCACGAGTGACAGATCGTGCCCGCACCTGTAGACACCCAACTGTGCGTCGCAAGGTCTTCGAGTGCGGGCGAGAGGGCAAGTGAATGGTCTCGGTGGCAAATTACGTCGGCAATATCGTCGGTCAGGGGGCTCACTGTGATCGCTGGGTGCACCGGCTCGAGGAGCCCCTGCCAATGATGTGTGACTGCAATGTCCACCATCCCGGCAGACAGGGCGTGATACGCCTCGCCGGGGTCCATCTCGGCGAGTGAACACGTGAGCTGTGGGTGCTGGTCCTGAACTTCGGCTATCGCCGTCAGCGCACCGTGCCGGATGGCCGTCGTAAATGCGGCGACCCGCACATGGCCCACGACATGGGTCTCTCGACCGGACGAAACACCGAGAATGGCTTCCAACCGACTCAACACCGGGCCCGCCTCGTCGAGCAGAGCATGGGCCTCGGGCGTCAGAGCCACTCTCCGCCCCGTGGGCGTCAACAAGGACCGACCCGTCGCCTTTTCGAGTCGCTTGAGTTGCTGGCTGACCGCGGACGGACTCAGTCGCAGAACTGCAGCTGCAGCCGTGACCGTCCCATGCTCCTTGACCGACTGGAGCGCGCGAAGCGTGGCAAGTTCATCCATGAAGCAATCCTTCACGAAATAGTTCGCAAATATGCGATGGACGTGGACAGTGCTCGCACCGGAAACTAATCGAAGTCCACAAACAAGTACAGAGGAGAGAACATGCTGCCCATCGCGTCCGTGGTCGGGATCGGGCTCGTCGCGCTGGCTATGGCGCTGACCCCCGGCCCGAACATGGTCTACCTCGCGTCACGCTCCATCGCACAAGGCAGGCGCGCCGGATTGGTCTCGCTGGGCGGAGTCGCTCTGGGATTTGTCTTCTACCTGGGTGCATCCGCTGCAGGACTGTCCGCGCTGTTCGCAGCGGTCCCGGCTGCATATACGACCGTCAAACTCGTCGGCGCCGTCTACCTGGCATATCTCGCGTGGAACATGTTGCGACCAGGCGGACGCTCACCGTTCGAGGCCCGAGAACTCGACGATCACTCACCTTTCCGGTTGTTCACCATGGGATTGGTGACAAACATCTTGAATCCCAAGATCGCACTGATGTACGCGGCACTAGTCCCTCAGTTCGTGCACCCCGAAAACGGACCGGTGCTGGGTCAATTCCTTCAGTTGGGACTAGTTCAAATCACCGTTGCTGTGGCGATCAACGGAGCGATAGTGCTCGCTGCGTCATCGGTCTCCGAATACCTTCGTCACCATCCGCGCGTCATGGCGGCCCAGCGCCTCGTCACCGGGGCACTGCTGAGTGCCTTCGCCGTCAAGGTTGCCGCGACGTGAGTCTGCGTTGAGCCAACTCACTTGAATTTCCAACAGAATATCCGTTCGGGGTGGCGAGCAGAGGCGTTGAGGGTCCATCATCGATAGGTGAGTTTCGTCGGATTCTCCACGCGACGTGCACAGGTGGATCGATGTAGTCGATGACCGATATCGATCCCTTCGCGACGCAGTTCGACGCGGCTGGTTCGGTCGCGGCGGAATTGTCTGCGTCCGGGTTCGAGGACGCAACCGAGATCGGCCGTGGAGGTTTTGGAGTCGTCTACCGTTGCGCCCAGCCTGCACTCGACCGCATTGTGGCGCTCAAGGTTCTCACTGCCGACCTCGACGAGGAGAACCGCGCACGGTTCTTTCGAGAGCAGCGAGCAGCGGGACGACTGACCGGACATCCCAACATCGTGAACGTTTTTCAAACCAGTGTCACCGACAGTGGACGGCCGTTCATCGTCATGCCGTACTACGCCCAGGATTCCCTCGACACCAAGATCCGACGGCACGGACCGCTCCCACTCGGCGAAGCTCTGCGCCTCGGTGTGAAGATCGCCGGCGCCTTGGAATCGGCACACCGACTCGGCATCCTGCATCGAGATGTCAAGCCCGGGAATATCTTGCTCACCGACTACGGTGAGCCGGCACTGTCGGACTTCGGCATCGCTCACTTTTCCGGCGGATTCGAAACTGGCACAGGCATTGTGACGGGTTCGCCGGCGTTCATTGCGCCGGAAATCGTGACTGGCGAGCCGCCGAGTTCAGCAGCCGATGTCTATGGTCTCGGCTCTACGTTGTTCGCCGCACTGACCGGCCATGCTGCCTTCGAACGTCGCAGTGGTGAACGACTGGTCGCTCAGTTCCTGCGTGTTACGTCGGAACCTGTTCCGAACCCACGCGAGTTCGGCATCCCGGACGACGTCGGCGGTCTCATCGAAAGAGCCATGTCCGCCAACCCGGGAACCCGCCCGTCGTCAAAGGAACTGGGACAACAACTCCGCGAAGCTCAACGCCGCCATGGTCTGCCGGTCGATGAAATGTCCTTGTACTCCGAACCTGTACGCACGCAATCTGTCCCACCGTCCACCGCACAAGGTCATCATCCAAACGAGTACCCCGAAGCAAGCATTCCTCCGCCGACGGATCGGACCGGGGGACTCCCGCTCGAACTGACCAGTTTTGTCGACCGCCGCACCGAACTCGCCACGGCCAAAAACTTGCTCACGACCGCACGACTGGTGACGTTGACCGGAATCGGCGGCGTGGGAAAGACTCGTCTCGCATTCCGGATCGCGGCCAAGACACAACCCAGTTTTGCCGACGGCGTCCGACTGGTGGAGTTGGCGGAGTTGCAAGAGCCATCCCTGCTCCCAGGTGTTGTGGCACGCACCCTGGGAATACAAGACCGGTCCGCGAAGCCCGTACGGGAGATGGTTGCCGAGTTCCTTGCTCAACGAGAACTTTTGCTGGTACTCGACAATTGCGAACAGGTAGTTACTGCAGCGGCGCAGCTATCGGAATTCCTGCTACGCGCCTGCCCAGACCTGAGGATTCTGGCGACGAGCCGCGAACCACTCGGAGTCGGAGGAGAGTCGATACTCCTTGTCCCCCCACTACCGGTCCCCGATCCTGACAACCTACCGAAGGGCGCATCGAGTAACGATGCCGTGCGACTGTTCGTCGATCGCGCCACCGGAGTTGTGCCGGGCTTCGAACTCACGCAGGACAACAAAGTCGCCATCGCATCGATCTGCCGGCAACTGGACGGGCTCCCGCTACCGATCGAGTTGGCAGCAGCGCGGTTGCGGGCGATGTCGCCCACACAAATCCTTCAACGACTTTCCGAGCGATACGCCTTGTTGACCAGCGGAAGCAGGGACGCACCGTCGAGGCAACAGACATTGCGAATGTGCATCGACTGGAGTTACGACCTGTGCACTCCGATGGAACAAGCGGTGTGGGCACAACTGTCGGTGTTCTCCGGTGGATTCGAACTCAAAGCCGCAGAACAGATTTGCGACGGAGATCTGACACCCACGGACGTGCTCGACGCCGTGACGTTTCTGGTCGACAAGTCGATACTGATCCGTGAAGTATCCGGCAACACCGTGCGTTTCCGGATGCTGGAGACAATCCGTGACTACGGGCGGCAGAAGGCACAAGAGTCGGGAGAACTTGAGTACACGGAACTTCGTCGCCGACACCGTGATTGGTTCGAAGCTCTGGCGCTCGCAGCAGATACCGAGTGGATCAGTCCTCGGCAGATCGAGTTGATCAGCACTATCGCTCGGGAAAAGCCGAATCTGCGGGAGGCTTTGGAATTCTGTGTGTCCGACAGCCCTGAAATCGGCACTCGGATCACCACAGCCCTCTTTTCGTACTGGCTTTCACGCGGCGCAATCACCGAAGGCCGCCAATGGTTACGGCGTTTCAGCGAATATCGAACGGGCCCACCAACCATCGAGCGTGCCAGGGCAATTCATGCAGGAAGCCTTTTAGCTGCGGTACAGGGAGATATTCAGACATCGGCAGCACTCGTCAACGAGGGACGGGTCCTCGCCGGCCAATCGACCGACCCCATGATTAACGCCTACCTCCACCATGCAGAGGGCTATCTTGCCCTGTTCAATGAGAACCTTGCCGAATCGTGTGTCCACCTCGAAAAGGCTGCTCAGTTGTTCACCGAACAGAAGAACCTGCCCTTCCAGGTAACTGCCATGCTTACCCTCGGCATGACACTCGAACTGATGGATGACACCGACCGGGCAATCGAATACAACGAACGCGTACTTGCCATTACCGAGGAACACGGCGAAACTGTGTATCGGTCGTATGTGCTGTGGACGCTGGCTGTTGCGGCCTGGAAGCAGGGCAATGGCGATCAGGCCTCTCGACTACTGAAGCAGGCATTGCGATTGGGCCGCAACCTCAATGACCGATTGAATGCCAGCATGTGCCTGCAAGTATTGTCGTGGGTCGCGATCGACAACAATGATGCTCGACGCGCAGCCATGTTGATGGGCACCGCTGAGGGAGCGAGCCGGTCCGTCGGAAGTTCGTCTGTTGTCGTGCCGAGCATGGCCGTCTTCCAAGACGAGTACGAACGCAAGATCAGACTCGCGTTGGGCGAGCGAGCCTTCAATGACACACGCAGAAAGGGTGCCGACCTTCGGTTCCGCGACGCTGTCGACTACGCACTGGGCGAGGAACGCACCAGCCCTCGAAGCTCCACTACCGGCCCGTCGAGCAGGCCGACAAAGCGCGAACTCGAAGTCGCCGCTCTGGTGGCTGACGGTCTCACCAACAAGGAGATCGCAGCCCGTTTGGTGATCTCGCCGCGCACCGCGCAGGGCCACGTCGAGCATCTGCTCGTGAAGCTCGGATTCACCTCGCGCACACAGGTTGCCGCATGGTTTGCGGAATCGAAGGGCGATCGCACAGAAACGAAGTAGGCGCCTTGCAGTCAAGGTCCTTCGGTAGTGAGGACGGACAGAGCCTTCAACTGTTCGCGGCGGTAGTCCCGCGCCGGAGCCGATCGGGCTTCGATTTGATCGAAGCCATGGTAGGCACCTGGTACCTCGAACAAGGTGCACAGCACACCGGCGTCGCTCAGCCGCTTGGCGTAGCTGACGTCTTCGTCGTAGAACAGGTCGTTTGTTCCGACGCCGATCCACGTCGGCGGGAGTCCCGCGAGATCTTCGTACCGTGCCGGCGCAGCCAACGGCGGCACATCCGTGATCGACGATCCGAGATACGCGCTCCATCCGTAGCGGTTACTGCGGGGACTCCACACCCGAAATCGGCTCTCGTCGAAGTCTGTTCGATTGTTGGTCCGGTCATCGAGCATCGGATACGACAACAACTGGAATGCCGGCAGCACCTCACCGCGTTCTTTGGCCAGCAGAGTCAGAGCAGCCGCCAAGCCCCCACCGGCACTCTCCCCCACGACAGCGATTCGGCTCGAGTCGACGTCCGGTTGATCCGCCAACCACCGCAGTGCGGTATAGCAGTCCTCCAAGGGTGCGGGGTACGGATGCTGCGGTGCGAGCCGGTACTCCACCGATGCTGCAACAGCACCCAATTTCGCGGCGATGTTGCGGCACATGCCATCCCCCATCGCTGCGCTGCCGATGAGATATCCACCGCCATGGATGAAGAGCACACCCGGCCTGAGGTTAACGGGAGCACTTGGTCGAAATACCCGGACCGAAACCTTCTCGTCACAACGGACAACTTCCCCACCTTTGGGTGGAACCAGAGCTCCTAACCCTGTGAGTCGACGAAGGAGTCCCGCAGTCCGCCGAGTGATCACGGTGCGAGGCAGGAATCGTGCGAGCTTCAATGCGGGGTCGAAATCCGTCGCTACCGGATCTGAAGTCATGGCAAATTCGCTTTCCGTCGACGTGTAAGGCGAAACTATCGCGATTGCGACACCTTTAGGGCAGAAAACGACATGACTCGACAACCTGTGTAGCGGCCCGTCCGGACATCCGGGCACCTTGGGGGTTAACGACAGTGCCTGTCACCAACTCTTGAACGTCCCTACTCTGAAAACATGACTGAAACTACGATCACCCTGAACAACGGCGTGGAAATGCCGGCCCTCGGGCTGGGCGTTTTCCAGACCCCACCGGACGTCACGGTTTCCGCGGTCGAGTCGGCCCTGCGTATCGGATACCGGCACATCGACACTGCCGCCGCATACTTCAACGAACGTGAGGTCGGAGAAGGTATCAAGCGTTCCGACGTCAACTCCGACGAGGTGTTCATCGAAACCAAGGTCTGGATCAGCGACTACGGTTTCGACACCACCCTGCACGCGTTCGACAAGGCGACGGGCAAGCTCGGCGTCGACCAACTCGACCTTCTTATCTTGCACCAGCCGCTGTCCAACCAATTCGACCTCGCGCTCGACGCCTACCGAGCTCTCGAGAAGCTACTCGCCGATGGCAAGGTCCGGGCCATCGGCGTCAGCAACTTCATGCCAGAGCACCTCGACCGACTCTTGGCCGAGACAACCGTCGTACCGGCCGTGAACCAGATCGAACTACACCCGTACTTCCAGCAGAAGGAACTACAGCGCCTGCACGCCGAGCACGGCATCGTGACGCAGGCGTGGTCGCCGATCGGCGGCATCACCTCATACGGCGGTGGCGAGAAGAGCACCTTCGACGATCCGACATTGCTCGATATCGCTGCGCAGCATGGCAAGTCGGCCGCACAGGTGATGCTGCGGTGGCATCTGCAGCAAGGCCGCTCCGCTATCCCGAAGTCGACAAAGCCAACCCGCATCGCTGAGAACTTCGACGTCTTCGACTTCGACCTGACCAGCGACCAGCTTGCTGCGATCGATGCCCTCGACACCGGCGTACGCGGCGGACCCGATCCCGACAGCATCACCCTCGAGAACTACGGCCGGGAGATCCCGGAGGCCTGATCTGGCACTCACGTAGTGGTGCGTGCCGATTCAGGCACTGACGCGGTCTGCTGCCTCGCTGTGACCTTCTTGACGAGCACAGCGAGGCAGCAGTATGCACAACTAGTTATCCGAGCAGCGTATATATACGGCCTGGGGTCGGCGGACTCCTGACCTCGAACCCGGAGGAGGCGCCGCACCAGTTCATCCCGGGCAGGCAGGCGTGACCATGTCGTAAATCTGTTCCGCTTGATCCTGAGTTGGTTCGTTGCCGTTGTGTGCAGCGAGAGTTCGGATTTCATCCGTAACCTGCTGCTCGTCAACTCCGTTCGCGATGCCTTCGCAGGATTGAAGAACGATGAGTTCGATGCTGCTGTCGTCGCGATCTTGCGCCAACTCCGAGTACCCGGCGCGGAAGGCTACGACAAACGATGCAAGTTTCGCCTGATCGATCATTCCCAGATCGGTGGGGGAGGTTTCCGGCTCACTCTCCTCCGTCATACCTCCGGTGGGCGGAGTCGTCATTTGTTCGGTTCCGTTATCCATTCCGTCACTTGTGGATTGGTCCGTGTCGTCACTACCGCACGCGACAGCGGAGGCGAGCGCACCCGCAACCGCGATCGATGCAATGGTCTTGTTCATCTCTTTCGTCTCCTCGATTCGTGAGTGAAGGGATTGGGATGATCATCCGATCAGCGCGGGCGGTCGCGCGACGATTCAGCGACCGGCAATGACGTGACTACCGCCTTGTCCACGTGCACCTTCGGAGACAACACTTGGAGCGGAAGATCATTCTGTGGATCGGGGACGGCGGAGAGATGCTGAAGGATGACGCCTTCGCGTAGGGCCCACGGACTCACATCGATCGAATCGACATCTAGGGCGTACAAAGTTTCGTCGGCCACGATTGCGCCTGCAAGAATCTGATGAGCGCGCGATCGCGCCACGCCTTGCAGTTTGGCGCGACGATCGGTCGTCATGGTCGCCATCCGTGCAACCAAACCGTGAAGATCCTTGCGCGACAATGTTCGTCGCACAAACGGCCCCTTTCGCTGTGGCGGCGCTCCGGCTAATCGCGCCAATTGCTTGAAGGTCTTCGACGTACCGACAACTCGCTGCGGTTTCCCTTCCCACAGAAGACGATCCGCCGTCTCGCGGAGCGAGGACCGAACGTACCGGCGCAGTTCTTTGACTTGCTTACTCGGCGGTGGATCTGTATCGAAGAAGGTGCGAGTCAGCCGTCCAGCGCCGAGCGGGAGCGAGACCGCCAACTCCGGAGCGGCATCGCGCCCCAGCGTGATCTCCATTGTCGTACCGCCGATATCGATGTCCAGCAACCTGCCGGCGCACCAGCCATACCAGCGGTGCACGGCAAAATACGTCAAACGCGCCTCCTGCAAGCCGGTCAGGAATTGTGGGCGTAATCCACACTCCGCGGCCACACGATCGAGAACTTCCTCCCTGTTCGCCGCATCACGGATCGCTGCAGTGACAAAGAGATAGATCTGATCGACCTCGTAGTGCCGCGCAGCCTCGAGCGACTGCGTCACCGCGTCGCATACCCGCTCTATTCCGTTGCCGTCCAGACACTGGCTGGCATCGATCGACTCAGCCAAACCTGTTGCGGCTTTCAGTGCGTGCAGCGGCAGTGGCGGCGCCCCTGCAGTCGCTTCCACGATCTGAAGCTGGGCCGAATTCGAGCCGACATCGAGAACACCAAGCCGCATACGTTAGCGAGTACCCCGAGCACGAGAGCCAAACATCGAAACCCGTTTCCCCTCAGCAATCGAGCCGGTGGCGCCTAGTCCACTCCACGATTGCGGAGGCAATGGCATCGGGCTGATCCTCGGGTGCGAGGTGGCCGGCGGGGCCACATTCCATGACGTCGAGGTGAGCGATATTCGATCGGCTCCATTCGATCTCGTCGTGGCCGACCATGAGTAGTTCGGACGGGCCGTTGAATGTCATCAGCAGTTTCGGTACATCGCTGCTTACGGCCAGCCACTCGCCGTACGACGCCACGCGCGTGTGCACGTCCGCCGGGGTGCCTTCGATGGGGAATGCACGCGGCCAGGCCAACAGTGGCCGACGACTCTCCGGCGTGGGGTACGGCGCACGATATGAGGCCGCATCGCCGTCCGAGAGTCCGTTGAGCACGGTCTTGTCGAGGGCAACCTCGAGAAAGAAGTTCTGTTCGAGCACCTTTGCCTCGCCTATCCCGGGAGTTCGCAATGCCTCGACCCGCGCCCTGGCGTCACCCGGAAAGTGTTCGGCCCACGTCATCGGACGGAGGATCGTCTCGAGGAAGGCAACTCCGCGGACACGATCGGGATGCCTCGCAGCCCAGTCGAATGCAAGTGCCCCACCCCAGTCGTGTCCGACGAGCACAACATCGTCGAGCTCCAAGGCGGCGAACCAGGCGTCGAGGTAGCGCGCAGTGTCAACGAAGCCGTAGTCGATCGCGGGTTTACCGGACTCCCCCATCCCGATGAGGTCGGGAGCGAGAGCGCGGCCGAGCGTGCCGACCGTCGGCAGAATGTTCCGCCACAGGTACGACGACGTGGGATTACCGTGCAGCAGCACGAACGGCGGACCCTCACCCGATTCCCGATGAGCCATGGTCGAACCGAGCACTGGGGTGATGGGCATGACGTCTCCTCAAAATAGTTTCCATGTACTCCATTTTTGAATAGTAGCCATGTACTCTATTTACATGCAAGACCGCGAATCATGGACAACAGGATCACTCGTCTGGCACCTCAGCCTGCGCTGGCGCGCGGGAATCGACCGGGCGCTCACCCCTATTGGCCTCACACACGCTCAATACTCGGTACTAGCTCCCCTTCACGGCCTTGTCCTCGCGGGCGAAAGACCCAGCCAACGCGAACTCGCCGAACAGACTGGACTGCAACCGATTTACATCTCGAAACTCGTACGCGCACTGGAAAGAGGCGGCTTCGTCTCGAGCGAACGCGATACCCGCGACGCGCGCGCTGTTCGACTCGATATCACCAAAGAGGGTCACCGAACTGCGTTGCAGGCCAAAGAGATCGTTCGCCAGCTGGACCACGAGAACACACGCACCCTCGGCGGTGAGGGCAGCCGCGAAATCGTAGAACTCCATCGTGCCCTCGTCGCACTTCTCGACGCGACCGATGCGGCTGATGAATAGACCGTTCATCGATCATCGTGCGAAGCCCAATTGCCTCCACCGGAGGGCAAAAACGGACATACTGAACCGCATGAACATTCGATCTGCAGTTCTCTACGCCGCCGTCGGCAAGGCCAGTGGGTTTCGCAGCGCAGTCGGCATCACCACGTTCCTGTTGCTCAGGTTCCGTGACACGCGGTACGAACGACTCTCGATCGGTGGATCCGTCGTTGCAATCGGTGGCGAGTTCGTCATGGACAAACTCCCGACGACGCCATCTCGGCTCGCGCCTCCGTCCTTGACTGCGCGAGCCGCAGCCGGGGGTGCCGCGGCCTACGCGATAGCTCGGTCGCAGAGTGAACCCGTCGCTCCGGCCATCGCAATCGGCGCAGCCTCAGCGGTGGCAGCTTCCTATGCGGGCCACGCCTACCGCGCGTGGGCGTCGAAGCGCGTTCCGGCGCTGGCAGCAGCCCTCGTCGAGGATGCAGTCGCCCTCGGAATCGGAGCGACCGTGCTGAGCCAGGTAGCCGAGTAAGCCAATCCCCCGCCGCTGTCGATTGGTCGTTGCTGCCTACCGGAAACGTCGTTGCGGATAAGAACTCCGCGCTCATTGACGCCATCCAATCCAGTTGCAGTGCCCAGATTTTCATCGGTCATCGCCTCGATAACTGTCATCGGATCAGCGTCGTGCATGTACGTCACGAAAAGACCGTTCTCGACCGATGGTCAATCGCGGATCCCCATTCAAAATCGCTGTAAGTCTTCATCTTCGAAACTGAATCATTCCGAAATTCGGGTGGATATGAATTGTTCAATCGAGTCCGATTTCTCGGTCAACGACAAACAGTTTCCGCAGCGGTAGTCTGCTACGCCAATGGGCGGGCAGTAAATCGTAGTGATCGAGAATCCATTCCACGATCTCGCTGCGACCGATCAACCGCAGGTCGCCACGAGTTCGATCCAGCGCCTGCGCGTCGGCGCTGTACGAACCCAGCGACACGAACAAACCCACCTCCCCTGTGGACAAGGTGCCGATGAGTTGCTGCACTTCGGGCCGCCCCATGGTTCTATCGGTGTGTTTGCACTGCACCTTGATCAGAGGTGGTTCCAACCCCAGAGGATCACGGTGCGCGACAATATCGACTCCCCCGTCTCGTGAGTACGGGAGAACACGAGTGCGGTACCCCATCGCGGCCAACAGATCAGCGACGAATTCTTCGAAACCTCGGTGGCTGACGTCGATTTTCAACATGTTGATGATGAAGTCAGCGGTCGACTCCATAAGCCGTGACGGGTTCGGTTCTTCGATTGCGTTGTCGACCGCAACATCCATGTCGTCAGCAGTCGCCTCGGTTTCGACGACCGCAGCAACTGCATCCGCCCTACCGGTCTCAAGATATGTCCGAAATTCCCCTTCGTGGCGTTTAACCCGAAATAGAGTTACTGCCGAGCCGATTTCGTACAGCGCCGACGTGGTGAACTCCGACCGTGGAATCCCGATACGCTGCCACTGCACAGGTCGACGGTGGCGGTGCGTAGGCGCATCGGAAGCGAAATAGTAATCACCACCAATGACGCCGATGTTGATCGTCGAATCGTCCTTGTGGGGCGCAATAACGATGTCGCCGACTTCCATGTCGAAAGCGAATCGCACCAGTACCCCGGCCTGCACCGGATACGACCCCGCTTTCCCTGCGGGATATTGCTCCGAAAGTAAGGTCTTGATGGTGCCGCGATTGTCTCCGATCTGCTTCAGATTCCCGACCCTGTCCCAACCGATACTGATAAATTTCCCGGCAATCAGATCAACGCTGGGCTCATCGTTGTGGATACCCCACATTGCACTCATGACGGACACGGTATCGGTTGCCAACAGACAGGAATAGGCCGGATATGACTACACACGCATCAATGTTCCTTCAACGTCTCCTTCGTTCAGAGGTAAATGTCGGTGCATTCATCGGATATTTAGTGGAGCGCGACGCGACGCCACTACAGAATGCGCTCGGACTCGATGAAAACATCGTCAGCGTCCGCGTAGAAGTTCCCCATGGGAAAGGCCGCATGGATGTCGTGCTGTACGGTGCCGCGAGTCCTATCGCGATTCTCGAATTGAAGGTTTCGGCAACCGAGCACGGCGATCAGCTCGACAGATACGCGGAATTCGCACATACACATGACGCCCGTAAGTTTCTGGTGGACTTGGAGACCGACGGTTCAACCGTGCCACAAGGGTGGACCCACATCGGACTCGCCGACCTATTCGACTGCTGGTCTGCATCGACGAACTCAACAGCTCGCGGCCTGGCCATCGAGGCATCAACTGTCTTCGCGACATGGAAGTCGCAACTGAACGGCCGGTTCGGCCAAATGGATTCAGCGATCGTGACCGTCGCGTTGCGAGCAGTTTCCCACGAGTTGGCTGCACGCACGCCGTACGACATGTACACACGTTCAACCTCTGGCGGACAGCCATCCATCACTGCGTACCTACCGCATCCGTCAGGGACCGACGACGCGTACTTCTGCATCGATATCCGTTGCAACGACAAGAGCAATCCGCACCTCCCGTGGATCGCCCGTCTCGGCGTGCACGTCGACTGTGGCGATGACCTCGCTGCGGCGAGACGAACCGCTCACCTATTGGCTATGCCCCTGGCTCCAGTCCTTTCTGTTCCGAAAATTCAGTCGGCATGCACAAACTCTGGAATAGGCACGTTGGCAACAATATTGACTTCCAAGAAACCGCTGAGAAAGCCCAGATCACAAGACTCCAGTATCGAAAAATGGTTGGCAGCCGTCGATAGCTCAGGAGACGGTAAAATCCCGGCACACCCGATCTTCTTCCACGACTGGGGTCGCCGCCTCGCTGCCCAATACTCACTCGACCTCACTGATGTGACGCGCAACGAACTTGGCGAGCTGATCGAAATTCTCATGAATCATCTCATCGAATCTACCTGCAGTACAAATAGTCTCGACGAATCTTAGTGTGGTAGCTCATCCGTCGCAGTGCTCAGAGCCTCACGACTGCGCGTTCGGGGTGCGCAACAGTCCCCCGAGGATCACCTTGACCACTTCGTGGGCGAGCCAGTCCACAGATTTGTCCTCGGTCGGCGTGTGCCACTCGCTCGACGACCAGATGGCATACCGAAGCATGTGATCGACGACGTCGAGATCGACGTCGTCGCGAAAAATACCCTGAGCAACGCCGGCCACAAGGGCGTTCGACCACTCCCTCTCGAATTGGCCGAACAGCTCCCCGATGTTGCCTTGTTCGAGAATTGTTGCGTGGATGTAGTCGCCCTCACGACGCCAGATGGTCGTTGCGTGCCGGTACTTGTGCGAACAGCGCAGAGCAATCCCGGAGAGCGCCTCAATGCGTTCCGTCGGCTCCACGGCAGTGACTGCGTGCACCTTGTCCACAAGATCCTCGAGATAGACCCTGACGATCTCTGCGACAATCGCGTCTTTGGAAGGGAAGTAATGGTAGAGCGCACCGGAGCGCACTCCCACGGCGTCGCCGATCTCCCGGATCGTGGTGGCGGCTATCCCTTTGGTTGCGAATATCTCGCCGGCGCGATCGAGAATTTGCTGTCGTCGCTCCTGCGGTTCCATTTTTTCTGTTCTCCTGATGCTGCTTCGCGTATTCGACTGTCGAATACGCGCGCTCACCGAAACGAGCGAATGCCCCCTACAGTATCGACCTGTGCTCGCCGAGTGGTCCGCTACTCGATTCTGGCGCCTCGTCCGGTGAGTTTTCAGCTCAACGGAATTGGCCTGTCTCCTGACGATCATTTCTTCTACGTTCGAGGAAGAACGATAGGAAGGAAGTGCCATGGCGCCTGTCGACTGCGCAACGTGCGGCCAGCGTGTCCTCGTCGAGAAGTACAGCTCGATCCATACCGGCATCCAATGGCCGGCTGGCGAGAAGGTGCGTTGCCCTTATCGCGACGTCGAGGTCAACACCCTGCAACCCGGATCACTCGTGCAGTCGTGCAGCGGGCTGACCGATGCTGTCCAGGCTGCAGTCGAGAATGGCGAGCTTCGCGAATCTCTTCGTCCTGAGGGCCTTTCGCACGTATCGCTTCATCGCTGAATACACACTGGAGGATTCATGACTGAAATCATCACCGAACCCGAGGTGCGGGTCATCGAAGCGGGAAAGAACCCGACTCGGTTTGCGCGAGGCTGGCACTGCCTCGGCCTCGCCGAGACATTTCGTGACGGAAAGCCGCACCAGATCAAGGCTTTCGGCACAGACTTGGTGGTGTTCGCAGACTCCCAGAACGAGTTGCACATCCTCGACGCATATTGCCGACACATGGGCGGCAACCTCGCGATGGGGCAGATCAAGGGCGACTCCATCGCCTGCCCGTTCCATGATTGGCGATGGGGCGGGAACGGGCGCTGCACCGGCATCCCGTACGCGCGGCGCGTACCTCCACTTGCACGCACACGATCGTGGAATGTACTCGAACGCAACGGAATGCTCTTTACGTGGCATGACCCGGAGGGCAATAATCCGCCGGAGGACGTGACGATTCCGGAGATCGAAGGATGGGGCACCGAACGGTGGAGCGAGTGGTCGTGGCGCACATTCCATGTGGAAGGCTCGCACTGCCGCGAGATCGTCGACAACGTTGTCGACATGGCTCACTTCTTCTACGTTCACTTCCAAATGCCGGGCTATTTCAAGAATGTGTTCGAAGGCCAGGTCGCTGCGCAGTACATGCACTCGGTGGGCCGAGACGACATCAAAACCGGTGTACAGATGGACCTTCCAGACGCGGAGACAGTGTCGGAAGCTGCCTACTACGGTCCGTCTTTCATGCTCGATACGGTGTGGACAATTTCCGGTGACACCACAGTGGAGGCAAAGGTCATCAACTGCCACTACCCTGTCACCGACAATTCGTTTGTCCTGCAGTACGGCACCTGTGTCGAACGCACACCCGGCAACTCGGACGAGCAGGCCGAAGCGACCGCTCAGATGTTCACCGAGGGGCTCGAGACACAGTTCCTTCAGGATATCGAAATCTGGAAACACAAGAGCCGCATCGAGAATCCGCTCCTCACCGAAGAAGACGGGCCCGTCTACCAACTGCGTCGCTGGTACCAGCAGTTCTATGTAGACGTCGAGGACGTCACAGACGAAATGACCGCACGTTACGAGTACGAGGTGGACACCACTCGCGCTCTGGAGAACTGGTCCACCGAAGTGCAGGAGAACCTCGCTCGCGTCTCCGCAGATACGTAAGATTCCCTCGAGATCAAAGTTGCCGCGCCCTGCCTCCCGCAGAGCGCGGCAACGTCAGATTCCGGACAGTCGATTTCGGATTGTTGCCACCGCGAGGCGGACAGGGACTGCGGCAGCCATCGGGTCGAACGTGCCGGTAGGACCGGTCACTGAGATCGCGCCAATCGGACTGCGGCCCTTAATGATAGCGGCACCGACACACGAAACGCCGAGAACTGTCTCGTTCCGGTCGTGGGCAATTCCGCGGTTCCGAATGTCGGCGTACTCCCTTCGCAGTCGAACTGGGTCTACGATCGTGTTCGGCGTGGAGCGCGGCGGGGTCAGCGCCGCGGTCGGATCAAGCTCTGCCATCAGGGTTTTGCCTATCGCCGTCGATGCTGCGGGAAGGCGCCCACCGGCGCGGGTGGGCAGTTGGACGGCGAACGAGCCACCAACTTTGTCGAGGTAGAGGACGTCAGCTCCAACGGGGACTGCGAGGTGAACCACGAGACCCGTAGTCGCGTGGAGCTGATAGAGGATGGGCTGCGCCACGCTGTGCAGCCGATCATGATGCAACGCAAGCGAACCGAGTTCGAATATCTTTCGGCCCAACCGATACGTGCGCCCCTCGCGCTGAAGCCATGTCAGACGTACGAGTTGTCCGAGCATGCGGTGGGTCGACGACGCGGGCAGCCCCGTCCGTCTCGACAAGTCCGACAACGTCAGTCGCTCGTCCTCATCGAAAGCGTCGAGCAATATCGAGGCGCGATCGAGCACCGCTACCGGGGAATCTTCATCACAGGGCATGGGGCATCTCCGTGGGTCGGCAGCGTACGGCGGGCACCCTGCGTGAATGACCCCTTCGGCTTTAAGGGCCATATGCAGGTTGTTTGATCGCTTGATCAATGTACAATCGGACTATAACAGTGAAAGTGACAGGGGTCACCACTTGGTGGATGCGCCAGATGCCCACGGCATCACGGCGATACGTGGGACCCCGTGATCGGAAAGGCATCCATGACCGTCGTCGACATGAACGACAGGAAATCCTCTGTTCCACCGACCGGTGCTCGGTCCACCCCGGACCTACCGCCGTCGATGGTCGAGCGGATGACCCTCATTCTCGACGCCTTCGACGGTCGGGCAACCCACCTCAGTCTCGAAGAAACCGCGCGCCGCGCCCGGTTGCCCCGATCGACGGTTCACCGCATCCTCGAACAGCTCGTCAAGCTCGACTGGGTCGCTCACGCGCCGATTGGTTACCGCCTCGGTCGACGCGCACTCGGATTGGACGGGGGCGTCGGCGACCACGGCCAGCTGCGTGCTGCCGCAGCACCGCTTCTGCATGAACTTCACCTGAAAACCGGAATGGTGGTGCATCTGTCTGTACTCGACAACTGCGAAAGTGTCTACCTCGACAAGATCGGTGGGCGCTCCGCTACGGCACTACCATCACGCGTCGGCGGTCGCGCCCTTGCACATTCGACGGCCGGCGGCAAAGCAATGCTGGCATGCATCCCCCCTGAGCAGGTAGACACCCTGTTCGGTGCGACGCTCCCGCGCTGCACCGACAGCACCATCACTGACATCGCAGTTCTGCATCAAGAGCTGAGCCGAATTCGGCAGCGTCGAGGGTTGGCCTTCGAGTGCGGTGAATCGACGCCCGGTGTCGCGTGCGTCGCGTCGGCAATTCGCGGCCACGAAGGTCCGATCGGCAGCATCTCGCTGTGCGGCAATATGCGAACCGCTCAGCTCGAGCGGGTAGCGCCATTGGTTCTCGACGCAACTCGTGAGGTGTCGCGCTCCCTGTACCCCGAACTGGCCGCTCCACGCCGTGGCCGCAAACCTCCACCGGTTTCCCCGAGCACTTTCTCCGCAGCAACGATGGACCGCCTCATGGCGTCGTCCGAGCACTGGATCTGAAGCCTTCGGATTTGTGCTTGGAAGATTTCACACAGCAGCCAACCGCCTGAGAATCCCAGCCAAAGTTTCGACACCCGCAGCAGGCTCACTCGTCCGCCGGAACAGTCCGACAGGCTCAGCTGTACCTGGAGTTGACTGCGGTAAGCGCACAAGCGTTCCGTCGTCGAGGTCGGTCTGCGGCACGCGCTCGGGTGTGAACCACACCGAATCACTGCGGCGGGCAAGTGTACGCGCAACCGATACATCAAGTGTTTCAACACAACCGCTCGGCAGAGTGAGCCCGTGTCGGCGCAGAAACACGTCGGTGTGTCGGCGCGGAACCGTCCCCGTTGTCGCCACCACCAATGGATATTCGAGTACCCGTGGCATCGGCACCGGTTCCATAAACGCCGTCAAAGGATGTTCGGGACGAACGACAAGTGCCAGCGATTCGCTGTAGAGCAGCTCGAAGTCAATTCCCTGCAGGACATCGGGATCCGTCATTCTGCCCACCACCAAATCGAGGTCGCCCGCGCGAATCCCTTCCAGAAGTGCGTCGTTGACTCCAGTGACAACATGTACCCCCAACTCCGGATACGTTTCGTGCAGCTGTGAAATCGCCTTCGGTAGTAGCACACTCGCGACCGTGGGAAGCGCACCTACGCGGACCGGCGCACTGGGTACGCCGGGGGCGACCAACGCCCGTGCCGCCGACGCCATGGCGTCGACGGCCGAAGATGCGTGGCCCAGAAAGTACTCGCCCGCCGGGGTCAGACGGGCACCATGACGGCCCCTCTCCACGAGACGCATCCCGGCCAGTTGCTCGAGTTCGTTGAGCGTCTTGGTGACCGCCGGTTGCGTCAGGTGGAGTCGCTGTGCCGCGCGACCGAGATTGCGCTCCTGCGCAACGGCAACAAAACAGGTCAGGTGCCGAAGCTGAATTCGGTTACTCGCTACGCCGACCATGCGCTCAGACCACACAGCAGTTCCATAAACAGAGGTTATGGAACTAGCGAGAAATCGTCAATTTACATGATTGAGTATCGAAAATATGGTGGGCGAACATCCCTTCGACAGGAGCACCACCGTGACAATCGGCGAATTTGTTGAGCGCGACGTCAGACTGCACCCTCCCGCACTGACGCCGGGTTACAAGACGAGCATCCTGCGCTCGCCACGTCAGGCTTTGCTATCTCCCCGCAACACCCTGTCCGAAATCACCGGGCCCGTGTTCAACGGAAAAGACTTGGGGGAGAAAGACAACGACCTGATCCTCAACTTCGCCAAAGCTGGCTTACCGATCGGCGAAAGGCTGATCGTGCACGGGTATGTACGTGACGAATTCGGAAACCCGGTCTCCGGTGCACTCGTGGAGGTGTGGCAGGCCAACGCGGGTGGGCGCTATCGACACAAGAATGACCAGTATCTCGCGCCGATCGATCCGAATTTCGGCGGTTGCGGTCGGATGCTCACCGATCGCAATGGTTACTACGTATTCCGCACCATAAAACCTGGACCGTACCCGTGGGCCAACAGCGCCAACGCCTGGCGTCCTGCACATATCCATATGTCTCTGAGCGCAGACGGTTGGGCGCAGCGGCTGATCACTCAACTCTATTTCGAAGGCGACCCCTTGATCGAGCGCTGCCCGATTGCCGCAACCATTCCGTCGATCGATCAGGTACGCAGCCTCATTGCGCATGAGGATCCGTCGAATGACGTACCGTTCGACGCTCGAACCTACCGCTTCGATGTCACTCTCCGCGGACGACGAGCCACCTTCTTCGAGAACACGATTCCGGGAGCATCACGATGAATGTCGCCCATCAGTTTGCCGCACAATCTCTTACAACACGATTTCCCGAAACCCCGTCACAGACCGGCGGCCCGTACGTCCACATCGGACTTGCACCGCAACAGGCCGGCTTCGAGATCTTCGAGAAGAACTTCGACAACAACCTTGTCTCCAATGACACAGCCGGAGAACGGATCACGATCGAGGGCCGCGTCATCGACGGCAGCGGATCGCCGGTTCGCGACGCATTGCTCGAAATCTGGCAAGCCAACGCGGCCGGCAAGTACGCCCATCACCTCGACCCGCAAGACAAAAGCGTTGATCCGAACTTTGTCGGATGGGGCCGTACGGGCGCAGCTTTCGAATCCGGAATCTTCGAGTTCCAGACGATCAAACCCGGACCGGTCGAGCACGATGGCGACCGTGTCCAAGCCCCCCACATCTGCTTCGTCATCTTCGCCCGAGGAGTCAACATCGGACTGCATACCCGCCTGTACTTCGACGACGAACCCGAACTCAACGCAGCAGATCCGATCCTCTCGGGGATCGAACTCCACACCCGCCGAAGCACTCTGATAGCCAATCGCCGCAGCGAAAACGGAAAGACCCTCTACACCTTCGACATACGACTACAAGACACGCCGGACGGTGGAGCAGAGACAGTATTCTTCGATATTTGACATCGCCCGGGCTCAGGCGAGACCGAGCGTTGATGTTGCGATGCGAACCAGTTCGGTGGCACACCGCAGCTCGCTACGTCCCCTACTGCGGTAGACGCCGGTCCTGATTTTCCCGCGCAGCGGGCGGCAATGCCGTTGCGGGCGCGGTGGGCCACCGGACCGGATCTAGGCCAAGCTGCCGAAGCTGTTGCACCTGTTCATGGCACCACGGCGAAACGTCGCGGTCGCCAACAAGAACAGCGTCCGAAAACTCCTGCCAGTCAACCCATTCTGCGCTTTCCACTTCTGCCGGATCGGGAACCGGTTGTGGGCCGTCGTAGATCACCCGGAAGACGGGGCAGATCTCGTTTTCGACGATGCCGGTGTCCATCACTGCGAGGTAACGGAAGAACGGGAGCGCAAGGCTGACATTATCGACGTCCATTCCGAGTTCTTGGTTCAGCCGACGCCGAACGGCATCTTCGAGCGATTCGTTCGGAGCCGGATGTCCGCAGCAACTGTTGGTCCAGACACCTGGCCACGTTGTCTTGTCCAGTGCACGCCGGGTAATCAGGAGGTTGCCGCTTCGATCGAAGACGTACGCCGAGAATGCAAGGTGCAGTGGAGTTGTGGTGGTGTGGACGCTCGCTTTCGGTTCGATCCCGATGGATCGACCTGCGTCGTCGAGCAATACGACGTATTCCATGTAAAGGTCCGTTCTCTTCGTTCGATCAGGGCGCCGGCGTCAGCCGCGTGCGGAGGCTGATCCATCCGGTTTCTGCCAGTCGTGGCGCTGCGATCGACATACGGCGCCGCTGGGAAACGCGTGCCCGCTTGTGAAGTACGCGGTATCCGCTGTCTTCCACCGCGCGCAAGATGTCGCCGTACAGGACAAACGCCGTACGCATCGCTGGGCGTACCAACGGGTCGAGCATGTCGATCCCCGGCTCAGCAGTGCGGTACACGGCGCGGGTGTGTGCGATCAGATGTGCCAGAGCGCGCTCGAGTCGGGCATCGCTGCGGCCGGTGACACGACAGTTCTGTAATAGGTCTTCGTCGACACCAAAAGCATTCAGTTCCTCGGTCGGCAGATAGATCCGATCACGATCGAGATCCTCTCCCATATCCCGGATGAAGTTGGTCAGCTGAAAAGCTTCACCCAGTGCGACCGCCGGTCCGGCGGCACTGTCGCGATCTGCTGCGGTGCCCAGGATCGGGAGCATTTGCAGCCCGATGACAGCGGCCGATCCGTACATGTACTCGGACAGTTCATCCATCGTGCGATACCGCGAGCGGAACATCTTGGTTCCTGGTATGTCCATTCGCATCGAGTGCAGGAAGGCGTAATAGTACTCGTGCGAAATGCTGTATCTCGCAGTGGTATCCACGAGCGCCTTGAGGACCAGGTCGGATCTACTCTCCCCCAGCGGCTGCCCGTCGAGCGCATCTCGGATGCGAGACTCGAACAGGTCGAGCTTTGCGCTTGCCCTCCGATCGGCATCGGTGGGCGAAGTGCCCGTCGAATCGACTGTGGCAGAGGAAAGCGCTGGTACATAACCGGATTCACTGTCGCCGGAATCCACGTCGACGATGTCATCGACCATCCGCGCAAACCCGTAGAGAGCATGCACGCCCGCGCGCTTGTCAGCCGGCAGCAACCGCGTCGCGAGGAAGTATGTTTTGCCGTGCTGCTCGTTCAGGTCGCGGCATAGTCGATACGCGTCGTGCAGGCTCGGGTCGATCTTGGCGAGTTCACGCATGACCGACACCGACTTCTACACCGAGAGCAGCGGACGATTGCGCGTTGTTCGATCCTGTTATCCGCTCTGCGGCAAGCTTTCCCGAAATGAGAACCGTCGGCACCCCGACACCGGGGGTGGTCCCTGAACCGGCGAGGACGACGTTACCGAGACCAGGAACCAGATTCTTGCGGCGGAATGGCCCGGTCTGACGGAATACATGTGCCGACGAGAAGGGACTGCCGTCGAGCATTCCCTTGTCCAGCCAAGTTTGTGGGGTGTCGAGGTGGTCGACGGACATCGACGAGGTCAGGTTGAGATATCCACGTTGTTCCAGTACTCCTTGGATTTCACGCATGTACGGAACCCCCAGACGATCCCAATCGAGGGGCGCGCTGGCAAGATTCGGGCAAGGAGCCAAGATCGAGATGGGCTCACTTTTTACTCCGTCACGAACGATATTCAACGATGGGTCCGTCACAGCCGGTCGGGTGATCAAGAGAGAGGGATCATCCATCAACTGCCCGCGGCCACGACGCGCGGTGATCCGAGCAAAGGTCTCAGACCACTGTTCGCCGAAGTCGATGGTGTGATGAGACCTTGACGGCCACGACTGCGTCACATCCACCGGAACAGTGCCGTGAAAGACGACAGCGGATGGCGATACGACGGAATATCCGCGTCGCCGACCCGTAGACGGCGCACCTGCTTGGTCGAGCAACCGATCGACTACCGGTAAGTCCGGAGTCAACACGAGGGCATCACACGAATAGCTCCGACCGTCCGACGTCAAAACCTCTGTGACGCGCTTATTCTCGATGTTCACTGCGGATACTTCGGCGTCGGTGTGAAGTACTCCCCCGTTTCGCGTCAACGCGTCGGCCATCACCTCGGCGATCTTGGACATGCCGCCCGCCGGAAAGTAGACCCCGAGCGAGGTGTCCATGTGCGCGATGGCGCCGTACACGCCCAACGCTTTAGCGGGGGCCATTCCCGCGTACAGTGCCTGGAATGTGAAGATTCGTCGCAGTCGTTCGTCTTTCACAAAGGATCCGACCCGCGGCCCGAGTCGACCGAAACCACCCAGCCGTGCCAGAGTTGCAGTGTCGCGCAGCGCCGATGGAGACGACACCAGATCGAGTGGTGAATCGAAATTCGAGTCGATGTACCGACCGAACTCGGTGTCGAAGATCGACGCCAGCCACCGTCGAAGCTTGCGGTATCCGTCGGACTCGCCTGGACCGCATGCCCTTTCGACCTCTGCCGACATCGCAAGCGGATCCGAATACACGTCGATGGAACTGCCGTCGGCGTAACGCGTGTGATAGCTAGGTGAGAGCTTCGTCAAAGTGAGTGCAGGAGTGACGGAATCAAAAGACTCGCCCACTGCGGCCAACGCGTCGGCGATCAAATTCGGCATGGTGAGAACACTGGCGCCATTGTCGATGTCGTACAGGAAACTACCCGCGTCATCGACCACCGGATAGGTACCGACACGCCCACCGATCGCGGCCTCACGCTCGAGGACAGTGACACGCTTGCCCGCCCCGGTGAGATGGAGCGCAGCGGAGAGGCCGGCGAGACCGGCGCCGACAACAACAACCGAATCGACCTGCCCGCTCACTGATCTCATGATCGATGACCTGTCACAGGCGCTGCATTCGAGACCGACATCAGGTTTCTCATTTCTTCATCGTGCTAGCGAGGGTGGCCACGTCTGCGGTCGGGGCGTTCAACGGGCGACTCTTCCATGACAGCTCGTTTCGCGCGAAGCGTCGACGCGAATCGAGCACAAGAGTCGCAAAAAGTGTGGCCGAAATGGGGTGGGCGCAGGCCCGCGCCAGATCTGCGAAATCAACTGTGCCTGCAGATTCCGATCGCGCAGAGCACAGCCGAGCAGTGACGGCAGCAAGATAGCCGGCAGTTCCCAAGCGTCGTGTGCTGCCCGTTCCCAGAACAGCGGCAGCGGGCGGAAGGAGATACACGATGCCTACGCCTGCAAGAGCAACGGCGGTGCCCGCTCTTCCTCCGAACGAGGACCACAACCACCGGGTGTAACCCTCCCGGAGTTGGGGCCAGCTGCGGTACATCCGGCAACTGACAAAACCTGCCCCCGAGACCAGGATCGTATGTTTGCCGTTGCTGCGAAGAGCTCGAGCTATGTCCAGATCCTCGGTGGCGCTGGACGCCACCGACTCGTGTCCACCGATTTCACGGTAGGCGTCGGCATCGAACATCAGGAATTGACCACACGCCACCGAAAGCGATTGCCGCAGCGACCTGTTCGCCAAGGGTACCGAGAGGGTCGACATCCACGAAAAGGCCAGCAACGGCTGGACAAGATGCTCGACAACGCTGCCCGACTTCTGCTCGGGCCACGGGCAGACCAATGCCGCATCGCGCTCGCGGAGCGCAGAAACCGACGCCGCGACCGCACCGGGCGTCAGCCTGACGTCGGCATCGACAAAAACGATTACGTCCGGTTGATCGTCGAGACCGATATCGGCCAGGGTCCGACACGCTGCGGCCTTTCCCGTCCAACCAGGGCTTGGCGGAACACACGTGGATATGACGGTGATGCGCGGATCGCCGTCGGCGGCGCGGCGGGCGGCAGCCAGTGTGCCGTCAGTCGAGCCGTCATCGAGGACTATCACCCGAAACTCGCCCGCATATGTTTGCGCCCGCAGATCCGCGATGAGCAGGGGCACGGTGGATTCCTCGTCGCGGGCGGGAATGCACACAACGACGCGATCGTGTGGCTTGCCTGCATCCGTCTGTCGCAAGCGTGGCATGAACAGCGCATTCCCGATAGACATCGCCGCAGAGATTCCGGCCAGCGCCGTACCCGCCGCCGTGAGGCGGTGCAAGATTCGTGAACCCGTAGCGGTCATGCCGTCACCGAGTCCTCTCGGGGCTTCCAGGTCCACATCCACGCCAGAGGAATCCCCACGATCCCCATCGCACAAAAGCCGTAGATCGCCGAGTACTTCATTTCGTCCCCGTCGAGCAGCGCAGCGTGGGCAAGTGCCGAGCCGAGCCACGTCCACATGAACAACACCACTGGCGCGGCATCCGAAACCTGCGGCCCGTACTTCCTACGGGTATCGAAACGCTTTCCGACATACTCGATCACAACTGCCATTATCAGGGCTGTGGCGAACCAGCCCAGATAGTTCGTGAACGGAATCGACGGTATGCCGGGAAGACCCGAATTTCCGGACGTCCACGTCCACTGGCCGTCCGTCACCATCTGAGTGTCCAGATAGAGATCCCACCCGACCATCCCGGCAGCCGTAATCACGATTCGCTGGCGAGACTGCCACTTCGGTGACGCGCGGGTTCGCTCGAGTACATAACCCACCGCGCACCAAATCGGATAGAACCCGGCCGTCCACGCAAGTGGAACCACTGCCGGGACCCCCAGGATGTCCGGCCCCAACCGATCAGTGGCGTAGAAGTAACTACCGAAAGGAAAACCTGTTGCCGTGCCGATCATTTCGGCAACAAGACCCAACCCCGCGGTGGCCGCGAACAGCACCAAGGTCCACGCCGGCCCACGGGCAATCACCGCATGCACAATCGATGCAGCAGCCAGTAGGGCAACTACCGCAACGGTGACCGCGTCCCGTGAGTCTCCACTCACCAAGGGATAGATGATCTGGGCGATCAATGCGCACGCGACGAGCCCCCACACGAGAGCGATCCATCGACCTGAGTTTTCGGAGAAACCGTTTCCGGTGGATGTTCGCCTGGCCGTCTCGGCAGCCGGCGAAGGCGTCGGCGCATCCATCACAGTCTTTCGTCGTCGGAAGCGCGCGGTTCCTGTGGTGATTCTTCCGCCATATCGTGTGGCGACCTGGGTTGACGGCTCGCATCCAGGAACATTTGGAGAAAGCCGACACCCGGATTGCTTGGGCGCGGATTCTCGTCTCCGTGAGTACCAGAAGAAGAAATAGACATGTCGGTCACATTCCTGTGATTGTCGGCCAGAACTTCACGAGAGCTCAACGAACGGACTGTGGATTGACGGAAAACCAGCTTCTACCAGTGCATGCATGACACTCTGCCCTTCCTGTCAACACCGTCTCGACATAGTTGAGCACGGAGACGGTAAACACCGTCTGCGTGGCATTCGTAGCCGGATCAAACAAGGATGGGAGTTCTCGAGAAAAAGTTTCCGGGCACGCGGCTGACACGCCGTCGTCTTGCCGCGAATCACCCGTTGGCGGGTTTCAGCGCAGCGCGCGCCGCGCTGAGAATCTCATCCGAGACGGTCGATCCCTTGGTTGCTCGCGAGAGGAGGATCGCGCCGACCATGGTGCACAATCGGGCAATCCCATCCTGATCGTCATCGGCGAGCCCTTCGGCAAAATCACGGACGCCTCGGGTGTAGACCCGACGAGCCTCGGCATCTTCGGGTTCACGCGCCATATCGACGGCAAGAGCGGCGGCGGGGCATCCGTCAGCCGGGTTATCGCGATGTTCGACAGAGAGATAGGTGTCCATCAAGGACTGCTGAGCGGAATCGCGTCCGTCCACATGCTGTTCGAAGTCGGACTTGTAGGTCTTCGACAGTTCGGCAAACGCAAGAGCCGTGGCCTCGTCGATCAGCGCATCTTTCGAGGCAAATTGCTTGTAGAAGCCACCATGGGTCAGCCCGGACGCTTTCATCAGGTCGGCGACGCTGAGCTGGGTGCCCTGCTCTCGGAACAGGCGGGCGGCGGTTTTCACGACACGTCGACGGTTCTCTTCCGCTTGCTGTTGCGATACGCGGCCCATCAACCACACTCCCGTTTGGATTTCATTTGACATCTATCTTAGCGTGAATTTAGATTACATACGTAATCTAAATTACCGTCCACACCTCACCCCTGGGAGACATCATGGATCTGAACAATGCAGTTGCCGTCGTCACCGGCGCTAATCGGGGACTCGGACGGCACCTGGCCGCGGGGCTCGTCGAGCGGGGAGCGAAGGTCTACGCAGCTGCCCGAAATCCGGAAACGGTCGATCTGCCCGGCGTCATCCCGTTGCAGTTGGACCTGACCGACGAGGAGTCGATCAGGGCGGCAGCCCGCACCGCGTCGGATGCAACCCTGCTCGTGAACAACGCCGGAATCTCCACCTCCGCTCCGCTGATCGGCGGCGATATGGACGAAGTGCGCCGCGAGATGGACGTGAACTTCTACGGTCCGCTCGCCGTGACGCGAGCCTTCGCGCCCGTCATCGAAAACAACAGCGGGGGAACAGTACTCAACGTTCTTTCCGTACTGTCCTGGCTTCACCCCGCCGCGCTCGGATCCTATGCCGCAGCCAAGGCGGCGGCGTGGGCAATGACGGACGCTGCGCGAGAGGAACTGGCGCCGCGCGGAATCACCGTCTCGGCACTGCACGTCGCATACATGGACACCGACATGGCGGCAGGTGTACCCGCCGAGCAGAAGATCGACCCCGCCGATGTCGCCGCACAAGCCTTGGACGGCATCGAGAAAGACCTGCTCGAGATCCTCGCAGACGACACCACTCGGTACATCAAGCAAAATCTTGCGATTGCACCGAATTCAAACTAGCCACGACGCGCTATTTTGCAGCAACGCCACTTCGGGCGACCCTCGCTTTGTCACATGTTCAACCTACGGTTGCGTACTGAAATCTTTGTGGGGCAGGCTTTCTTGTGTACTGATGACGAGCCGAGGTCGGAGAATCATGAGTCACTACAAGAGCAATGTTCGCGACATCGAGTTCAATCTGTTCGAAATACTCGGGATCGGTGAGCTTCTGGACGGCGGCGCCTACGGCGACCTCGATACCGACACTGTGCGGAGCATCCTCACCGAGGTCGCACGGCTCGCCGAAGGCCCTGTCGCCGCTTCTTTTGCCGACGCGGACCGGAATCCCGTCGAGTTCGATGCACCGAACCACGCGGTCGTGGTCCCGGAACCGCTCCGCAAGACCGTCGAGGCTGTGAACGAGGCGGGTTGGTCGAGGCTCGGACTCCCGGAGGGCATTGGTGGTGTGCCCGCCCCCGCGCCGTTGGTCTGGGCAATCGGCGAAATGTTGGTCGCGGCAAACGGATCGGCGAGCTTCTTCAACATGGGTCCACTGATGGCGAGCGTGCTCTACAGCGTCGGTACCGAACAGCAAAAGCATTGGGCGAAAGAAGGATTCGAACGAGGCTGGGCCGCCACCATGGTGCTGACCGAACCTGATGCCGGATCCGATGTCGGCGCGGGCCGGACAAAAGCAATCGCGCAGGACGACGGCACGTGGCGCATCGAGGGCGTCAAGCGGTTCATCTCCGGTGGCGACGTCGGTGACACTGCCGAGAACCTCTTCCACCTGGTGCTCGCTCGTCCCGAGGGAGCCGGCCCTGGAACGAAGGGGCTGAGCCTGTTCTACGTCCCGAAGTTCCACTTCGATTCGGAGACACTCGAACTGGGAGAGCGCAACGGCGTATACGTCACCGGTGTCGAGCACAAGATGGGCCTCAAGTCATCCCCGACGTGCGAGCTCACATTCGGGGCTACTGACGTTCCTGCGGTGGGCTGGCTTGTCGGCGACGTACACAATGGCATCGCCCAAATGTTCCAGGTGATCGAAAATGCTCGAATGATGGTGGGCACCAAAGCTGTTGGGACACTGTCCACCGGCTACCTCAACGCCCTCGCCTACGCCAAGGAACGCGTTCAAGGGGCGGACCTCACCGAACTGACAAACAAAACCGCACCTCGCGTGACCATCACCCACCACCCCGATGTGCGACGCAGCCTGGCGATGCAGAAGGCCTACGCCGAGGGACTCAGAGCGGTCTATCTGTACACCGCTGCGCATCAGAATGCCGATGTCGCCGAATTGGTTTCGGGTGCGGACGCCGAATTGGCGGCGCGGGTCAACGACCTACTACTACCGATCGTCAAGGGTGTCGGCTCGGAAAAGGCCTATGAACTGCTCACTGAGAGCCTGCAGACCCTGGGCGGCTCCGGGTATCTGCAGGACTACCCGATCGAGCAGTACATCCGCGACGCCAAGATCGACACCCTCTACGAGGGCACGACGGCAATCCAGGCGCAGGACTTCTTCTTTCGTAAGATCGCCCGCGACCGTGGCGTTGCGCTCGCGCACGTGGCCGGTGAGATACGAAAGTTCATCGACCGCGACGCCGGCAATGGTCGTCTCAAGGCCGAGAGGGTACTGCTCGAGACCGCGCTGACCGACGTACAGGAGATGGCCGGGACGCTCACTGGCTATCTGATGGCTTCCCAAGATCAGCCTTCCGAGTTGTACAAGATAGGCCTCGGCTCGGTGCGCTTTCTGTACGCGGTAGGTGACCTGCTCATCGGATGGCGACTGTTGGTGCAAGCGGAAGTCGCGTTGGCAGCCTTGGACCGCGACGCGTCGGCAAAGGACCAGTCGTTCTACCGGGGCAAGGTTGTCATCGCGTCGTACTTCGCGAAGAACATCCTGCCCATCCTGGCGTCGACCAAAGAAATTCTGGGTTCCCTCGACAACGAGATCATGGAACTGGAGGAAGAAGCGTTCTGACAACATGCCACAGTGAAGGCATGCACATGCCCGACATCGACTACGTAGGAGTTTGGAGCTTTCCGATCATGGGGTCGGATATGCCAGAAGGCGCTCCCACCAACGTCGTCGAGGCGTGCCAGGCAGTCGGCAGGGATCTGCAATGCCGATGGCACGGCCCAGATACGTACATCGAGAACTGCCTGTGGACTATCTCGTTGCTCGATGACGGTTACTGCCACCTCGCGCTCGACGCTGGACCGCGGCCAAAGCACAAGAGCGCAGGAACCAGCCCGCTGAGGGGCTTCGGATTCGGCGGGCCGCACATCGAACAGTCGGTGCTCGAGCTGACAGTGCTGATCACCGGAGAAGTCCAGGATGAGCTGGCCGGCGGATTTGTGCAGTGGCCTATTGAGGAACAAAGACTGTTGATGCCGTCGCTGCGAGGCGGCAAGGCCGTGTGGGTGGTTCGCAGCACCGATCGCGTTATCGCGGAAATCGGAACGCTGTGCGCGAGGTCGGCTTTGTAGCGTTTCGCCGCCGAGTACGGCGTCGCGGCCGATCCCGACCTCGACACACACACGCGCTGAGCGGAGCCCGGCACTACTCGCACGCAACCTAACGCCTCATCGACAATCGTTGTCAGGCCATCTCGGGTACGTGCAGATGAGCGATCGCCAACTCGAACTCACCTACCTCGAGAAGCCGCGCACCGGACTCACGGAGTCCCGAAGTTCTGATGGTCTCGGACTCCTCCCTGTTGCCATTCATGGCCGCGGCGCTGTCGAAGGTCACCGACGACACGGCGCGACCGGCAGCAGGATCGACCAGCAAGCTGGCACTGCAGAACCCCTCGAGCTCTTGCATCAGGGGCAGGGAGCCCATCTTGTACACGTCGACGGCGCGCTCGAGATGGCCCGGCTCGACCTCGAGCCACGTGACCCGCACGCAAGCACCACGGTGTGAGCGGTGGTCACGATGCAGGACGGCAATGTCCCACCGCGCGACGGTAGTGGCGCCATGGAAGACCTCGGCCATGCCGGCGCGGAGCTGCAGGACCGGTCCTTCGCTCGCGCGAAGGGAATCCTCGTCCGTCCAGGAACTGGTGGCGATGCACCGACCGGAGCTGTGGTCGACCAGCAGGGACAGTCCGGCGCAGCCGTCGATGCCGGCGAGCGCGGGCATCACGGTATCGCGCATGTGCTTGATCCCGACGTCGATGAACGACGGCTGCGCATCAATGGTTGTAGAGCGTGCATACACGATCGACACCCTTCTTCTCGGTCGGCACCCCGACGGCACCGACGGGTCAATCCCCCTCTCTCACACTCCTCCACGGGGCCAAGGCAAGCAATGATGAAATATGGACCTGTGGGCGAAGAAATGTACGAGCGCTTTCTCTTCGCGCCGGTCGGACAGCAATACCTCGCCGATCCTCTGGCGGAAAGCCCCTTGCCGCGAGATCAGGGGTGTCCCAGGCATCGGCCGTCGAGGTTCGTTTTCGCAGCGACCAATCGTTGCCGGTTCCGGGCGATCACCGGGTTCGCGTCGAACATGCCAACACGGAAGTGCGAGAGTCACGAATTGTGTAGCTGGATGGGCGAAGGAATCTTGTTGGATCGGTACGAGTCCCCGCTCCGCGTCGGTCGCCACAGTCGCCAGTGTTTCGCGGACAGTCGGAACGGGAGATGGTCTTGCAGATGACGAGCACCGGGCGACAACCGCTGGTCTGCAGGCAGGTTGAGCCACAGAGACAGTGAGGATGCGGCGTTGCCGAGGGTTGCGCGCATGCCTGACTCGCCCAGAATTCGGCCGTATCCATCCACGGCATATCGGCCGAACGCGTCTGGGGTGATGTCGGGATACGGCACGCGGGTGTTCGGGTCGATCAGGCGTACGGGCGCACTGTAGGTCAGTGCCGCCAGCGAACGTCCGTGGGTTGTGACTGCATCGGAATCAACGAGGGCATCGAGCGCTTCGTTGACGGAACCAGGTGGGACATTCCATTGCGTGTGGGTTTGCGAACGGTGGCGAGGTCCACCGCAGAGTTCGGTTGCGATCGCCGACAACTGCTCGGTCGGCACTGGCGGTCCGCCTTTATAGATCTCGAACGTCCACGACGGCAACGATACTGGTTCGGTGCAGGCTTCCAGGAATGTCTGCAGCCGCTGAAATGCATCATCAGGACGCTTGACTCGAAGCGAGTGTGCACCACTGGGCAACCCGTCGTATGTCACTACCTCGGGCAATGTGATGTCCGGCGTCCGCGCCGTCACAGGTTGACCAATCGCGTAAGCACTACCCCGGCTGGTTCCTCCGTCGCGTGGCGATAGCCAGTGCCGGCCCACAGGTGCATGCGCTCGGGATCTGCCTGCGCAACAGCGGCTTTGCGCATGGGATTAGTCAGGTGATGGATGGCCGGATACCCGATGGGCGCTTGCGCGTCGTAGCGATCGATGAACTCGTTCCGAAGTGCTCGTGCTGGTCGTCCCGTGAAAGCTCGTGTGACTACGGTGTTCCCGCGCGATGCGTCGGCCAGAGCTGCCTTGTGGGGAGCCGATGCACCGCTCTCCTCGGTACGTAGCAGGACCGTACCGACTACTGCCGCCGCGGCTCCGGCGTGCAATGCCGCAGCGACGTCGACGGAGGTCGCCAGCCCACCTGCCGCCAACAGCGGAACAGAGGTGCGATGGCGGATCTGAGCAATCAGTTCGGCGATCGGTCTTTCCGCCGGAACCTGCAGAGGAGTGAGCGTTCCGGAGTGACCACCGGCTGCCGAAGATTGCACGACAAGCAGATCAGCACCGGCGTCGACGGCAAGAAGGGCCTCTGCCTCCGAAGTCACGGTCAGCACGACAAGTGAACCGGCAGCGCGCAACGCCGTGATGACACCAGGGTTGGGAATGCCGAAGGTGAAGCTGACCAACGGAACCGGGTTGGCCAGGAGCAGATCGATCTTGTCCGCGAAATAGTCGTCGTCTTCGACCGGCTCACTGTCGGCGAGTGTGACGCCATAGCGATCCGCTTCGACCTGGATCGCTTTGGCATAGGTACGGAAAGCGTCGGCGTCGACAGGTACCGGGTTGGGCGCAAAGACGTTGACACCGAACGACACTCCTTCGGCACGCACGGTGTCGATCTGGTCGGACAGGGCCTGCGGCGTCTTGTACCCTGCGGCGAGGAAGCCGAGACCGCCTGCCCGAGAAGCAGCCGCGACGAGAGCCGGTGTTGACGCACCGCCTGCCATGGGCGCCGCGATGACGGGAATCTCGAGATCGAGATCGGTTGTGAGTGCACTCATTCGAATATCTCCACTCCTACGACGGATAGTGCTCCGACGGTCTCATCATCTGACATCAAAAACTGCCTCCCCATTCGGGGCCACTGTCCGGGGAGCCGCGTCGACATCATGGGGGAATCGGAACCGCAATGCTGCCGCGGCCAATGCCGCGACCAGGACGATGACAGCACCGAGTAACAGTGCGTCGCGATACCCGTCTCGCAGCAGCGGAGCGACAACGAGTGGGCCGAGAATCTGACCGACGCTGTATCCAGAGGTCAGCAACGCCACGGCGCGTGGGAACTGCAGGTGCGCGCCGATGGCCAACACGATCGACCCGATACCGAGGAAGGTCACGCCGAACAGAAAAGCGGAGATCAGCGCGGGGCCGACGCCGCCGATCAGAGCAGGCAGCGCTATGCCGACCGCCTGAATCAACAGGGCAGCGAGTAGGAGGGTCGGCCGCGACCAACGCAGGCTGAGCCAGGCCCACAGGGCGCAGGAGGGAAATGCGGCCAGACCGACCACTATCCAGGCGCCGCTGCCCACCCATTCTGGAGCGGCGAGATCGATTGCAGCAACTAGGAACGTGCCCGCGATGATGTAGCCGATGCCTTCCAGGAAATAACTGATGAACAAGGCGGTGAACCCGCGTTGGGAACTGGGAGTTCCCTGCGCGTCCGGTGTGATGGTCGGACGCGGTTCCGGTGTCAGCCCCCAGGCTATGGCCGCACACACCACTGCCAGGGCCGCAGATGCCAGCCAGGCTGTACTCCAGGTACCGATGAAGCGGACGACGAACACGAGGACCCCGGACAGGGCGATACCCAACCCAACTCCGCCGAATCCCCATCCGGCCAGGAATTGGGACTGCCCCCGAAGGTGCGCGTGCAAAGCGCTGACGGCGATCATGAATACGAGGGCACTGGCAATGCCTGCGACGAGCCGCAGGGCGAACCAGATGGATCCGTCGTGGGTAGTGGGCATGAGCGCCAAAGTCACGATGAGGACCACCAACGACGTACGCATCACCGCTGCCGAGCGCACCACGCCTGGAATGAGGATTCCCGCGAGCGCGCCGATGAGGTACCCGACGTAGTTGGCCGTCGCCAGGGTGGCGCCGAGCGAGGCGGACAGACCGGCCTGCGTGTGCATCAACAGCAGAATCGGTGTGTAGACGAATCGACCGATTCCCATGCTCGCCGCCAGCGCGGCGGCAGCTTGGACAGCGTGCGCTCGCGGGGAGACGCCGTTGTGGACTGTGGTCATGGTCTTATCGTGTGCCCCGGCCGCGCCGGACCGCCACGACCGCTTTGCTCCTGACTGATAGGCACAACCTCCCACCGCACGTAGCATCAAGGATCGTGGAGCTGCGTCAGCTGAGATATTTCGAGGTCGTCGCCGAGGAACTGCACTTCGGCCGAGCCGCGGCGCGGCTACTGATAGCCGGGCCGTCATTGTCGCAGCAGATCATGGCACTCGAACGCGACCTCGGCGTCAAGCTGTTCGTCCGCGACCGCCGTTCCGTCGCTCTGACGCCAGCCGGCGCGGCCTTGCTCCCCGATGTCCGTGCACTACTCGAGAGTGCCGAGAATCTGCGACGCCGCGCGGAGCGTCTGTCCGGAGCGGAGCCCGTCCGGATCGGCTACGTCAATTGGCTTCCCACCGATCTGATTGCGCGTACCTCGGGGGTCGCGCAACTGCACGTCGACGCCTGGGTGGTGCCTTCCCACGCGCAGGCCGCGCGGGTAGCGGACGGCAGCCTCGACCTGGCGATCGCCTGGGTGCGGAAAACCGATGTCGCCCAACATGCTCTGAGCGCGAAACTGCTCGGTGCGGATCGGCTCTACGCGGTCTCCACCGGAGAGGACACCACACCGGTGCGGGCACGCGACGTCGTCGTACTCGTCGACGACGACACCACCTCCTGGCATTCGTGGAACGTCTACGCCGAAGAATTCGCCCGCGATACCGGCGCACAGATCCTGCGCATCAACGACGGTGGGATCACCGGCCCCGCATTTTTCGATCACGTCCGCGCTATCGGCCGTCCGGTCGTCAACTCGCCCAAAGGGCAGACCATCACGCTGCCAAGCGATCTCACTGCACGTCCGGTGATCGACCCCGCGGCAATCTGGACGTGGTCACTCCTCTGCCGCGAGAACGAAACGCGCCCTGCAGTTCTCGCGGCCGTCGATGCTCTCACCCGCGGCGTCACTGATCTCGGAATCCACGAAGACGGGATATGGCTACCCATGGACGACCCCTTCCGGAGGCATCGATGACACGACGCGCTATTCGAGTTTTCTGGGGACGACGGCCGGAATCGGTGCAGGCCGTGGCCTCCCGGTGGCGTCGGACGTTGGAGCACGTCGAATTCCTGTTGCCCGAGGTGGTCGGCGGGTCGTGGCAACAGATCCATTCCTCTGGACCTGCTACTGCCGTGACCGTCGACCAGTTGGCACAGGTCCTCGAGAACGCGCAGGCCGCCGAAGACTGGTCGGATCGTCTGGGAATCGGATTGAGGCTCGCATCCAGTGGAGGGCCCGAATGGGGGCTCGAACTCTCCGGGTTGGCGGGCGGCGAACCTGAAATCGTCCTTCAGTCGATGATTCTTGCCGTCAGCGCGCCGGACACCGCCGAAGTTCCTGAGACAGACCTACTTCGGATGCTCGCCGCGGTGTGGGAACCGGATTTCGGAGACGTCACCGACGACAACATCCTCGACGCTCTCGAAGACGAGTCCGACTATCGCGTCGGTGATCCCGTGATCGGCCGAGTCGGCTACCTCTCGCCCGCTCGCGTTGACGCGATCCCGGATGACCTGGCAGCAGGCGTTGCTGCGTTACCGGGCGGCGGCGTGTTGCTACGGATCGGGGCCGTCGATCGGGTCGTTCGGGCGTACGAGCGCCTGCGCGAGACCGGCGCACTCGATCCGCTTCCGCGTCCGCTGGATCGCGCAGTCTTCTGATGCTGTTCGCGGCATCACGGGGACCCGCACTTCACCCTTCGCGCGTCTACGTGTTCTCGCCGCTCCGACGCCTGGCAGTAATTGCGCCGTGGGGTCGGTAACCGCTTCCCGTTCGGGTATGGGTCTCGATCACTTCGAAGCCCGCTGTTGCCAGAACCTGGCTGAGTTCGGCCACCGGCCATCGATAGCCAGTAGTCGCGGCGTGATCGAAAGGCTCCAGAGTTGCGCCTTCGAAGTAGCCAACCAGCAATCCACCACCCGGCCGAATCACGCGCGCGAACTCGGCGAGCGGTGCCTCGATATCTTGCGGATTGTGGTGGATGAGTGAGTACCAGGACAGCACTCCTCCCAGAGAATCTGCCTCGGCGTCCAATGCCTCGAAGCCCCCGATATCGAAGGAAAGATCTGGGTACTGCGCACGCGCGCGTGCAACGAACTGAGGAACTAGATCAATCCCGCGCACAGCCAGTCCGCACTGGGCCAAGAAGTCTGTCCACTGCCCAGGCCCGCACCCAGCGTCGAGCACGGAACCTGTCAGGCTGGTGGCCCAACTGGTCACCAAAGCCCGATCGGATGGGTGCGTCGAATCCATCGATCCGAAGAGATCGGTGTACTCCTGGGATCTGGCCGAATACGACTCTCGGACGATTTCGCGTCGGCCGGCGCTCGAGTTCTCCATACCGTCAATGATCGCCGATCCGTGTAGTGGCCCGAAGCAGATTTGAGTTCTGCGCCGCCAACACTACCTTCGCAGTAATCGTGGATCTTGCGAATCTTCATGCGATCCTTGGGATCACACTGCTAGCGTCTACTTACCGTCTCCGTTCGCGCCGCCGCCCCGAGCTTCGATAGCCTCGACGGACTTCTTGAACGACTTACCCAACACTTGAGAGCCGAAGAGTCCGAGTACTGATGCCAGGAGCTTTCCCTTGAGGTTCTTCCCGTCGCGGACCACAACTGCATCGACATCGGTGATACCTGTGGGTTGCTGCGTCAAAGTGTAGGTGTGGCCGGACGCGCCACCCCACAAGTTGGAATCGGTGGTCGTCATCACGACGCGATGCGGGTCAGTCCAGTCGTAGTGCAGTCGTTCCCAGATACCGCCCGAACCCTCCGTGACATCGGCATCGTGGGGGCCTTCGTGGTGCACTTTGAGGTAGTTGTCTGCGCTGCGGCCGAATATTTCCTCGCGCCCCGGGCCGAAGTCGGTCAGACCGGCAAGGACCTGCTCGGGCGTCGCGGTGGTCGTCTGGTGAAGATGGATCGTGGTCATGGCGCCTTCCTTGAACACTTGGATGATCCGCTCCGGTCCAAAAACCGGGAGGTGACTCATCCAGCACACCATTCTCGCAAGCGTTGCGAAAGAGGGAGGTACGGCAACTCGGTCGCCGACTTCGCTGGGAGCGCCGCAACGGTTCACGTCTACTCCAAATGCAGTAGTCGAAGTTGATCCATCTGGACGATTCGCACCTCGGATAACCGCGGCATCATCGAAATAGCGACCGCACCATACGAGCCCGAGGAGTGCCCCATGACCGCCGAGATTCCCGAAGCACCGATCCCCGACGCACCCAACGCCCGCCGCTACGAAGGCAAAGTCGTCTTCATTACCGGCGCAGCCCGCGGCCAAGGCCGCGCCGAAGCAGTCCGCTTCGCCGCTGAAGGCGCAGACATCATCGCCCTCGATATCTGTGCAGACTTACCTACCACCGAATATGCCGGTGCCACACCAGAAGACCTCGAGGAAACAGCGCGGCTGGTCGAACAACACGGCCGGCGCATCGTCACAAGCATTACCGACGTCACCGACTTCGATGCCCTCACAGCCGCAGTCGAACACGGAGTCGGCGAACTGGGCAGGCTCGACGTTGTTGTTGCCAACGCAGGCATGACCACCGCATCCTTGTCCTGGGAAATCGACCTAGATCACTGGCACGCCACCATCGACAACAACTTGCACGGCGCCTTCTACACCGCCAAAGCGACAGTGCCGATCATGATCGAACAGGCGGCCGGCGGCGCGATCGTCTTCACCAGCTCTGTCGCCGGGCTGAAGGGCCTTCCGTTTCTCGCGGACTACGCGGCGGCCAAGCACGGGGTGACAGGCCTCGCGAAGACGATGGCGAACGAGCTGGCGAAGTACCGAATTCGCGTCAACACCGTCCATCCCCACGGCGTCGCTACCGGTCTCACCGTCCCTGAACTGCACCAAGAGATGGAGACGCGCCCCGATCTCGGATTGCTGTTCATGGGAAGTCTCCCCGACCAGGTGAGCCAGTCCGAAGACATCGCGGCAGCTGTTGCGTGGATCGCATCAAACGAAGCCCGCCACGTCACCGGCATCCAACTGCCCGTGGACCTAGGACGTACCAACCGCTGACACACGGCGGCGGATCGTTGCGAATCCCCAGCACAGACGAGCGACGATGCCGCGTTCCGCGACGCCTCCCACTGGGCGGGGAGGAGAATGGCGACTATGTCCTTGCTCGAATTCGAAAACCTCATCCGGCGCCCATGGTTCCGGCAGGTCGAGGCGCTGGACCGGATAGCTCTGGTGGTCTCGATACTCGCCGTATGCACCGAGGCATTTCGGATGGTGGCCGAATCTGCACCACTCGGTGGGTACGTTGCCATCGCAGTCACTGCTCTCGGCGTCGCCATATCGCGACGCTATGCGTGGGCTGGTCTGACTGTTGTATTGGCAGGGTCCGTGATCGATGCAATCTTCTGGGATCCTTTGGTGCCATGGACTGTTGCGGTCTTCACTGTCTTTTCGCTGACTCTGCGTGGGACCTCCGGGCTGGGCACCGGCCTGGCCGCAGGCTTCGTGGCCTACGCAGCTTCCGTGTACGCCGATTCCGCCGGACTTCTCGACTCGGCCGCTGTTGCGGGATTCGCTTCCGCGATAGCAGCAGCCGCCGCAGGAAACGCTCTCCGCAACCGAGAGCGCTACTGGAAGGCACTCGAGGAACGGGCACTGGATGCGATTGCCACGCGTGAGAGTGAAACGAATCGGCGTGTCGCAGAAGAACGTTTGCGGATCGCGCGCGATCTCCACGACATGGTCGGACATGAAGTTGCCGTAGTGAGTATGAATCTTGGTGTGGCGGAGGTGAATCTGCCTCCGGGGTCGCAGCGATCTCGGCAAGCCCTCGACGCGGCCCGCGTCGGCGTTGCAGCGGTTCTGAACGAGACTCAAAGTATTCTGAATATATTGCGCGGCGATTCGAGCGCCATCGAGGATCAGACCCAACCCGTTCCGGGCGTCGATCAGATTTCCGGACTGATCGATTCCTATCGCCGGATCGGTTTGAACGTCAGTGCCGAAATCGACACAGTTGCAGATAAGTTGGATCCAACTGTCGACGCGGCAACCTATCGGATCGTGCAGGAAGCCCTGACCAACGCACATCGGCATGGAGACAGTGACGCCGACCTGACGATCAGATCTGCAGGCGGTTTCATCGTCATCGAGGTAACCAACCGGCGAGGCAGTGCCGGATCGAGAAATCGACTGGGAGAAGGCTACGGTTTGGTGGGGATGCGTGAGCGTGCGACATCTGCCGGTGGTGTGCTCGATATCGGAGGCGACGAAACGATGTTCACAGTGAAAGCGACCATACCCACCCAAGGGAGGTCGATCCGGTGATACGGGTAATGATTGTCGACGACCAGGAAATGATTCGCCAAGGGCTGCGTGCCATCCTCGCCGGAAACGACCGTATCGAGGTCGTGACGGATGTCGCCGACGGGTACCAGGCAGTCGAAGTGGCGAGGACCGACCAGATCGACGTCATCTTGATGGATATTCGTATGCCTGGCATCGATGGCGTGGAAACGATTCGACGCATCCGCGAGTTCGCACCGGCAGAGACGGTCAAAATTGTCGTTCTGACAACCTTCGATCACGATGCGACAGTGCTGACAGCACTGCAAGCCGGCGCCAACGGGTTCCTGAGCAAAGCTGTCAGTCCCACCGAACTGGCCGCGGGTATCGAGGCAGTAGCCAGTGGTGGTGGCGCACTGTCGGGTTCGGCTGCAGCGTCGGTAATCAGCCGAGTCTCCGAACAACCCGTGCGTACCGTGGACGCGACGCTGGCTGCTCGGTTCTCTGCGCTGACTCCTCGTGAGCGCGAGGTGGTAATCGCCGCAGCTGCAGGCAAGAGCAATACCGAGATTGCGTCCGACATGTTCCTGTCTCCGTTCACCGTGAAGACTCATGCGGGCCGCGCGATGATCAAGGTGGGCGCCCGGGATCGTGCCCAGTTGATCGCATTTGCCTATCAGGCTGGGTTGGTCGCCTGATCGCGTGTTTGGGCTGCCTGCCCCGGCGGTGTACTTCATTTGCAGTAGTTTTTTCGGTCTCGATGGACGACGACGTTGGGCCGTTTCCCAGGGAAACTGAAACAGTCCTCTTCGCATGAGTTGTTGTGTGCGAACTGTTTTCACTTTCTTGTCAGGAGAATCATGCCCCTCGTACTAGCGTGGATAGGGCGATTCAGCGCCCGCCACCGACTTCTTGTCGTCCTCGCGTGGCTACTCGCGCTTTTTGCGCTGGCGGGCGTATTGGTCTCGGGTGGGTCGTCGGAGGAGAGCGCGTCGGCGTCGATTCCGGATACCCGGGCTTCACAGGCCATGGCGGTGATGAACCAGAAGTTCCCGTCGACCGGCCAGCCCGAAAGAGCGCCGGGCACTGTGCAGTTGGTGATGCAGACGACCGGCGGCGCGAGCGTGACGCATACCGATGTGCGCAATCAGATCGACGGTCTGCTCGACTCGGCGTCGACTGTCGCGGATGTCGTCACAGTCAGCGACCCGTTCGACCCGTCGAACCCATTCGTTTCAGCGGACACGACGACCGCCGTCTCGACTGTCACTTTCGCTGCGATGGACGAAGACCAGCAGCACGCCGCGTATGACGCTATCTTGGCAGTCGCCGACAGCGCTCCTAACACCCTGGTGGCCGAGGTCGGTGGGCAACTCTTCGAACCCGCGACCTCGGTAGGCGGTATCGGCGAAATTGCCGGCGTCCTTGTGGCATTCGTCGTTCTGTTTCTCACTTTCGGCTCACTTCTCGCCGCAGGTGCGAACATGCTCGTTGCACTCAGCGGCGTCGCCGTCGGCACCCTCGGGGTCCTGGCCTACGGCACCATCAGCCCGATCGAACCGACCACCATCACCTTGGGCACCATGCTCGGCTTGGCAGTAGGTATCGACTACAGCCTGTTCATCCTCACCAGATTCCGCGCCGAACTACGCGATGGTCACAGCATCGAGAAGGCTGTCGGCCGGGCAGTCGGCACGGCCGGAACAGCAGTCGTGTTCGCCGGCCTGACAGTCATCATCGCATTGGCCGGTTTGCGCGTGGTCGGGATCAGCTTCATCACCGACATGGGCATGGGCGGAGCGTTCGGAGTTCTTGTCGCAGTACTGATGTCGCTGACCCTGTTGCCGGTACTGATGCGCACCCTCGGCCTGCGTGCGTTGCCGCGCAAGGAACGCCACCTTGTCGCAGCTGTGCCTGCCGTCGCGTCAACTGCTGCTGACGAAAAGCGCCGTAGTAACGCATTTTTCGCAGCATGGGTCGGATTCCTGGTGCGGCGTCCGGTGTTCTCGATCGTCGCCGGCATCGGTGTCCTACTGATCGTGGCCATTCCGATGCTCGGGATGAAAACCGCGCAGAACGTTCCCGGTGGCCTTGATCCTTCGTCTACGCAACGTCACGCCTACGATCTGATCGTCGAAGAATTCGGCGGCATCCAAAGTCCGCTGATGGTGATCGCCGAAGGCGACAACGCAACGAATGCCGCTGCGGTGCAAGAGCAACTCGCCGAACTCGACGGCGTGCAGAGCGTCGACCCGGGCGTGATCAGCGCAGACGGGACCGCCGCGATGTTCCGTCTCGTCCCCACCGCAGGACCCATCGACGAAAGCACCGAGAACCTGGTCAACGACATCCGAGACCGGGCCGACATGGCGCCCGGCGTTCACCTCGAAGTGACCGGTGAGACCGCAATCGGCATCGACATGGACGCCGCACTGCACCAAGCGTTGATCAAATACGTCGTGGTGATCGTTCTACTGTCCTTCGTACTCCTGACGATCATGTTCCGATCCCTACTCGTACCGTTGATCGCCACACTCGGATACTTGCTCTCGGTCGGCGCCGCCTTCGGAGGCAGCGTCGCAGTGTTCCAGTGGGGCTGGTTGGATGCGATTATCCCTGCACCGCAAGGTGATCCGATGCTCAGCGTCCTGCCGATCATCCTCGTGGGGGTGCTGTTCGGTCTGGCCATGGACTACCAGGTGTTCCTCGTCTCCCGCATCCAGGAAATGCACAGTCGCGGAATGTCGCCCAAGGACGCGGTGATATCCGGCTTCAAGACATCCGGACCGGTTCTCGTGGCGGCAGCAGCGATCATGGTGTTCGTGTTCGCCGGTTTTGCCACCAGCACCATGGCAGTCGCGGCGTCGATCGCATTCGGCCTTGTCGTCGGAGTCCTCGCGGACGCTTTCATCGTTCGTATGATCTTGATGCCCACAATGCTTGCACTGCTGGGCAAGAGCGCCTGGTGGCTCCCGCGCTGGCTCGACAAGATCATCCCCGACCTCGACATCGAAGGCCGCGCACTCGACGCGCATCCCGACGCGACGTCTGAAGGAACTTCACAGCCCACAGCTTTGCTGGTTCCGTGACAATTCTTGATTGACACGATGTTTCGTGGGGGCGGCACGTAGCCGCCCCCTGGGAACTCGTTCACTCTCCCCCACTAGGTCGACGGGCGAGAACCACTGCGCATCCAGGAGGAAGCAATGGAACGCGACGTCGCGCGAATAACAAACTTGCTCAGCGCAATTCAGCAAGTCGAGCTGTCGCTGGAGGAACTGAAAGACGCGGCTGATCTCTACGTTGCCGGCCCGACTCCGAGCAGTTCGGCGTTTCTCGAGCTGACCCGCGCGCAATTGGTCCTCGTCGCGCTGGAAGTACCACCAATCGAGTGAATGTCGAGAAGGCGCAGTCTGATCCTGCCCCAATACGACGCATTCCTGACCAGAATGGCCGATCCCTGACAAGTCCCACCGCCCTTGGGCAACAGGGGCGACCGGACCAACGGACACCTCCGACGGCGTCGTTACCGACAGCAAAACAATGTTGGCCGAGCGCCTCCGCAGGGTCGGCGTTGTGATCAATGCGGCAGGAGAGCGGACACCTGCCCCCTGATGTCCTCCTCGATCTCATCGACACCACGAGCCATATTGATCGTTGCCGCCATCGCAAGAAACATGATCGCCGAGACGACGTGCGCCAGCGTCGCGGCGTCGTTTTCACCGACCCGTCCGCCTCGGCGCAGGACGCCTGCGATGGCTTCCTCGGTCTGGCCGACGATGTTGAGCGCTTCCGCATGGTGCGGTTCGTCGGGGTTGCCGAAGACCATCTCCCGCAGGTAGGTGCGCCCGTTGTCGATCTGGGTGCGGTTGCATCGCACGATCGGTCGGATGATCGCCATCACCGCTTCGAGTGCGTCGGGGATGTTTTCGGCATCCGTACGACCCCGCTCGAGCGCGCCGCTGTAGTTCGCGTTCTGCACAAGTAGGAGCAATTCACCCTTCGTCTTGGCGTACAGGAACACCGTCCCCGTCCCGACGTCGGCTTTCTCGGCGATCTGTTGGGTGGTGACGTCGTCGACACCGTGCTCGGCGAAGAGTTCACTGGCAGCGGCAGTAATTCGGTCAAGTTTCTGCTGCTTGTTTCGCTCGCGCCGTCCGGCTGGCTGGGGAACGGATGACATGACGGATATCCTTCGGAATAAATTATGAGTACATTCAGTTCTGAGTAGAGTCACTATTGATGCGGTTCAGGTGTTCCTCTCGATCGTCCCACGAGAAGTCACATCTGCTTCGCACCGGTGACATACCTGGCCGGCCGATCAACCTAAGGAACACCCAGCTCATGACCTCACCTTCACTCTGGCAGCCGTTCACCCTCGGGCGCGTGGAACTTCCGCACAGACTCGCCTTGGCGCCGATGACCCGCAACCGGGCAAACCCGGACGGCACCCCGGGCCCGCTCGTAGCGACCTACTACGGCCAGCGCGCCTCGCTCGGACTGGTCATCACCGAGGGCACACAGCCCTCCGACGACGGCCAGGGTTACCCGAACACGCCTGGGATTTACACCCCGGCACATATCGAGGGCTGGTCGAATGTCGCTGACGCGGTCCATGCCGAAGGCGGGGCGCTGTTCATCCAGCTGATGCATGTCGGCCGGATGTCGCACCCCGACAACACAACACACCACCGCCAGCCGGTAGCGCCGTCGGCCATCTCTGCCGATCAGGACATGTTCACCGCAACAGGTCCGCAGAAAACTCCGGTGCCGCGAGAGCTGAGTATCTCGGACATCGAAACCACGATCGCCGATTTCCGCCACGCCGCCGCCTCCGCAATCGCGGCCGGCGCCGACGGCGTGGAAATTCACGGCGCTAACGGTTACCTGCTGCACCAATTCCTCTCGCCGAACTCGAACCACCGCGCTGATCAGTACGGCGGATCGGTGGAAAACCGGTCGCGCTTCGTGATCGAGGTCGCCGCGGCCGTGGCGGAAGAGATCGGAGCAGACCGGGTGGGAATCCGTCTGTCGCCGTCGATGCCGCTCGGCGGGATCGACGAGGGTGATGTCGAAAGCGTTCGAACCCAGTACACGCACCTGGTCAGGGAACTCGCGGCACTGAACCTTGGCTACCTTCACGTCCACCATGTCGGTGACGACGAGTTGCTTCGCTCTTTCCGCGATGTGTGGCCGACCGCGGTACTCGTGGTGCGGTACGGACGCACGCGTGAGCAGATCGCCGACGACATCGACGCCGGCCTGGCCGATATCGCGCCGCTAGGGCAGTTCGCGCTGGCAAACCCCGATGTCGTCGAGCGCCTACGCCGGGGCGCGCCGTTGAACGCCCTCGACCCGACCACGCTCTACGGCGGTGGCGAAACGGGGTATACCGACTACCCGACACTAGCGCGCGTCTGACCACCATCCTCGCAACAGAAAGAGCCTGACATGCCTTCACTCAACGGGTCCGTCGTTCTCGTCACCGGCGCGAACGGCGGCATCGGTACTCACTTCGTCCACGAAGCCCTCGCTCGCGGTGCCACGAAGGTATATGCGACCGCGCGCACACCTCGTACGTGGGATGACGATCGGATCGTCCCCCTTGCCCTCGATGTCACCGATCCCGAGTCCATCCGGGCCGCCGTCGCCGCCGCACCGGACGTGACCGTTCTGATCAACAACGCCGGCGCCTCGCCGTCCAGCCCAGGCATCCTCTCCCACACCGATGAGGAGATCCGCACCAACGTCGAGACCAACTTCCTCGGCCCCCTCTTCCTTGCCCGCGCTTTTGCCCCGCTTGCAGGCGCGCTGTTCCTATGCTGATTCATGTCTCCTTGCTGCCAAGGACGAGTCGGTGATCATCGATATCCACTCGCTACTGAGCTGGTACGCCGTCGCCGGCATTTACAGCGCCACCAAGGCAGCTTTGTGGTCGGCGACCAATTCCCTGCGACTCGAACTCGCACCTGCGGGTGTGCATGTCGTCGGGGTACACGTCGGCTACGTCGACACCCCCATGGCTGCGCACTCCACCGATCCCAAGACACAGCCCGCGGATCTTGTGCGCGCTGTGTTCGACGCGGTCGAGGCCGGCGAGTACGAAGTCCTAGCCGACGAAGCCTCCGCTCAGGTCAAGTCGGGACTCAGCGCACCCATCGAAGCGCTCTACCCCCAGCTCAAGGCCACCGACGCCTGAACAGACAGCGGAGGCGTCGCGGAACAAAGATGACCGCGACGCCTCGCCAGCTACCTGTCCCCACAGCAGAAGGATCAAAGCCATGAAAGCGTTCGTCGTCACCAAATACAAAGGGCCACTGCAAGAATCCGACGTCCCGGAGCCGGTAATCGGTGAGCATGACGTGCTGGTGCGAGTAGACGCAGCGGGGTTGAACCAACTCGACGAGAAGATTCGTGCCGGCGAGTTCAAACAGATACTCCCGTATACGCTTCCGCTGATCCTCGGCAACGATCTCGCCGGTGTTGTCATTGAGGTCGGCGCGAAAGTGCGGTCCTTCAAGCCTGGCGACGAGGTCTACGCCAGACCCGACAAGGATCGCATCGGGACGTTCGCGGAGCGCATCGCAGTCGCGGAGGCAGACCTTGCGCTCAAACCGGCATCAATCAGCATCGAAGAAGCAGCTTCCTTGCCGCTGGTCGCGTTGACCGCGTGGCAGGCGCTGGTCGAGCGCGGCAACGTCCAGCCGGGGCAGAAAGTTCTCATCCACGCCGGCGCCGGTGGTGTCGGATCTATCGCGATCCAAGTCGCCAAACATCTCGGCGCTACTGTGGCGACCACCGCAAGCGCCGCCAACGCGGACTTCGTCCGCGGCCTCGGCGCTGACGTAGTCATCGACTATCGCAGTCAGGACTTCGAGCAGGTCCTCCGCGATTACGATCTCGTGCTCGATAGCCTCGGTGGAGAGAACCTCGAAAAGTCGCTGCGTGTGCTGCGGCGCGGCGGCAAGGCGATCGGGATCTCCGGCCCCCCGGACCCGGCTTTCGCCCGCGAGAACGGCCTCAATCCGCTACTGCGCCTGGCGATCACAGGTCTCAGCTTTGGAGTCCGCCGTCGTGCCCGCAAGCTGGGTGTGAGCTACGAGTTTCTCTTCATGCACGCCAGCGGTGACCAACTCCGCCACATCACAGGGCTCGTCGACGACGGCGCGCTCCGCCCTGTCGTCGGACAGGTCTTCCCGTTCAACCAGACACCGCAGGCGCTCCAGGCACTGAGCAAGGGCGGCATCCGAGGCAAAGCTGTCATCAGTAACACCCGACGCAACGAACCCACAACCGAAACAGGGACATCACGATGAGTACCGACAACGACTCTATCGTCACGTCTTACGCGAAGGCACCGACTCGCACCGTCACCGCCGGCGACGTCACCTACGCGTACCGCGAACTCGGACCGAAGGGCGGAATCCCCGTCGTCTTCTTCGTACACCTCGCCGCGAACCTCGACAACTGGGATCCGCGAATCATCGATCCCATCGCAAAAGAGCGCCGCGTCATCACCTTTGACAACCGCGGCGTCGGCGCCTCCACCGGGAAAGTTCCGGACAGTATCGAGGCCATGGCCGACGACGCCGTCACCTTCATCAAGGCCCTCGGATTAGGCACGATCGACATCTTCGCGTTCTCCCTCGGGGACATGATCGCCCAAGCCCTCGTACTCGAGCACCCCGAACTCGTCCGCAGACTCGTCCTCACCGGGACCGGCCCCGCCGGCGGGCAGAACATCGACAAAGTCGCCCGCACAACCTATTACGACATGCTGCGAGCTACTCTGACCCGGTCCGACCCGAAGGAATTCCTGTTCTTCAACCGCAACACCACCGGAAAACGCGCCGCTGCAGCATTCGTCAAACGACTCGAAGAGCGGACTGACGACCGAGATGCCCCCGTCTCGGTCAAGGCATTTCTGACCCAACTCAAAGCAATCAAACGGTGGGGACGCTCCGCACCGGCAAATCTGTCGACGATCAGCGCGCCCACCTTGATCGCCAACGGGGATCACGACCGGATGGTGCCCTCAATCCTCTCCAAAGACCTGCACCGCCGAATCCCCGGAAGCGAACTGATCATCTACCCCGATTCCGGGCACGGCGGCATATTCCAATTCCACGACAAGTTCGCCCCCTCCGTCGTCGCGTTCCTCTCACACTGAACGCAGCAATGGCGCCAAGACAGGCACCGGCCCACCACGGGCAGGTCGTCCTGAGCTCTTCGATGTTCGGCGTCCTGGCTCGCCTTGACCAGCGCGGATCCCAAATACAGACCCCCATCCCGACCACATCACGGAAGAAGATCTCATGACCACCTGGAAAGACGTGCCGACCAGCAACATCAACGTGGACGGAGTACGTTACGTCTACCGCGAACTCGGCGCCGACTCCGAAGTACCGGTAGTCTTCCTGCACCATTTCACCGCAGTCCTCGACGACTGGGATCCCCGCGTCATCGACGGCATCGCCACCGAACACCGCGTCATCGCCTTCGACAACAGGGGCGTCGGCGGCACCAACTCCACGGTGCCCGCCGACCTCGAGCAGATGGGCGCCGACGCTATCGCCTTCATCCGGGCGCTGGGTCACGAGAAAGTCGACCTCTTCGGCTTCTCCGTGGGCGGAGCCGTGGCTCAGATGATCGCCCTGCAGGCACCCGACCTCGTACGCCGCATGGTCGTTGCCGGCACGGGACCACGCGGCGGCGGTGGAATCTGGAAGATGCCGTTCATTGTCGGCGGCGCCTACGCCAAGGCGGCACTGGCTCGCAAGGACGCCCGCCACTTCCTCTTCTTCCCCCGCACCGCTGAGGGCAAGAAGGCCGCCAACGCCTACTTCGACCGCCTCGCCGAGCGAACCAGCGACCGCGACAAGCCGATCTCGAACCAGGCCCGAATCGCGCAGCTCCGAGCCATCACCACCGGCGGACTCCACGCACCGGACGACCTCTCGAAGATCACCGCGCCGGTCTTCGTCGCCAACGGCGACAACGACCTCATGGTCGCCAGCGAGCACTCCGAGGACCTGGCCAGGCGCCTGCCCAACTCCACGATCACGATCTACCCCAATTCGGGGCACGGCGGCGTCTTCCAGTACCACGAGACCTTCGTCCCTGAAGTCCTTAAGTTCCTAGCCGACTGACGAAATACAACCCTGGGAACAGCTCGCCCCGTCACCGTATGCCCGCCACCGACCACCGCACCGAAATAGCCGCCCGATTCCAGATATGGAATCGGGCTACCGAACTGACCGTCACTGCTTGACCGACTGCTCCGGGTGATTGCCTGCTATTCCCGAAAACTGCTGCATCCCAGACAACTTGACAGCACCACGCCAGATACCCGACTCCCATCAGTTCGGCACTCCTGCAAGTGACGCGAGCAAGAGCTTACGGATCGCCAATTTCTCGTACTACCCGGCTGAATCCGAGGGTGAAGCGGAGGGTGACGCGGAGGGTGAGAAATTCCGTGCCCGAACCACGCATTTCTTTGCGAAAGGTCGTGCCGCGACGTTGATTACCTGGTCACGTGTGCGCGAGCGAGCTTGGGTGGCGTCGGCTACGTGGGCAGCCTTCCAGCCGCGCAATTTCGAGATTCAAAATTCATTGATGAAACTGGCATTTCGTGCATATGCTCAAGCGAAACGTCGACCCGGCGTATCGGGTTCCGCTCTCGGGTTCATGACGACGAATGGACCTGAAACTGGCTGATTTTCGGCGGCGAGGACTTGCTTGTCGATAAAAGAACACCACCCATGCGTAGAGCTCCGCTAGTTCTCGTTGCATGTGTAGCGCTACTGGCGGCGTGTTCATCTGCCGATTCCACCGACTCGACGTCCGCGTCGACGTCGGCAGTCGATCCTCGCGGCGGGGTTCCGCCGGGATACCCGCTTGATCGAGATGTATTGACGCCATTGGTGATAACGACGCTCGGACCGGACCCGGTGCGCACCGCATCAGTGCCACGTTGGGCGCGGCGACGCCCGGATCGGAGGCACACAGCGCGTTGTACCCGGACAGCACTATCCAGATCGGCGGGGCTGTTCGCACGACCAGGGCAATGATGCCAAAGGTTTCCGTACATGCAAGTTTTCGGCAGAGGGTTTGGGTACTGTCGACGCTATGACTTCACCGAAAGGCGCATGAGCCGCCACCGCACGCTCGCCGTGCAGATCGAAGGACTCGCCATCGAAGATGGGGAGATACCGCCGCCGAAGATCGGCATGGTGCTCGATTTCCCACTTCACTTCACGGAACTCCCGGCCGAGAACATCGACGCCGTAACGATTCGTGCGGTTCTCATAGCCGATGGGCATCCCCCGATCTTCCAGTACACGGGGAAGGATTCACCGCGCCGCTGGGAATGGAGTGGGGTGCTACGCGGTGACGGGTGGGAAGCGTCGTGGCGAGGATTTCGTCCACGATCCGGCCACGTGGAGTTGACCGGTCGCTTCTACGGAACGCTGAGTCACCAAATCACATCACGAGTGCGTGGCCGCGTGACGCGGGTCCAGCTGGTCAGCTTGCGATACCGGCGAGAACCCGACAATCACGGGTGGGTGATTGTGCCAGGACACCGATCACTTCGCGACGTCACCGAATCGCCACGGTTCTTCGACACCGACGTGTTCATGCGCGACGACGTGCATGAAGTGGACTACGAAAGCGGGGCATGGATCGAACTCGACCTCGACGACGTCCCACCCCACCCCGTTCGGCCACGCTTCGTTCCGGGCGATGTGAGTGCGGCGGGAGATGTACTGTGGACCGTCGACATCGGACTCCCACTCGTGGTGATCATCGACTCGAATCATGTTGCCACCGAGCATGTCCTACCCGGGCCGATCGGAGTCTCACGGCACGTATGGGCCACCCCGGGCGGATGCTGGGTAGCCGGTACAGACGGAACCTACCGATGCACAACAGGATTCGAACCTCTCCGCGTCAGCGACCTCCCGGTACACGCCGGTGCTGTCGTCGGGGAAATCTTCCTGGCCTGCTCCCCGGGCGGAGGGTGGTGGTTGCACACACCGGGGGCCGATCCGATTTCAGTGAAAGCTCCGGACGAGTACGTCAACAGCATTGCTGTAGAGAGTGATTCGTTTCTGATTTTACTCGAGGCGAGAGTATCCGATCGAGAATCGAGCAGACGGCTGCTGCGGGTCACCACTGCCGGTGACGTCACCATAGGGCCCGTCCTGTCATCGATTCCAGGCCCGCGTCGGCAGCGTCTCTTCCTCGCTGGATCCCCACTGCGCCTGTTCAATCACGGTACCGCGTCAACGATCCTTCCTGACCTGTCACTGGGTGATGTGCACGATCTCGGTTGGGAACCGTTCCACGTCAGGCAGTTTGGCGCCTATGTCTGTACGGTGGCTCATCCTCCGAGCGGCACCTTTCCAATCGGGCAGCGGCCGGTCGCCTGCGATCCGACACAACGGTATCGACTGCTGAGGCTCCTGGATGCTGCCACCCTCGAACCGGTGAAGAGCACACCGATCTTCGCAATCCGACCGGCAGTCACGGTCGATGCAACGGGCACAGTGTGGATCATCGCGGACGGCTTGCAGTCCCTTCCCGAGCAATCTATGCACTGGCCGAATCCGCTGGATGTCGCGGCGCTCCTCGACAACCCGTGACCGAGCCGTACCCTAGCCGGCGCGTGTGGGTAATTCTGCACACAAGTCGGCCGCGGATGGCGGGATGCGCTTCCCTGAGAGTGCTTGAGTGCATTTCGGCGCACCGATCCGAATCGGCCGTAAAGTCCGTCGCCGTGGATGACGACGTGGTGGAGAAGTTCTCACGAGAAGCCATCCGCCCTGCGACAATGACTACCTCACTACGAGCCGAGGAGATTTCCACCGATGACCGCCCGCACCTACACCTCACATGTCATCGTCCGGTGGTCCGACATGGACATCTTCAAACACGTCAACCACGCCCGCATGGTGACGCTCCTCGAGGAAGCCCGCATCGATTCTCTGCTATCCGCCGGCCCCGAGATCGCGCACCTTTTCGCGACGTCCGTCGTGGCCGGGATCGAAGTCCGGTACCGCACCCCGCTCAAGCACTCCGACAGCCCGCTGACGGTCACCATGTGGATCGAGAAGCTCCGCGCCGTCGATGTCACCCTCCGCTACGAGGTCCGCTCCGCACACGCCGCGCCGGACTCGAAGCCCGCGGTCACCGCCACCACCCAACTCGCATTCGCCGACCCCGAAGCCGGAACGCTGCGACGCCTGTCCGCCGACGAGCGGGCTGCGCTCGCAGCGTGGACCACCGAAGACTGACCCACGCATCCCCGACCTCACCTGTATTCGACACCGGCCGCTACCGCGCTGCCCTCGTCGCCGACCGGCCCCAGGCTCGTGCAATGTTCACGAATCTAGAAGGCAACCAAGCCTTCTGGGGCACGACGACATTGCAGAGCGCGCCACCAGCCGTGAGAACGTGAGTGCCGGCCGCCCTTGTGGGAGGGCCGACACTCTCGTTCCGGCGCTCAGCAGCAGGACGTTTCGGCGGCTTTCTCCTCCGTCGTGGTAGCTGTACCGCAGCACACCCCACCCTTGGCGTCCTTCGGGCCGTCGAGATGCTGCGGGCTCGAGCCGAACGTCTCCGAATCGGCAAGCACCGTGTAGACCTCCCACTTCTCACCGGCAGGCCCTGTAACCCACACCTTGTCCTGGGTGGCGAAGCAACAGGTGGTGCCGATCTCCTCATCGGTGAAAAGACCCTCGTCGGTCAGACGGGCGATCTCGGCATGCACCTTCTCCGACGACTCGACCTCGACGCCGAGGTGGTTGATGGTGCCGCCCTTGCCTTGGTTTTCCAGTAGTACCAGCTTCAACGGTGGCTCGGCGATCGCGAAGTTCGCGTAGCCGGGCTTGAGCTTCGACGGCCCGGTGCCGAACAGTTTCGAGTAGAACGTGACGGCCTCTTGTAGGTCGTCGACGTTGAGTGCGAGCTGGGCGCGTGACATGACAGCCTCCACATGTGTGACATATGTCGAATTAGTGACACTTTCAGTGTGCCACCTTTTCGATATAAGTCAATAAGGTAGTAGGATTAGGTCATGCCCAAGACGCTGCCCGTCATCGACGTCTCCGCCCCCATTTGCTGCGCCCCGGTGTCGGCCGGTCCAATGACCGACGACACGGCACTCGAGGTGGCCCTGCGACTCAAGGCTTTGGCCGACCCGGTCCGGATCAAACTCATGTCGATCCTGCTCACCACCGACGACGGCGACGTCTGCACCTGCGATCTCGCCGTCGCGCTCGACCTCGCGGAATCCACCGTCAGCCACCACCTCGGCCAGCTTCGCAAGGCGGGCATGGTCGCTTCCGAACGCCGCGGCATGAACGTCTTCCACCGCGCTCAGACTGACGCCCTCAACGCACTCCGGTTCGTCCTCGATCCGAACTGCTGCCGCTGAAATCCAGGTATGCCGCCAACCGTCGTCATACAGCCCGAGTCCGGTCTGGCGTTCGATCAAACGGATTGAACGCATGCGCATCCCTCGGTGCGATTGACTTGGGGGATTCAACAGATCTGTACGAAAGTGGCCCAACACCGCCAGTTCGACGCCTGCTGCGGCGTTTCCGCGCCCGCGCGCGGCAAGTGGATTGGAAATACGGCCCAGTTCCAGAGAATGCGCCTACCTAACCAAACCTCACGGAACAGACGTCTTCGGCTCCCGCCGACGGCGGAGACCACCACGACACGCACCTCCGAGCGGCGGAGAGCCGCGGCAGCTTGACGTATCGAATTGGCGAACAATGTGATTCGTCATCTCCGACGGCCAATTCAACAGTACTGATACCCAGGCTATGTCGAATTCGGTCCGGACGGCGTCGTCGATGGCACACCTCTTCCGCAGTCAGTGGATCCGGTTCAATCTTTCGCCTCGTTCAGGGACAGACGTCCTATCGAAAGTTGCTGCGCCCCGCACGGAATGGGAAACAACCCGCAAGCGGTCGGGTCGCGCATGGGCAATCGCATAGTTGAAAATACGCCCCGACATGTCTCGGATGGTTTGTTCCAACAACAGCAAAGGTGCGCCCTCGGTGGTTCTCAATACCGACGCCAGAGTTTCATCTGAGAGCACCGCGCTGACCGTGAAATCGGACCGGCCGATTTTCACTCCAGCACTCGAGAGGTAGGCATACCAGTCGACAACGAAGGGAGCGTCGATCAATCGCTGCGCTTCCGGGAACAATACGTAGTTGGTGGCCGCGACGTCTACGTCTCCATTGATCGTGCCCGCCGCGTAGTCCACGCGCAAACACGGTGTTCCTGTTGCCACCTCGAGCGCCCTCGATGCAGCACCGGGCGCTGATATCACTATGCTCTCGAAGGATGTCAGCAGCAATCTCCCATTGAAGAGATTGCCGCTCTTCAATTCTGCGGTGCCCTGAAGGTCATCGAGTCGCCTGTGAGCGGTAGGGGCGACGACGTGCGTCCCCACGCCCTGAGTCCGTGCGATCAACCCTTCGTCCCGAAGGAGCGTCAGAACGTCGCGGACGATCCCACGACTCACCGAATAGGAACCTACCAGTTCGCGCTCGGTCGGAAGGATGCCGTCAACGAAATCTCCACGCAGCACAGCTGCCCGGAGAAGATCCCTTGTTCGTCGAACCGAATCAGGTCTTGCCTTCATCCAACCTACCTCGCGCTTCATCTCTGACGAGTCCCGACGAAGTGTAGTACAGATCTTCAATTATATTGTTGCCCCGCATATTACGCCGCTAATGTATTTTTCATAACGCTGCGAGCTGGTGTTTTGATTCTGAGTTTCGCCGATACGCCGAAACTGTTCGGCGCAGCCCGCTGAGCATTCCCATGCCGCTTCGGATTTCGCTTGTCGCAATAGGTGTGATCACCTATTGTCGGCGTGAGGCGCTGCAGGAAGTGCTCCCATCTGCCGAGAAATTTGACTGCGACACAACGGTTTCCGAGAAATGTTCTCCATAGAGTTTTGGCGGGGTTGCCATGGCATGCAATTCATCTTCTTGTATGAACTCTTCTGCGACGGTCTCCCAACCGATGCGCTGAGACGCTCCTCGCCTGTCGACACAACACCCGGGGCGTTGGCCCACTTCCATCAAAATCAGTATCAATCGAAAGGACAGTCCGATGGTCAACTGGAACGAAGAATGCGACGTGTTGATAGCGGGTTCGGGTGGCGGTGGCCTCACCGGCGCATATACCGCGGCGCGAGAAGGACTCGAGGTGATCTTGGTCGAGGCCACCGACAAGTTCGGGGGCACCACCGCCTACTCCGGCGGGGGCGGTGTGTGGTTCCCATGCAACCCGGTCCTTCAACGTGCCGGCACCGACGACACGATCGAAGACGCGCTCGAGTACTACCACGCTGTAGTTGGCGACCGCACCCCGCGCGAACTGCAGGATACGTATGTCCGGGGCGGAGCACCGTTGATCGAATACCTCGAACAAGATGAGAACCTCGAGTTCGAAATGCGGCCGTGGCCTGATTATTTCGGTAAAGCGCCCAAGGCCCGACTCGACGGCCAGCGGCACATCGTCCCGACGCCGATTCCGGCAGCAGAAGTGGGGGACCTTCGCGCATCTATACGAGGACCTCTCGACACGGAACGTCTCGGGGCTCCGTTGCCCGACGTGCTGGTCGGGGCCCAGTCGCTCATCGGACGACTCCTCAAGGCAATTGCGAAGTATCCGCATGCCGACCTGCGTTTGAACGCACCACTTGTCGAGCTCGTAGTCGAGGAAGGTGTTGTCGTCGGCGCGATTGTCGATCACCAGGGCGAGCGCCGCGCCATCCGAACCCGCAAAGGCGTGTTGCTCGCGGCCGGCGGCTTCGAGGGCAACGATGAGCTTCGACTGAAGTACGGTGTGCCCGGCACTGCTCGCGACACAGTGAGCCCCCGGGGCAACCTCGGCGCGGCGCATCAGGCTGGAATGGCAGTCGGCGCCGACGTCGACCTGATGGGTGAAGCGTGGTGGGCTCCGGGGATGACTCATCCGGACGGCCGCTCGGTGTTTGCGCTGTGGTTCACCGGCGGCATCTTTGTCAATCAAGACGGTAAGCGGTTCGTCAACGAGTCGTCGGCCTACGACCGAATCGGCCGGGATGTAATCGAGCAGATGGAGGATGGCTCAGTCACCCTGCCGTACTGGATGATCTACGACAACAAGGAGGGCGAGCGTCCACCGGTTCGGGCCACCAACCTCTCCATGGTCGAGACCGAGAAGTACGAGGCGGCCGGTCTGTGGCACACAGCTGACACCCTCGAAGAACTGGCCGAGAAGATCGGTGTGCCTGCCGATCACCTGGTCGCGACCGTTGCCCGGTTCAATGCAATGGTCGCCAAGGGTGTCGATGAAGACTTCGGCCGCGGCGACGAGGCCTACGACCGCGCGTTCACGAACGGTGAATCACCCTTGGTGGCAATTGACCGCGGCCCGTACCATGCAGCCACCTTCGGCATCTCCGACCTCGGCACCAAGGGAGGACTGCGGACCGACACCGCCGCGCGGGTACTCGACACCGCCGGCAATCCGATTCTGGGCCTCTACGCGGCAGGCAACACGATGGCCGCACCCAGCGGCACCGTCTATCCGGGCGGCGGAAATCCCATTGGGACCAGCATGCTCTTCAGTCACCTCGCCGCTCTCCACATGGCCGGCCGCAAAGCTTGAGAACTGACCCTCCGCCAACTGAACCATTTCAATGAGAACGCGCTGGGGCCGCAGACGTCGCGGCCCCAGCGATCGAGCCAAACCTGAATCCACGGATGTCGATGATTATTGTTGTCACCGTTGGGGATAGGACGTGTATTCGAACAAAAGCGACGGCTACTCGACCGACTCGCGAATGAGAGCGTCGCTTGCCGTCCGCGCACTGACCAATGCCGCCAATTTTGGTCGAGAAAGTTCGTACATGCATTGTCCTGCACTGGTTTACAAGATTCCATCGGCGGCGTCGGCGTATGCCTACGGCAATGCCCTGGCGGAGTCGACGATCCAACTGTTCAAGACAGAAGCAGTTCGGTTCAATACCCTTCGCCCTCACAGCGCCTTGGACTACATCACTTCGCGGAGGTGCAGACAAATCCAGGGGTAGATTGCGTCGAAGTCGCCGTCTGACGATCTCCAGCATATGGCGTTTATCCTCGCAGCGGCAGGTGGGCGCCGGGTCAAGATCGCGACTATCGGTCCAGTTGCATACGCTCCCGTGCCGACGTACTCGGATCAGGTCCTGAGTTCGGCAGTCAGTGTGCGGCGGTCCGTCTCGTCAAGGAAGGTGCCGGCTACCGATGCTAACTGGGTGTTGTGAAGGTCGGTGACCGTCAATCCGGCGGCCTCGAGCATGGAGTGCTCGGAGATGAGTGTTGTTCCGAAGTGTGCGGGCGCGTCGGTGGCCGGTGATATGCGGAGTCCACGGCGCCACATGTCTACTGGAGCGCCCGCGACCTCGACACCCCAGGTCTTCAAGAGTTCGGCCGCACGGGTGCTGACGGTGAAAATGATACCGGCATCGAGGCATCGCTGTAGGTGGTCGTCGTTGCTCAGTATTGCGTATCCGTGGTCGATGCGGCTGCAGCCAAGCAGGTCGATGCTGTCCAGGATGCTGTCGGACCCGGCGGTTTCGCCGGCATGACTTGTGGCGCGTAATCCTGCGCGTCGTATGCGAGCGAATGACTCGATGAAAGTGTCTGCAGCGCCCAGGTTTTCGTCGTAGTCCAGGCCCACTCCGACCACGAGGTCGTGGTTGCAGGCAATGATGCAGTCGACCACTTGGGCGGCTTCGGCGGGTGAGCGGGAGCGGTCGATGGCCGGGATCAGGCGAGTAAACCATTGATGGTTTCGTTGCCGCCGCTATGCCTCTCGTCAGGCAGGCGTAGACGGCGCATGATCGTCGAGCTCATCGCTCTTGGCGGCATGCTTGGCGCGAAGGGCCTCGAGTTGGGCAGACTTGGCCGCGGCCATGCGTTCGCGGGTGGCGGCGGTACGAGCCGGAGCCGGTGCCGGGGCGGGGTCGACGGGGTGGACGCCGAGGTGGGCGTCGAGGTGGATGTCGAGGCCGAGGGAGGACGCCCCGGGAGGCGCCCCGACCTCGACGGTGCGCATCGCGTCGCCCAGCAAGATGAACGGGAGGATGAAGACCCAGAGGAAGATTCGGTACTCGCCACTGTGGAAGAACACGGCCAGGTAGATGCCGTAGCCCAGGAACGCCGTGCCGATGAGACCGTTGACAACGCGGCGGCCGGGGTGCAGTTCGGAGGCCACCAGCGCCACAACGATCACGACGATTCCGCTGACGAACAGCATCGCCACATAGAAGCCGAACACGCATTTCCCCCGTCACGAGCGGATAGAACGATGATCAGCCTAGATCACCGGCGCCGGGACCTCTAACGTTTCGCTAATCTTCGCAGCATCTCGACATCCAGTAACTTATCCCCGAGCCATATCCACGAACTTGGACAGGTGAAGTTGGTGTGCCACAGTGATTGTCGCGGTCGGGCCGTTACGGTGCTTACCCAGAATCAGGTCGGCTTCACCGCCGCGAGGATCGTCGCGCTCAGTTGCATCAGGGCGGTACAACAGGATCACCATGTCGGCATCCTGCTCGAGCGAGCCCGATTCACGAAGGTCGGCAACCTGGGGGCGCTTGTCGGTTCGCTGCTCAGGACCACGGTTGAGCTGACAGATCGCGACAACCGGAACTTCGAGCTCCTTCGCCAAAAGCTTTAGGCTACGGGAGAATTCGGAGACTTCCTGCTGACGGGACTCGACCTTTTTACCCGAGCTCATCAGCTGCAGGTAGTCGATGACGATCAAGCGAATATCGTGTTTCTGCTTGAGCCGCCGCGCTTTTGCGCGAATTTCCATCATCGTGAGGTTGGGGGAGTCGTCGATGAACAGCGGCGCCTCGCTGATCTCACTCATACGACGCGCGAGCTTGGTCCAGTCGTCGTCGGTCATCTTGCCGGAACGCATGTCGCCGAGCTTGATCTTCGCCTCTGCCGAGAGCAGACGCATCACGATCTCGGTTTTGCTCATTTCCAGGGAGAACATGACGCTTGCCATGCCGTGCGTGATGGAGCAGGAACGCAAAAAATCCATTCCCAGGGTCGATTTGCCCACACCAGGTCTAGCCGCAACGATGATCATCTGACCGGCGTGAAGACCGTTGGTGATTTCGTCGAGATCCTTGAACCCCGTCGGCACACCGAGGGAGATGCCACCGCGGCTGGCGATGGAGTCGATTTCATCCATCGTGGGCTGGAGGAGTTCGGTGAGGGGCACGAAGTCCTCGGTGGTACGACGCTCGGTGACCTCGAAGATTTCGGCCTGCGCGCGGTCGACAACCTCGGCGACATCCTGGCCGTCGGTGCCGGCGTAACCGTATTGAACGATGCGGGTGCCGGCGTCGACGAGGCGTCGTAGCACCGATTTCTCGGCCACGATCTCGGCGTAGTAGGCGGCATTGGCAGCGGTGGGCACTGTCTGGGTGAGAGTCACCAGATAGGAGGCGCCACCGATTTTGCGCAGCTCACCGCGGCGGTCTAGTTCAGCGGAGACGGTCACCGGGTCGGCCGGCTCACCGCGACTGTAGAGATCCAGGATCACGTCGTAGACGGACTGATGGGCGGGCCGGTAGAAGTCGCCCGGCCGCAGTACCTCGAGGACGTCAGCGATGGCGTCCTTGCTCAGCAGCATGCCGCCGAGGACGGACTGCTCGGCAACCATGTCCTGGGGTGGTTGGCGGCCGAATTCCTGATCGGGCTCGGACTCGGGAGGCCCCGGGTAATCCTGTCCGGAGTAGTCGGAAGGTCCTCGATCATCCACAACAGCCATCAGAGAGACCTTCCCGTAAAACACTCGATGACACTGCGAGAAAAACGCAGGGCCCTCACTATTTGTACCTGCCCCCACCGACATCGTGCTGGTGGAAAATCGCCGGTCGGTAGATAGACGCCGAGACGACGTTAGGGACTTGCCAGCCCACAAACAAACGTGCCTGTGGATGAATCTGTGGAGTAATTGTGGAAACTCCTGAAAAATTGTGTGCACCATCTGGGGATAACCTGGGGACAACTTTCGGCAATTCCCCCAAAACCCCAGCTAGAGGTACATGTGCAATTTCACACACCTGTTGATGAAAAAACTATCTCGACAGTCGGCGCGTCGGCGTGTCGGGCGTGTTGCGGAGCCCGAATGATCACGGATCACCAAGTTGAACATCACACTGTGACAGTTATCCCCAACCCCGGATCGGGTCGTTACGTGCGCAAAAAGGTCGAGCCCCGCACACCGAAGTGTGCGGGGCTCGACCGAAGAACGAATCGACTATGCGCCGACGACGTTCAGGTTGAACTTGGCAACCACATCGGGATGCAGGTTCACGGACACGGCATGCTTGCCCGTGTTCTTGATGTGAGCCTTCGGCAACACGATGGTGCGCTTGTCGAGAACCGGTCCACCGGCAGCCTTGATCGCAGCAGCGACGTCAGCAGCGGTAACGGAACCGAAGAGCTTGCCCGAACCACCGGCGGTCTTGACCGACAGCGTTACGGACTCGAGTCCCTCGATAGCGGCCTTGAGCTCCTTGGCGTGGTCCAGGCCGCGCACTGCGCGCAGTTCCTGTGCACGACGGATTCCTTCGACCTGCTTCTCGGCGCCACGAGTAGCGACGATTGCCAGCCGGCGGGGGAGCAGGTAGTTACGGCCGTAGCCGTCCTTGACCTCGACGGTGTCGCCAGGCGCACCGAGGTTGTCCACGTCAGCGGTGAGGATGAGCTTCATGTTCTTTCCTCCCTTTCCTTAGCGAGCCACGGTGGCGTAAGGCAGCAGTGCTACCTCACGTGAGTTCTTGACGGCAATGGCAACGTCGCGCTGGTGCTGGACGCAATTGCCGGTGACACGACGAGCACGGATCTTTCCGCGGTCGCTGACGTACTTACGCAGCAACGTCGTGTCCTTGTAGTTGATCTGCGTGTTCTTCTCTTTGCAGAAGGTGCAGACCTTCTTCTTCATAACCTTGTCGCGCAAGGGCGGCTTCGGCATGTCTTTGCTCTTTTCTGGATGTCCCTGATCAGGTACGGATCAGAAAGGCGGTTCGTCGTTGCCGCCGCCACCGAAGGAGCCCGAAGCCGGAGGGGCACTGCCCCACGGATCGTCTCCACCGGAAGGTGCAGCGCTCGGACGTCCGCCGCCCGATCCGCCGGAGGAACCTCCGAAGTTGCCGCCGCCACCGCCGCCACCACGGTTGGCCTTGTTGACCTTTGCCGTGGCGTACTTCAGTGAAGGACCGATTTCATCAACTTCGAGCTCGACGACAGTTCGCTTTTCGCCCTCACGAGTTTCGTACGAACGCTGCTTGAGCCGGCCACTCACGATTACTCGTGAGCCACGGGTCAAGCTCTCCGCGACGTTCTCGGCTGCTTCGCGCCAGATGTTGCAACGCATGAACAGCGCATCGCCGTCTTTCCATTCATTGGAATTACGGTCGAAGGTGCGGGGTGTGGAAGCAACCGTGAAGTTTGCCACCGCAGCACCCGCCGGGGTGAAACGAAGCTCAGGATCAGCCGTCAGGTTTCCGATGACGGTGATGATGGTGTCGCCAGCCATGTGGTTCCTCCTGCTTTTGATGTAAGTCTGTTGGGTGCGAGGTTAGAGTTCGCTACCGACAGAAATCACTTGTTGTGGCGCAGAACCTTCGTGCGCAGAACCGACTCGTTCAGACCGAGCTGACGATCGAGCTCAGCAACGGTGGCGGGAGTGGCGTTGATGTCGATCACCGCGTAGATACCTTCAGCATGCTTCAGGATCTCGTAGGCGAGACGACGCTTACCCCAGACATCGACCTTGTCGATCGTGCCGCCGTGCTGGCGCACAACATTGAGGAACGTATCCAGCGAAGGAGCGACAGTGCGCTCGTCCAGGCTGGGGTCAAGGATGACCATCAATTCGTAATGACGCATAAGACCTCATCACCTCCTGTGGACTAAGTGAAAACGGCCACGGACTATCCGTGGCAGGAGGGTCGTTGCGTCAGCAACCCTCGTAGGGTACACGAGGTGCCCCTGACCAGCGAAATCGCGCCCCCGATCACAGGAAACGCCCAGAACGCCACGGAAGCTCGCCGAACCGTCGTCCGGCATCAGCCCATAGGGTGGGCCCATGCGAACGGACCGGAAAACCTCGGCGTCGATCCTGACGCTTGTCGTCGGTCTCTGCGGGCTGGCCATGACCCTGGGCTACTTCAACAAGGCACGATGCGCCGGCGCGCCCTTCGCGCCGGACGGCCGAAGCCTCGTCTTCGACGTCGATAAGAACGTCCGGGTCTGTTACTCCGACATCCAACTCCTGTGGCTCGGACGCGGCATCGACCAACACCTCTTTCCGTTTGTCACCGGCGGCATCACGCCCGAAGGTTTCCTCTACGGCGGAACCGTCGAGTATCCGGTGCTCAGCGGAATCCTGATGTGGCTGGGCGGAATCGGATCTCACAACGATGCCGAGTTCCTTCTGCATTCGGCGTTGATCCTGGCCCCGTTCGGCTTGCTGACGGCGTGGATGTTGGGCCGCATGAGCGGCGCGTACGCGTTGATCTGGTCGGCCACCCCGCCGCTGGTGTTGTACGCGTTCCACAACTGGGAACTGCCCGTCGTGGCAACCAGCGTCGGCGCGATCTTCGTGATGACGTTCGAGCGCATACCTATTCGGACGCGGGCAATACTGGCGTCGATCATCCTGGCCATCGGTTTCTGCCTGAAGCTGTATCCGGGGATCTTTGTTCTTCCGCTCATGGCATACGTCCTGACGCGTGGCCACGACGGCAAGAAGTACGACATCCGCGGCGCGCTGATGACGGCGGGTGCCGCGGTGGCGACGGTGGTTCTCGTCAACCTTCCGTTTGCCCTCATCTCGTACGACGGTTGGCGTGCGTCCTTCAGCTTCCAGGAGAAGCGCAGCGCTGACATCACCACCAATTCACTGTGGTTCTGGGGTCTGCGACCCTTCTACGGCTTCGGTGTGCGCGAACTCAACGCGGACTACGACGCTTTGGTGAGCATCCTGTCCCCACTGATGATCCTGTTGTCGTTCGCGTTGGCGATGTATCTGGGTTGGCGGCGCTTTGTGCGCGACGGCTATTTCCCGTGGATCGCGGTGAGCGCGGCAATGTTGTGCGGATTCATCTTGCTGCACAAGGTGAATTCGCCGCAGTACACACTGTGGCTGCTGCCGTTCCTGGTGCTGTTTCAGATTCGCTGGTTCTGGATCGCCGCGTATCTCCTGGCCGATGCCGCATTGGGAATCGGGATCTTCCGCTACTTCTACCAACTCGACATGAACCTCGATCCGAGCAAGTACGAAGCCGTCGTACAGGCCAGCGTGTGGGGTCATGTGGTGTTGCTGGCCGTGTTCTTCTTCCTGTTCTTGCGGGTACCGCTGCGCTATCCACTCGCCGGGACGGCTGTCGAGAAAACCCCACCGATACCGGAGCTCAGCAGATGACCGAAAGCTGGTTTCAATCACCGACATTGACCGGCACGCATGTCCGGCTCGAACCATTGGTCCGTGAGCACGCCGACGCACTGATTGCCGCGTCGGACGATCCGAGCATCTTCCGCTGGACGGCCGCGCCGATCAACACTCACGCCGAGGCGCTCGCCTACATCGAGGCGGCCGAGTCGAATCCGGATCGGGTGGCCTTCGCCCAGATCGACACGCGCACCGGCTCCGTGGTGGGTAGCACGTCGCTGTATCAAATCTCCCCGGCGCATCGCAGTCTTGCGATCGGGTACACGTGGTTGTCGAGGTCCGCTCAGGGAACTCGAATCAATCCGGAAGCAAAACTCCTCCTGCTGCGACGGGCCTTCGACGATCTCGGCGCCGTCCGCGTCGAATGGCACACCGACGAATTCAACGAACAATCCCGCGCCGCAATCGCCAAACTGGGCGCGCAGTACGAGGGCTTGCTCCGTAGGCACCGCCAGCGAACGGATGGGAGCTGGCGCACCACCGCCCTCTTTGCCATGACGGACGAGGATTGGCCGACGATCGCACCGCAATTGGAGCGACGCGTCAGCAGCTAACCAACCGCCTGCGCGGTTTGCCCGTCTTCGTACCGCAAAATCAGTGCATGAGCGAACCGGGCCCGTACGGATACCAGCAGCAGTACCCACAACAGAACTGGCAGCAACCGCGGCCAACCAATGTCTTGGCGGTCCTGGCGCTGGTATTCGCATTCCTCTTTGCCCCACTGGGAATCGTGTTCGGCCACATCGCGCGCAGTCAGATCAAACGGACCGGCGAGCAGGGCGACGGCTTGGCGCTGGCCGGCTTGATCCTCGGCTACATCTTCACCGCCATCGGCATACTCTTCTTCATCGCGTGGATCGCCTTCTGGGGACTGTTCGCCACCGCTGTCACGGAGGCTGCCGACGACGCCCGGTCGAATACCTACAGCTACACCACCGCGCAGTCGTACGCAGCGACCACGGCACCCTGGACCACAACGGTGCCACAAACAACCACCGCGCCCCGGGTGACGACGACGGTGTCCGGCCCACTTCCCACCGTCACCGGGACGGACCGGCAAGGTTTCGTCTCGAACGGTCCGCGCTGCAATGCGTCCAACCCCGCCGTCGCTGTTGCGATCACCACCGGTTCACGAATCGTCGTGTGTGAAACCGGTGTCGGCCGCTACTACTACAAGGGCGAGCGGCTAAGTGACGGAGCAACAATCGAGATCGACGATCCGATCCGCACCAGAGAAGGCTTTGCCGCACGCAACGACGATGTCACCTACCAACTCAGCCCCAGTGGATTGCTGATCCTGGACGGTGGAAGCGAATTGGGCAGCGAAGCGGCCGTCGAGGTCTGGTTGAACTGAGAGTCCTCTAGGCCTCGCACAGATCTCGGTACGGCACACCGGGGAGGTATCGCTCCCATTCGGCCTCGGTGATGAGAGTTCCGGCGGTACTGCATATCCGCGCGGCGACTGCATCGGGATCGGTGCCCCACACGCGAATTGTCTTCTCGGTGCCGCTACCCGCAAGCAGGTCGGCTGCGCCCGCGAATTGTGCATCGTTGACCCGCACGGGTTGCGCCGTCAACACTGCAAACCGCTCGAGGTCCTGCGTCGCCGTGATGTCCCACAACCACACCGTGCCATCACCCACGCCGGCTGAGAGCAACTCACCGGCCCGATTGAAGGACACTGAGTAGATCGCTCCCTCGGGACCGATCATTCGTGCGATTTGCCTTGGTTGCGAAGGATTCTCGACATTCCACAACTGCACGCTGTGATCTGCGCTGCCCGCCGCCATGAGCGTACCGTCCGGGCTGAACATCACCGCCTGGGCATAACTTTCAAAACCGCCGACGCTGGCAACAATCCGCGGAGCAGTGCGATCGGATATGTCCCACAAATCGACCTCGTTCTTGGCGTTGGCAACGGCCAGCGTGGTGTCGCCCGGCCGAAACGCCATCATCTGCGGGTACGACCCGGCATCGGTCCTCGACAGCAGTTTGGGCGCCGCAGGATCGGAGACGTCGACCAAGGCAAAGACGTTGTCATCCTGTGACGAGACCGCCAACAGCGTTCCCGACGGGTCGAGTGCAACAACGGCCACGATGCCATCGACGTACTCCTGCGGGTCACTGGCGAGTCTCGGCGTCGTCGGATCGCTGATGTCCCACAAATACGCTCCACCCGTACCTGTTCCGGCCACCGCCAGCCGGCCATCGGCCGATATCGCCGACGCCCCGGTGAACCTGTCCTCACCGCGGGGTGTCATCTCGGGCATCAACACCGGATTGTCGAAATCCTCGGTGTTCCACGCCAGCAACGCACTACCCTTGGCGCCGACGCCAGCCAGAAGTCGCGAACCGTCACCGGCAAAAGGACTGGTGTAGATGGTGTCTCGCGCTCCCGCCCACACGGGCCCCGGCATCGACCACACGCGTGTCACCCCGTTGAGTCCGCCGGTGACCAGAATCTGCCCGTCCTCGCTGTAGTCGACCGTGGTGATGGCGCCGGAATCCGGCAGCACCTCGATCAGCGCTGCGGTACGCGGATCCCACACTCGCACGGTATTGTCGGAACTACCTGCGGCAAAACGGGTTCCGTCGTTGCTGTAGTTGATTTCGTTGACGTAGCTGGAAAACCCGGTCAGCGCAGCCAACGGGCGCGGGCGCGCCGGATCTGCCATGTCCCAGCGCACTACTTCTCGCGCCGTAGATCCCGCGGCGAATTCCCGTCCGTCGGCGCTGAACGCAACACCCAGATAGTGATTGGTGGTGCCGTCGGGTTCGGTTGCGAATATCGGTGGCGCAGTGGGATTGTCCCACTGCGTCACATCCCACACCCGCAGAGTGCTCTGGCGCCCACCGGCTACGAGCAAACGGCCGTCGGGGCTGAACGTCGCGGTGACAGTTCCCGAAGCCGGATGGGGAAGCGGCGGCAAGGCGACGGCGTCGGCGGTGTCGTCGATGTTCCAGCGCAACACGTCCGGCGTCGAGGTGCCGGCAATCAACTTCGTTCCGTCCGGACTGAACTCCATGTCCTGCACCACGTGATCCGCGTCGACGAACAGTGTTCCGCGAACCGGGTGCGCCGGGTCCGACACATCCCACAGCGCGCCGCCGCCTGCTCCACCGGTCGACAGCAAACGCCCGTCCGGACTGAACGCCGCCGCGAACAGTGCCGTCCCTTCCGCTACCCCGAGGAACTCCGACACCGGCGTTGCCGACGCAGCACCGTCGATTATCGGATACAGGCGCACCATTCCATCGGAACTTGCCACGGCCACAATGGTTCCCGCGGGATTGATTCGTGCTTTCATGGCACCGGGTGGGCCGACGATGCGCGTCGCCGCATGCACGCCCGACGCGTCGAGCAGCGCCGAGCGGGCTTCCGTGGTCTCGCTGACGTCATAGGCGGCCAGTGCAAGCTGCGCCGCCAACGACGGATCCTTGGCGCGCATCCGTGTCGCCTCCGTGGCAACCTGGCGAGACATCGCTTCGTCACGGGCCGTATCTGCCTCGGAGCGTTGATTATTGGCACTGATTCCGGCGACCATTGCGACCACGGCCAGCACCAAGGCGATCACCGACGCGGCAGCAAGCGCCGAGACAAGCCGTCGTAGCACGCGGGTTCGCCGTCGATCTGCACTTTCCTGCTGGTCACGATGCGCAATACTCGCAGCCAGGAATTCTCGCTCGGTCGCGTTGAGATCGGCGATGCGGGTCTCGCTGGGCTCCAGTTCGAGGCCCAGTTCACCGGTACGTAGCCATTCTTCGGTCAGATGGAGGCGGGCAGCCCCGAGCAAGGCGCCGGGGTCGCGGCCACTGTCTTCCCACACCTGCGCCGCATAGGTGAATCGGCGGTGGACCGCCAGACCGGCGCGATCCGAATCGATCCAATCGCGCAGCCGACTCCACGCCGACAACAACACCTCATGCGAGACCTCGACGGTCTCCTCGTCGACAGTCAACAGACGCCTCAGCGCAAAAAGGTCGATGACGGTATTGACGTCGCCGAAGTTGTCGCCGAAAAAAAGTTCGGTACGAGGAGCGCGTCGACGCGTCTGCGTGACCTCGTCGACGTTGACCAACCGGAGGAAGATCCTGCGCGCCAACTTCTGCTGCCGCTCGGTCAGCTCTCCGTACACTTCCTCGGCACTCTGCTGAACTGCACCCGCGATGCCGTCGGTGGCGTAGTAGTCGGACACGGTCAGGGTCTTACGCGTGGAGCGCTGCCAGGTCCCCAGCAGAGCGTGAGACAGGAGGGGGAGTGACCCCGGATCACTCGCCGTGTGCGAACCGCGCGGCGTCAGCTCACCGACCAGAACCTGGACCAGCTCACTCTGAACCGTCATCCCGGCTTTCACCGCCGGCTCGACGATCACGTCACGCAACTGCTCCTCGGTGAGCGGACCGACCACCATCGGTGAATCGTCGAGCAACGGAAGCAGCAACGGTTCCTCGGCCGCAAGCCCGTAGAAATCCGCCCGCATCCCGATCACGACGATCGTGTTCTCACCCAGATCACCGAGCGCCCGAAGGAACTCCTCGCGACGATCACGATCGCGCTGCGTCCACAATTCCTCGAACTGATCGACGATCAGGACCGTGGGAGTGTCGCCGATCGACGACGGAATGTCCTCCGAACCCGGGTGCAGAACCTCCACGTGCCAACCGTCGAATCGTGGATCGCCGTCGGCAATCTTCGGAGCCAAACCGGCCCGCAGCAACGACGACTTACCGGAGCCAGACGCTCCGATGACCATGAACTGACGGCTTCCGTCACCCCGCGTCGCCGCCGCGACTCGATCCGCAAGAGCAGTGGTGAGTTCACCTCGCCCGAAGAACCACTCGGCGTCCTCCTGCCGGAAGGATTCGAGTCCGCGATAGGGAACGACCGTGTCGCCGCGGCGACGGGCAGTCAGTTGCCGTACGCGCTGGACCGCGCTGATCCAGCTCTCCTGTTGCTCGCCCGAATCGACTCCGCACGCTTTCAACAGCGCAACGAACTTCGGCATGCTGTTCGGTGTCGGAAGGTGCTGCCCGGAGAACCAACCGGCCACAGTTCCGTGGAGACCGCCTGACCGTTCGACGGCGTCGCGGACTGTCAGCCCCGCGGCCTTCCGCAACGCAGTTAGCGCTTCAGCAAACTGCCCCCGCGACTCGATATTTGCGGGATCGACGTGATTTCCGATGCCGGATTCCGCCTTCGAGTTCATAGCGAGGCACTTTATCCGACCAGGTCAGAGAATCGCTCGTTGTATGGACTGTGTATCGATCGCGCCTTTCACCGGAATTTCGGTCGAATACCTGGACATACTGATCCCATCGCGTTCCGGCCCACCCGCAGCCCTTCTGCAAAGTTTCGCCGACGCAGGCACTTCCTCCCCAGAACCTCCGCCGAAAGGTGTCTTTGTCATGGAACTTGTCCAGTCGACACGAATGGCCCCGACATGCATGGTTCTCGTCAGGGGACGCCGAGTGAACTCCCATATGCCGCGCTTGAGCGCCCGCGAAATCGAAGTTCTACTTACCTGGCTTCGGGCAGATTCCAAACAGGAAGTTGCGCTCGAACTGAGAGTGGGCGTCGGCACCGTCAACACGCACATCTCCCGGATCAGAACCAAGTACATCAACGTCGGGCGACCCGCGCCGACCAAAGCGGCACTGTTCGCGCGCGCCATCCAGGACGGTCACACCACGCTCGACGAATGGTGATTCAGACCGGCGAAAGCTCCGGCTCTCGCACCGGCTTCGGACGCAGCCACCCCGGGAACCACGACGGCTGCTTGTCCGGTGCCTGATCGAGAACACCACCGGCCGGATCGTCGATGAACCCGTACCGCACAAGGTCTTCGTCGGGGCGGTAGATCTGGCGAAGGATAACGGCGCACAGCACCAGAACCGCGATATCGCGCAGCACGACAGTTCCGGTGAACCACTGCTCGGGCAGACCCTTGTTGGAGACCCCGAGGTAGTACATCATCCGCGGAACCCACACGAGCGCGTCGATGGTCATCCAGGCAAGAAGCAGTCGGCGATGCGGCAGCGCAAGAACCGCGAGCGGCACCAACCACAGCGAATACTGCGGACTCCACACCTTGTTGGTCAGCAGGAATCCCGCGACAAGGAGGAAACACAGTTGCGCGACGCGGGGGCGTCGCTGCGCCGTCAAAGCGACGTAACCGATTCCCACGCAGACCACAGCAAAGAGAATGAACGACACGGCATTGAGATTCGACGGCGATTCACCCTGCGCCAGGGGACCGTCGAGGCCCGTCCACGACGTGAACGACGCGATTACGTTGTAGATCGAGTCCGGATCGGCGCCGCGCTCGGAGTTGAGCCGGAAGAACTCGTACCAACCGTGCGGGTAGAGCGCTGCGATCGGAAGATTCACCGCCAGCCACGCCGCGACCGCACTGAGCGCGGTCACCAGCCACTCACGCGTCTTGCCCGCCCGCAGGCACAGAACCAACAGCGGGCCGAGCAACAACAGCGGATACAACTTCGCGGCGCCGCCCAACCCCAACAAAATGCCCGCGAGGACCGGTCGCTTACGCGCCCATGCCAACAAACCGCCCATGGCAAATGCCGTCGCCAACGGATCGAAGTTGGTGAACACGTGCACGATCACGAGCGGTGAACACGCGACCAACGCGCCGTCCCACACCCGCCTGCCGGCTAAGAGCGTCGTCGCCCACACTGTCACCAACCACGCCAACGCCAAGCCGAACGCAACGACGTTGAAGTACAGGGCAACTTGAATTGCGCCCGGCAGCCACGTGATCGAATCCCACGCCTTCGCGACCTTCATGGAGCCGTACTGATAAAGCCCGGAGAGAACCGGATACTCCATGTACCGCGTCTGCACGGAACCGTCGGAGCGGGTTTCCTCCCACGACTTCTTGTACGGGAACGCACCCTGATCGAGACGCTCCGCACCGTACAGAGGAACTGTGTCCGAATAACACAGGGCGACGTACTGGCGGGAGCCTCCCCAGTCCAGACCCAGCTGCCCCTGCTCACCGAACGGCGCCTGTTGAATACACGCAGCCTTGGTAGACCACCCCAACGCCAGGAACACGACGGCCAACAGCAAGATGACGCGCATCGGCGTGAAAAAACGGGTCCGGCCGATCAGCGCATGCCGACCGACCGGACCACCTACCGTGCCTGACAACGCAGACACCATTACATCGCTGCGACTGGGAACGTCGCGCCAATCCGCCGACCGTGTGTCTTCCGCCAACGGCGCAGGAGACTCGAACACCTGCGACTCCGCATCGTCTGTCACAGAAGTCGCATCGGCATCATCTACATTGGCGGCCACTCCGCGAGGCTACCGCCTTAGTTGCCGGGGCTGACACCCGCCGGAGCCTCTTCCGTCGTGGTGACGGCGCCCGGTTCTTCGGTTTCCGTCGTCGGCCTCGAGATTCCCGGAATCGGAATCGTGATGCCCGGCAAGATCTCCACGTCCGTCGTGGTCACGACAACCGGCGGTGCCGTAGTCGTACTGGGCTCTGCCGTGGTGGTCGGCGGTGCCGTCGTCTTCGGAGCAGCGGGAGCCGAGTACTCGGGAACACCACCGGCCTGGCCGTTGATCTTGCCCGGCTTGGGGAACGTCTCGTTGTCGGTACCTTCCAACGCGCCGTCCATCGTGTCCTTCCAGATATCGGAAGGTAGCCCGGAGCCGTAGATCAATCCGCCGTTCGAGTTGGTGATGGCCTGACCGTCCGCGGTACCGACCCACACTGCAGTCGAGAGCGACGGCGTGTAACCGACCATCCAGGCGTCCTTGTTCTGACCCGTGTCACCGAGCTGAGCGGTACCCGTCTTGGATGCGGACAGACGTCCACCGGCCAGGTTGTGGCCACGTGAGTACGCCGCGATGGGCTGCATAGCCGCAGTCACATTGTCCGCGACGGCCGGATCGATGCGCTGCTCACCGGACGGTGTACCACGGTCCAGGAGAACCGTTCCGTCGGCGGCAACAACCTTCTCCACGAAATGCGGAGCGTGGAACGTGCCTGACGCCGCGAGAGTTGCGTACGCCGACGCCATATCCAGTACCCGAGACTGGTACTGACCCAACACGATTCCGTTGTTCGGGCCTGAACCGTCGGGCTCGGTCAGCGACTCGCCGATACCCGGAATGTTCTCCGGGATACCTGCCTTGTGCGCGATGTCCGCAATTTCCTGCGGCCCGTTGCCGTCGAGGCTGAGCATCTGACGGTAGAAGCTGGTGTTCAGCGAACGCTTGAGAGCCTCTGCGATGGTGCAGGTTCCACAGCTTTCACCTTCGACGTTGCCGATCGAGATGCCGTTGATCGTCAGCGGCGAGCTGTCGTACATCTGCGAGAGCGGAATTCCCTGGTCGAGCGCCGCCGCCAGACCGAACACCTTGAACGACGAACCCGTCTGTAAGCCGGCATTTGCGTAGTCGAAGCCGATTCCGTCATCGCCGCCGTAGTACGCGCGGACGCCTCCGGTACGTGGATCGACGGAAACAACGGCGGTCCGAAGCTCCTCGTTCTCACCCTTCATGTTGGTACGCACGGCGTCCATCGCCGCGGCCTGAGCCTGCGGATCGATGGTCGTAGTGATCTGCAGGCCTTCGGTATTGAGCGACTGCTCAGTGATCCCGGCATCCGCGATCTCGCGGAGTACCTGGTTCTTGATCAGGCCCTCGGGCCCCGTTGTGCCCTGGCTTCCGTTCTCCACCTGGGAAAGTGGAATGAAACCTGGATACTTCATGGGCGCACGCGCCGCTTGCTCGAGCGTCCCCGCGGACACCATGCCGTCGAGCACGTAGTTCCAACGTGATTCCGCGCCAGTCGGGTTGGTCTCCGGATCGAGAAGCGACGGCAGCTGGATCGACGACGCCAGGACGGCGCCTTCCTCGACGGTCAGCTGGTCGACAGGCTTTCCGAAGTAGGCGTTCGACGCGGCTTCGATGCCGTACGCACCACGACCGAAGTAAATGGTGTTCAAGTACGCCGCAAGAATGTCGTCCTTGGACCACTCGTTTGCCATCTTCGACGAGATGACAAGTTCCTTCATCTTTCGCGTCAGCGAACGCTCAGAACCGACAACCGCCGTCTTGACGTACTGCTGCGTGATCGTCGAGCCACCACCAGCACTGTCTCGGCCGAGGACGTTGTCACGGGCCGCGCGTGCAAAACCGGAAATCGAGAACCCGGGGTTCGTGTAGAAATCCCGGTCCTCGGCAGCAAGCACTGCGTTACGCACGTGCACCGGAATCTGATCGAGCGCCACCTCGCGACGGTTGCCTTCTTCCGGCGGAACAACGGTGCTGAGCACCGTGCCTCCGTCCGACGCGTAAATCGTCGCAACCTGATTGGTCGGAAGGTCGCCGGGCTTGGGTACGTCTTGCACGATGTACGCCGCCATGAAGGCAAGCACCGGCAGCACCAGCCCGAGTGCCACCAATACGTACGCCGAGCGGCGAACTGTGCGCCACTTCGACTTCTTCTTCACTGCTTCCTGTCCCTTCGGGGGCTCGCCACCATTGCCGTCGCCACCACCGGGACCGCCTGTCGGCGGCTTCGTCGGCGGGGGTCCAGCGGGTGGGCGGGAACCGGCATCAGTGCGAGGCAGTGCCGCGGCAGCTGCGACGCGCTGTGTGGGTTCGGCACCCGGTGCCGGTCGATTCCGGGGTACGCCCTGCTGCGGACGGCCCTGCTGCGGACCTTGCGGCGGCGGGCCCATCGGGCGACCCTGCTGGGGACCTTGAGGCGGACGGCCCTGCGGCGGGGGACCCATCGGGCGACCCTGCGGAGGCGGGCCCATCGGGCGACCCTGCTGCGGGCCTTGAGGCGGACGGCCTTGCGGGGGGCGCCCCTGCGGCGGACCGCTCGGACCACCTGGTCCCGAGGGACGGTCGCCGGGGGTGTTGTCGGGGGAACTCACGAAATCAAATCTCCAGTGGTCATGGACCGATCACATGGGACTTCGATCGGGCCCTTTTTCGGGTGTGGCGTTACTCGCTGGCGGTGCGCCGGCTCGCAGACTGCGTTCGTCTGCTCGGTGGACGTGCTCTCCGCGGGCGCGGCGGCGCAGGCACTGCGCCGAGCACATAGGACTGCACCAAGTGGTTCCAGCTGCAGGAACGGCACACTTCAACGTCGTGCACCGTGAACTCCTCTGCTGTCTCCGCAAGCCGAGCGAGCTCGTCCGTCGTTCGGGCTGATCCCGAAACCTGGCCGAGCTTCTCGCCGAACACCCAGGACACGAGCGTCAACTGTTCCTTACGGCAGATGGGGCAGAGAACATCACTGCCCCGGCCGTGGAACTTCGCGGCTCTGAGTAGGTAGGGATCGGCGTCGCATACCTGCTTGACGCCAGTCCTACCCGCAGACACTTCGGCCAGCACAGACCGACGCGCGAGCGCGTAGTCCACAACTTGCCGCTGTATCCGCACCTGACCAGAGTACGTGCGTCCAACCGGTCACGGACGGTTCGGGAGGGTCACGATGGACACATTTTCAGGTCCGGGGGCATGGCGACCAGCCATTACGATCACTTCCTGTGAAGTCATCCCGTTCCCCGATGACGCGTGCTCGTGATCTCGATCGCGTCGAAACGTGCAATGTATTGGAAGCTGCATACGCCGAAGGGCAGTTGAGCGCGGAGGACTACTTCGAACGGACCGAGAAGGCTAAGTCCGCGAAGACCCTGCTCGCGCTCGCACGCCTGGTCAACGATCTGCAGGTGCCGAAGATCGAGACCGAAACGGCGCCTCGGACGTCGACGACACGAAAGGCCGTGTTCGTCGGTGCTGCTGCCCTGATCGTCGTCGGCGCGATCGCCGCGGTGGCGTGGAGTCGGTCACCGTTGACGCCTTCGGAAGACATCATCGCCAGTTATGCCAGCAGCACTTCCCTCGCGCCACCGTTGCCGATCACCACCCTGGTGCCGGAGCCGACCGTCGAACCGATCCTGATCGCACACATCGACACATTGACTCCCGAGGGTATCGGCGCATTTATCGAGAGGTATCGGGAAGAGTTCGGCGACATGTTCGTCGATGACGCCAGCTTCCACGGCGACTACTCCCTGGTGAGCCGGGCGGTCCCCGACGCTCCCGCTCTCACCGAGTCGATCAGTTTTCGCGACGGCTTCGAGCGGAATGTGACGTCCACTCCGCGGCGAACGGGCCAGCCGACCTTCGATCTCGGTTCCATCGAGATCGACAAGCTCGCCCCGTACATGGCGAACATCGGCGGCTACGTCAATGTGCCGGACGCCGCGATCACGCACTTGATCCTGGACGCGAACTACGGCGTCCCGGAGATCGCGATCTATGCGGAGAACAACCGCGGCGATGGTGGACGAATCGAGGTCACGCCGTGGGGCGAGATCTCTCGTTCGTACCCGCACGGAAGCTAGGGTGAGCCGGTGAGGGGATCCCCGACTACTACCTCTACGCGCACCCGCGCGCGCGACGTCGACCGTTCCGATACCTGCGCCGTTCTCGATTCCGCCCTGTCCGACGGACAGATCACGGTCGACGAGCACGCAAACCGAACGGCGGCGGCCATGACCGCGACCACCCTCGGCCAGCTCGATCTGCTGGTCCGCGATCTGCAGAAAGCGACGCTGCGTAACGCCGTCGCGAAAGCTCGTCGCCTCGACAAGATCTGGTACCTCGCGGTCGCATCGGCTGTCTTCGCGGGCCTGATCGGGTTCCTCACCTTGTCCGCCGACGATTCACCCTCACCGTCTCCACCGGCTGCAGCCGAACCCGTCGAACCGCTTGCCCCCATAGTGAGTTCGACGCTGAACACGGTCACCGCAAGCGGGATCGGGGAATTCATCACCCGATACAGCGCCAAGTACGGCACGACGATGATCGATTCCGCCAACTTCTACGACGGCCATGCAAGCGTCAGTCGCGCAGCCGCCATCTCGCCGAATTTGGAGGAGGACATCGACTTTCGAGGCGGTTTCACGACCAGCGAGGGCTCCACCTCCCGATTGGCCAGCACCACAACATTCGACCTCGCTACCGTCGACATCGACAAACTCGCCGGGTATCTGGCGGGAGCGTCGACAAATCTCAACGTCCCCGACGCCGAGATCACACACATCAGCATGAGTTCGTCGAGCCAGGATCCACGCATTTCCATCTACGCCAGCAACGACCTCGGCGCGAGCGGCTCGATGGAGTTGACCCCGGATGGCCGCCCGATCCGCTTGGCTCCCTTCACTCCTCGATAGGCCCCGGACATGCCGAACGATCTGACCAGGACCACCCGTGCTCGCAATGCCGATCGCGAGGCCACTTGCGCAGTGCTGGACTCCGCCTTCGCCGACGGGCAACTCACCGCGACCGAGCACGACGAATTGACCGAACTCGCCGCGGTTGCAGTCACTCTCGGCGATCTCGAAGAATTGACGTCCGATCTGCAGACCGAGGCACCGCTACCCGTTCTTCGGAAAGAACCTGCGCTCGACTCGCGTTGGATCGCCGTTGCGATCATCGCGCTCTCACTGGTCTCGGCTATCGGTTTCGGAATCAACTACGCCGCATCGGACGCCACGATCTTCTCCAGCCCCGAGCCGCAATTGCACACCGTCGACGGCCTGGGCGCGATGTTCCGTGCCATCGAAACGGAGTACGGCAGCGGACTGGTCGACGAGATGACCATCTATCCCACTTACGCACGCGTAACGCGCGCCGATCCTGCCGCACCTCGCAAGGCCCTCGACAGCTACTACCGAGGCGACCTCGAGGACACGACTTCGGGAGGATCGCGCGAACCCGACGTGGCACAGATCGACGTCACACAGCTCGATCCTCGCATCGTGATCGCCCTGCTCGACGGAGCCGGTACAACGACGGCGGTGCAAAATCCGTCCACTCGGTACGTCTCTGTCGACGGCACCGAAACCGTGCCGACCATCGAGATTCACGTCGGCAACGGCCTCGACGAAAACGGGTCCCTGACCGCTGCCCTCGATGGGGAAATCATGTCGATCAACCCGTTCACCCCCTGATCTAGCCGTGACACCTTGGTACACGTATCGGGCCGCAGTATGGTTTTATATATCGGCGCGATATAGTTGGGTATCGCATCAAGCGGTTAGATCCACAGACTCGGGAGGTGTCACTTGCTCGAACTCGCAATTCTCGGGCTACTCCTCGAGTCACCGATGCACGGATACGAGCTGCGCAAGCGGCTCACCGGTCTGCTCGGCGCATTCCGTGCGTTCTCGTACGGATCGCTGTACCCGGCACTACGGCGCATGCAAGCCGACGGCTTGATCTCGGAAGACATCGACAACACCACCGGCCCACTCAAGCGTCGGGCCCGTCGCGTCTACCAGCTCACCCCGGAAGGCCGGCAACGGTTCACTGAATTGGTCGCCGACACGGGACCGCAGAACTACACCGACGACGGTTTCGGCGTTCACCTCGCCTTCTTCAGCCGCACCCCCGCAGAAGCGCGGATGCGGATCCTCGAAGGCAGACGACGCCAAGTCGAAGAGCGCCGCGAAGGCCTTCGCGACGCCGTCGGCCGGGCCAGCGGATCGCTGGACCGATATACCCGCCAGCTCCACCAGCTCGGACTCGAGTCGAGTGAACGCGAAGTGCGTTGGCTCAACGATTTGATCGCAGCCGAGCAATCGATACCAGGAACATCCAAGAAAGAAGGAGAGCCCGACCATGGGTGAGAACAGCACCGCGGTGCGCGTAGCAATTGTGGGCGTGGGTAACTGTGCCTCGTCCCTGGTTCAGGGCGTCCACTACTACAAGGATGCAGACGAGACCGGCACCGTTCCCGGCCTCATGCACGTCAAGTTCGGTAAGTACCACGTCCGCGACGTACAGTTCGTCGCCGCTTTCGACGTCGACGCCAAGAAGGTCGGCTTCGACCTCTCCGAGGCAATCCTCGCCAGCGAGAACAACACCATGAAGATCGCTGACGTCCCGCCGCTCGACATCCCCGTCCAGCGCGGCCCGACACTCGACGGCATCGGCAAGTACTACGCCGAGACCATCGAACTGTCCGACGCCGAGCCCGTCGACGTGGTCCAGGCACTCAAGGACGCCAAGGTCGACGTCCTCGTGTCCTACCTGCCCGTCGGCTCCGAAGCTGCTGACAAGTTCTACGCACAGTGCTGCATCGACGCTGGCGTCGCGTTCGTCAACGCACTGCCCGTGTTCATCGCCTCCGACCCGGAGTGGGCTGCCAAGTTCAAGGACGCCGGCGTCCCGATCGTCGGTGACGACATCAAGAGCCAGGTCGGCGCCACCATCACCCACCGCGTGATGGCGAAGCTGTTCGAAGACCGTGGCGTCGTGCTCGACCGCACGTACCAGCTCAACGTCGGCGGCAACATGGACTTCAAGAACATGCTCGAGCGCGATCGCCTGGAGTCCAAGAAGGTCTCCAAGACTCAGGCCGTCACGTCGAACCTCACCGGCTCCCTCGCCGGCAAGGTCCACGACCGCAACGTCCACATCGGTCCCTCGGACTACGTGGAGTGGCTCGACGACCGCAAGTGGGCATACGTGCGCCTCGAAGGCCGCGCCTTCGGTGACGCTCCCCTCAACCTGGAGTACAAGCTCGAGGTCTGGGATTCGCCCAACTCCGCAGGCATCATCATCGACGCCGTCCGCGCAGCCAAGATCGCCAAGGACCGCGGCATCGGTGGACCGGTTTACCCGGCATCCGCTTACCTGATGAAGTCCCCGCCGGTTCAGATGGCCGACGACAAGGCTCGCACCGAGCTCGAAGCGTTCATCATCGGCGCTGACGAAGCGTAGCTAGACACCGGGCTGAAGAAGCGTAAGCCTTTTCAGCTCACACAGATTCGGGGTCTTGCGCCAACGGCGCAGGGCCCCGATTTCTGTTCCCCGCAGGGCGTTTCCGCAGTCGCGCGGCTGATCACGCCTGCGGATGCGGAATCGCCGCGCGGGGCCAGGTGCCGAGCTGCGTGGAATGATGGACGGTAAGGACCATCACACGAATCGAGGACCCCATGTCGATTGCGTCCCTGCCTGTTCTCGACCTCTCGCACGCGGAGAATCCGGAGACTGCCGAACAGTTCCGGGCTCAGCTGCGCGACGCGACGCACGACATGGGCTTTTTCTACCTCGTCGGCCATGGAATTCCCGACGCTTTGCAACGACGCCTTCTCACCGTCGCACGCGAGTTCTTTGCTCTCCCCTTGGCCGAGAAGCTGGCGATCGAGAACCTGCGCAGCCCGCACTTTCGTGGATACACACGTCTCGGCGGTGAACTCACCGAAGGCAAGCAAGACTGGCGCGAGCAGATCGACATCGGTGCCGAGCAACCTGCTGCCGCGCGCACTGCCACGTCGCCCGACTGGGAGATTCTGCAAGGACCCAATCAATGGCCGGACGCCCTTCCCGAACTACGCGAAGTCATCACCGAATGGAATGACGAACTCACCGGCGTCGCATTGCGATTGCTCCGGGAGTGGGCTGTCGCTCTAGGGCAGGATCCGCACATTTTCGACGCCGCGTTTGCAAAGGATCCGTCGATCCTGATCAAAGTGGTGTGCTATCCGGGTCGACCGAAGGACGCCGGAACTCAGGGAGTCGGCGGCCACAAGGACGCCGGCGTACTGACCCTGCTGTACGTCGAGCCCGGTAAAGCCGGCTTGCAGGTGGAGCACGGCGGTGACTGGATCGACGCACCGCCACTCGAAGGCGCGCTGGTGGTGAACATCGGCGAACTGCTCGAGGTGGCAACGGGCGGATATCTGAAAGCCACAGTGCACCGGGTTATTTCACCGGAAGGAGCGGGCGAGCGAATCTCCGTGCCGTTCTTCTTCAATCCGAACTACGCCACTCAGGTCCCGGAGTTCGACCTCCCACCGGAATTGGCGAAGCACGCTACCGGCGTCACCGTCGACGCAAACAATCCAATCCACGATTCCTACGGCGGCAATGCGCTCAAGAGTCGGTTGCGCGCGCATCCCGACGTGGCGGCACGGTGGTGGCCGGACATTGTTGCTGTGCGCCTTCAGTAACCGCCCGCGGTTAACAAAGGCGCACAGCAGCAGACTCAGATATCCATCGCAGCTTTCCACGCTGTGTGCATTGCACCCTCGATGTAGTCGACCTCAGAGGCATCGCCGACAACGCGTACGTCGGATACCACACCTGCCAACTTGTCGGCCAGCGGCGCCTGCGCCGACACACCCGATGCGACGACAACCATGTCGGCCGGAGCTGTCAGTGTCTTGTCACCGGAACGGAATTCGACGTGTTCCTTGGTGATTCGCTGCACCGTTGAATTGCGGTGAATGTTCACACCCACATGCTTGGCGTGGCGCACAGCCGTCCAGCGGCGCGGCATCGCCATCGGAATGCCCAACTGCTGGCCTTCTTCGATGAGCGTCACATTGCGACCGCGCTCGGCCAGGAACTCCGCAAGCTCGAGTCCGACAAGCGAACCACCGATAACCACGACGTCCTTGCCCATGGGCAGGAACTTGCGCGTCACCGCACGAATCGCGGCGGGGCTCTTGGTGATTCCGGAGAGTTTGCCCAGCTTGGCCATCATCCGCAGGAACGGGGGCACCTGCGAGGTGTCGCCGGCACCGGTCATCAAGGCGCGCAACGTATCACCGGTGTGTACGTGCGGTAGGTCGCCGCCGGGAACGGACGGACGGTCGCGCACCGCGCCGGTGGCCACCACGACCACGTCGGCGTTGAGTGCCTTGATCGAAGCGACTGTGGCCTCGGTGTTCAGCCGGATATCGACGCCCAGGCGCGAGGTTTCCACCTTGAGCCAGTCGAGCAGACGACCGTTGTCCGGCGTCGTGAGGCTCGAGAACCAGAGCGTGCCGCCGAGCCGATCTGCCTTGTCTACCAAGGTGACTCGATGTCCACGTTCACTGGCGACTCGCGCAGTCTCGAGGCCACCTGGTCCGGCACCGACAATCACGACATGCTTGGGTGTCGTCGACTTGACGAAAGGTACGAGTGCCTCGTTGCCGAGCGCGGGGTTGACAGCGCACAGCGGGGTCTCGTCCCAGAAGTTCTCCTGCACGCAGACGTAGCAATTGATGCAAGGCCGAACCCGCTCGGGTGTACCGTCTTTGAGTTTGTTCACCAACTGTGGGTCGGCCAGGAGCTGACGGCCCATTGCGGCGAAGTCCGTGCGACCTTCCGCGATCATCTTCTCGCCGACCTCGGGGAGCATACGTCCGACGGTGATCACAGGAATCGATATCGCCTGCTTGATTCGCGTTGCATTGTCGGTGTAATAGCCGACCTTGTCGGGCAGGGGGCCGTCTGTGAAGTTGGCAAAAGCATTCAGGGCGGTACCGGTGACGTGGATGGCGTCAGCGCCGGCCTCTTCGAACATCTTGGCGGCCGCAACAGCCTCGTCGACGGTGAGCCCGTCGGTTTCGCCGTACTCTTGACCGGCCAGACGCACGATGACGGCAAGCGAACCGCCGACCTCCTCCTTGACCGCGCGAATAACTTCACAAGCCAGGCGGGCCCGATTCTCCATGGAACCGCCGTACTCGTCGCTGCGCTGATTCGTGTACCGACTCAGGAACGCTCCGAGGACGTAGTTGTGGGCACAGTGAATCTCGACGGCGTCGCCGCCCGCCGCCTTCACCCGTCCGGCAGCCTCGGCGAACATGCGGACCAGCCAATCAAGATCTTCCTGGTCGGCCTCGTGGTAGGTCGCCCTTTTGCCCTCATTGATGGCGGCCATCTTGCCCAGTTCTTCGGGTGTGCAATCGGCCATCGCACTCATGTCACCCGGCGGCTTCGGCATGGACGGCACCAGCTGCGGTCGGCCGTCGAGGGTGTCGATGCGCGCCACCTTGCCGTGGTGTGTCATCTGCACACACAGCTTGCTGCCGGCGTCGTGCACCGCGTCGGCCAAGGCCTTGAGTCCGGGGATGAACCGGTCTTCCGAGAGCCCCGGTTCCTTGCGGCTGGTGCAGCCCAACGGATACGCAACAGCGCAGCAACCCGTGATGATCAAACCGGTTCCACCGGCCGCGCGCGCCACGAAATGGTCGATGTCGCCCGTCTCGATTTCACCGTCTTCGCAGAGGTTCATGTCCATAGCGGGCAGAACAACGCGGTTGGGCACGGTGATGGGACCGATGGTCCCAGGTGCGAGCAGGTGCGGGAAAGTCTGGTTGCGGATCACGAGCACACGCTAGAACCGGCAGCCACACCTCAGGGCGCCGTTCCCGATCAACGGGATTCAACCCCGTGATCTACGAGACAGTTTGCGATCACCTCGAGTGCGTATTCGAGGTCGCCTGCGTCCACCCGGCCGTACCCGATAACCAGTCCACCTGGATCTTTGTGACTGCGCGCCGACTCAGCCAGGGTTGGTACCTGCACTCCGCATTCGAGCGCATGTTGTGCGACGGTCTCGGCCAGATCCGCGTCCAACACCAGCGTCGTGTGCATGCCCGCTCCGAGGCCGCGCAGTTCCCCGAAACGGGACAGAGCAGCGTGCACCAAACGATCGCGCTCTCGATATCGCCGACGCGCGGCCCGAACCGTCCTGTCCCATTCACCCTCCCGCAAGAGTGAGAGCAGAGCCCGTTGCAACGGAAGAGACGGGAAATCCCCGATGCGAACCCGATGCGCCGCAATTCGACGGGCAAGCTCTTCCGGGGCAACCAACCAACCCAGCCGAATTCCCGCGCCGAGCGTCTTGGCGACCGTACCCAGGTACACCACCCGATCCGGCGCGAGTTGTGCCAGCGCCGGCAACGGCGCTACGTCGTAACGGAATTCGGAGTCGTAGTCGTCCTCGAAGAGCAGGACGTCCCGCTCCCGTGCATAGTCGATCAACTGATTTCGCCGACTCACCGGCAAAAGTCCACCGGTCGGATATTGATGTGACGGTGTCACGTACACACCACGAACATTCCGGGGCGCCGATTCCAGCTCGTCGACGCAGAGTCCGTGCGCATCTACCGGCACGTCGAGTAGGGACCAACCGGTGGCAAGCGCCGCCGTCGACGCGCTTCGGTATCCCGGATCTTCCATTGCCAGAACAGCGTTGGGGGAGCGCAGCGCGGACAACGCCAGTCCGAGGCCGTGTGTAGCCCCGGAGGTAATGACGATGCGCTCGGGTTCGACGGCCATGCCGCGAGCCCGAGCCAACAGTTGTGACAGCGCAGAACGCAGGTCGATGTCGCCCGCCGGGTCAGGATCCCCGAAAGGTGGTGGCATGGAACCGACATCGCGCCAGGCCCGACGCCAGGCCGCGCTCGCCCGCGGCGGAGTCCACGGCACTCCGGGGCGCAATTGAACCTGCGGCGGTGCGGGAGCGACTACCTTCGCCGGCTTGGGCGTAGACATGACAACGGATGAAGGAGCTTCGGCCACAAAGGTTCCCGATCCGCGCACCGCTACGAGCCAGCCCTCGGCAATCAGTTGCTCGTAGGCTCGTTCCACCACGGCGCGTGCAACGCCGAGCTCGGCGGCCAGCTTCCGTGAACTCGGCAGCCGCAAACCTACAACAGCCGATCCGCTGCGAATGTCGGCCCGCAGGTGATCGGCAACCTGGATCGGCAGCGGTCGCCGATCGGTCCGGTCGAGCACCACCGTTACCGCCGAGGGCAGAAGCATCGTTTCCCCTTCGTAAAGTGGCCTACCAAAGTGCCCACAAATTGGACCATGACGCCAAGCCACTTGGCAACGAGTATTGCTCACATGACACACACCGTCGCACTCGCCCCACTGTCCCCAACAGCACGTACAACCCACAAGCGCGCGCGTCATCACGGTGTCACCGACCGGGCAGCGCTCTTCGACGTCCTGCGCTCCGCCAAGCTGTGCCACTTGGGTGTGTCCACCGACGGTGTGCCTCTCGTGCTGCCGACCGCATACGGATTCGATCCCGACGGCCCGGATCAAGGCGGCACTCTCTACCTGCACGGTTCGGTGGCGTCACGCAGCCTCGCACCCGACGGCGAGATCTGCGTAACCGTCACCGTGCTCGACGGACTTGTTCTGGCCCGCTCCGGCTTTCACCATTCGATGAACTACCGCAGCGCCGTGATTCTCGGTCGACCCCGCATCGTCACGGACCCGGACGAACGGCTCAGTGCATTGAATCTCATTGTCGATCAAGTAGTTCCCGACCGCTCCGGACACCTCCGGGCATCAACACGCAAGGAACTGGCGGCAACCGTGGTGCTTGCACTGCCCCTGTTCGAGGCGTCGGTGAAGGCACGCACCGGCGGCCCCGGCGACGACGACGCAGATATCGGCGTCGAAAAGGTCTGGGCCGGTGTCATTCCGGCATCCGTACAGTTCGGTGAACCCATCCGAGCCGAAGACCTCGATGCGGATATCATGCTGCCCGAGCATGTCTCGGCCATCATGTAGCCGAAGCAGCGCTACCGCGGGATTGGCGGGGACAACGGCGGGCGAATATCCAGACCATTGGGCCGCGGTTCGGAAGTCACCGGCGTGACCGATCCGGACGCGCCTTGGTTGCCCTCGTCCTGCTTGTCCTCGCCCCGGTTGCCCAGGAATGGACGAACCAGGTCGATGGGCAGCGGGAATACGACGGTCGAATTGTTCTCGGCCCCAATCGCGTGCAGCGTCTGCAGGTAACGCAATTGCAGGGTGGTCGGGTTGCGGCTGATCACGTCGGCCGCGTCGGCAAGCGTTGCCGACGCCTGGAATTCGGCTTGCGCGTTGATGATCTTGGCTCGCCGTTCACGCTCCGCCTCCGCCTGACGGGCGATGGCGCGCTGCATGTTGGCAGGAATCTCGACGTCCTTGATCTCCACCGTGGTGACCTTGACTCCCCACGGTTCCGTCTGTTGATCGATCACCTTCTGCAGGTCTTCGTTGAGACGTTCACGCTCGGAGAGCAAGGCGTCGAGGTCGGCTTTGCCGAGGATCGAGCGCAGCGTTGTCTGCGCAATCTGAGACGTCGCTGCCAGGAAATCTTCGACCTCGACGATTGCGCGATCGGCATCGACTACCCGGAAGTAGGTGACAGCTGTGACTTTTGCCGGCACGTTGTCTCGCGTAATGACTTCCTGCACCGGAATTTTCAGAGTCACGGTCCGCAGGCTCACCCGCTCCATCCGATCGATTGCCGGAATGAGAATTACCAGACCAGGCCCCTTCAACGCGATCAACCGTCCGAGCCGGAAAACAACAGCGCGTTCATACTCTCGCAGGACCCGAATCGACATGCCGACCAGCGTCACGAGAAGCAGGACAACGATGCACAGGGAAATGAGAATGGTGGTCATAGCAACTCCCACGGTTCACGACGGCGCACTGTCAGGGTCAGACCACGAACCTGCTCCACTACGACGGGATCGCCGGCCTTCGGCACAGAGGCGTCATTGAACCCGTAATCCATTCGGGCGTTCCACAACCCGCCCGCAGCCTCGACCTGCCCGCGCGAGCCGTCCCAACTGCGTACCGTCGCATCGGATCCGATCAGAGATTCAACTCCGGTACGCACGGGCGCATGCCGGGCGGTCAGAACTTTCCGGCTCGCCACCGCGGTAACGCCCAGGCCGACCACTGCAACCCCTGCCGTCACCGGAATTGCAATCACTTGGCCCGCGTCGCCGGAGGTGAAGAGTAACCAGACACCCGCCCCGATCAGGAGCGCACCAAGACCGCCGAGCACCCCCGCAGTCGGGGCATGCGCCTCGACCACCATCAACAAGACACCCAACAGCAGGGCCGCGATACCCAATGTCGTCATCACTCGTCTCCACGCTCACGAGGGCTCGGTCGCGTCGCGTAGCCATCGTGCGATCGGGCCCTCCACATCAACGGTAATCACGTTCGGCCGGATCTGCCACAAACGCTTCACGCCAGTTCAGAGAAGCACTTCACCGATCTGTCGCGCAGTCACCTTGGCAAGATCTGCGAGAAACGGAATCCGCTGGTCGATCATCATCTCCACGGGGCCACGAAGCCCGAGAGCGTAACGCACAGTGCCTGATCCATCGATGATCGGAATTCCGATCGTCCGGAAATTTGGGGTCAACTCCTCGTCGTTGAATCCGTATCCTCGCTCGCGGGTCAATTCCAACTCCCGGCGGATACTGGCAACCTCCGTAATCGCACGCTGGGTGGTCGCTTCACGTGGCAGGGCAGCGAGTTCGAAGTCGTCAACATCGGACCAGGCCAGAAAGGCTTTCCCCAGTGCGCTTGCGTGCAAGGGAAGTCGAACACCCTGCAGCACGTGTCCGTCGGCCTCGCGCCACCGACTGAATCCGAGCAACACCACCTCACTTCCGCTTCGCACCGCCAGCGAGGCAGACGCTCCTGTCGTCGCGGCCAATTGCTCCAAGTAGGGCTCGGACAGATAGATTCGATGCTGCCGATAGGAGACCTGTCCGTAGGCTGCCAGCGCCGCTCCGATGCGATACCGACTGGTCGCGTCGTCCTTCTCAAGGAACCCCGCGTCGACGAGCGACTGCAGCAACCGATGCGTGGTGCTCACCGCAAGTTCTTGTCGCCGTGCAACTTCCGATACTCCCAGTTCTTCGCCACTGCGAAAACATGTGAGCATCGTCAGGGCACGGGTTACCGTCTGAACTCCCGCACCGCGTGCGTCCGTCACGAACGATCCTTTCGCTGTGGCCTGATCGACCTGAGAATCGGACGCTAACACGGACCCACCCGTCCGGCCATTCTTTCCATCAGATGGAAAGAAACCAGACGAAGACCTACAAAACCCCAGATGAACAAACTTCCGGTGTTGTCAAGGTTTCCAATCTTCAGAAAGCAAACGGGGGTAAAACAGACAGGCACCCAATAGCGTCATCGTCGTCAGTTCTGACGAATCAACGCCTGAAGGAGCCACATACATGTCCCGCTTCCGCCGACTGCCACGAGCTGCCGCTGCGCTCGCCATGATCCCGCTGGCCGGGTTGGCGGTGGCGTGTGGGTCTTCCGATTCCGACAGCGCCGCAGGCAATTCCAGCGCAGACTTCACGCTCAAGGTCTTCGATCCCGGAAACTCCGGTGCCATCGCCGTCGGCAAGCGTGACGGAACCTACGACGAGGCGCTGGCGCCGCTAGGCGCAAAAATCGAATGGGTCAAGACCACACCGGGATTCAGCTCCAACCTCAAACTGTTCAACAGCGGTGAACTCGACATCCAAACCGGCGCATACAGTCCCGTCGTCGGCGCACTGTCCAAGGATGTCGGAGTCCGCATCTTCGCGACGTCGGACCCGTACAACAAGGACCAGGCCGGCATCATCGCCACTCCGGAATCCGGCATCAAGACCGTCGCAGATCTGGCTGGCAAGCGCATTGCCGTCAACCCTGCAGGTAAGGGCGAGTACATCACGCTCAAGGCCCTAACGCAGGCCGGAGTGCCGATCGATTCCGTCGAACGCGTTCCGCTACAGCAGGCTGACGCGGCGTCGGCGTTCTCCACCGGGCAGGTCGACGCGTGGGCATCGTTCCTGATTCCGTATCAGGAGGCCAAGGCCAAGGGCGCGGTCGAGATCGCAACCGAGGCGAGCATCGACTCCGTGGACAGCACCATCATCGCCGGCCGCACCGCAGTACTCGAAGCGCATCCCGAGGTGGTCCAGAAGTTCCTCGAGGTCACCCAGGAACTCACCGCGAAGCAGCAGGCCGACCCAGCAGCCTTCGAGAACGTCTTCGAACAGACCGGTCCGCGTGCACTCTCCGGACAGCGACTCGACGACGCGATTACCCTCGGCGGCCAGATCACCAACTTCCGCTATCCGACTGCAGCCGACGCCACCGACCTCGAATCCATCTCCACGCTGTTCGCCGAGAACAAGGTGATCCAGCAACCCCTCAAGGGCACTGACGTGATCTTCGACCTCCAGGGCGCAGTCGCAGGTTCAGCTGCAGCAGCGCCCACCGCTGAGGGGAAGTGACCCGATGGTGACGCTGACCCACCCCGCTCGAACGGCGTCGCAGTCAGTGGAACATCCGCAACTCGAAACGCCCCGCTACCGGCGTAATCGCAGCAGGCCCAAGTGGGTCTCGATCCCACTCCGCTTCCTCGTGCCCGCGCTGCTGGTTGCCGGATGGTGGATCGGATCGGCTACGGGACTGATCCGCGAAGAGATCCTGGCCGGACCTCCGGCGGTGTGGACGGCATTCGCCGAGCTGTACCAGTCGGGTCAGTTGGTCGACTTCGGTCTCGCGTCGCTTCAACGTGCTGCACTCGGTGTTTCGGTCGGTGTGATCGTTGGATTGGTGCTCGGGGTTCTGTCCGGTCTCTCCTCGCTCGGCGAAGAACTGATCGACTCGACCATGCAGATCAACCGCGCGGTTCCGTTCCTCGCGCTCGTTCCGCTGTTCATCGCTTGGTTCGGTATCGACGAGACTTTCAAGGTTGTCCTGATCGCGGTCGCGACCGTCGCCCCCATGTACGCGTACACCTACCTCGGTGTGCGCGGGGTCGATCGCAAGATGGTGGAAGCGGCACAGGGTTTCGGACTGACAGGTTGGCGACTGGTGTTCGGAGCGATTCTTCCGACCGCCCTCCCCGGTGTTCTCATGGGTCTTCGAATCTGCCTGTCGCTCAGCATCACCGGATTGATCGCAGCCGAGCAGGTCGGCACGCGTGAGGGGATCGGATACCTGGTCACCCTGGCGCAGGAATACAACCGCACCGACTACATGGTTCTGTGCATCGTCATGTACGCGGCTCTGGGTCTCATCTTCGACGCCGTGGTCAGGCTGATCGAGCGGTACTCCATGCCGTGGCGGCGATTGTCGGTGGCGCGATGACGAACACGACCGTCGGCTCGCTCCCGAACACCGAAGCACCTCTGCCTCCGTTGGCAACGCGTGAGCGGACCGGCACCACTGCGGCCGAACGGCGGGCCGGATCACCAGTGGCAGTCTCGCTCACCGGAGTGCGGAAGTCGTTCGGTGACAAGACTGTTCTGGGTGGTATCGATCTCGAGATCACACGCGGAGAGTTCGTCGTTCTCCTCGGCCCAAGCGGCACCGGCAAGACAACACTGCTACGAGTGCTCTCCGGATTGGAAGCACCGGACAGCGGCGAGGTGCTGGTTCCGCGCGATCGCACGGTCGTCTACCAGGAACCGCGATTGATACCGTCGAAGCGAGTTCTGGCCAATGTCACAGTCGGACAGAAGCGGTCACGTCAGGTGACCGACAATGCACGCAACGCACTCTCCGAGGTCAACCTCGCGGACAAGCACCGTGCCTGGCCGGCCACCCTCTCCGGCGGCGAGGCCCAACGCGTCGCATTGGCGCGCGCTCTCGTTCGCGAACCCGAACTATTACTGCTCGACGAACCGTTCGCAGCCCTCGACGCTTTGACCAGGCTCCAAATGCAAGACTTGGTAGGCGATCTGGTCGCCCGTCACCGTCCGGCAGTACTACTCGTCACGCACGACGTCGACGAAGCCGTACGACTTGCCGACCGCGTGCTCATTCTCGACAAGGGCGGGTTTGCCGTGGACGTCGACATCGATCTGCCACGTCCTCGCGACCGGAACGATCCCGAATCTTTGCGCTACCGAGCGAGTTTCCTGAAGGAACTCGGCGTCGGTCGCACCTTCCCCGACGGACAGGACAGTCATGACATTGATCGCTGATTCCGCAATCGACACACTCTGGTACACCCGCTGCCCCGTTCCCACCGCCAGCGGTCTCGCCAACAGTCTCGGTTGGCTCGACCGGACGGCAAACGAATCCGGAGTGCGTTTCGGCGTACTGCAAGATGCCGGACCGGAATTGGCAGTGCGCCATTTCGACCACCACCTCTCCGGACTCATTCGCGAGGGCGGTAACGTCCCCGCACTGGCCGCGCGTGCCAGTGGTTCTCCGACGCGGCTCATCGGGCTCACCTGGATCGACGAGGCCCAGGCAATCCTGGTGCGCGGAGACTCCGACATCCGCGAAGCAGGTCTTTTGGCCGGCGCTCGGATCGGTATCCCGGCTTGGGCGGCGGATCAGGCCAGGAGCTTTCCTCGCGCCATGGCCCTGCACGGCTTCGCCTCGGCACTTCGACTGGGCGAGTTGAGTTTTGCCGACGTCACCCTCGTCGAGGTTGCGACGACGGCAGCCCCCGAGGTCCGCACCGCCTCGTCCACCCGCAACACGACGTGGGGTGTCGAATCCCTGCTCCGCGGCGACGTCGACGCCATCTACGTCAAGGGCGCCCGCGCCCAGGAAGTTGCCCGCGAACACGGCCTCGCCGTTGCCGTCGATCTCGATTCCACTGCATCCCTACGTGATCGCGTCAACAACGGCACCCCACGACCGATCACGGTTCACGCCGATCTACTCGAACAGCGCCCGGACATCGTCGTCGGTTTCCTCGCCGAGAGCCTCAGAGCGGCGGACTGGGCCGCAGCCAACATCGACGAGGTCCGGGCCGTGCTGCAGACCGAAACACAGTCGGGGCCCGAAGGTGTGGTGGCAGCGTACGGCGAGAACTTCCACACCGGACTGCATTTGAGCCTGTCGGACGAGCGTGTGGACCTGCTCGGCGTGCAGAAACAGTTCCTGTATGCGCACGGCTTCCTTGCCGCCGACTTCGACCTGCAGTCCTGGGTGGCGCACGAACCACTGGAACAGGCACGCGCACTTGTCGCCGCGCAGCAGGGCACAGCAGAATGACGGACGTCTACTGGGAGTTGCCGTCGCGCGGTGACGGACGCCGGGCACTAGCCGCCCTGAACAGTCGCGGCGGCTTCGGGCCGCAGCGACCGACTACAATCGCGACCGATGTTCGCCCCGGAAACTTCGGGCCCTTCGACGAATTGGCACAGATCGTTCTCGCAGCCGAACTGTCGGGCGTCGACGGCGTTGTCGCACCGTACGATCCGAATGGCGAAGAATCCTGGATCGTTGCGGCCGCCGCCCTACGTCAGACGCGTCATTCGCGAGTGGTCGTGGAGTTTCACCCCACTTTCGGCACCCCCGTCTACGCCGCCAAAATGTCGGCGACACTTCAGCGCCTGTCGGCAGGTCGTCTCGAATGGCGAGTGAAGGTAGAGACGGACGCCGAAGACGCCGCTGCTCGCGGAGACGTGGTTCGAGGAGCCGACCGCTACGCGCGCGCCGCGGAGTTCTTGACCGTCGCACGCGGTGTGTGGAATGAGGAACAGATTCTGCCAGGCGGCTTCGGCGGCACGGGTTACGACTTCGACGGCGAGTACTACGACGTACTCGGCGGCGGATTCCGAGGCATCTTGTCGGGACTCCGTTTTCCCCGAGTACATCTGACCGGAGATTCTCCGGAAGCTCTGGAACTCTCGGCCCACCATGCCGATGTCCATCAGTTCACCCTTGCCGGTGACGAGTTGTCGACACGGATCACCACCCTCGACGACCGAGCATCCGAACTCGGCAGGACCGTCGAGAAGGTCCTTCGCATCCCGATCATCGCGAGGGAGACAGCCGACGAAGCCTGGGCTCGCGTCGAACGGCAACTGAGAGAAACCGATTCCGCTGCACTCGAAATCGATCGGGGCGGCATCCTGTGGTCCGGATTCGACCGCATCGGCTACGAGCACAGTTTCGGCCTCGTCGGAAGCTACGAGGAAGTGGCGCAGCGATTGTCGTCGTATCGCGATCTCGGCGTGGACGGTTTCGTCTTGTCAGGTCGGCCACACATCGAAGAGCTGCACCGGGCGGGCGAGCATCTCCTGCACCTGGTCGATCCCGAGGGTCGGATCCGCAAGGAAGAGAAGGCCACCACAGAAGAGAAGGCCACCGCATGAGCATCGATTTCTATTGGCGGATCGGGATGGAAGGCGACCACGCGTCGCTGCGTACGCCGCGTCGCTACAACCGCGGCGATGCCGGTGGCTACGGGCCGGGCAACATCGCTCCCGCGATCCGCGGCGGCGAACTGGACGGATACAGCTATATCGACCACATGGCCGCAGTGGCAAAGGCTTCCGAGTCCGCCGGCTTCCTCGGTGGACTGCTGCCGTCCTTTCCGATGACCGAGGACCCGTGGGCGACCGCAGCAGCGTTGGCTGCCGAGACCACCACGTACCGTTTCATGGTCGCGTTCCAACCGGGGTTCCTTCACCCGGTACAGGCCGCGCGGATGTCGGCCAGTCTGCAGCGAGCAACCGGCGGACGTCTGGTTTACAACATCATCAGTGGTGGAGGCGGAGCACCTCAGCTGTGGTGGGGTGACAAGGTCGACCATGACGATCGCTACACTAGAACGTCCGAGTTCCTCGATGTCCTCAAAGGTGTGTGGGACGGCGAACCTTTCGACTTCGACGGTCGCTTCTTCCAAACCCACGGCGCTGCACTGCCACCCGGACTTGCCGGCCAACCGTTTCCCGAGGTGTACTTCTCCGGATCTTCGGCAGCAGCCGTCGCCGCCGCCGGACTGCACTCCGATTACTACCTTTCCTGGCTGGAACCGTACGCCGATCTGAGAGCCAAGATCGACGGCGTGCGGGAGAACTCGGCCAAGCTGGGACGCACCCCGAAGTTCGCCGTACGCATCGACGTCGTTGCCCGGCACACGGAGGAAGCCGCGTGGGCCGAGATCGAGAAGGGCTGGGCCTTCGTCGACAAAGGAGCCGCCGACCGTGCAGCGCAGGGTGATTCGGTGGGCGCCGCCCGCATCAAGGGGTGGGTGCCCGAACACATCACCGGTTACCGAGATCTGGAAGTGCAGCCCAACGTGTGGTGCGGCTTCAGCCTCATCCGCGGCGGACCGGCGTTCGGTCTGGTCGGCAGCTACGAACAGGTCGCCGAAAGACTCGACGAGCTCCGCGAACTGGGCGTCGACGCCTTCATCCTCGCCGGTAACCCGCATCTCGAAGAGGCGTACCGCGTCGGCGAAGAAGTTCTTCCCCTCCTGCAGCGCACCCCGATCACACCTTCTGGACTGGAGACTCGATGACCACCACCGAAACTCGACTCGACGCCGATACCGCAGCATTCGTCGAAGAAGCGCGCAAAGCAGCAGACAAGGCATTCGACGTCTTCCGCAAGACCGGAACGGTTGCAGCCAACGGGACCGTCAACTTCGTCGAACGCGTGCCCGGCACCGAAATCGCAGTCGCCCTGAACGATCCGGGACCGTGGGCGGATGATCCGTCGGTGTCACCGGTTGTCGCTACGTTCGATGGAGAAGTGCTGTCCGGCAACGGATCGGCCGGTTTTGTCACCGGCTACGCGTCAGTGTTCCGTGAGCATCCGGAAATCACCAGCGTCGTCCACATCCACACTCCGTGGCTCGGTGGTTGGGCTCAGACTCATCGGACCCTGCCCATCCGCTATGCGGCTTCGCAGAGGCTGACGCTCTCCCGAGAGATTCCGCCGCACATCGATCGATCTCGGTCTGCAGGGGATTTCATTCTCGAGCGTCTCGAACACGATCCCGATCTGGTCGCGATCTTCGAAGCCAACGGCGGGGTCAACGTCATCGGACGCAGCGGGTTGCTCGACCTCGCGAAGTTCGTCGTCCTCCTCGAGGAAGGCGCCCAGTTCCAGGCGATCGCCGAAACCCTCGGCGGTTCGGTCGAATTCGATCCGTCCAACCTCACCGTCCAGTGGGGCCGTAGCGGACTCGCCGACGAGGCGCGTCGACGCGGCCTCATCTAGCCACCCCATCACTGATTCAGAACAGGAAACCGTAGATCTCATGACCGTTCGCGTCGGATACTTCCCACACAACAATTCGCTGTTCGTCCTGCGCCACACCGGAATCCTCGAACGCCGTCTCCCGGACATCGAGTGGGTGGACCTGCGTGAGCTTCCCGCCAAGCCTGCAGTGAACCCGGAAAACGCCTTGCCGACCCTGCACTCGGACTGGCTGTTCGAGGAGGGCGGATACGACGTGATCGGAACCGGCTTCACGCCGCCCGTCACCGGATTGGCCCAGGGCCGCGATCTCGTCTACATCGGAATCTCCGGCCCTCGCGTGGAGAACGGGCGCCTGGTGGTCAAGGCTGATTCCGAGATCAACTCGGTAGAGGACCTGCGCGGTAAGCGCGTCGGCATCGCGCACGGATCGTGGCAGACCACACTTTTGTTGTTCGCCTTGGATCAGGCGGGGCTGACCTGGTCCGACATCGTCCCCGTCGATACCGACGTGCGCGGTGGTGGAGCGGACCTCGTCGACGGCACCATCGATGCCTGGGTAGGGGCGTACCCGGGGCTGACCGACATCGAAGCGAACCACGAACTACGCACGCTGATCGCCACCGACGGGCTCTTCAGCCACCCCTCACTGTGGTTCACCCGGCGCGATTTCGCGGATATTAACCCGGAGGCCCTCCAGGCGATCATCGAGGCCCTGCAGGAATCCGACGCCTGGATCGAAGCCAACCCCCGCGAAGCCGCGCAGATCTTCGTCGACGACATCGAGAAGCATGGCGGGTCCGCGAGCATCGATGCCTGGGAAGCTGCACTGCGCGGGCGTCCTTTCGGGGTCAACCCGGTCACCGACGAGTTCCTCGACGAGCAGCAGCGCGCGGCCGATCTCCTGCTGAGCAACGGACTACTGCCGAAGGCGGTCACCGTCCGCGAAGCAGTCGTGCCGTGGATCAGCGAGTTCGTCGGTTCGGATCGTTCGTCGATCTGAGGCCTGATGCTGTACACGTGACAGATACCGGACGGTCTGCCATTGTGAAGGCATGCGGCGGCGCGTGGGTGAGAGTTGGTCCACGCGACCAGTCTCAGGGGTAACCCCTGGGTCGGCCAGAAGAATTGGATACTGCGTCCGACGGCATTCGGCACGCTCCGCGTGCTCCCCGCCGCCCCGGACAAAGGATTTGGTCACCCTGCGCCGCCGCATCCTGGATATGCATCATGGGTGACTTCGAACTCGATGCCGAATTGGCGCGTCGACTGGCAGACGCAGCCGACGACGCACCATGGACCCTCGGTGGCCTCGAGGAGGCATTCGGAACCGTCTTCGGTGTGTCCCCGACACTCTTGGCGGTCCGAGTCCTCGATCTCATGCCCGCCCCACCGTTCGAACCGCAGTCGCTCTACCGATTGCTGCGCGAACTACCGCGCCTGCGACCAGTTCCCCTCTCGTTGGACACCAACGAATCTTCGGTATGGCGCTTCGACGTGCCGCGATACAACACCAACGCCGACCTTGCCCGCTCGCTCGATCTGACAATCTCGGAACTCGAGTGGTTCGCCGATCGCGGTGAATGGCTACGCACGAAACCTCTCCCGCTGCGCCACTACCGGCCCATGCAGATCAGCAAGAAGGCCGGCGCTCGCCTACTCGAGATACCTAAACCCAGGCTGCGTGAAATTCAGCGGAAGATCCTGCGCCGCATCCTCGATCAGGTACCGCCGCACGACGCGGCACACGGATTTGTCCGTGGCCGAAGCCCTCTGACTTTTGCAGCGCCGCATGCACAATCGGAAATCGTGATCGGTGTGGACCTCGCTCAGTTCTTCCCGTCTATCACCGGCGACCGTGTTCACGCGATCTTCACCGCCCTCGGCTACCCGCCCGCCGTCGCCGGAACCCTCACCGGATTGTGCACTGTCGCAACGCCGGCCGACACCTTGCGCGGCGTGCCCTACGCACAGGCGTCGCAGTTGAGAACGGCGCACCTGCCCCAAGGTGCACCGACGTCGCCTGCGCTCGCGAACCTTGTAGCGCGCAACCTCGATATCCGGTTGAGTGGGCTGGCGAAGACGAACTGGCTCACCTACTCCCGCTACGCCGACGACCTCGCATTCTCGGGCATCGAGGTCGCCGACGTCGGCACCCTCCTGTGGACGGTCGGACAGATCGCCAGAGACGAGGGGTTCGCCGTCCATCCTCGTAAGACAAAAGTGATGCGTCCGCATCGACGCCAGCACCTCACCGGGCTGGTGATCAACAACCAACCGTCGTATCCGCGTGACGAATACGACCGATTGCGCGCACTGCTCCACAATGCCGCCAATACCTCTGCACAGGAACAGAATCGAGAGTCGATCGCGAACTTTCGCGCTCACATCTACGGCCGGATCGCGCACATCGGCGAAACCAGCCCTACGCGCCGACGCACGTTGCTGCGGTTGGCCGACCGCGTAGATTGGGGCGCCGAGATTCTCGAGTCGAACTGACCCTCGAGTTTCAGCGGTTCACGACCAACTCGGCTGCCGAAGCGAGGGGAAGATCGGATACAGCGGCGGCGGGGCGGACGCTCAGATAGGCGACCAGGTCAGCAAGCGGATCGGCGACGCCAACCGGTGCATCCGCGCCGGGAAGGGTCCCAGGCCGCCAAAGACGCAAGTAGAGTGGCCGTCGGCAACTGAGAGCCTTTGGCCGAGTGAGCACCCTTTTCATCAAGTGAGCACCCCTTCCAGAGAACTGGAAGGGGTGCTCACTTTGCAGTAGGGGTGCTCACTTCACCAGGGTTTCGATCCCCACCGGCGGACGTCCGAGCACCAATGTGACGGCCGCATGATCCGACCACACACTAGTAACAGAGCAGACGCTCTGTTACTGTGCGTTCATGCCTCGGCCACGCGTCCACGATCTCGACACACTGCTCGATGCTGCCGAAAATCTCGCCGCCACTGCCGGGCCGACCGCAGTCACGGTCAGAGCCGTATCCGATATCACCGGCGTCTCGAACGGCGCGATCTATCACGCATTCGGTTCTCGCGGTGGCCTGGTCGGTAGCGCATGGCTACGCGCCGCACAGCGATTTCTCGCACTCCAGCAGTCGAGAGTGGATGACACCCTGCGCCATCCCTCACCGTCCGCTGCAGTGGACGCAGTGGTCGCCGCCGCTGAAGTGCCGGCGATCTTCGCGCTGGATTACCCACATTCCGCACTACTTCTGTTGACGATCAGGCGTGAGGAACTACTCGGCAGCGACGTCCCTGCCGATATCGCAGAACAACTCACACAACTCGACCGGGCGCTCGTCGAGTTGTTCATCCGGTTGTCGACGGCACTCTGGGGCCGTAAAGACGGACGAGCAGTCGAAGCAATCGAAGCCTGTGTTGTCGGCCTACCTACCGGACTCCTCATCCACCCGGCCAAACGCGCCGACGGTTGGCGAGTACCCGATACAGCAGCACGCGCGCGGTTGGACGCTGCCGTTCGAGCCGTTCTGCGTCTCGACCCACCACTCCCCAAGTCCCGCAACAAGAAAGGCCAATCATGACCCCTACGCTCCGCTTCGAAAACAAGATCGCCGTCCTCGATCTCGGCGACGACGAAAATCGCTTCTCCCCGGATTGGCTCGACTCCGTCGACAAGCTGCTCGACCAGGCTTTGCGCGAAGGCGCACACGCCCTGATCACCACGGCAACGGGTAAGTTCTATTCCAACGGACTCGATCTCGACTGGCTGGGCGCGCACACTGACAAGGCAAATTGGTATGTGCAGCAAGTGCAATCATTGTTCGCTCGGATGCTGACGTACCCGATGCCGACCGTCGCTGCGGTCAACGGTCACGCCTTCGGAGCGGGCGCGATGCTCGGGGTCGCCCACGACTATCGCGTCATGCGCGACGATCGAGGCTACTACTGCTTCCCGGAAGTCGACATCAACATCCCTTTCACCGAAGGAATGGCTGCGCTCATTCAGGCCAAACTCAGTCCTGCCTCGGCCGTCGTCGCCATGACCACCGGGCGGCGGTACGGCGGAAGCGACGCGCTTGCCGCAGGTCTGGTGGACGCCACGGCTTCCGTCGAAGCGCTGACCACCAAGGCAATCGACATAGTCGCACCGATCGGCCCGAAGAATCCGGGCACACTTGGCGCCATCAAGTCGACGATGTTCGCTTCAGTGGTCACCGCTCTGCACACTGAGCGCCCGTAACGACGGATAATGTTCTCGCAGAGACGCTTCCACGTCATCGGCAACACTTTCGGGGTCTCGGCCTTCGGTGCTGAGAACCAGGTCAACCCCGATCAACGACGGCATCGAACCGGCCAGGAGTTGTGACGCTTCCACCAGTTGCTCCAACCCTGCCCAGTTGGCCGGTTCACGCTCGATGATTCTGTTGCGCAACGTATCCGGATCGGCCTCTAGCCGTACCAGCAGGTGCCCGTCAGTCGCGGTCGCGGCCAGCAGAGCACGCCCGTAGTCGTCGTCTTCGACGGTAGCGGTGATGAACAGGAGTTCGTAACCCACCTCACGGTACGACGTGCACAGCATCTCGACGTGCGCGATGGCTCGTTCGGTTCCCAGTGGCGGGTAACACCGCTCCAGTTCGTCAACCTCGATCATCGCGTTTCTCACGCCGGCCTCACCGAGTCGATCGTGAAGCGCGGTCGAGACGGAACTCTTCCCCGCGCCCGGCGGGCCTGTCAGCAGCAGTACAAACACATCCTCCACTATTCCAGAGCCTTGTGCCCGGACTGAGCGGCGAGAAAGCTGGAGGTCACGGAAGTACAGCCCTGATCGGAGCACAGCGATGAGCACAACGATCACCGAGATCGCCCCGGACATCTATCGACTCTCGACCTTCGTTCCGGAAGCGAACCTCGCAATGAACCAATTTCTTGTCGACGGCGAGGAACCACTGCTCTTCCACACCGGGCAGAGAGCGCTGTTCACCTCGTCGTCCGACGCACTGTCGCGTCTGCTCGACCCGGCCCGGCTGAAATGGATCACGTTCGGTCACGTCGAAGCCGACGAGTGTGGGGCGATGAATTCGTGGCTCGCCGCAGCGCCCGACGCGCAGGTCGCGCATTGCGCAATGGGATGCTTCGTCCAGGTCAACGACCTGGCCGACCGAATGCCAGTTCCGTTGCAGGACGGCGATGTACTCGAAACAGGCCGCCGACGCGTTCGCCATATCGACACCCCGCACGTCCCGCACGGCTGGGACGCGGGCCTGATGTTCGAGGAGACAACGTCGACGTTGTTCTGTGGCGACCTGTTCACCGCGTTCGGACCCCCGCCCGCAACAACCGAACAGGAAATCGTCGGTCCCGCCATTGCGGCCGAGGATCTGGGGCATGCAACAGCCTTGACGCCGGCACTTGCGCCTACCATCCGTGCCCTCGCCGACCTCGAACCACGAATTCTGGCCACCATGCACGCACCGACCTTCTACGGCGACTGCGTCGGTGCCCTTCACGATCTGGCGACGGCGTACAAGGAACGGTTCGACAACGAAACCGAAAAATTTTCTCGGATGGACCAAGCGCCTCGCTGAAGTTGTCGGTCCCAACCGCTACTCTCACGCCAAGGGCTTGACGGCAGGGGTTCACAGAACGTCGGCAAGCCCCTGGACCGGTATGAACCCCACCCGTGAAGGAGCGTCGATGTCGGAGCACACTTTCGATCTCGAGATCACTGCCGCATGGACTGCATTCGGGGCTCGTGTGTCTCGATACATCGCTGCAATGCAAGACAACGACACCCTGGTCGTGGAGTCGCAGCACGACTCGCAAGACAACCTCGACTACGCCCCCGCCTGCATCCAATTCTTCGCGTGGGACCAGACCCGCGTCAGGTGCGAGGTACCGTCCAATCAATTCCTGCACCCGCTGCGGATGCTTGAACCCGAGGATCACGAGTCGCTGCTCGGCTGGGGATTCAATCGCCCCGATCAATGCGAGCACGACGACACCGGCAACGGCTCGATGTCCTTCTACATCGACGTCGATCGCTCTCGGCCCGACGGCGTCGTCGCCCAAGCCCTACGGGTGTTCGGCGACATGTGGAGCATCGCGCACCCGAGTTTTCTCCGTGTACAGGTGAGCGGGCGCGAAGACATTCCGGAATTCGACCACGGTCAGACTCAGGCCAGCGAATACGACTCGTTGAACGAGTTGGTCGACAACGCCCTCGGTCGGCTTCTCGACTACACCCCAGAGCGTGACGACGACGGCGACATCCCGCTCGTTCGGGGCGAACAGATCACGTATATCCGCGTGCTCGAAGACGACCAGTACGTAGAAGTTTTCTCGCGGGTTGTTCACTCGATACCGGACACAAACCATGCTGCTCTTGTTCTGTCCCAACTCAATCGGCAGTGGCCTACCATCAAGCTCATCCTGGTGGAACAAAGCGTCCTCGGCGTAGCCCGGGTCGACGCCGCTCCGTTTGCACCCGATCATCTACTGCGAACCATCCGATCCTTTGCCGAACTGGCCGACGCATCGGACGAACTCGCTGAAGAGCTTGGCGGGCAACCCATTCGAGCCGATGGAGATTTCGCGGCCACAGACGAGGCGGACAGCGACGGACTGAGCGCCGTTTTCGACGGTTCGGCCGTCGAATGGCACGAGTGCTTCGAGTTTCCACCCGCCCTCATGTCCATCCTCGAACTCGACGCAGACCAGACCGGTGGACTCACCGCAGACGACGTCGCAGAAATCTGCGGACGCGACCGCGACACCATCCTCGAGTATCTCCGCATCAGTCAGGAGCAGGAAGCCGAGTGGCATAACGCCCTCACAAACGCTGTCGCAGTCGGCGGTGAAGATATCGAACTGTGCACCGGCGAGAAACTCGCGTGGACTCACACGATTGCCCACCTACGCCAAGCACTGCGCGTCGTTGTCCTTCCCCGAAAAGGCAGCGACACACAGTAACTACGGCACGACTACTTGATGACCGATCCAGCGTCAACCGGCAATTGAACCCCGGTGACGTAGCGTGCGGCATCACTGACCAACCACAGAATGGCGTTGCTGACATCGCTTGATTCGACCCACCGGACAGGGAGCGCATTCGAACTTCGGAACGCATCACTCACATCGTCGAGGGTGATCTCGGATGGCTTCTTGTCCGGACGGAAAAGCGCGTATGTGTATTCGTTGTGAATCATGTCGGTGTTGACGCCAGTCGGATGAACCGAATTGACCCTGATCATGTTCGGCGCAAGCTCATTCGCCAGCGACTTCATCAGGCCGACCACACCGTGCTTGGCAGCGGCATAGTGTGCCAGGTTTCCCAGGCCCTTGATCCCCGCGGTGGAACTGGTGAGGACGATCGCGCCACCGTCGCCGTGTGCCTTGAGGTGCGGCAGCGATGCCCTCACCGTCTTGAACACACCGGTCAGGTTGATCGCGATCATGTCGTCCCACATGTCATCAGTGAGGTTCTCGGCCGGAGCGAAACTCGCGATGCCCGCGTTCGCGAGCACGATGTCGAGGCGCCCGAGTTGCGACACACCCTCGTCGACTGCGGCTCTCAACCCGGCTGAATCACGAACATCGGTGTGGGTGGCAATAATTCGACGCCCCAGTGCTTCGACCTGCCGAACCGTCTCGTTCAAATCTTCTGCAGTGGCCAGGGGATATCCGACAGATCCCACCTGATCACACAGGTCGATCGCGATGATATCCGCACCCTCCTGCGCCAATGTTGTTGCATGCGAACGTCCCTGACCCCGCGCGGCACCGGTGATGAAGGCGACTTTGCCGTCCAGCTGACCCATTCGACCTGCTCCCTCGACCGTGTGACGACGCCCGTGCGCATGCTGCAACTCGCACATCACGTTACGTCACAGCATGTCGCCAGGTGGGCGATCTGCGAAGATCGCCGCCTCTGCAAAAGATCAGCCCGGCAACGGAATGACGATGCCCGGAAGAATCTCGATCGAACGGGGCCGCTGCGGGATCTGCGGAATTTCCACCGGCGGCAGTCCCGGAATGTTCAGCGTGGTGGAAGGCGGGGTAGCTGCCCCAGTGCTGCGGTCGTTCGGCGATGTCGCACCGGAGTTGGCGGGAACACCGGCCTGTCCGCCGATCGGATCCGGCCACGGGAAGGTCTCGACGTCGGAACCCTTGAGAGCGCCGTCCATCGTGCTCTTCCAGATATCGGCAGGAAGCCCCGAACCGTAGATCAATCCGCCGTTGTAGTTGGTGATGGCCTGGGCATCGGAAGTGCCGATCCACACCGCCGTGGACAGGGACGGCGTGTAACCCGCCATCCAGGCGTCCTTGTTCTGACCGGTGTCACCGAGCTGAGCGGTTCCGGTCTTCGACGCAACCGCGCGACCACCGGCCAACGCGTGGCCATTGGAGTACGACGCGATCGGCAGCATCGCCTGCGTGACGTTTTCGGCGACGGCAGCGTCGAGTCGACGCTCACCGGGGGAGACCGGACGATCGAGTAGAACTTCACCCTCGGCCGTCACCACCTTCTGGATGAAGTGCGGCTGCTGGTAGACCCCGGAGTTGGCGAGAGTTGCATAAGCGGACGCCATGTCGATGACGCGGGACTGATACTGCCCGAGCACGATTCCGTTTTCCGGCGGGTCACCCGCTTGAGTCAGGGTGGGGTAGTCGAGCCCGGGAATTCGCTCGGGGATACCGGCTAGGTGAGCCGCGTCGGCGATCTTCTGCGGACCGTTCTCCATCGACAGCATCAGTCGGTAGAAACTGGTGTTGAGCGAACGCTTCAGGGCTTCCGCGATGGTGCAGGTTCCGCAGGATTCACCGCCGACGTTTCCGATGGTCACACCATTGATCGTGAGCGGTGAACTGTCGAAGCGGGCCGAGAGCGGGATGTCCTCCATCAACGCGGCCACCAGTCCGAAGACCTTGAACGCCGAACCCGTCTGCAACGGCGCCTGGGCGTAGTCGAAACCAGCGCCGTCCGTGCCGCCGTAATAGGCGGAAACTCCACCGGTCCGTGGGTTGATGGATACCGCTGCGGTGCGCAGTTCCTCCGGTTCCCCGTCGAGGTTCTTGCTCACCGCGTTGAGCGCGGCTTCCTGCGCCTGAGGATCGATGGTGGTCGTGATCTGTAGGCCTGCCGTGTTCAGCGTCTCGTCACTGATACCGGCTTCGGCAAGTTCCTTGAGGACCTGCGTCTTGATGTGGCCTTCCGGTCCGGGAGCCTGGTTCAGATCAGTGGGGCGGTTGGCCGCCGCGACAACGGGAAACGTCATCGCCTCACGGTCGGCCTTGGCGAGTGTGCCCAACTCGGCCATTCCGTTGAGCACGTAATTCCATCGCGCTTCGAGCGCAGGCAGATTGGTCTCCGGATCGAGGAACGAGGGACTCTGGATCACGGAAGCGAGAACAGCGCCTTCGCCGACCGTCAGGTCGCTGACCGGCTTGTCGAAGTACGCATTCGACGCCGCTGCGATGCCGTAAGCACCGCGGCCGAAGTAGATGGTGTTCAGGTACGCCGCGAGGATGTCGTCCTTGGACCACTCTCGCGCCATCTTGGCGGAGATGACCAGCTCACGCATCTTCCTGTCGATACTGCGCTTGTCACCGACCAACACGTTCTTCACGTATTGCTGAGTAATGGTGGACCCACCGCCGGCGCTTTCCTTGCCCATGATGTTGTCGCGGGCCGCGCGCGCGAATCCCGAAATGGAGAAGCCCGGATTGGTGTAGAAATTGCGGTCCTCGGCGGAGAGGACGGCGTCACGAATATGAATCGGGATGGCCGACAACGCAACTTCGGTGCGGTTCCCCTCCGGGGGGACGACCTTCCCGAGCACGGTGGTGCCGTCGGCCATGTAGATGGTGGAAACCTGCTTGGTCTGCATGTCAGCCGGGCGAGGGACCTCCGTGCGGCTGTAGGCAACAGCAAACACCGACGCAGGCACGATAATCATCAGCAGTACGAGCACGTAGATCGTCCGCCGGACGAACCGCCACTTCGAGCGCTTCTTCTTGGCCGGTTTTCCCGGGTTGCCGGAGCGACGCGAAGACGATGCAGCACCACCTGCCGCATTCGATCTGTTCGATGGACTCACTTACACACTCCCGGTCGGGTACATGACCTCACAGCATCATTGCACCAGGGTGTTATCTCGATCAGATAACTCCCGGCAACTGCGATACCGAAACGTCACACTACCGGGAGCTCTACTGCCGACGCTCCGCACGAACCGCTTTTCGGTATCCGCGATACGCAAAGCCCAGTGCAATGACGCACCCCAGCAACACCAGTGACGGCGTCACGCCTGGGTCACCTTTGACGATTGCGACCACAGCGCTGATCAACGCCATGAGAGCAAACACCGAGATGAAGCCGGCGATGAGCTCCATTCGCTGTGCGCGCGAAGCCCGCATCACGACTTGACGCCGCCTGCGGTCAGGCCTGCGATGATCCGTCGCTGGAAGATCAGAACCATGATCACGAGGGGGATCATCACGAGGGTGCCACCAGCCATGATGGAGGTGTACGGCGTGACAAAGGGATCGGTGCCGGAGAATTTGGCCATCGCCACGGTGACGGGCGCTGTTTTGTCACTCGAGAGCTGCAGTGCCAGCAGGTACTCGTTGACCGTCGCGATGAACGCGAGGATCGCGGTAGTGAACAGTGCCGGCGCGGCGAGCGGCAGCATGATCAGCCGGAAAGCCTGGCCCCGGGTGGCGCCGTCGATGCGAGCGGCTTCTTCGAGTTCCCAGGGGAGTTCGGAGAAGAAGGAGGTCAGCGTGTACACCGTCAGCGGCAGGACAAACGAGATGTTGGGGATGATCAGCGCTTTGTAGCTGCCGATCCACCCGAGGTCCGTGAACATCTGGAACAACGGCGTCACGAGTGCGACGACGGGAAACATGGACGCGCCGAGGATGATTCCGGTGACGAAGTATTTGCCACGGAAGTCGAACCGTGAGAGCGCGTACGCCGTGAAGACGCCGACGATCAGAGCGACAAGAGTGGTCGCGCCGGCGATGATGAGGCTGTTCATCAGGGCGCGGGTGAAGTTCACCTTGGCATCGGGATCGAGCGCCGCGGTGAAGTTGGACAGCGTGAGATTTGTGGGCCAGAGCGACGTCGAGAACGTGTCCGCCGGGTCGCGCAACGCCGTCACGATCATCCAGTAGCAGGGAGCGAGTCCCCACACGATGATCAGTACGACGCCGATGTAGGTGCCGATCTTGCCGCGTAGTGCCTTGTTCATACCGGCTCCCCTTTCCGCTGCTTTTCCTGCGTGCTGACCGCGTTGGCTCCGAGGAATCGGACCAGGATGAAGGCCACAGCGAAGATGATGAGGAACGTGATGGTGGACAGTGCCGATGCCGAATTGGCGCCGACGCGCATCTGATCGACCACCAGGACCGAGATGGTGGACGTGGCGGGATTGGATCCCATCATGATTGCGGGCAGGTCGTACATGCGCAGGGCGTCCATCGTGCGGAAGAGCACGGCCACCATGAGTGCGGGCTTGACCAACGGCAGCGTGATCATGCGGAAGCGCTGCCACGCGGTTGCGCCGTCGACCTTGGCTGCTTCGTAGACGTCTGCGGGAATCATCTGCAGACCGGCGAGGATGAGCAGTGCCATGAACGGCGCTGTTTTCCAGACGTCGGCGACTACGATCGCGAATCGCGCCGGCCACGGATCGGCCGTCCACAAGATGTTGGTGCCGAGAATCTTGTTGGCGATGCCGTCGTTGGCGAAGATGAAGAACCACAATTTCGCGGTGACAGCGGTGGGGATGGCCCACGGAATCAGAACCGAGGCGCGCAGCAGACCGCGTCCACGGAAAGTCTTGGCCATGATCAACGCCATCGAGAGGCCGATCAGCGTCTCGAGCAGAACCGTGACGATCGTGAATCCGAAGGTATTGCCGATCGACTGCCAGAACTGCGAGCCGAGCGTGCCGGGCGGACACGGAATCGCACCGTTCGCCGTGTTGCAGGACTGCGTGATCCAGTTCTTGTAGTTGTCGAACCACGTGAACTGACCGGTGACGAACATGCCGGTCTCGGGATCGAGTTTCTTGCCGTCGCTGTGCATCGACATCCAGATCGCGCGCCCGAGCGGGTACACGATGATGACTGCGAGCACGATCAACGATGGTGCGACAAACGCCCACGGCGGGACGCGTCGACGCTTTTTCGGCTTGTCGGCCGACGGGGGCGCAGGCATATCCGGCGGGGGTGGAGGCGTATCTGCAGAGTCAGGCAGAACCTTGGTCATGGACATCCCTGTGCCCTCGGATACCGACGGCTCTTCGAGAGGTTCCGGCGCTCGGTGTCTCCCACCAACGCCCGAACGGTCGGGACCGGTTGACCCGGCCCCGACCGTGGGGTTGGCAGGCACAGCCGCGGAAGGATCCTGCGGTTCTGCCATTGCTTATTGCTCCTGGTAGATCAGTTACCGGCTGTTTCGATGCCGGCCTTGGTGTCCGCCAAAGCCTGCTCGACGGTCTTCTCGCCGCGAATAGCAGCGTAGGTGTTGTCGGAAATCGACTTCGACACCTGCGTGTAGTACGGCGTGACGGGACGCGGCTGCGCGGTGGCAAGCGCTTCCTTCAGTGTCGCGAAGTACGGGAACTCTGCAAGTACTGCCGGGTCGTCGTAGACAGCCGAGAGGACGGGTGCGCCGCCGACTGCGGTGAAGTACGTCTGCGACTTCTTGGTCTGCATGAACTCGAGGAAGTCGCGTGCCGTGGCCGGAGCGTCCGAGAAGGCACTGATACCGACGTTGTAGCCGCCGACCGTCGACGCGCCCGGTCCGTCGACACCCGGAAGGACGGTGTAGCCGTACTTGCCGGCGACCGACGTCTCTTCGCCGTCGACCGAGAAGCCGGACCAGCTACGCATGAACAGGGCCTTGCCTTCGCCGAAGGCGCTCTGCGACTCGCCCTCGGAGTAGGTCAGTGCTTCCTGCGGGATCGTGTTGTCGGCGAAGGAATCGACGATGAACTGCACGCCTTCCTTCGTCTTGTCGTCGATCGCCGGGGTGATGCCGTCAGCGGCGACCCACGGTCCGTCGTAAGCGTTGGTGATCTCGGTGGTGTTGACCGTCAGGCCTTCGTAGTTCTTGAACTGACCGACATAGCAGGAGATGCCGGCTTCGACAGCCTTCGGGCAGTTTTCCTTGAGCTCGGCCCACGTGGTGGGAGCCTTCTCGACGAGGTCCTTGCGGTAGTACAGGAACGCGGCGTTGGTGTTCTTGGGCGCTGCGTAGAGCTTGCCGTTGTACGTGCCGGACGCGACCGTGGACTCGAGGAGGCCCGATGTGTCGATCGCGAGGTCACCCTCGAGCGGAGCCAGCCATCCGTTGGCAGCAAACTGCGCGGTGTTGACGACGTCGACGCCGATGAGGTCGTACTCGTCGCTCTTGGCCTGCATGCGCTGGGTGATGTCGTCGACCTGGGCGTTGGCTTCCTTCGCCAGCGGCTTCAGGGTGACCTTTTCGTCCGGATGCTCGGCATTCCAGTCGGTGATGATGTTTTCGAGCGCCTCATTCAGGGCATCCTGGCCCTCGACGATCGTGATGGGGCCGCGGCCTTCACTGGAGGACGATCCCCCGGATGCGGCTGTGGTGGTGGTGTCGCCGCCGTTGTCCGAATCGGACGAACAACCGGCCAGTACCAGCATCGACACTGCCGACGCTGCAATTGCAGCCCGACGCATCGCCTTCGAGTTCAGAACCATGGATTCGCTCCCCGCTTGTATACGACAAAAGACATCCCGGAAGCCGACGTCACGGCATGCGCCATGAGTGCCGGCTCCCGGCATCGGCCCCTACTGTGGCACGAGACACCCCTACTTGTTGGTATTACGGCGAACCTGAATCGTTCATGTGTCGGATTAGAGCGTCGAATCAGCCGAGGCGACGGCCGTCGCTGGACGCAAAAATGTGCACCTTGCCCGGGTCGACGCGAAGATTCACGCGATCACCCTTCTGCGGCGGATTACGCCAGTCGCCTCGCGCCACGATCTGTTGTGGGCTGCCGCCGATAGTCGTGCGGCCGTAGACGTAGGCATCGGATCCGAGTTCTTCGACGACGTCGACGTCCATCGGAATTCCCGCGGCGGCAATTTCGAGGTGTTCCGGACGAATTCCGAGCACAACTTCGGTCTCGGGTGTGCCGTTCAATGTTTCACGGGAAACAGGAACAACCACGTCACCGAACGCCACACCGCGATCGGTGAGCGGAAGAGTGAAGAGATTCATCGCGGGCGAGCCCATGAAACCGGCAACAAACACGTTCTTCGGCCGGTTGTAGAGTTCCCGTGGCGACGCGCACTGCTGCAGAATTCCCTTGTCGAGGACGGCGACGCGGTCACCCATGGTCATGGCCTCGACCTGATCGTGCGTCACGTAGACCATCGTGGTCGCGAGGCGTCGCTGCAATTGCGCGATCTGCGTACGCGTCTGCACCCGCAGTTTTGCGTCGAGGTTGGAGAGCGGCTCGTCCATCAGAAACACCTGCGGTTGGCGGACGATGGCGCGGCCCATGGCAACTCGCTGACGCTGACCACCGGACAGCGCCTTCGGCTTGCGATCCAAGTACGGCTCGAGGTCGAGCATCTTGGCGACTTCCTCGACGCGAGCCCGGGTTTCCGTCTTGTTGGTGCCCGCCAACTTGAGCGCAAATCCCATGTTCTCGGCGACCGTCATATGCGGGTACAGCGCGTAGTTCTGGAACACCATCGCGATGTCGCGTTCCTTGGGTTCCTGACCCGTGACGTCGCGGTCGCCGATGAGAATGCGGCCACTGTGAACCTCCTCGAGGCCCGCCAGCATGCGGAGCGTCGTCGACTTTCCACAACCGGACGGTCCGACGAGAACAAGGAACTCGCCGTCCTCGATCTGGAGGTCGAGCTTGTCGACTGCGGGGGAATTCGATCCGGGGAACAGGCAGGTAGTTCCCTCGAATGTCACTGAAGCCATGACGGGTTGATCCCTTCTACCGGCAGGAACGTGCCGGACGATCCAAGTTGAGGGTGAGTGTGTGCCCCAGCAGCATAAGCGCCGCTGTCGGTATCCGGGAGTACCCTTCTGCGGTGAGTTCGGAGAAGATGTTGACCCGCATCGGTGCTCTGCTGCGCCAGGCAGAATCCACCGATAATCCCCACGAAGGTGAAGCCTTCATGGCGGCCGCGCAGCGGTTGGCCACCAACTCGGCCATCGACCTGGCGGTGGCCCGTGCGCATACAGCGTCGTCGGAAAAACGGGCGACGCCCACCCAACGTCTCATCACGATCGGTGAGCCAGGCAAGCGCGGATTGCGGACCTACGCGCAGTTGTTCATCGCCATCGCCGCCGCGAACGACGTGCAGTGCGACATCGCGCAGACGTCTGCCGTCATCTTCGCCTACGGATTTGCCGGCGACATCGACGTGTGTGAGGCCCTGTACTCGAGCCTGCTGTTCCAGATGGTGCGTGATTCCGACGCGTATGTGCGCTCCGGCGCGTACCGCGGTGAGACGTCCGTGCGGACGGTCGTCGAAACTCGCGGACGACGACGTGTCAGCACACAGGTCCGCAAACCTGTTGCCGGAGTAACCGCACGGCTCAACTTCCAGATGGCCTATGCGGCGCGCATCGGCGCCCGGTTGGCGGAAACGAAGAAGGAAACGGAAACGGTTTCTACTGCTTCATCTTCGGAAACCGCACTGGTGTTGCGTAACAAGGAAATCGAACTCAAAGACTTCTACTCGTCCAACTCCAAGGCGCGCGGTACGTGGCAGGGCGGCGGCCGGGCCAGTGCCGGGCATTCGTCGCATGCACGCCAGGCGGGTGATCGTGCTGCGCGCTCCGCACGGCTGGGAAACCTCCCGGAAATCGGCGGGGTGCGCGGGCAGCTCGATTCATGAGGGACAATCAGCGGTCTGCCGTTTACGAGGCAGAAACCTTGGTGCGCACCATGTTCGACCGCGCGGACCAGCGGGGGACACGTAGCATCGAAGTTCTGGGATCTACCATCACACTGCCGGTCGAGCGCAAATTCGGTTCCGTGGAATCGGTGCAGACGTATTGCGATCAGGTTCTTGCGCTGAACTGGGTGGGGGAATCCTGGCCCCGCGCACGTGTTTCGGTCATGGTGCGCGCCCGCGCCGGCAACACTGCCGCCCATTATGCGAACAACACCATCGCCGTCCCGGAGGATCGAGACGGCCGGTGGGCATTACGCGAATTCGTTGTCCTACACGAACTCGCACACCACCTCGGCAATCCCGACTCCGACGAGGCCTCCCACGGGCCCGAGTTCGTCGACCGCTATCTCACGCTGGTCGGCGAGATCATCGGGCCCGAGGCTGCCTTCGTACTACGCGCGATGTTCCTTGCCGGTGGTGTTCGAACCGACTGAGTCCTCTCTGCCCTCGGCGAACCCGGTAGTGGGCGAACCGGTCGGCTGGAATACTCGGCGTATGGATGCGCAGCGCAGATTGGTCCTGGTCAAGGATGGGTCGGAACTCCCCGACTCGGCCGTCGCTGCGCGTAAGCGGCCACTGATTCGCGAAGCATACGGACGAGTGTTGCGTGAGGTCCGACGCGATCAGGACCGGACACTCGGCGACGTCGCGGCTGAGGTCGGGATGTCGAAGCAGTACCTCTCCGAGATCGAGCGGGGCAAGAAGGAACCGTCGTCGGAAATCCTGCGCGCGATCTGCGAAGCACTGGGAATGCCGCTGGAGCACTTGCTGTTCCGAGCGGGCAACAGGATAGTTGCACTCAATTCCGTCACCTTCGGCCACTCTCCGGCCCCGATCTCCGGCCCCGTCCTGATGGCGGCGTAGTCCGTTCCCTTCGATCACGGTGTCGGCGAGTCCGTACGAAATTGCGTCGTCGGCGGTGAAAATCCGGTCCCGATCGGTGTCCTTTCGAAGTCGCTCGACGCTCTGACCGGTGTGCTTACTCAAGATCGTCTCCGTCTGCTCGCGGATTCTCAGGATCTCAGCTGCTTGGAGCGCCAGATCCGAGATGGTGCCACTACCTTGCGTCGACGGTTGGTGCAACAGCACCCGCGAATGGGCGAGAACGTGTCGATGCCCCGGAGTGCCGGCGGCAAGCAGTACCGCAGCGGCCGACGCAGCTTGGCCCATACAGTACGTCGAAATCGTGGGTTTCAAGAACTGCATCGTGTCGTAGATCGCGAGCATCGCAGTGGTGGAACCGCCGGGAGAGTTTATGTACAAACCGATTTCACGGTCCGGGTTGTCGGCCTGCAGGTGAAGCATCTGGGCCATCACGACGTTGGCGACGCCGTCGTCGATCTCCGTGCCGAGAAAGACGATGCGTTCGTTGAGCAGCCTGCTGAAGATGTCGAAAGATCGCTCACCCGTTGGCGTTCGCTCGATGACACTGGGAATCGTGTACTGGGACATGACGTCACAATCCGATCTTGGGGAAGGTAGCCTGGGGCGCGATCTCGGCGAAGTTCGTCACGACGCGGTCGACGATTCCGTATTCGCGAGCCTGTTCGGCGGTGAACCAGCGATCCCGGTCGCTGTCGATCTCGATTTCTTCGACGGTTCGGCCCGTTTCGGCGGCCAGAATTTCCTGCGATTGACGCTTCATCAACTCGAGGCTCTCGGCCTGGATCGCGATGTCCACCGCGGTACCACCGATACCCGCGGACGGCTGGTGCATCATGATGCGACTGTGCGCCAAGCTGATTCGTTTGCCGTGTGTACCGGAGCAGAGGAGCACCTGGCCCATGCTGGCGGCGAAGCCCATCGCGACCGTCACGACGTCGTTGGGGATGAGTTTCATGGTGTCGTAGATGGCGAGTCCGGCAAATACCGATCCGCCGGGTGAATTGATGTAAAGCACGATGTCGCGCTTGGGGTCCGTTGTGGCAAGAAGTACCAGTTCCGAACACACGCGCTCGGCCATGTCGTCGTTCACCTCACCGGTCAGCAAGATGGTTCGTTGGCGAAAGAGCCTGTCGGTCAGCAGGTCACGGTAACCGGCGTCGGTGGAGGTTGGAGTAGTCATGAATCCATTCCTACCGTCGTAGCGGCGCCGGAAGCCCGATTGTCTGCTGTGGGCAGACCCAGACCTGAACCGGGCGATTCGGACCAGGCTGAACTAAACCCGTGAGCAGCACTTTTCCGCCGAATCGACGGCAGTCGCCATTGTCGTCGCCACACAGTGGGGGTTATATGGGGTTATGCACATCAGTGCAGGTCAGAGTGTCGAGTTACGAGAGAGGCCGGGGCAGATGCCAAAAAATCAACGTCTACGTTCCGGATGATCTCGCGGCCGCGATACGCGCCCGGCAACTCCCGATCTCGGCGATCTGCCAAATGGCGCTGCGCGGGGCACTCGATCGCGAAGCACCCGATTCTTCGGTACGCATCACCGAGCACATCGAGACCGATCTGCCGTTCAGCCCGCACCTGGCATCGGTGATATCCCTGGCTCCGGCTGCTGCGGCCAGAAAAGGTTCGTTGGCAGTTGATTCCGAACATCTGCTGCAAGCCCTCCTGGACGAGGAAGAGAACCTCATCCTGCGCGGCCTCGACCACCTCGGGCTTACCCGCGCATCCATCCAGAAGACTCTTGATCTGGTGGTGCCAGACAAGGCACCGGTCGACGACAGCGATGTCACGTACGGCCCCGCGGCCCGCGTGATTCTCGAAGCAGCGGTGGCCGACGCACACTTGGCTGGGAACTCCGTCGTGAACGGCGCAAACCTGGTGTGGGCCTTGGCAAACGCATCCACGGGCTACGCCGCCGACGTCTTGGACCACCTCGGATTCTTCCAGGTGACCACTCACCAAGCCCTCGGCCTGATCGAAGTTGGTGTCGGCCATACAAACCGATATGCGCCGGCCGGCCAAGCTGCGATCCTCACGGAACTGGCCAAGATCACCGACCGCCTCGCACGCCTCGAGGCGTCTCTGCCGTCTTCGTGTAGCTAGAGCGAATAACTCGTAGCCCCCTCTCTTCTCACGCATTTCAGAATGGAGGTGCGCTGTCATGGCGCGCTCACTCCCTCGCTTTCACGGACAGATAGTCACGGACGATTCCGAGAATCTGCAGGTGTCGACCGATGTGTTGGTTGTCGGCGGCGGACCGGCAGCAACCTGGGCGGCAGTGGCCGCAGCCGAGTCCGGCGCCAGTGTCGCGTTGGTAGACAAGGGCTATGTCGGCGCGAGCGGTGTAGCCGCGACGGCAGGTGTCGGCCATTGGCTCGTGCCCCCGATTCCGGAACGCCGCGACGAAGAGATCTCGCGGCGCGAACGATCCGGTGGATTCATCACCGATCGAGTCTGGACCGAAGCGGTTCTCGACGAGGCTTGGGAGCGAACAGCTCTCATACCGGAATGGGGTTACAAACCCAGCGCCAACCCACGCAGTCCTGGCTCGCTGTTCGGCGCCCGTCCCGGCGAACGGTCATTTTCCGGTGCCGCTCCCGATTACCTCCGCTTCCTGCGTGGAAAGGTCAAGAAATCCGGAGTCCACGTGCTGGACCACAGCCCGGCACTCGAGCTACTAGTCGATTCCAGCGGAACTGTCTCCGGTGCAACGGGTTACCAGCGTCAGGTCAAACGGCCCTGGCGCGTCGACGCCGGCGCCGTGATCCTCGCGACCGGTGGCACCACGTGGAAGAGCCACTCTCTCGGCGGTGACGTGAACACCGGTGAAGGGCACTTGATGGCTGTCGAAGTCGGCGCACATCTCTCCAGCATGGAGTTCTCGAACTTCTACGGAATGGTGCCCTTCGGAACCAGCATGGATAAGAACGGATTCTTCGTCTCCGCCTCGTACTGGGATCACCGCGGCGAACCGATCCGGTATCACGACCTACACCAAAGCCGCGCAGAGCTTCTCGGCGCTTCGCTGCGCGGCACGATCACCGCACAGTTCACTCAGTTCGGCAAAGAGATGTGGCCGGCGCTGCGCGCTGCGATGCCCAACTTCTTCATGGTGACGGACAAGCTCGGGATCGATCCCTTCACCGAACGGTTCCCGATGGACTGGGTGCAGGAGGGAACCGTCCGGGGCACGGGCGGCATCCACATTCTCGACTACGAGGCGTCGACGGGAGTGTCCGGACTGTATGCGGCCGGTGATATCGCGGCACGCGACCGCATAGTCGGTGCGGCCACCGGCGCAGGCGGACCCAATCTGTCCTGGGCCATCGCGACCGGGACGTGGGCTGGACGCGCGGCAGCCGGATTCTCCGCACATCGTGGATTACCAACCCGATTCGATGTCGAACCGTCCGGAACCGTCGGCATTCGTGGTCGAGGTGTCACCAGCGTCGACGATACCGTTCGCTCGATCCAGTCCGAGATGCTGCCGATCGACAAGGCAGTTTTCCGCAGCAACGACGGACTCGCCGACTCGGCAGCTCGTCTGGATCGACTATGGGAGAGTGCATCTTCCGCCCCGAGCACCGAATACTCCGGCATGGAGGCCATCGCGCAACGCGAGAGCGCGGGAATGCTGGCGATGGGCCGGTGGGCGGTACGTACGGCCATGGCGCGCACCGAAACCCGTGGCATGCATACCCGCACCGATTTCCCGGACGCGGATTCGCGTCAAGCCCACCGACTACTCAGCGGCGGGCTGAACGATATCTGGGTGGAGCCGGATACCGAATTACCCCGCGTCGGTATCACATTGGCAGCGCAGGGGAGTGCGTCATGATCGAGATCATCAACGCCGACCGGTGCACCACGTGTGACATCTGCGTCCGGATCTGTCCGATGAACGTCTTCGATGCCGTCCCGGATGCCCCACCCGTGATCGCCCGGCATTCGGACTGCCAGACGTGTTTCCAGTGTGAGGCGTACTGCCCGGCCGACGCCATGTTCGTCTCGCCCTCACGCACACCGGAACCGCAGGGCTCCGAGTTCCTCGACGAAGAGCACCTCCTCGGGCAGAACTTGCTCGGGATGTACCGCGAACGCGTCGGGTGGCGTAAATCGTCCCCTCACCCGACACAATCCACAGCCGACTATCACCAGCTTGCTCAGAACGCCAGGAGAACACCATGACCATCCGCACTCGCACCAAAAGCCTTGCCGCACTGCTGGGAATCGCACTCCTCGCAACGGTCACCGCGTGCTCGTCGACCTCGGAAGCAACCGAGGGTACGTCGGCGGCCCTGGTCCCGTTGACAGTCGGCGCTCCGTGGAACGGTGCGGCCGGTAAATCCCCGACGGACACAACCTCGTTCGGTTACGCCGTCCACGAGGGTCTGGCGCAGCCCATTCTCGAGAAGTACGGGTTCGAGTACAAAGCCTTCGTTGGCTTCAACAACGGTCCGCCGGTAGTGCAGGCATTGCAGACCGGCGACGTACAGGTTGGTCTGATCGGCGACACTCCGGCCGTTCAGGCCAAGGCCAGCGGAATCGATGTGCCCGCCTTGGTGATCGACAAGCCCGCGTCCGATATCTGGTTCCTCGGCCGCGAAGGTGGAGTGTCGAAGATCGAAGATCTTGCCGGAAAGAAGGTGGGACTCCAATTCGGCTCCAACTTCGACAAGTACGGGCGTGCCGTACTCGAACGTGCCGGTGTTGGCGATCAGGTGGAGTTGGTGAACTTGCTCTTCGCCGACGCGCTTCCGGCCCTGCAGCGCGGCGACATCGACGCCGTTCCACTTCCCGCTACCACGGCCGGGATCTGGCGCAAGCAGATCAACTTTCCCATTCTGTCCAAGGCAAGCGTCGACGATCCCGATCTGCTGGCCACCAGCGTCGCGTTGACTTCGCGTGAGACGTTTACGGCCAATCCCGAACTGGCAAAGGCGGTCTGGGAGGTCATTCAAGCCGGCGACAAGGCAATCGATGCGGACCACGACGCCTATGCTCAGTTCGTTTTCGATGCCACCGGCTCGCCGGTAGATGTGGTCAAGGAAGCAACGCTGTGGAATTTCCAGAGCGAACCCGTTGACCCGGACGGATTGAACACGGTCCGTTCGACGCTCGACTTCCTGGTCAAGTCCGGTAAGGCCCCCAACGCCTTCGATGTCACAACTTGGGCAGTGTCATGAGTGTGGAAGCACCGGCACTGCCCACGGTGAGAGCGCCGGAGCATCTCGCGCCGGTACCCACCCGTCGGCGGCGACGCTCACGATTGACCGATGTCGCGCTGCGCGCAAGTGTTCCGGTTGCCCTTCTCGCCTTGTGGGCGGTGGGATCTGCCACCGGCAAGATCGACGAGAAGACCTTTCCGTCACCGTGGTCGGTGTGGTCGGCATTTGTCGAACTTCTGACGACAGGTGTTCTGTGGGAGAATCTCTCGGTTTCTCTTGTCCGTGTTGCCATCGGATTTGCCATCGGCGGCGCTTTGGGACTGTCGCTCGGCATCGTCTCCGGTCTGTTTGCTCTGGCCGACAAACTCCTCGACCCGACGCTTCAAATGCTCCGCACCATCCCGTTTCTGGCAATCACTCCGTTGCTGATCCTGTGGTTCGGCATCGACGAACGACCCAAGATCATCATCATCGCGGCAGCAGCACTGTTTCCGCTGTACATCAACACTCACAGCGGCGTGCGCAACGTCGATCGCAAAGTCATCGAGGCCGGACGAGTATTCGGACTCCGTGGCATCGGATTGATCCGTCAGGTGATTCTGCCGGAGATGATTCCTTCGGTGCTTGTCGGACTGCGGGTCTCGCTGTCGGTGTCGCTTCTCGCGCTCATCGTCGCCGAGTTGAGCAATGCCCCCAAGGGTCTGGGTTTCCTGATGACCTCAGCTCAGCAGTATTTCCAGACCGACATCCTGGTAGTTGTCGTGATCATCTACGCGATCTGGGGCCTGTCGGTCGATCTTCTCGTTCGAGGTCTCGAGCGAATCCTGATGCCGTACAAGCAATGGGGGAAGTCCGCATGACGGTTCGAGCATCCGACACCGGCATCCGTGCCAGCGGTGTCGTCAAGACTTTCGGTGATCGCACAATCCTGGACGGTTTCTCACTCGACGTGAGACCGGGAGAGTTCGTAGCACTCCTCGGAGCCAGCGGTAGTGGCAAGACAACCTTCCTGCGAATTCTTGCCGGTCTCGAGGGCTACGACGCCGGAGAGGTAGTTGCACCGGACGCCCGGACGGTCGTCTTCCAGGAGCCTCGCCTGATTGCGTCGAAGCGCGTCCAGGACAACGTCATCCTCGGTCAGCGTGCTACCCGGAAGAATCGGGAAGCCGCGGCCGCTGCCTTGGCCGAAGTCTCACTAGCCGGGCGCGAACGGGCTTGGCCAACAACCTTGTCCGGCGGCGAAGCGCAACGTGTCGCATTAGCCCGAGCCCTGGTACGCAACCCCCAACTGTTGCTGCTGGACGAGCCGTTTGCGGCGCTCGATGCGCTCACCCGACTCCGCATGCAGGCATTGGTGGCCGAACTGTGCCGCAAACATCGTCCGGCAGTGCTGCTGGTGACTCACGACATCGACGAAGCAATCCTGCTCGCGGATCGTATTGCGGTGTTGCGCGACGGTCGTTTGAGCATCCTCGAAGACGTCTCGTTCGCGCAGCCGCGCAATCCTGCGCAACCGGGATATACAGCTTTGCGTACCCGCTTACTCGAGGAATTGGGGGTGCACGAAGCGGTCGGTGCCGCACACACGTAGCGGCAACCGGGCATTCCCAGCCATGATGAAGGGAGAAACCATTTCCTCTCGGCAGGAGCGCGGCATGACTCGTCCGGTACGCATCGGTGTTCAACTCCAACCCCAGCACGCACCCGACTACGGGCTGATCCGCGACGCGGTTCTGCGATCAGAAGACGCGGGGGTCGACATCGTCTTCAACTGGGACCACTTCTACCCGTTGACCGGCGATCCCGACGGAGCTCATTTCGAGTGCTGGACCATGCTCGGGGCCTGGGCCGAGCAGACCGAACGTGTGGAGATCGGAGCCCTGGTCACCGGGGGTGGCTACCGCAATCCCGATCTGCTGGCCGATATGGCGCGCACTGTCGACCACATGAGCGGGGGACGACTCATCCTCGGCATCGGCGCCGGCTGGTTCCAGAAGGACTACGACCAGTTCGGATACGACTTCGGCACCCCGGGTTCACGCCTGAAACTGCTCGGCGAGTACCTGCCGCGCATCACGCGGCGACTGGCCGGCGGCAACCCACCGCCGACCCGCAATATCCCGGTCCTGATCGGCGGTGGCGGCGAGAAGAAGACCCTACGACTGGTCGCCGAGTATGCCGATGTGTGGCACAGCTTCGGCGACCGCGAGACGCACCTGCGTAAGTCCGACATCCTGGCCGATCACTGCGCCGCCGTCGGACGCAATCCTATGGACGTGGAACATTCCGCCCCGTTGCCCGGTTTGGAGAACGCCGCCGACCTCGTGGCCGACGGCGTCACTCTCTTCACAGTCAGTTCGAGCGGGCCGGATTACGACCTGACTACCCTCGTCGAGGCAATCGGGTGGCGCGATGAGAACACGGCACCTGCGTTGAGCGGTTTGGCCTAACGGCCTGTGCGCCTTTTTGGTAGCTGGAACTACCAGAAAGGCGCACGGGCGGTTACGCCCTAGCGAGGATTCCTGCGAAATCAGTTCCCACTGGGAGGGTTCCGTACTCATGGCCACGATCCTCACCCAGGCGAGCGGCAATGAACGCCTCGGACGACGCGGCCGGTGAGTAACGCACCATCAGCGACGCCTGCAGCGCGAGCGCCATAGCTTCGACGACGGTCCGAGCCCTCAGCTGCGCGTCAGCGGGTGCCATCGTGGCGAGCTCACCGAGCTGGCGTCGTACCCGGTCGAGGTGCTGATCGAGAACCGGGTTGTTGCCTCGAGCGAGGTTGACCTCGTGATCGAAGGCGGCGACAGAATCGGGTTCACGAGTCATCGCGCGCAGAACGTCGAGCGCGATGACGTTGCCTGAACCCTCCCAGACGGCCATGACGGGCTGTTCGCGGTAGCGACGAGCCAGCGGGAAGTCCTCGGTGTATCCGTTGCCACCGAGGCACTCGAGAGCCTCGTACGAGTGATGCGGGCCGCGCTTGCAGATCCAGTACTTCGCGACGGCTGTCGCGAGGCGACGGAATGCCTTTTCCTGCTCGTCTGCGTCGTTGTCCTGTCCACGTGCCAACCGCAGTGCGGTGATGGTCGCGGCCTCGGATTCGAGCGCCAGGTCCGCCAGCACCGACGTCATCGCAGGCTGATCCGCCAGAACGGCTCCAAAAGCGCTGCGGTGACGGGCGTGCCACACTGCTTCGGCGACGGACTGACGCATACCGGCGGTACTGCCGAGAATGCAGTCGAGGCGCGTCTGCGACACCATCTCGATGATGGTCCGCACTCCACGGCCAGGCTCACCGATCATGGTGCCGACGGTGCCGTCGAGTTCGATCTCGGATGACGCGTTGGACTTGTTGCCCAGCTTGTTCTTCAGACGCTGGATGCGGAAGACGTTTCGGGTGCCGTCTGGCAGGATGCGCGGGAGCAAGAAGCACGAAAGCCCCTCACCTGCAGCACCTTCAGCCTGAGCGAGAACCAGGAAAGCGTCGGACATCGGTGCCGAGCAGAACCACTTGTGGCCGGTGAGCAGGTAATCGGCACCCGGACCGCCGCGGCCGGCCGGCTTGGCGATAGTGGTGTTGGCGCGTACGTCCGAGCCGCCCTGCTTCTCCGTCATGGACATACCGAAAATGGCGGATGCCTTTCCGGGGGCGTCCAATTCGGGGGTGTAGCTGCGCGAGAGTGCGCGCGGCGTCCAGATGGCAGCAACGTCGGGTTGCAATTCCAGTGAGGGGATTACGGCGTGCGTCATGGAGATGGGGCACGCATGACCGGGCTCAACCTGCGAGAACAGCATGAATGCCGCTGCGCGAGCAACATTGGCACCAGGCTTGGGGTTTTCCCACGCCGAAGTATGCGCACCGTGCGCGACTGCAGCCGAGATGATGCGGTGGTACGACGGGTGGTATTCCACCTCGTCGATACGGTTGCCCCAGCGGTCGAACGTGTGCAGTTCGGGGATGACGGTGTTGGCCAGTTCGGCGTCGTGCTGGAAGCCTGCGCTGCCGACCAGTTCACCGATTCCGGTGAGTTCCTCTGTTGCCCAGTCTGCATCGTGACGTACGACGCCCTCGGCAAGCACGGTGTCGAGAAGGTACTCGTTGACGTCGGTACGCGGCACCGACTGATTGAGCACTGCATGCGTGCGATGCGGGGCCGGATGCGTGACGGTGTTTTCGGAAAGTTCAGTCATGACAAACCTTTCAGCTCGCACTGCGGATGAGGTGCTTCTGGATCTTGCCGGTGGGTGTACGCGGGAGCACGGTCACAAATTCCACCTCACGCGGAATCTTGTAGCGCGCCAGCTTGTCCGAGAGGTAGCTCTTGATGTCGTCGGCATCGATGACGCCGGGTTCACGCCACACGACATGCGCAACGACGGTTTCGCCCCACTCCTCGTTGGGCTTGCCTACCACTGCGACGTCGACAACATCGGGGTGCCCAGAGATCACGTCCTCCACCTCTTTGGAGTAGACGTTCTCGCCGCCGGTGATGATCATGTCCTTCGCGCGATCGACGATGAAGAGATAACCGTCCTCGTCGGTGCGCGCGAGATCGCCTGTGCGATACCAATCTCCGTCGGCAAACGCGGCGGCGGTTGCTTCGGGATCATCGAGATAACCTTGCATGACGGTGTCGGCACGCAACCAGATCTCACCGATCTGCCCAACCGCGGCGTCGGTTCCATCATCACCGACCACCCGTAGATCCACACCGGCGAGCGCGTACTTGCCGATGGACCCTGCCTTGGTCAACTGCTCTTCGGGATACAACACTGTTCCGACGGGTCCGGTCTCGGTCATGCCGTAGACCTGACGGAATTCGGTGGTGCCGTAGGACTCCACGAGTCGGCGGGCGACGTCGGCACCGATGGGGCCACCGCCGTACAACCACGCGCGCACGCTGCCGAGGTTGTAGTCGGCAAAGTTCGGGACCATGTTGAGCGCCGTGGTGTAGATGACGGGTGGCCCGAAGCAGAGCGTAATACGTTGTTCCTGAACAGTTTCCAGAAAGGTGACCGGATGGTACTCGCGCACCAGCACAACCGTTCCACCCATGTACAGGGTGGACATGAACCAGTTGTTGAGCGGGGAGGCGTGCCAGATCGGAACAGCCATGAGCAGTCGCTCGTCACGCGTCGTCGAGACCGCAAGACCGGCGGTGACAGCCACGCCGACCACGTTGCGGTGGCTGTGGACGCAGCCCTTCGGCGCCCCGGTAGTACCTGAGGTATACAGGATTTCAGCGGGATCGTTTTCGTCGATCTCGATCCCGTCCACACCGTCCACGCTGGTGATGGCGTCGTCGAAGAAGTCGAAACCGTCTGCGGAAGAGTCGGTACTGACCAACTTCGCGGTGGTGTCGAGCCGGCTGACGACCGGTGCCAGTTCACCGTCGAAAACACACACCGATACCTTCGCGTGCCCGAGTACATATGCAACTTCGGGTGTCTGCATCTTGTGATTGATGGGAACTACAACGGCGCCCAGTCGCCAGGCTCCCAGCATCGCGTAGACAAAACCTGGTGTGTTGAAGCACATCAGGGCTACTCGATCGCCGCGTTCCACACCCAGCTTGTCCAGATACGCGGCAGCTCGCCGACTTCCGTCCTGAACCTGCTGATACGTGTGTTCGTGACCACCTGAGATCAGGAACGGTTTGTCGGGCGTCTTGGTGACATTGCTGTCGAATACGCGAACGATGTTCATCGGCAAATCCTTAAAAGTCTTGATGGAGAGAGAGTTTCACTCCATCGAGCTGTTCAGTACTGCGTCGGGTATCTGAAGGGTGGCGAAGATGACGGCAACTGCTTCCTCGAGCGAGTAGCCGAAGCTCTCGCCAGTCGCCGTCTTCTGGATGACGAGGCCGAAGATCGCGGACCAGAAGGCCTTCGATTCGACGTCGATGCCCGCGCGCAGCTGCCAGCCGGTACGGACCAAGGTTCGCAGGAGTGCAGTTTCGCCCGAGGAGTGCAAAGTGCGGAGAGTATCCGAGATGAGATCGCGTAGCTCGCCGCGTCGCCCCGTCATCATCATGGCTTCGACAAAGATCTCGACGCTCGGAGCTCCCGCGCCGAGCAGCGATCCCACAAGATTCTCGGTGTAGTCACCGACGGTCGCGGCGTCAGCGGCATCAACCTCGGCACGCTTACCTGCGCGGAGAACAGCAGCGCACGCGACCTCGACAAAAAGCTTCTCTTTGGATCCGTAGTAGTACGTCACCTGATTGGGATGGGCGCCGGCGGCCGCACAGATCTGAGCGATGGACACGCACTCACCATGCTCGAGAAACAGTTCCGTGGCCGCGTCGAACAGAGCCTGACGGGTCTGCTTCCCGGATTGCCGTGTTGCTCGCGCTGCCGGTACTGCTTCGGTGGCCATGGACGCACTCCTACTTGTTTGTATGACAAACAATAACTTGGTGTTGTTTGTATGGCAAACAATTTTTTCCAACGCGAACGGTCGAGTGAGAATTACGAGCCATATCGATCGACACCTCACACACAGCGGACTAGTCTTCTCCCACAGAGCGAACCCCGTACCTACTCGTTCGGGATCAACTGCAGACTAGGCACATTCGGTGTTTAGCCAACCGAACAACTCGATTCTTCTGCGAGGAGGTGCCCTTCAATGCTCGAGAAACCTGACGTTCCGCTTCCGACAAAGGCAACTATCGCGGGGGACTGGGCAGACCTACTGCGCGAACATTTTGTCGCTCTGGACGTATCCGATATCGACGACCGCACACGTTTCACCGGGGCTGTCCAATCAGCTCAGCTTGCCCACGTCAAGGTTGCTGCCGTTCAGTCGATGGAACAACGCATAGTGCGCAGCAACAGTTTGATCAGGGACGACGGCGCCGATTACCTGCAAATCGGGATGATTCGCCGTGGTAGCGCGATAGTGCGGCAGGATGAGCGCGAGTGTGTACTGAGACGTGGTGACTACGTTCTGTACGACACCACCCGCCCTTTCGATTGGCAGTTCGAGGGACATCCCGACGACGGGTTCTGGGGACTCGAGGTCTTCACCTGGCCGAGGCCGTCGCTAGCGCTCGCGGACACTGAAATCCGGAACCTGACCGCTATTGCGTTCGACGGTCACACCGGCGTGAGTGGACTTCTAGGTCGCTTTCTTCACGATCTCGCGTCGGTCCGCATGGCATCCGATGTCGCCGGCGCAGAGGCCGAGATCATCGAGGAAATAAGCGGTTTGGTGAAATCGTTCCTGCACACCACAATCCGCCCGGTCGCCTCGTATCGGAACGACCTGTACGAGATGGCACTTTCGGTCATAGACGACCGGATCGAGGACCCGTCGCTGTCGCCGGTAAACATCGCAGAATCGGTCTCAGTTTCCATTCGACAGTTGCACCGGGTCTTCGCCGAGCACGGAACGACGGTGTCACGCTCTATTCGACGTCGCCGACTCGAAGTATGTCGCCGAGAGATGGTCCGACACGGCACCGCAGAGCGGTCATTGAGCCAAATTGCTCACCGGTGGGGATTCACGGACCCCTCTACGTTCAGTCGAGCGTTCAAAGCAGAGTTCGGGATGAGTCCTCGCCGATACCGCTCGGAATCTCTCACTGCGACACTCGATTCCGCGAACCCTGCCTCACTCAGGCAACAGTCGGTAACGCGCACGTAACCTGCTGCGTCACTTACTTATTCGAGACCGTCACGGAAACTCGGCGCCGACAGAAGTAATCCGGGGTTCTTGGCACTGAGGTCCATGTTTCTGGCATTTCTGGTCAAGTTTGCCGCGCGTTGCGGGCGTAGATTTTCGATACGCCGTTGCCGAAGCGTCAGGCAACGAGGAATGACCTACTCGGATGGAGTGCTCATGGAATCTGCGATCAGTGAACATCTCAAATGCCCTCGGACCCTGACCCGCAGGGTTCCCGACACATACGCACCCCCATTTCCCATGTGGGTGGGACGCTCGGACGAGAAATTGCAGCAAGTGATGATGGGCTACTTCGGCGTGCAGTTCCGAGGAGATGAACAGCGTTCGGACGCACTGGCAGCCATGCGTCACATAGTTGCCAGTCTCGAGTTGACCGACGGCGCGTTACACCACGATCTGACCCACCACCTCGACAATCAAGGCTACGAGAACCTGATTGTCGTAGGGTACTGGAGCGACCCTGTGTCCCAACAACGTTGGAGCAAGTCCCCTGCCGTGGCGGACTGGTGGGAATCTGCTGACCGCTTGTCGGACGGCTTGGGTTTCTTCCGCGAGATCGTGGCACCGCGGGCCGAGCAGTTCGAAACGCTGTACGCGTTCCAAGACGATCTCCCCGGCGTCGGAGCGGTTATGGACGGGATCAGCGGCGACATAAACGAACACGGCTACTGGGGTTCGATGCGCGAACGATTTCCGATCTCCCAGACCGACTGGATGCAGCCGTCCGGTGAACTCCGCGTGGTCGCCGGTGATCCCACAGCCGGTGGCCGTGTGGTGGTGCGCGGACACGACAACATCGCCTTGATTCGATCCGGTCAAGATTGGGCCGATGCCGAAGCAGACGAACGCAGTCTGTATCTGGACGAAATCCTGCCGACACTCGAGGCGGGCATGGACTTCCTCCGCGACAACGGCCCCGCAGTTGGCTGCTACAGCAACAGATTCGTACGCAATATCGACATCGACGGCAACTATCTCGACCTGAGCTACAACATCGGCCACTGGGCCTCGCTCGACAATCTCGAGCGCTGGTCGGAGTCCCACCCGACCCATCTACGCATTTTCACCACCTTCTTTCGGGTGGCCGAAAACCTGGAGAAACTCCGCCTCTACCACGAGGTCTCGGTATTCGACGCGGACGCACAGCACTACGAGTACATCAACTGTCATCCGCACACCGGAATGCTGCGCGACGCCACAAACTGACCAGATCAGGAGCACACTTCTCATGGCAATAGTTCGACCAGACGACAACTCGATAGCCTCTGCCGCAGAGCATTACGGCATCACGCTCGACGATACGGCCAAGCGGGAGTGGCCCGTCCTGATCGACGGAGCACTCGGCTCCTACGACGCTGTCGATCAACTGTATGCCGACGAAGCAGCGCCGACGCCGATATCCCGCGAATACCAGACACCTGGATCCACCGAAAATCCTTTGGGTGCTTGGTATGTGACAACCGACATTCTTCCGACATCAGGCGGAGCTCTAAATGATCGTCGAGTGGCGATCAAGGACAACGTAAGCGTGGCGGGCGTGCCGATGATGAACGGTTCGCGGACAGTCGAGGGATTTGTTCCCTCCCGCGACGCCACTGTCGTCACCCGACTACTCGCGGCCGGGGCGACGGTCGCCGGCAAAGCTGTGTGCGAAGACTTGTGTTTCTCCGGTTCCAGCTTCACCCCGGCAAGCGGGCCCGTCCGCAACCCATGGGACCCGCACCGTGAAGCCGGTGGATCATCAGGTGGCAGTGCGGCTCTCGTTGCCAACGGTGACGTTGACATTGCTATCGGCGGGGATCAGGGTGGGTCGATTCGCATCCCTGCCGCATTCTGTGGCGTCGTCGGACACAAGCCCACATTCGGGCTCGTCCCCTACACGGGCGCTTTCCCTATCGAGCGCACCATCGACCATCTCGGACCCATCACTCACAGCGTCGCCGATGCGGCACTGATGCTCTCGGTCATTGCCGGGCGCGACGGTAACGACCCCCGACAGCCCGAGAATCTCGAAGTGCGCGACTATCTGTCAAACCTCGAGTCCGGCGTGGCGGGGATGCGGATCGGCGTCGTGCGAGAGGGATTCGGTCAGGCCATCTCGCAACCGGAGGTCGACGACGCCATCCGATCAGCCGCGTACAGCTTGACCGAGGCCGGATGCATTGTGGAGGAAGTGAGCATTCCCTGGCACGTGCATGCCTTCCACATTTGGAATGTGATCGCCACCGACGGCGGTGCGTACCAGATGCTCGACGGCAACGGATACGGACTCAACGCCGAAGGTCTCTACGACCCGGAACTGATGGCACACTTCGCTGCTCGGCGTATCCAGCATGCCGATGACTTGTCGGAAACTGTCAAACTGGTCGCGCTGACCGGACATCACGGTGTTACCGCGCTCGCAGGCGCCACTTATGGAAAAGCCCGCAACCTGGTACCCCACGCCCGCGCCGCCTACGACGCCGCGCTGGAACAGTACGACGTCCTGGTGATGCCCACATTGCCGTACGTTGCATCCGAGTTGCCCGCTGCGGATGTCGACCGCGCGACCTTCATCACCAAGGCCCTCGGAATGGTCGCCAACACAGCACCATTCGACGTCACCGGCCACCCTTCTCTCTCAGTCCCGGCAAGCCTGGTGAACGGCCTTCCGACCGCAATGATGATCACCGGCAAGCGTTTCGACGACGCGACGGTTCTGCAGGTCGGTCGCGCGTTCGAGAAGATTCGGGGCGCTTTTCCGGCGCCGGCTCGCCGCACATCCACAGTCCTTCCACCGATTCACACGTGATCAGCCCCCACAGGAAAGGTGAAACACATGTCAGTAACGATCGACCACACAACGGAGAATGCGGCACCAGCCCAGGCACCTGTCTCCGATCGCGCGTGGGCATTGTTCCGCGCACTCGACGGCAAGGGTCTGGTTCCCGAAGGCTACGTCGAAGGGTGGAAGAAGACCTTCGAAGAGGACTTCAGCCCCAAGCGGGGCGCCGAGTTGGTCGCACGAGCCTGGACCGACCCCGAATTTCGGCAATTACTCCTCACGAATGGCACTGCGGCAGTGGCCCAGTACGGCTATCTCGGCCCTCAGGGTGAGTACATCGTGGCCGTCGAAGACACACCGACGCTCAAGAACGTGATCGTATGCTCGCTGTGTTCGTGCACCGCGTGGCCGATTCTCGGCCTGCCGCCCACCTGGTACAAGAGCTTCGAATACCGTGCGCGCGTGGTCCGCGAACCACGAAAGGTTCTCTCCGAGATGGGCACCGACATCCCGGCCGACGTCGAGATCCGCGTGTACGACACCTCCGCCGAAACTCGCTACATGGTCCTCCCGCAACGTCCCGTCGGCACCGAAGGCTGGAGCCAGGAACAGCTGCAAGAAATCGTCACCAAGGACGCCCTGATCGGTGTCGCAATCCCGCAGGTCCCCACCGTCTGATCACCCCGACAAGAAGGAAGCACACCATGGATGGAGTACACGATCTTGCCGGAGTTCAAGGCTTCGGCAAAGTCCCGCATACCGTCAACGCCGACATCGGCCCGACCTTTCACGCCGAGTGGGAACACCTGCCTTACAGCCTGATGTTCGCCGGTGTCGCTGAACTCGGCGCTTTCAGCGTCGACGAAGTTCGATACGTCGTCGAGCGAATGGAGCCCAGGCACTACATGATGACCCCGTACTACGAGAGGTACGTCATCGGCGTTGCGACACTGATGGTCGAAAAGGGAATCCTGACGCAAGACGAGCTCGAAACCCTTGCAGGCGGGCCGTTCCCGTTGTCACGACCCAGTGAATCCGAAGGCCGACCGGCGCCCACCGACACGACAACCTTCGAAGTTGGTGAGCGCGTACGCGTGCGCGACGAGTACGTTCCGGGGCATGTTCGCATGCCCGCCTACTGCCGTGGACGGGTAGGAACCATCTCGCATCGGACCACCGAGAAGTGGCCGTTCCCCGACGCAATCGGTCACGGGCGCAACGACGCCGGCGAAGAACCCACGTACCACGTGAAGTTCGCCGCGGAGGAACTGTTCGGGCGCGATACCGACGGCGGCAGCGTCGTGGTCGACCTCTTCGAGGGCTACCTCGAGCCGGCGACCTGATCTTCCAGCCATGCAGACGGCGGTCATGCGATCACAGGGTGTCGTATGACCGCCGCCAAAACCGCAGCGGTACAACACTACGCGGAAGGATACTCAAGACAATGGTCGACACACGACTTCCGGTCACGGTGCTCTCAGGTTTCCTGGGAGCCGGGAAAACGACACTCCTCAACGAGATCCTGCGTAACCGCGAGGGTCGACGAGTGGCGGTGATCGTCAACGACATGAGCGAAATCAACATCGACAGTGCAGAAGTCGAGCGCGAGATATCGCTGAGTCGATCCCAGGAGAAGCTGGTCGAGATGACCAATGGCTGCATCTGCTGCACTTTGCGTGAAGATCTTCTCGCTGAGATAGCGGCGCTGGCCGCTGACGGTCGCTTCGACTACCTTCTCATCGAATCTTCGGGCATCTCCGAACCACTGCCCGTCGCAGAGACCTTCACCTTCATCGATACCGACGGCCACGCCCTGGCTGACGTCGCCCGACTCGACACCATGGTGACCGTCGTCGACGGCAACAGTTTTCTGCGCGACTACACGGCTGGGGGTCGCGTCGAATCCGATGCCCCGGAAGACGAACGCGACATCGCGGATCTGCTGGTCGACCAGATCGAATTTGCCGACGTCATCCTGGTGAACAAAGCCGATCTCGTGACGCCACAACACCTGATCGAACTGACCGCAGTCCTACGATCTTTGAACGCCACTGCCGCGATAGTGCCGATGACTCATGGCCGAATCCCACTCGACACCATTCTCGATACCGGTTTGTTCTCCCTCGAGAAAGCAGCGCAGGCCCCTGGCTGGCTACAAGAACTTCAAGGTGAACACACCCCCGAAACCGAGGAGTACGGAATCAGTTCGGTGGTGTACCGCGAGCGCGCACCCTTCCACCCACAACGGCTACATGACTTCCTGAGCAGCGAGTGGACAAACGGAAGGCTACTTCGGGCCAAGGGTTACTACTGGAATGCATTCCGGTTCACCGAAATCGGGAGTATTTCTCAGGCCGGGCATCTCATCCGGCACGGGTACGTCGGGCGATGGTGGAAGTTTCTTTCCGACGATCTCTGGCCCGCTGACGACTACCGTCGTTCGGGAATCCTCGACAAGTGGGAAGAACCCGTCGGCGACTGCCGACAGGAGCTCGTCTTCATCGGCCAGGGCATCGACCCGGCTCGACTACGCGAAGAACTCGATGACTGCCTACTCACCACAGCAGAGATCGAACTCGGCCCGGACGTGTGGACCACATGGGAAGACCCACTCGGAGAAGGACATAGCGAATCAATCGCTGCGGCCCCCTGAGCTGTCACCGGGAGTTGCCGGATCGAGGGCTTCGAGCAGTACCCGAATCGCCGGACTGGAATCCGCGCTGCGCCGCCACGCTGCATGCACCTCACGCTTCGGGGCCCGCGCCAATGGCCGAGACACCAACTCTTCTCCCAAGGGCGGGCGGGCAAGGCGAGGAATCAGCGCGATCACCTGTCCCGAAGAGACCAGCGACAGCTGCGTGGCAAAATCGTCGACCAGGTGTCGTACGTCGGCATCTTCGCCCACATCGGCGAACAACCGTCGAAACCATTGGTGACACACGGTTCCCGGTGGACTTGTCACCCACGCGTGGCCCGCTAGGTCGGCACTTGTCAGAGGTCGGTCGAGCTGCGCGAGTGGATGCGTCCGATTCATCACGACATCGCCTACATCAGTGTGAACGTGACGCTCGGCCAGCGACGGAGGGAGCGAGGGCGGCAATCCATCGGCATCGTGGACAACCGCAAAGTCGGCTGTACCGGCGTCGACGCTGTGCAGCGCCAGGTCGGGGTCCTGCTCGGTGACGCGCACCTGTAAGTCCGGACACTCGGCGGCCAATCGCACGATCGCCGGCGCAAGCAGCCCCCGGATTCCCGTCGAGAATGCCACCACACGTAGTACACCGCGCGGCGCACCGATCGAAACCGACTGTGCTGCTTCGACGCAACGCTCCAGCGCGTCGAACACATCCGGCGCCGAATCGACGATGGCCTGCCCCGCGGGAGTGAGCACAACTCCGCGGCCCGCAGTCGCAAGCACCGGTACACCGACTTGACGCTCGAGTCTCTTGATCTGCTGCGATATCGCCGACGCTGTGAACCCGAGTTCCTCGGCGGCACGCACCAACGTTCCGAGAGCGGCCACCGAACGCAGCGCCCGCAAAGCTCCGACATCGATCATGAAGCCAGATTACGCAATATCACGAAAAAACCATCGCTAGACCGGAGGTATCGACGAAGGCACGATCACATCATGAACATCGCGCAGCACAACGCCGAACTACTCTTCGGCACCAACCTCGTCGCCATGGTGACGCCGATGCGCCCCGACGGCACGCTCGACGAAACGGGCATCACCAGCCTTGTCGACCACTTGTTGAGCACCGGATGCGACGGCATCGTCGTTGGTGGGACCACCGGTGAGTCGCCCACCTTGACCGAACCCGAAATGGCGCAACTGGTCAGAGCGGTGAACGCCCAGTCTAAGAATCGGGCTCGGATTATCGCCGGCGTCGGCACCTACAACACGGCCGACAGCATCCGTCGTGCCCGCGACGCCGAGGCAGCGGGGGCACACGCATTGCTACTCGTCTGCCCCTATTACTCCAGGCCGACTCAGGCCGGAATCGCGGCTCACTGCGTCGCGGTTGCAGACGCCACCGAACTGCCCGTGATGCTCTACGACGTTCCCGTTCGCACCGGCGTCGCCCTGGAAGCCGCCACTCTGATCGAACTCGGCGCCCACCCACGGATCCGAGCGGTCAAGGACGCCAAGGGGGACCTCTTCGAAGCAATGACGGTCATGTCCCGAACATCGCTGGCCTATTACTGCGGTATCGACGAACTCAACTTGCCCTACCTCGCATGTGGCGCCACCGGCGTGGTCAGCGTCGTGGGTAACGTCATCGCCCACCGCAACGCCGAACTGATTCGCGCCGTCCGGGGCGGCGACCTCGGCTCCGCAAACGCCATCCAAAGATCGCTGATCGAGATCGTGGACGCCGTCATGCGCACGTCCCAAGGTGCGGTCATGGCCAAAGCCGCCCTGGCAGAACTCGGAATCATCTCGCACGCCGGTGTGCGCCTTCCGCTGATCGAGTCGCCGCCCGCACACCGGCGTCGCCTCACCGAAGCACTGGATACTCTGTCGCTAGCAGTCTGACCATTTCTCGCGCCTGCCGATACTTAAAATCACGCTGATTTGAACGCGTGCGCCCAGTGCAGAAGCCTGATGTCCAAAATCTGCATGCGTTCTTCCCCCCGGAGATCGCTACGGTTAGGACTACGCTGCTCGCATGTTTTCCTCCGTCGCAGCGAAGATCCGCTTGGTGGTGGCACTGCTCCTCACCGCACTCTTGGCACTCACTCTGTCATCGTGCTCGAGCAGTTCGGAATCATCGGCAGCCCCCACAGACCTGTGTGCGCCTCCCGGAGTGGGAGCCGCAACCGCAGCGCCCACCAACCTGGACGCAGCCGCAGGTGCGGGCGCCGAAGACCGATACACCACGGCCACCGTCACCCCGATCAACCAGATCGACATCTCGAAACTCAACCTGATCAAACCGGGTGTCATTACCGTCGGCACACTTGGCGACGCGCCGCCGAGTATCTGCGTCAACTCCGAGAATCAGTACACCGGATATGACAACGAACTCCTCAAAGCCATCGCAGACAAGCTAGGCCTGAAGGTCGAATTTGTCGGCACCGAGTTTGCCGGCCTACTCGCCCAGGTGGCCGGACGCCGCTTCGACGTGGGCTCCTCGTCCATCACCACCACCGACGAGCGTCGTAATACCGTCGGCTTCACCAACGGCTACGACTTCGGCTACTTCTCCCTTGTAGTCCCCAACGGCAGCCCAATCACCGGCTTCGGCGATCTGGATGCGTCCAAGCGCATCGGCGTCGTGCAGGGAACGGTTCAGGACGACTACGTCGTCAACACCTTGAAGCTCGATCCGGTGAAGTTCCCCGACTACGCAACCGCGTACGCGAACCTCAAATCCGGCCAGATCGACGCCTGGGTAGCACCGTCACAGCAAGCCGAAGGCGCGATCGCCCCGGGTGATCCCACGTCCATCATCCAGAACACCTTCTCGGTGAACAACTTTGTCGGTTGGGCAGTGAACAAGGAAAATCAGCCGCTCATCGACGCCCTGAACTCGGGTCTCGACGCCGTCATCGCCGACGGAACCTGGGCCGAGCTTTACTCCGACTGGGTTCCGCGCGAACTGCCCGAGGGGTGGAAGCCGGGCTCCAAGGCCGCTGCGACGCCTGAGTTGCCGGACTTCGCCGCCCTCGCGGCCGAGAAGCCCGCCACGACGGACGACACGGCGACATACCAGCCCAAGTCGACGTTCCAGCAGCTCAAGGACACATTCTTCGACTGGCAGCTGTACAAGCAAGCATTCCCGGATCTACTGAAGACCGGTCTGCCCAACACCATCATTCTGGCGCTCGCGTCTGGCGTTATCGGCACCGTATTGGGCATGCTGCTGGCAGTCGCCGGAATCTCACGGACGCGTTGGCTGCGCTGGCCGGCTCGCGTCTACACGGACATCTTCCGCGGCCTGCCCGCCGTCGTCATCATCTTGATCGTCGGCCTGGGCGTCGGACCCATCGTCAAGAACATCACCGGGAGCAATCCGTACTGGCTTGGCGTCGCGGCGCTGTCATTGCTTGCGTCGGCGTACATCGGTGAAATCTTCCGATCGGGTATCCAGAGCGTCGAACCAGGCCAGCTCGAGGCCTCTCGCGCGTTGGGCTTCAGCTACCGCAAATCCATGTCGCTGGTGGTCATCCCCCAAGGTGTACGACGCGTTCTGCCGGCGCTGATGAATCAGTTCATCTCGCTGATCAAGGACTCGTCGCTGATCTACTTCCTCGGACTGCTCGTCACCCAGCGCGAACTTTTTGCCGTGGGACGCGACCTCAACGCCCAGACCGGAAACCTGTCGCCTCTCGTCGCGGCCGGCCTGTTCTATCTCGCGCTGACCATCCCGCTGACCCACCTCGTCAACTACATCGACCATCGCCTCCGGACGGGACGCGCCGACACTTCCGGCACGTTGGATCCGCTCGAGCAGGCCATCGTCGTGGAAAGGGGCTGAGGACATGACCAGCTCTGAACTGAAATCCGTCTCCCTCACCGGCACGGATCTGCACCTGTCCTTCGGTACCAACAAGGTCCTACGGGGCGTCAACCTGCACGTCGACGCCGGCAATACCGTCACCGTCATCGGGCCGTCCGGCTCGGGTAAGTCGACGCTCCTGCGCGTGCTGAACCGCCTGCACGAGCCCGAGCAGGGTGACGTTCTCCTCGACGGGAAGTCCGTCCTGAAGGACAACCCGGACCAGTTGCGTCAGCGCATCGGCATGGTGTTTCAGCACTTCAATCTGTTCCCGCACAAGACCGTGGCCGAGAACATCGCGTTAGGCCCGAACAAGCTCAAAGGCCTGTCCAAGGACGCGGCTCGCGCATTGGCCCTCGAGCAGCTCGAACTGGTGGGTCTGCGAGAGAAAGCGGACTCGCGCCCCGGCAACTTGTCCGGCGGCCAGCAGCAACGTGTGGCTATCGCCCGGGCCTTGGCCATGAAGCCCGAGGTCATGTTCTTCGACGAAGCGACATCGGCCCTCGACCCCGAACTGGTCAAGGGCGTGTTGGCTCTCATGGCAGACCTCGCGAAATCCGGCATGACGATGGTGGTCGTGACTCACGAAATGGGCTTCGCGCGTTCCGTTTCCGACAAGGTGCTGTTCATGGATCGTGGCGCTGTTGTCGAAACCGGCACTCCGGAGCAGCTTTTCGACGATCCCGAAACGGAACGCTTGCAGGCGTTCTTGTCGCAGGTGTTGTAGGGGCCTTCGGCCCCTGTGCGCCTTTTTGGTAGTGGGCGCTACCAGAAAGGCGCACAAGGCGCAGGCCATGTCGGTAGGCGAGCGCCTTCCTCAGGTGACGCGGGCGGCTTATTCGCGTTCGATGGCTTCGCAGAGGGCTTTGAAGTTGACGATGCCGAAGCCGAGGGAGCCGTCTTCGTCGCGGTCGACGAGGATGTCGCGTCTCTGCAGTTCCTCGATCGGTTTACCGATCCGCGCGCGCAGTTCGGGGTACTCGTAGTGGGGGTCGGGGTGGCCAGGAATTCGACGCCCTCGGCGGTGAGCTGATCGACTGCGGTGAGAATGTCATTGGTGGCCAGCGCCAGGTGCTGTGCGCCGGGACCGCGGAAGCGACCGCAGCGGCGGCGATCACTGCTGCTTCCATATGCCGCACTTTGGTTTTGCACTGTCGCCACAGCTCCAGGAACGAGTGGCTTGCTTACTCCCGTCGCGGTGAGTCCATGCCGATCCGTCTACTGACAGCCCATTCGATTTCTTCGAAGATGCGGCGTATCAATTTTTCGTCGTCGGCGATTCCCTTGGCCTCGAGTCCGATGAAGCTCGAGTGCGCTAACTGCGCGTACAGGGTGGCAGTGTCGGCATCGCAACCTGCACGGCGCAGCGAGTGCTCGATGTACGCGACTCTGGTGGCTTCGACCTTCCGGACAGCCTCGCGAACGGCGGGATGAATGGTGGCCCATGCGCGGATCGCATTCTCGAGATCATGGGGAAGTTCGATGGCGAGGCCGATGAAGACATCGCTACGCCGTGCAAGTTCGCGTTCGCGTTCGAGTATTTGCCGTCGAGACCAAGTGAAGTAGTCCGCCCAATAATCGAGTAGCCCTTCGAGATACTCCTCGAAACTGGCGAAGTGGTGATAGAAGCTGCCACGGGTCACACCGAGTCGCTCGCAGAGTGCAACGGCGGTGACGTTGCTACTTCCGTGCTCTCTGAGCAGGTCGAGGCCGGCGCGGAAGAAGTCGGCTCGCTGAAGAGCTGGTACGGGTCGCACGTCGTCCAGTCTCCCTCATCGTTATCTGTATGTCGGAGGTGCCTGCCAGTCGCGGGCCTCGGTGTTGCGGTCGAGGGCAGTGATTGATGGTCGCTTACTCCACCAGAGCGTCAGATGCCGAACAGATCGCTGACGTAGCGGGCTGCCCGCTCCAAATCGTGAGACCTGTCAATCTGTGTCTTTACTGCTTCGAGGGAGCCCTCGGCATGCGTGATCAACACCAACTGATAGTCGCCCCAGGCGCCGGTGTGTTTGATGTTTTCGCCGCCAATGAGCTGCGAGTAATGGGACTAGGGATTGTGTCGATACAAGGTGCCCGTGAATTCAGTTTCCGGCGTTGAGTTTTCGGGGGTTGAAACGTGCTACAGGGACAAGACGATCCGAGTGGACTTGCTTCGCGAGACACACACGGCCATCGCGTTCGGATCCGTGACTGGGTCCACGGCGGTGTCGAGGTGATCGACTTCGCCGTCGAGAACTCGGGTGACGCAGGTTCCGCAAAAGCCTGCACGGCACACCCACGGCACTACGTATCCCGCGTCTTCGAGGGCTTCGAGGACCGATTGGTCGGGAGATACGGCGATGACTTGCCCAGTGCTCGCGATCATCACATCGAACTCACCTGCGGGCGAGCCGGTGCTGTTCTCTGGCTTCGGAACTGCGCCGTGCGAGTCCATCAGCCGAGACCTGACGGGCCTGAGTCCGGTGTGGTTTCACGAAGATTGCGGCGCAGTATCTTTCCCGAAGCGGTCTTCGCCAATTCGGGCAGAATTTCGACTTGGCGGGGGTATTTGTAGGCCGCCATGCGGTCTCTCACAAATTCGATCAGCTCGTCCGGTGCTGCGGTGGCGCCCGGCTGCAGGCTGACGAAAGCCTTCACTGTTTCGCCGCGGTACTCGTCCGGCACTCCGATGACCGCAGCCTCGCGCACGGCCGGGTGCTCGTAGAGGACGTCCTCGACCTCACGGGGCCAGATCTTGAATCCACCCGCATTGATCTGGTCTTTCTTCCGGTCGACGATGTAAAACCAGCCCTCGGCATCCATGTAGGCGATATCCCCGGTGCGAAGCGCCCCGTCGACGAAGGTGGCGGCACTTTGCTCGGGGTTGTTCCAATATCCGGAAACCACTTGTGGCCCGCGAATTACGAGCTCCCCGACGCTACCAGGAGGCAACTGCCGGCCAGCTTCGTCGAGGATCTGGGCTTCAGTGCCGTAGATCGGCACACCGACGGATGTGGCACCGGTTTCCTTGTCGACGGGTGCGCGGCCATGCAGCGGAACGCAGTGGGTTGGTGACGTGGTCTCGGTCAGGCCGTAGATGTTGTGGATGTAGTGGCCGAAACGGGACTCGAACCGCTCCACCAATGCCGGGGGGATCGGCGCGCCGCCGGAATAGATCTTTTCCAGCGATCGTAACGACTCGCGAGTGGCGTTCTTCGCGTTCATCATCGCTATGAAGATCGTGATGGAACCGACTGCGAAAGTCGCTTTTCGCGTGGAAATGATGTCGACGGCCTTCTCGGGGTCGAATCGATGCATCAGGATCAGCGGAGCACCGGAGAGCAGGCTCAACCCGATCTGGCCGACGAGTCCTGTGACGTGAAACAACGGGGACACCCCCAAGATCGTGTCCCGGGCGGACAGGCCGATCCAATTGCGCAGAGCCTGAACGTTATACGTGATGTTTCGGTGGGAAATCATCGCACCTTTGGCGGGCCCGGTGGTGCCGGAGGTGTAGGTCAGCACCGCGGTGTCGTCCGGACCTGACACATGGGTGGGTGCAGCGATGCCAGCGAAGGAGGTGATAAGCGCCGACATATCGTGCGCGGTATAGCTGGGTCCGTCGCCGCGTTCACGAACTACTTCTGCGCCGACCGACTCATCCGGAATGTCGACGGTGATCGTCGTCGCGACGTCGGTCTCGCCGATGACCTCGGCGACGACGCCGTGCAAGGATCGGTGGTAGACAATCGCACGTGAGCCACTGTCCTGCAATATCTCTCGAAGCTCACGAGCTTTGTTCATCGGATTGACGTTCACGGCGATCGCGGACGCTTTCCAAATGCCCAGCAACGCGACCTCATATTGAGGAACATTCTGGAGAAACAGGGCGACGCGGTCGCCCGGCTCGATACCGGAGTCGACGAGGGCGGCGGCGAAGGCATCGCTCTGTACGTCGAGAGCACCAGCTGTGGTGACGAACCCGAAGTATTCGATCAGTGGTGCGAATGGAGCCCGATCGACGGTGGCGCGAAAGAGTTCGAGCGTGTGATCGAACTCTGGGTCGATGGAGTGCGATTGCCCCTCGTCGTACTGCGTGAACCACGGTGACGTGCGAAGCCAAGTGGAATTTTCGATCGACACGATTTCTCCTCGAAGCGGTGACGCAGGATCTGTTTCCTTGCGAACTGATCGAACGCGGTGTCGCAGCAATGGAAAGCCGCGATCCCTTGACGCCAACATACACGTGTGTACTGTGGTACGCGTCATACATACACTGATGTATGTCGATATCTGTGATTTAAGACACCGGAGCCGAGACCGGCTCGGCCCAAAGGGAGTTGGACGTGACGACCATCGAAACCACCACCGACCGCCTGAGCTTCTATGTCGACGGCCAATGGATGAAGCCCCATGGCACCGAAGTTCATCGGGCGCTCGAAGCGGCTACCGGAGAAGCCATCGGTACAGCCGCGCTTGCGGACGAATACGACATCGACCTGGCAGTGCGCGCCGCGCGCAAGGCGCTCGACGAAGGGCCATGGGGTCGAACCACCCCCACCGAACGCGCTGCCGTCATGCGTCGATTCGCTGCTGCGCTCACAGCACGTGCTTCCGAGGCCAGCACACTGGTCAGCAGGGAAAACGGCATGCCGATCGGGCTGTCCGAAGCATTCAACGGGGGCGCACCCGCAGGCTTGCTCGAGATGTACGCGGCCATGGTCGACGGCACCGACATCGAAAGCGTCCGGCCCGCTGCCCTCGGTGCGACCATCGTCCGACGCGAACCGGTAGGTGTCGTGGCAGCGATCACTCCGTGGAACTACCCTCTCGCACTGGCAATGTCCAAAATCGCACCGGCGTTGGCGATGGGATGCACTGTGGTGCTCAAGCCGTCTCCGGACACCGCACTCGACAGCTATATTCTCGCCGACGCCGCCGACGAGGCAGGGTTACCGGCCGGTGTGCTCAACATCGTGCTGGCAGGTAGGGAGACCGGGGCAGCATTGGTCTCGCATCCCGGCGTCGACAAGGTTGCGTTCACCGGATCGACCGCAGCGGGGCGGATCATCGGCGCAGAATGCGGTCGGCTGATCCGTCGTTGCACTCTCGAATTGGGAGGAAAATCCGCCTCGATATTCCTCGAGGATGGCGACATCGACGTCTTCCGTGCGGGTCTCGCGTCTAGTGCCTTCCAGAACAACAGTCAGACGTGTGCGACTCAAGCTCGGATCCTCGCTCCCCGCAGCCGTTACGACGAGGTTGTCGATGCGGTGGCGACGTATGCTGCAGAACTCGTCGTCGGCAATCCACTCGATCCGGCAGTGACCTGCGGACCGATGGCAAGCGAGCGTCACCTCGAACGGGTGCTCGGCTACATCGAGGCCGGTCGCACCAGCGACGCGCGCCTGGTGACCGGTGGCGGTCGCCCGTCCTCGGCCGGCGACCGGGGATGGTACGTCGAACCCACCGTCTTCGCCGACGTCGACAACAAGAACGTGATTGCGCGCGAGGAAATCTTCGGCCCCGTGATTGCCGTGATGCCGTACGACGGCGAGGACGACGCCATCGCCAATGACAGCAACTACGGCCTTGCCGGTTCCGTGTGGACAGCCGACGAAGACCGCGGCATCGAGATCGCCCGGCGCGTCCGAACCGGCACATTCGGTGTCAACTACTACAGCACCGACTTGATGGCCCCATTCGGCGGCATGAAGGACAGCGGCATCGGCCGCGAGTTCGGGCCCGAAGCGCTCGAGAATTACACCGAATACAAGTCGGTTTACGTCAGTGCTGACCGCCTGCCCAACTGAGGGACGTCCAGGTCGTCCCGAAACAGACCACCTGGCGCTTCGTTGGCGAAACTGATTGTGAGAAAGGAAATTTGATGACAGATACCCTCGATGTTCAGGGCTCCGGCCTGGAAGTGCATCCCTACGACTACTACTACCGCCCCGGTATGGACTTGAGGCCCGCCCCAGCTCGCGTCGCCTCGAGCCCGGACTGGTTCGAACTGCGGAAGCGTGTCCTGGGAGCGTGGCGCGACGTCGCACCGCAGCCTGCAATGACACCTCTCACCGAGAGGCTGGCAGATCACTTCTGGCAGGGTGACGAGTTCATTGACCCGGTCGTAAAACTCGCTCTCGCAACAAATGTCGGCGATGTTCGCAAGATCATCGATCAAGCACTCGACGAGGGCATCGACGCGGTGCAGCATCCGCCTCGGGAGATCGCCGACCTGTTCGCACATCTCGATCGCAAACCGGACTGGTTCGATGCCGACATGTACGAGAAGGGCCGAGTTGCTCTGGCAAACCAGACGGTGTTCGGCGGCCTCGGTGGCATGCTCGTCAACGTCGTCATGACTGCACAGGGCACCGGTGTGAGTAGTGCGACAGGTGCTACCGGCCGTTTTGTTCGTGACTTTTACCGCCGTGCAGTGGAAACGAACGAGTTCTTCCGCGCTGTGTCTCGTCCGGGTTCGAGTGACCGGTTCTCGGACGGCTTCAAGACCAACGTGCGTGTGCGTTTCATGCACGGACTGGTCCGAGCCAATCTTTCCAAGCGATGGGGTCCGGACTCGTACCGTACGCACGGGAACCCGATCTCGGCAGCGGATATGGCTTTGGGTGTGCCTGCCTACAGCACAATCAATTTGCTGATCGACAATCGTCTCGGCTACAACCACACTGTCGCCGACATCGACGCCGTCGCGATGTTCTGGTCGTATACGGCTTACGTGTTCGGTGTTCCCGAAAGCCTCATCCCCCGAAACGGTGACGAGGCGAACGAGATGTTCGACTTCATCTTGTCCACCTACGGCCGAGAGAGCTCACGGTGGGCGACGGAGCTGTCGTCGACGTTCTCGAAGTCACTTGTCAAGAGCTACGTGCGGCAGGACTCTGTGGTGGGTCGGTTCATAGGGTCGCGGTTGGTCTTGCCTGCTGTTGCGGGCTACTTCCATTACGTCTGTGGCTCGCCGGTCTCTGATCGTGTGCTGGCGCAACTCGGGTACACGCACAGGCAGTTGAAGCGCTATTCCCGAATTGCCGGCGTCGGTGCGAGCGTGGCTGTCCGTACCATGCGCCTGGTCGATTCGCGGCCCGGTCGTGCTGCGCGCCGCCACAACCGTGCAACCAAAGGTACCCCGTTTTCCAATTTGCAGGCGAAGGTCAGTAAATCGCAAGCTAAAGCCGCGGGTATAAGCACTTTGGACTTCCAGGGTCATGATTCGAGCACTGCGGCCGATTTCGCAGATCGCTGAGAAAGTTGTGCAGTAGCGCGTTCTTTTAGCCACGTGCGGCGTTCGTAGGTCCGAGGAGGAGCTGGAGACGAAAGTCTCCAGCTCCTCCTCGTCTTAGCTTTAAGAGACGAAACATGCGGCGCCACAGTAGCAGTCGAGATACTCGTTGGTGTTCGAGTTTGCTCGGCCTGTACATCGCGGACCGGGCCTAGATCCACCCCTGTCGGCGAGCGATCACTGCAGCTTCGTGCCGATTGGCCGCACCGAGTTTGGTGACGGCTGAAGACAAGTAATTGCGTGTGGTCCCCGCCGACAGGTGTGCGCGGGACGCGATCTCTTCGATGGATGCACCGTCGGCCGCGTACTCGAGCACATCCGCTTCCCGCGGTGTCAGCGGTGAATCGCCCGCGCCGATGGCTTCGGCTGCCAGCGACGGGTCGACGTATCGTCCGCCGGCGTGAACGCTGCGGACCACTTCCGCGAGGGTCGTTGCAGAGGTCGTCTTGGGAAGGAATCCCCGGACACCGGCCGCGAGCGCCTTCTTCAGGTAGCCCGGACGGCCGTGACTGGTCACGATGATCGACGCACACCCCGGCACGAATTGTGCGATCCGCTGCGCGGTTTCGATCCCGTCGATACCGGCCATCTGCAGATCCAGAACAGCAACGTCCGGCTGCAGTTCCGACGCCGCGACAACGGTCGACTCTCCTGATTCTGCTTCCGCCACAACAACTATGTCGTCCTCGAGCGAGAGCATCATCGCAAGTGCGGATCGAATGAGATTTTCGTCGTCGGCAAGCAATACCTTGATCGGCTCGGTCACCGAGACTCCTTAATCGGGGAGGAAAAATGTGCCGTCAGTGTGAAGGTCCCTTCACCGTAGATGACCTCGAGGATGCCACCAACAGCGACGACGCGTTCACGTAGCCCATTCACACCGGTACCGTCACTTGTTCGTTGTTGCACTGCACCGTCGTTGGTTATCGACACGGATTCACTGCTCACTTCGATCGCTGCCTGTTGCGCGGAAGAATGACGCAGTATGTTCGTCACACCTTCACGGACGACCCACGCTGCGGTTTCGGCCAACTCGATGGGCAGGGCATCTGCGGACCCGCGTATGTCAGTGGTGATTCCCGCCGCTTCGAGCAGCGCTCGCGCACCCGCCAGCTCCGACGCCAGTGCAATGGATCGGTAGCCGCGCACCAACTCCCGTGCCTCCGCGAGAGATTCCTGTGCCAGATCACGCACTTCGTCCATCTGCTGGGCGGCGCGATCGTCGCCGCGACGCGATAATGTAGCTGCCAGATCACTTTTCACCGCGATTGCCGACAGCGCACGCCCCACTACGTCATGTAGGTCACGCGAAAAGCGCAGGCGCTCTTCGGCTACCGACAGTGCGGCCGCAGCGCCGCGTGCCTCGTCGAGTTCGGTGACCATCCGCAAAAGCCATACCGACAGCTGCACTGTGACGGTCATGAAACCCGCTACACATGCCACCAGGATGCCGATCGCGGGTCGCCCGGCAAGCACACACACGCCGGCAGCTCCAGCCGCTCCCAGCATTACCCATCGCCACGACACCAATGCCGCAAACGGCACCGGGACGATCATCGCCAGCCAGAAGTACGGACCTTGCCCCGCGTCGTCAGCGGGTAGGGCGATAACCGCGCAGCAGATCGCCGCAACGGTCATGACCACCAGTGGCACATTCACCGATGCGGTCCTGGTACCACCTAATTCGGGGATCCGATCCACGGCCACAACGGCAGCGACTGCGCTGATCACAAGAAAGAGCGCTCCGAGGTAGCGCTGCATCGCCACTTCGGTGATACCGCCGAATATTCCGAAGACGATCCCGAGGACAAAGAACGACTGCCGTGTGTACAGGCGAACCTTGTCGACGCTGGACGCCGTTCGCCATGTTCGGGTCGGATTCCAGCGTCCGAAGCTCTCCGCAATCATGCCTACTACCTTCTCAGAGTTCTAGGAACGTGGTTCCCAGCGGAAGTGCACGTTCGCGATCAGGACCGACCCGACGATCCACGCAACCAGAACCAACAGGGGTTGACCGGCAGATACGAAAGTGTCCGCAAAACTCGCCGCCGCGGCGCCTTCATCGGCCAGTTCGGACGACGTACGCCCTACCCACCCCAGATTCACAAGATCGAGAACCGCAGCCATCGGTGTGAAATCGAGGACACGAGCGATGTTGTCCGGCACGACATTTCTGATGCTCGACATTCCCGCAGTTGCCAGAATGAGGATCGGCATGCACGTGATCTGCGCGGCTTCGGCATTGCGTGTTACCGCGGAGGTGATGAGCGCCAACGCCGTGAACACTGTGGCGCCACCGATGAACGCCACCAGCACCAGTACGGGATTGACCGGCACACGTCCACCCAGAACCACCACGGCGATACCGACAACCACTGTCAGCAGGCCCGTCAACACCCATGACGGCACTGCAGGGCCGGCCAGGATCTCGGCGTCACTGCACTCCCCGGTACGCAGACGCTTGAGCACCAGTTCATCGCGCCGCGTCGAATACACCGACAGCAAGTTGTAGAACACGACAAAGACGAGCAGGAAAAGAGCAAAAACCTCGAGCCCCGACGCCACCGCTGTATCGGATAGACCGTCTTCGCGCGAGAGAATCAGGATTCCGATCGGGAAGATCAATGGCAAGACTATAGCGTTGAAGAGCAACAGACGGTTTCGGCCCAAAAGGGTGAACTCCGCACGGGAGAGAGTTGCTATGCGGTTCATGTCGATGCCCCTTCGAGTTTGACGTGATGGTCGAATTGATCTGCTATGGACAGAAATACGGTCTCGAGCGATGCCGCCCGCGCATCCAGCCCCGACAAGGTCACATTGTTGTGCTGAGCCCAGATGAGGAGATCGGTGAGCGTCTCCTGCACAGTGGCAGTAGTGATGACTACATCGTCACCTTCGACGCGCATCTCGGCACCAGGTAGGTTCGGAAGCAGGAGATTCGGCCTGCGCACCTTGATCTGCGCGGGATGATCCGCAACCACCTCGGCAACCGTTCCACTGCGCACTACAGTTCCTCGGTGCATGATCGCCAACTGATCACACAACGACTCGGCCTCGTCCAGATAATGCGTCGTCAACATAATGGTGACGCCAGACGCCTTCAACTCCGCGATCAATTGCCAAGTATTACGCCGACTTTCGGGGTCAAGACCAGTCGTCGGCTCGTCCAGGAACAGCACGAGCGGTTGACCGATAATGGCACAAGCCAAGTCGAGTCGACGCGCTTCGCCGCCCGAGAGGAACTTCACGCGGGTGTCACCGCGATCCCGCATGTCGACGCGCTCGAGCACCTCGTCGACCGGCAGGGGATTCGAGCAGGTTCCAGCCCACATCGACAGACTCTCGCGAGCTGTGAGATCTTGAGGGAGGCCGCCCTTTTGGAGCATGATGCCCAAGCTCGGACGGAGTTCTCGCCGCTCCCGTACCGGATCCATACCCAGAACGCGCACCGATCCGTCCGTTGCCCGCGAAAGTCCTTGGATTACTTCGAGACTGGATGTCTTTCCGGCCCCGTTTGTTCCGAGCAGTCCGAACAGCTGCCCTTCCGCGACAGTCAGTTCCAGATCGCGGACCGCGTAGAACGCATCCTTTCCGGAGCCGTAACGCCGGGACATGCCGTCAACCTCGATAACCGGATCGCCCTTCATCGTCGCATCTCCGATCGGTTCCAGCCACGCAAACCGATGGCGAATCGGATACCCACGTAGACAGCGAGAGCGGCAACAAGAATCCAGAACACGGGATTGGAACCGATGATCGCGAACACCACTCCGATGATCGCGATATTCACGACGATCACAACAAGTTCGCGGCCCATCGTGGGTGCTGGTCCGATGTCCATCAGGTCCGTCAGGAGGCTTCCCTCGTGTGGTTCTCTCATGCCTCCAAGCCTCGCGGGAAGTCTGAGCCAAAAACAGTGCAGAGCGTCATCACCTGCGGTGACACCGTCACGGATCGGCGATGACAAATGTCATGAGGCGTCCCCGCGGGGACGCCTCATGAATTACAGGTAAGGGTCGCCTCGTTGTTTTGCCGTTCATTGTTACGTTCCTTTACCCTCGCTTACGGCTTCTACGGTTCCCGAGACCATTCAACGAATTTCGGGAGTTCACGGTGGCTATCAAGCCTTTGGCACTGTTTGTCAAACACGACGGTGTGTCCTCACGCGCGTCGATCACCTGCCAGTACAAATGTGGAAACGCCTGCTCGCACGAGGTGCCCAACACCTCGGAAGGTGCGTACTTCCGCGATATCGCCCGCGCTGCCCTGAGCCGACGCGGTATGTTGCGCGGCAGTGGCATGGCAGTGCTGGCCGTCGGAGCGGGAAGTGCACTCGCCGGTTGCTCGGACGGAACAGCGGAAGCCGCGCCCGGAACCGGCTCGGCAGGCAGCAGCGACGGTGGCGTCGGCACTACGCCGGCCGGCACGAACTTCACCGCCGTCGCCCCCAACAAAGCGGATGCGATTACCGTCCCGGAAGGGTACGAACAGAGCGTCGTCATCCGCTGGGGCGACGCGGTTCTCGCCGGAGCACCGGCCTTCGACTTCGAGAACCAGACCGCGGCAGCACAGGCGCTGCAGTTCGGATTCAACAACGACTTCGCCGGCCTCCTGCCCGTCGAGGGACAGCCGAACACGTATCTCCTCGTCGTCAATCACGAGTACTCCACCGAACCGGCGATGTTCCGCGGCTACGACGCCGAGAACCCCACCGAGGAACAGGTCAAGATCGGTCTCGCCAGCCACGGACTGTCCGTCGTACAGGTGAAGGGCGACTCCGGGTCCGGCAAGCTGGTTCCCGAAATCGGCGCCAACAACCGTCGTATCACCGCGACAACCGAATTCCTTGTCACTGGGCCTGCTGCAGGCAGCGATTTCCTCAAGACCAGCGCCGATCCGACCGGCACCAAGGTACTGGGCACGCTCAACAACTGCGCCGGCGGCGTAACCCCCTGGGGCACCGTGCTTTCCGGCGAAGAAAACTTCAATCAGTACTTCGCCAATGCGGAGGCCGTCACCGATCCCATTCTCGCGCCACGTTTGAAGCGATACGGCCTGGCCGGTGGTGCGTCTGAACGAAAGTGGGAACGCTTCGACAAGCGCTTCGATCTGATGGCAGAACCCAACGAAGTGAACCGCTTCGGATACGTCGTCGAGGTCGACCCCTGGGATCCGACTTCGACCCCCGTCAAGCACACCGCACTCGGCCGCTTCAAGCACGAAGCTGCCACCATCTTCATCACGTCCGACGGCACAGTCGTGGCCTACAGCGGTGACGACGAGCGTTTCGACTACATGTACAAGTTTGTCTCCAGCCGAAAGATGCAGGACGGTAAGAGCCAAGCGGCCATGCGCCACAACATGACCCTGCTCGACGCCGGAACGCTGTACGTCGCAAAGCTCAGCGGAAACTCCGCCGGCGAGATCGACGGAACCGGCAAGCTGCCGTCGGACGGTAAGTTCGACGGAACCGGCGAGTGGGTAGCCATCCTGCGGACCGGCGAAGACGGCAAGGGTGAATCGCTGGTCGACGGCATGAGCGCCGAAGAGGTAGCCGTTTTCACCCGCCAGGCCGGCGACAAGGTCGGGGCAACGAAGATGGACCGCCCCGAGGACTTCGAGGCAAACCCGAAGAGCGGCAAGGTATACGTCGCTCTGACCAACAACACCAAGCGCGGAGTCGACGGCGGCGCCGCTGCCGACGAGCCGAACCCGCGGAACAACAACAAGAACGGCCAGGTCCTCGAAATCGCCGACGATCACGCCGGCACCACCTTCGGCTGGAATCTTCTTCTCGTCTGCGGAGATCCGGCCACAGCCGATACTTACTTCGGTGGATTCGACAAGAGCAAGGTCAGCCCCATCTCGTGCCCGGACAACCTTGCCTTCGACCCACACGGCAACCTGTGGATCTCGACAGACGGTAATGCACTGAAATCCAACGACGGACTGTTCAGCGTTGTCCTCGAAGGTGAAAACCGCGGTGAGACAAAGCAGTTCCTCACTGTTCCCGTCGGCGCCGAAACCTGCGGTCCCATCGTGGACGAGAAGCGCGTCATCGTCTGCGTTCAGCACCCCGGCGAGACCGACGACGCCAGCATCGAAAGCCCCGCATCCCATTGGCCCGACGGGGGCTCCTCGCAGCCGCGACCGTCGGTAGTTGCAGCCTGGAAGAAAGACGGCTCTCGGATCGGCTCGTAACACTCCACGAAAACGACTGTGGGGCAGATCGCATACTCTGCGATCTGCCCCACATCGTTTAACTCAGATTCTCACGAGAATCAGTTGTCACCATCCTCGCGACGCTTACGCGTCAGGAGAACAACACCCGTTCCCAGCGCCAGCAGCAGAACCAATCCGCCTGCTGCAAGCAACGTGGTGTTCACGCCACTCTCACCAGCGCCACCACCCGAGTCGATCGTTCCACCCTTAGGAGCAGTCGTCGTCGACTTCGGCTGACCCGGCTGACCCGGGGTTGCTGTCGGCGGCTTCGGCTGTCCCGGAACCGTGCTCGGAACCGGCTGACCCGGAACCGTCGGCGGGATGACGATCGGAGGAACAACGACGATCGGGGGAATGATGATCGTCGGTGTAACCGGCACCGTCGTGGTCGGAACCGTCGTGGTCGGCGGGTCCGTCGTGACCGGCGTCGTCGGCGGCGTCGTTGTCGTCACGCCACACGGATCCACAATCTCTTCCACGACAACTTCTTCTGTCGTGGTTTCTTCTGTGGTGGTCTCCTCCGTGGTGATGGATTCCTCCGCACCTGTGACATCAGCATCACCTGCAGTGGTCGCGCTAGCCGTCGTCGTCGCAGCCGTTGTGGTCGGAACCATCCGCGTGGTCGTCGTCGGAGGAACACAAGGCTCCGTCGTGACCGGCGGCGTCGTGGTGGTCGTCGGCGGCACCGTAGTGGTGGTCGTCGGCGGATCTATCGGGTGCTCGGTGCAGAGAGCATCGCCCGGGACACAGTCCACCGGCGGGTTCTCGCCACCAACCACCAGGTAGTTGTTCAGGACTCCCGGAGTGAATCCGGGACCCGACAACGTTCCGATCTCAGGATTGACCTTGACGGTGTACGTCACTGTCGCAGTCTCACCCTTGGCCAGCTTTCCGGTGACCGTGAAGACGTTGTCGACAACACCCGAAACAACCAGCGTGGAAGTAGTAGCCGGATCCTTCGTCATTACTGCATCGTCGAGAACATCGGTCAGATCGTCGTAGAAGCTGACCTCACCATCCGCGGTGCCCACATTCTTGAACGTGAGCGTGTACGTGATCTCCTGGCCGCCAACCACACGGTTCGTGGTGGACGGATCAGAGGACTTCAGTACCTCAATTGCGGGAGTGCCATCCACAGGGTGCTCGGTCGTGACCGGGGGAGGAGTGATCTCCGGACCAGTCGGCGGCTTCGCAGTACCCGTGACCGTGTTGTTGATCAGAACCCCGCCGGCAACACCGTCGTTGATCTTCACCTGATAGGTCAGGACAACCGACTTACCCGCTTCGAGAACACCGGTCCACGAAAGCGTCGTACCCGAGAGGCTCGGAGCAGTCGCGTCGACACCGTCGACAGTCGCCTTGAGCGAGCCGTCCACCAACACGGCGTTGTCGAGAACCTTCGACAGATCATCGGTCAACACCACCGGATCAAGAGTCGTGTTACCCGTATTCGCACCCGTCACCGAGTACGTGATCGTCTGACCAGCAGCAACATTGGTACCCGAGACCGGATCCGCAGTCTTCGCGACCGTGAAACCCGGAACCTTCACCGGATGCTCGGTCGTCACCGGCGGAGGAGTGATCTCCGGACCAGTCGGCGGCTTCGCAGTACCCGTGACCGTGTTGTTGATCAGAACCCCGCCGGCAACACCGTCGTTGATCTTCACCTGGTAGGTCAGGACAACCGACTTACCCGCTTCGAGAACACCAGTCCAACTCAACGTCGTACCCGAGAGGGTCGGAGCAGTCGCGTCGACACCGTCGACAGTTGCCTTGAGCGAGCCGTCCACCAACACGGCGTTGTCGAGAACCTTCGACAGATCATCGGTCAACACCACCGGATCAAGAGTCGTGTTACCCGTATTCGCACCCGTCACCGTGTACGTGATCGTCTGACCAGCAGCAACATTCGTACCCGAGGCCGGATCCGCAGTCTTCGCGACCGTGAAACCCGGAACCTTCACCGGATGCGTCGTGCACAGCTGCGTCGCCGGATCACACACCTCCGGAGGATCAACCGGAGGAGTCGTACCCGGAACAACGAAGTTGAGCACCGTGTTGTCGGCATTCGCCGCAACGCGATCGGCATCAGCCTTGACCTTGACGGTGTACGTCACCGTCTTGCTTTCGCCGGCCGCGAGGGTTCCCGTCACCGAGAAACCATCCGTGCCGACCATCGCAGCAGTCAACGGAGCCTGAGCAGTCAAGCTGTCGGCGACCAGATCAGCATCGTCGAGCAGACCACGCAGATCATCGAAGTGCGCGACCTCACCCGCACCGTTACCGGTGTTCGAGAACGTGAGCGTGTACTTGATGTCCTGACCGGCAACAACATCCGAACCCGAAGCCGGATCAGAAGACTTCACCACAGCGATCTTCGGAGACACCACCGGGTGCTCGGTCGTGACCGGGGGAGGAGTGATCTCCGGACCAGTCGGCGGCTTCGCAGTACCCGTGACCGTGTTGTTGATCAGAACCCCGCCGGCAACACCGTCGTTGATCTTCACCTGATAGGTCAGGACAACCGACTTACCCGCTTCGAGAACACCCGTCCACGAAAGCGTCGTACCCGATAGAGTCGGATCAGCGGCAGGAGCACCGTCGACGCTCGCCTTCAGCGAACCGTCCACCAACACGGCGTTGTCGAGAACCTTCGACAGATCATCGGTCAACACCACCGGATCAAGAGTCGTGTTACCCGTATTCGCACCCGTCACCGAGTACGTGATCGTCTGACCAGCAGCAACATTCGTACCCGACACCGGATCCGCAGTCTTCGCGACCGTGAAACCCGGAACCTTCACCGGATGCGTCGTGCACAGCTGCGTCACCGGATCACACACCTCCGGAGGATCAACCGGAGGAGTCGTACCCGGAACAACGAAGTTGAGCACCGTGTTGTCGGCATTCGCCGCAACGCGATCGGCATCAGCCTTGACCTTGACGGTGTACGTCACCGTCTTGCTTTCGCCGGCCGCGAGGGTTCCCGTCACCGAGAAACCATCCGTGCCGACCATCGCAGCAGTCAACGGAGCCTGAGCAGTCAAGCTGTCGGCGACCAGATCAGCATCGTCGAGCAGACCACGCAGATCATCGAAGTGCGCGACCTCACCCGCACCGTTACCGGTGTTCGAGAACGTGAGCGTGTACTTGATGTCCTGACCGGCAACAACATCCGAACCCGAAGCCGGATCAGAAGACTTCACCACAGCGATCTTCGGAGACACCACCGGGTGCTCGGTCGTGACCGGCGGAGGAGTGATCTCCGGACCAGTCGGCGGCTTCGCAGTACCCGTGACCGTGTTGTTGATCAGAACCCCGCCGGCAACACCGTCGTTGATCTTCACCTGATAGGTCAGGACAACCGACTTACCCGCTTCGAGAACACCCGTCCACGAAAGCGTCGTACCCGAGAGGCTCGGAGCAGCACCGTCGACACCGTCGACCGTCGCCTTGAGCGAACCGTCCACCAACACGGCGTTGTCGAGAACCTTCGACAGATCATCGGTCAACACCACCGGATCAAGAGTCGTGTTACCCGTATTCGCACCCGTCACCGAGTACGTGATCGTCTGACCAGCAGCAACATTCGTACCCGACACCGGATCCGCAGTCTTCGCGACCGTGAAACCCGGAACCTTCACCGGATGCTCGGTCGTCACCGGCGGAGGAGTGATCTCCGGACCAGTCGGCGGCTTCGCAGTACCCGTGACCGTGTTGTTGACCAGAACGCCGCCGGCAACACCGTCGTTGATCTTCACCTGATAGGTCAGGACAACCGACTTACCCGCTTCGAGTGCACCGGTCCACGAAAGCGTGGTGCCCTCGAGGCTCGGAGCAGCACCGTCGACACCGTCGACAGTTGCCTTGAGCGAGCCGTCCACCAACACGGCGTTGTCGAGAACCTTCGACAGATCATCGGTCAACACCACCGGATCAAGAGTCGTGTTACCCGTATTCGCACCCGTCACCGTGTACGTGATCGTCTGACCAGCAGCAACATTCGTACCCGAGGCCGGATCCGCAGTCTTCGCGACCGTGAACCCCGGAACCTTCACCGGATGCGTCGTGCACAGCTGTGTCGCCGGATCACACACCTCCGGAGGATCAACCGGAGGAGTCGTACCCGGAACAACGAAGTTGAGCACCGTGTTGTCGGCATTCGCCGCAACGCGATCGGCATCAGCCTTGACCTTGACGGTGTACGTCACCGTCTTGCTTTCGCCGGCCGCGAGGGTTCCCGTCACCGAGAAACCATCCGTGCCGACCATCGCAGCAGTCAACGGAGCCTGAGCAGTCAAGCTGTCGGCGACCAGATCAGCATCGTCGAGCAGACCACGCAGATCATCGAAGTGCGCGACCTCACCCGCACCGTTACCGGTGTTCGAGAACGTGAGCGTGTACTTGATGTCCTGACCGGCAACAACATCCGAACCCGAAGCCGGATCAGAAGACTTCACCACAGCGATCTTCGGAGACACCACAGGGTGCTCGGTCGTGACCGGGGGAGGAGTGATCTCCGGACCAGTCGGCGGCTTCGCAGTACCCGTGACCGTGTTGTTGATCAGAACCCCGCCGGCAAC